>NZ_JBHVLR010000005.1:27881-322698 GCF_042797335.1 Nocardiopsis sp. NPDC057823 | reverse complement strand
CCCCCCCCCCCGCGCCCCCCCCCCCGCCCCCCCGCGGCGGGGAGGACGGCCTCCCCTGGAGAAAAGGTACTGCCCGAACCGTCCGGGGGGAGCGATTCGCGTACTTCCGACACGCCTTGTTCACCGACGCGCGGGAGGGCGAACGCGAACGGCCCCCCTCCCCCGCCGCCGACAGGGGAGAAGGGCCGGGTCCAGTGGACCGCCAGGGACTAGTCCCAGTCCAGGCCGCCGCCGGTCTGGTACTCGATCACGCGGGTCTCGAAGAAGTTCTTCTCCTTCTGGAGGTCCATCATCTCGCTCATCCACGGGAACGGGTTCTCCGTCTCGCCGAAGATGGGCGCCAGGCCGATCTGCTCGGCGCGGCGGTCCGTGATGAAGTGCATGTACTTCTCGCACAGCTCCGAGTTGAGGCCGAGGATGCCGCGCGGCATCGTCTCGCGCCCGTAGGCGACCTCCAGCTCGCACGCGTCGGTCAGCATCTGCCGGACCTCCGCCTGGAACTCCTCGGTCCACAGGTGCGGGTTCTCGATCTTGATCTGGTTGATCACGTCGATGCCGAAGTTCAGGTGGATCGACTCGTCGCGCAGGATGTACTGGTACTGCTCGGCGATGCCGACCATCTTGTTCCGGCGGCCCAGCGACAGGATCTGCGCGAAGCCGGTGTAGAACCACATGCCCTCGAAGATCACGTAGAACGCCACCAGGTCGCGCAGGAACGCCTGGTCGGCCTCCGGGGTCCCGGTGCGGAACTCCGGGTCCTCCAGGTTCTGCGTGTACTTGAGCGCCCAGGCGTCCTTCGCCGTGATGGACGGGATCTCCCGGTACATGTTGAAGAGCTCGCCCTCGTCCAGGCCCAGGCTCTCGCAGATGTACTGGAAGGTGTGCGTGTGCACGGCCTCCTCGAACGCCTGGCGCAGCAGGTACTGCCGGCACTCGGGGTTGGTGAGCTGGCGGTACACCGCCAGGACGATGTTGTTCGCCACCAGCGACTCCGCGGTCGCGAAGAACCCCAGGTTCCGCTTGAGCATGAGCCGCTCGTCCTCGGTGAGCCCGTCACGGGACTTCCACAGCGCGATGTCGGCCTGCATGGCGACCTCGGTGGGCATCCAGTGGTTGTTGCACCCGGCGAGGTACTTCTCCCAGGCCCACGTGTACTTGAGCGGGAGGAGCTGGTTGACGTCGGCGCGGGCGTTGATCATCGCCTTGTCGTCGACGTTGACGCGCGCGGCGTCGCGCTCGATCTCGCCGAGGCCGCTGGCGGCGCTCGCGGTGTTCTCAGAGGTCGCGGTCATGTGTCTTTCCTTCTCCGGGAGGGCCCGGAAACGCATCGTGGGGCTTGGGGCGGGCCGCCCTCCCCTGTCGGGGGGAGGGCGGCCCGGATCACGTCGACGGGTCCTACTGGCAGGCCTCGCACTCGGGGTCGTCGATGGAGCAGGCCTGCCCCTCGACGATCTCGAACTCGTCCACCTCGTCCGGCTCCCGCACCGGCTCGGCGACGGGCGCCGGGCGCGCGGCCGTCGCGGGGGCGGGGGTCGGCGCCGGGGCGGCGGCCGGGGTCGGGGTGGCAACCGGGGCCGCCGGGGTGGCCGAAACCGCGTTCAGCCGGCCGTCCGTCCCCTTGATCGTGCTCTTCTCCACGTGGGTGGCGCTCTGCGACCGCAGGTAGTAGGTGGTCTTGAGGCCCGAGCGCCAGGCGCGCCGGTAGAGGGCGTCCAGCTTCTTGCCGCTGGGGGCCGCCATGTACAGGTTGAGCGACTGGGCCTGGTCGATCCACTTCTGGCGGCGGGCGCCGGCGTCGACCAGCCAGTCGGGGTCGACCTCGAACGCGGTGGCGTACAGCGCCTTCAGGTCGTCCGGCACGCGGTCGATCAGCCCGAGGCTGCCGTCGTGCAGCTTGAGCTGGGAGACCATGTCCTCGTCCCACAGGCCGCGGGCCTTGAGGTCGCGGACCAGGTAGTCGTTGACGACGGTGAAGTCGCCGGACATGTTCGACTTGACGAACAGGTTCCGGTACACCGGCTCGATCGACTGGCTCACGCCGGTGATGTTGGCGATGGTCGCGGTGGGCGCGATCGCCATCACGTTGGAGTTGCGCATGCCGGTCTTCTTGACCTTCTCGCGCAGCGAGAACCAGTCGAGGGTCTGGCCGCGGTCCATGTCGAGATCGCCGCCGCGCTCCTTGGCGAGGAGCTTGACGGAGTCGATCGGCAGGATGCCCCGGCTCCACAGCGAGCCCTCGAAGGTCTCGTAGGCGCCGCGCTCGGCGGCCAGCTCCATGGAGGCCTCGATGGCGTGGTAGCTGATCAGCTCCATGCTCTCGTCGGCGAACTCCACGGCGCCCTGGGAGGCGTAGGGCAGGCGCAGCTTGAACAGCGCGTCCTGGAAGCCCATCAGGCCCAGGCCCACGGGGCGGTGGCGCATGTTGGCGCGCTCGGCCTCGGGGATCGTGTAGAAGTTCACGTCGATGACGTTGTCGAGCATTCGCACGGCGGTGCGGACGGTGCGGCGCAGGCGCTCGGTGTCGATGCCGTCGGGGCCGACGTGCTGGGCCAGGTTGACCGAGCCCAGGTTGCAGACCGCGACCTCCTCGGCGTCCGTGTTGAGCGTGATCTCGGTGCACAGGTTGGAGGAGTGCACCACGCCGACGTGCTGCTGCGGGGAGCGCAGGTTGGACGGGTCCTTGAAGGTGATCCAGGGGTGGCCCGTCTCGAACAGCATGGTGAGCATGCGGCGCCACAGGTCGACGGCGCGGACCCGCTTGAAGACCTTGATGCGGCCCTCGTCGGCGGCCTTCTCGTAGGCGGCGTAGGCCTCGGCGAAGGCGGTGCCGTACAGGTCGTGCAGGTCGGGGACCTCGTTGGGGGAGAACAGGGTCCACTGGCCGTCCTGCTCCACCCGCTGCATGAACAGGTCCGGAACCCAGTTCGCGGTGTTCATGTCGTGGGTGCGGCGGCGCTCGTCGCCGGTGTTCTTGCGCAGGTCGAGGAATTCCTCGATGTCGATGTGCCAGGTCTCCAGGTAGGCGCACACCGCGCCCTTGCGCTTGCCGCCCTGGTTGACCGCGACCGCGGTGTCGTTGGCGATCTTCAGGAACGGGACGACGCCCTGGCTCTTGCCGTTGGTGCCCTTGATGTGCGAGCCCAGGCCGCGCACCGGGGTCCAGTCGTTGCCCAGGCCGCCGGAGTACTTGGACAGCATCGCGTTGTTGCTGATGCCGTGGAAGATGGCCTGGAGGTCGTCGCCGATGGTGGTGAGGAAGCAGGACGACAGCTGGGCGCGGACCGTGCCGGAGTTGAACAGGGTGGGCGTGGACGCCATGAAGTCGAACGAGGACAGCAGCTCGTAGAACTCGATGGCGCGGGCCTCGCGGTCGTCCTCGTTCAGGGCCAGGCCCATGGCGACGCGCATGAAGAACGCCTGCGGCAGCTCGTACCGGGTCTCGTCGCTGTGCAGGAAGTACCGGTCGTACAGGGTCTGGAGCCCGAGGAAGGTGAACTGCTCGTCGCGGTCGGCGTGCAGGGCCTTGCCCAGGCGCTCCAGGTCGAACTTGGCCAGGGCCGGGTCGAGCTGGCCCAGGTCGATGCCGCGGCTGATGTACGCGGGCAGGTAGGTGGCGTAGCGCTCGGCCATGTCGGTCTGGGTGGCGGCGTCGGGGGCCCCGGCGATGAAGCTCAGGGCCTCGCTGCGCAGCTTGTCCAGCAGCAGGCGGGCGGCGACGTAGGAGTAGTCGGGGTCGACCTCGACGTAGCTGCGGGCGGCCATGATGAGGGCCAGCTCGACCTCGGAGTCGGGGATGCCGGGGTACAGGCCGCGCCGGGCCTCCGCGAGGACCTTCTCCGCCGAAACACCGGCCAGTCGCGCACAGGCCTCGGTCACCACGTGCTCGATCCGGTCGAGCGCGGCGGGGGGCGCTCCCTCGGTGGCCGGCTCGGGCCGAACGGATGCGGGCGCGGCCTCGACGTCAAGGGTCATACAGCGGCTCCAACCTCGAATTGAAGAAGTCCCGGCGGGGTGGGGACGGTGGCTACTGGGTCGTGCGGCGCCCACTGGGCGACCGGCGCACCGGGTGCGTACGGTCGTCGCGGTGTGTCACGGGTCGCCCTCTCCCAAGCCCCCGTTCCCTACAAGCGCAGCACGGCGATGCGTGCGCGCCGGTGTTCGGTTCTCGTTCGCGCGGGCCGTCGTCCGGCCGCCCGGAAACTCGGGGGTTCCGGGCCGGTCGCGGCGGTCGCGTCCCACTGATCCGGCAGGGCCGTCCCGGGATCTCTCCGGCGTTCCCTGCCACCCCGAAGGGTGAAGCACCAGCGGGAGTTGATACTACATCTAGTGGCTGCCGCCAGGAACCATCCCAAGATAGTGGCGTGTCGTCGTTTTCTCACGTTCTTCGATGAACGTCGAACTCGCCCTCGGAGCGTGGTATGGGGCACGCATCGGGCCACGTGGAACGGCGTCACCGGGGGTCCGGAGCGGGTCCGGCACGGGTGTCCGGGCGACCCGTCGGAGGGCGGTCGTGGCAAGCCTAAGACTCCCGCGGAGCGGTTCGCGCCCGACCCCGCCGCGGCGATGGGCGCCCCGGCCCGGGAAGCCCGCCACCGCGCCGCCGGACGGCCCCGGAGAACCTGGCGTACCCGGTCGGCTCCGGCCGCACGCGCGGGCCCGGGAAGCCCCTGGAGCGACCTAGGTCACCTTCGTCGCGGGCGTTTCGCACACGCACCCGGACACACCCGGACATCCCCTGACGCCGCGCCGCAGGTGTCCCAGGGACGGGTACGGCACGCCGGGGCGTCGGAACACGGCGGCCGGTTCGGGTGGCGGCCCCGAGACACGGCGGCCTGGCCGGGGGCAGCCGGGGGACACCGCACGGCGGGGCCGGGGCGGCGGGGGCACGGCGGCCCGACCGGTGGCTGCCCCAAGACACGGCGGGGCGGAGGGCCACAGCGGCCGGGCCGGGGGGTCGTCCGGGAACACGGCACGGCGGGACCGGATGACGGCCCGGGGACACAGCGGAGGACGGAGGCGCCCCGCCCCCGCTCACTCCTCGTCGAGGCGGCGGTCCAGGTCGTCCTCGGGCAGGCCGCGGTCGGCGCGGATGCGGAAGCGGATCCGTAGCAGCTCCCACAGCAGGTCGTGGACGTAGGGCGTGAGGTCGCGGTCGAGGAACCGGCGCGCCCCCTCGGTGGCCCACCGCTCCGCGCCCTCCAGATCGTCGTGTGCGTACAGCGCCTCGGCGACGTGGAGGTAGGTCTGGAGTCCGCGCGGTTCTTCGCTCTCCAGCCGTTTGAGCTGCGCCCTGGCCTGCTCCATCTCGTCGAGCTGGAGCAGGGCGCCCGCGCTCAGGGCGCGCGCGTCGATGACCGTGGGGCCGCCGTCGTCGATCGCCCGCTGGTACGCGGCGCAGGCGCGCTCGTACTCCTGGGCGATCTCCCACTGCTCGCCCGCCCGGACGAACAGCTCCGCGCGGGAGATCTCGCTCCCGGCGTCGACCCGGTTGGCCAGATCGAGGAGCCGCGCGGCGACCTCGCCGTGTTCGCCCGAGCGGACGGCGTGGAATTCCAGACGGTCGAGCTCGGCCGTCGTCACGCGGGTCACCCGCATCGTCCATCCACCTTCCGCATTCGCACGCGGCGCTAGCGCCTGGCACGCTCCAACGCCTGCCAGAACCCTTGGCGCAGCCCGTCCCGGACCTCGTCGCGCAACAGGTGGTCGATCGGCAGCGAGGACCCCTGGAGCAGACGCGCCTCCAGGTCGGAGGGCATCCGGGGCCTGCGGGCGAGGACGGCCTCGACCCACAGGGCGGGGGCTTCGCGCGCGATCGACTCCGCGAAGTCGTTCCCTTCCCGGCGCGCGACATGCACCGCTTCGTCAACGGTATGCGCGACGGAGGGCGTCTGCTGGGGATATCCGTGACCGGGCCGGGATTCGTGATATCCGGTCGTCCCGAACCCGGTCTCATGGGCGGGACCAGTCGGCGGTGCGCCCCCGTAGGAGCCCACCCCGCCATGGGAGGCGGAGTCAGTTGCCGTACTGGTCCCATAGGTAGGGTTTGCGTCGTTCGCACCCCCGTACCCGGACTCGTTACCGCCCGGGAACCTCGGGTCCTGTGGCTGCCCCGCTCTGGGTGGCGCGTGCCCCTGGCGCCCGTCCTCGGCGAAGGAGCGCTGGGGCCCCGTCCCGTTGGCGAACGACTGCTGGGGTCCGGTGCCCGCGGCGAAGGACTGCTGCGGCCCCGTCCCCGCCGAGAACCCCTGCTGGGGCCCCGACATCGACTGCGGCTGCCGGCCGGGCACGCCGTACCCGCCCTGGTCGCCGCGCAGCGACGGGTGGCTCCCGGTGGCCGGGTAGCCGCCGGTCTGCGGCGGGTACCCGCCGCCCGCGGCGGACGGCTGGCCGCCGGAGGGGAACCCGTTGGCGTCGATGGCGCCGCCGCGCCCCTCGGTGGCCGGTCCGGCGAGGTGGTCGCCGCCGCGCTGCTGGGCCAGGGTGCGGCGCATCGCGCGCAGTTGCTCCATGGCGGTGCCCTGGGCGACCGCCTGTCCGCCGGTCCCGGCGAACATCGCCTCCAGGCCGCCGGTGGAGGTGTCGACCGGCTCCACCCGGGAGCCCCCGGGCTGGGCGGTGGCGACGGGGCGGCGCGGGGTCTCGGGGGCGGAGTGCCCCCGGCCGTTGGCGAACGGGGTGGTGGTCTTGGCCGCGGTCTCCTGAGGGGCGGAGCCGCCCGAGAGCAGGCTGACGTGCGGGCGCAGGTGCCCTGCGCCGATCTCGATGAGGTCGTCGCACTCCCGGCGCAGCGCGCGGGAGATCGTCCAGTTGCCCTCGACCGAGACGTGCACGACGGTGACCCGCACACCCATGTCCTGGACCTCGGCGACCACCGGTGCCATGTCCTCGTCCCCGCTGACCAGGACCACGTCGCACAGGGCGCCGGTCCGGGCCAGGGTGGTGAGGTCGCGCTGGACGTAGCTCTCCACGCCCTCGCGGCGGCCCGGTCTGATCCGCGCGGCCCGGAACTTCACGCCGGGGATGTCCGCGATGCCCTCCTGCTCCTGGGTACGGCGGTCGTCGGAGACCGCCTCGTACCAGTAGCAGCGCAGCAAGGGCAGGCCGGTGCGGTCGCGTGCCACCTCGTTGAGGAACTGCACGAGACCGGAGTAGTCCCAGGAGACGGAGTCCCGGTTGCGGGTTCCGTGCACGGCCATCGCGCCGTCCGCGAGAAGGTATCCCGCGTCGACGAACAACGCGCAACGGTCCACGACATCGCCCCCTTCCCTGTTGACTCTGGGGCCATATCCATGACCGGGGCACAGCCTAGCCAAGTCTGTATGGTTTTGCGTGCTCCTTGCGAACACGGACAGTCACGGTTGGGACAACCGGCTGTGAGGAAACCCGCGGAGAGGCGCCAGCGGGCGCCTCTCCCGGTACCGGGCCCCTTTGCCGGAGCGGGGTTTCAGGTCCGCATCGGGGCCACCAGGGCGACCACTCCGGCCAGCACCGCGTCCTGCTCCGACAGGATTCGGATGTCCGTTTCCCTGCCCAGCACGGGGGCGAACCGGACGATGTCGGTACCGAAGGCCATCGGGTCCCCCGACGCGCCCCGCGCCGACCCCGCGAACACATTGTCGGCCGTCCCGTGGCCGTCCACGGGCACCGCCGTCGCCCCGTCCACCGTCACCCGGTCGCCGCCCAGGTCCGCGTCGCCCTCCCAGGCGACCACGTCCACCTGCGCGGGGACCGACGCGGGCAGCAGGCCCGACACCGGGAAGCGCAGCCCCGACGCGTCGTGGAACACCGCCCCGGTCTCATCCAGGACCATCGCCTGGTTGTAGGAGCCGATCGACGGGTCCTCCAGAACGACCACCAGGCTCCAGCCCGCGTAGAGGGCGCGCCCCTCCATCGCCGGGACGTCCGCGACCCACCACTGGCCGCCGCCCTGTGCCCGCACGATCTCGGTGACGTCGGCGAACGCCTGGTAGGCGGGGAAGCCCGGCAGCTCGGCCGAGCGCACGTCGGTGGCGGTGACCGTGTGGTAGACGTCCTGCGCCGGCCCCTTGATCCGCGCGGTGTGCGAGCCGTGCGAGCCCGCCGCCGAGAAGTACAGGCCCGCCCAGCGCACCCGGCCGCCCTCGGGCAGGGCCCAGGTGGCGGAACTGGAGGCGGTGGTGGTGGGGTTCCAGTCGTCGTCGCGCGGGGCCATCACCCAGTTGTCGTTGTCCCGGGCGTCCCCCAGGCGCTCGCGCGCCTGGGCGCACGGGCCGTCCGCGGGGGGCTCCTCCGGCTCGGGGGTCGGTTCCGGGGTCGGCTCCGGGTCGTAGCCCGGCGGGGTCCGGTCGCCGGATTCCGTGACCGCATCGTCATCGGCCCCGGTCTCCGGCTCCGACGGGGTCACCTCCGGCTCGGAGGGCTCACCGGCCCCTTCCGACCCGGGGGCCTCCGGCGTCCCGGTCAGGGGGCCGTCCGGCCCGAGGCCGGGCAGGCCCGGCGCGGCCGGATCCGGCTCGCGGGGGGCGCGCGCCAGGTCGGCGTCCTCCTCCGGGGGGGCCGTCGGCTCCGGCGAGGGCTCGGGGCCGGGCTCGGCCCCGGGGGCGCCGGGGCGGCCCCACCACGGCCAGGGCCACCGGTCCTCCGGCTCGGTGCAGGTCATCAGGGAGTTGCCGACGGTCTCCACCGTCACCCGGCCGGCCGTCGCGTACCGGGCGGGCACGCCCTCGGCGGTGACGCCCCGCTCCCCGGTGGCGGCCGCGCTCACCGTGCCCGACGACACCGTCGCCGAGGCGGGCACGTCGAGCCGGGCGTCCGGGGAGACGGTCACGTCGAAGAAGTAGGTGCTGTTCTCGCCCGCGCCCATCGCCGGGCGCACGCACTCGCCGCCGTCGGAGTCGGCCGCGCAGCTCCAGTCGCCCTCGCCGTCGGCCATGCGCACCGCGTTGCCCGCGCCGCCCGAGGAGACCATGTCCACGCCGGGGGGCAGGGTGATCATGGCGACGACCTCGGCGAGCGTGGGCGCGCCCAGGTTGCGCACGTCCAGCACCATGATCCCGGAGCCGCCCGGGACCAGCGCGCCCACCGGGTCGATGCCCACCGCGAACAGCGCCTCGGGGGCCTCCTCCGCCGGGACCTCCTCCTCGGGGACGTCCGCGGGCGGCACCGCCGGGGGCGGGTCGGGCTCGCCCGGGCGCGGCGGGGACTGCGGGTCCGGGTCCCGGGGGTCGGCGAGCGGGGCGGCGGGCGGGGCACCCGGAGCCCGGGGCGCCCCGGGCGGGGTGTCCGGGTCGGGCGCGGCGGCGGGCGGCTGCACCACCGGGGACCAGGGGTCCGGGGCGGCCTCGTTCTCGGGCGGGACCGGGGTCTGCCCGGCCACCAGGGCCAGTGCGGCGGCGACCGCCACTCCGGCCGCGGCGACGCCGCCCGCCGTGGCCTGCTGCTGGCGGCGCGACATCCGGCCCCACCAGGCCCCCGTGGCCGCGCCGCCCGGGGTGAGGGCCAGGTAGCCGGTGGCGCCGACGCCGACGACCAGGGGCAGGACCACCCCGCGCAGGCCGACGTTGACGTCCATCAGCTCCGCGTACACCTCGCGGCAGTCCGCGCAGCCGTCCAGGTGCTTGTCGACCTTGCCGGTGTCGCGCTTGGACAGGCCGCCCCGGACGTACCCGCCGAGCAGGCCCACCGTGGGGCGGCAGGCCTCGGCGACGGTGCCGCCCGCCAGGTGCATCTGGAGGTAGGCCTGGCGCAGGCCCTCCCGGGCGCGGTAGGCCAGGGCCGCGACGCCGTTCGGGTTCAGGCCCAGGATCGCGGCGGCCTCCGAGGGTTTGGCCCCCTCGATCTCGGTGTGCCACAGCACCGCCTGCCAGCGTTCGGGCAGCGAGAGGAAGGCGCGGGCGATCAGCGAGCGCTCCAGGCCCTCCAGTGCGGGGTCGACGAAGGGGACGCCCGGGTCGAGGCTCTCCATGTCGTCGGTGACGACCTGGCGCTTCTCCCCGCGTCCGCGGTCGTAGGCGGCGTTGCGGACCGCCGTGAGCAGGTAGGGGCGGAACGAGTCCGTCGGGCCCTTGCCCCGCTGGATGACGCTGAGCACCCGGGTGAACGCCTCGGCGACCGCGTCCTCCACCTCGGCGTCACCGCGCAGCAGCTGCCGGGCCAGGCCGCGGGCGCAGGCGGCATGGCGTTCGTACAGCACGGCGTATGCGGAGGTCTCGCCCTCCCGCACACGGCGAATGTACTCGGCGTCACCCGCCAGTACCTCGGTGTGGTCAGCCTCGGCGTCGGACACCCGAACGTCCCTTTCTCATGTGGGGTGGGGGCCGAAGGAGTAGGGGTTCCCGGCCTGCGAAGAAACACGTCAAAGAAATATCCCGTATCCGCGTCATCACCGCCACCGATCTCCGTAATCAGGGTGAGAGCGCGCGGGAGGGCCTGTTGCGGGGGCACGGGCCCGACCGCGCGCCGGGAGGGGAGGAGAGCATGGCCGAGACGGACACCGTGGCGGTGCGCGGACTGCGCGCCCCGTGGGAGCGCAGGAGCCGGGAGACCGGTTGGATGTCGCCGGAGGACTGGTGGACGCCGACCGTGGACCTGGTGTGCGCGGCGTTCCTCACCGGCGGGGACCTGCCGCAGGCGTGCGCGCGGCTGGGCCAGGCCCGGGCGCGCGCCGGACTGGGGATCGGCGAGAGCCTGACCGACCTGGCGGCGTTCACCGAGGTCGCCGGGTGGTGCGACCCTCCCCTGGAACTGGTCCGGGCGCTGGCCGAGGGCTGGGCCGAGGCGGGTCGGGACCGGGAGACCTGCCTGGACCCGCTCACCGGGCTGGGCACGCCCGAATACCTGCGGACCCGGCTGGGCGAGCTGTACCGGAACACGGACGGGACGGGGCACCGGCTGGTCGTGGTGCTGCTCGACCCGGCGCTGGACCCGTGGCGGCGGGCGGCGCGGATGATCGTGCTCGCGTACGAGCTGTCCCGGTTCTTCACCCGCGGGGAGTCCGTCTGCGTGCTGGGGCGGGGGCGGATCGCGGTCCTCGCCCTGGACCGGCCCGACCTGGACGGCGAACTGGACCGGCTGCGCAGCGGAACGGGCTGGGAGCACGGGGCGGCGGTGTGGGCGACGCCGCTGCCCGCCACGCACCAGGGGGCGCTGGCGCTGATCGACCGGTTGGGGGGTCGGTCGCCGTGACCGTATGAGCGCCGCCCCGTGCCGCGTGGCCCGCCTTGAGGGGGGCTGGGCCCGGCGCGGGGCGGTAGGGCCGACCTGGTTCCGCTGAGGGGACGGACCGGGGCGGCCCCGCCGGGCGACGACCGCGGACCTTCTGGCCCCGAGGGGCGGTCCGCGCCGTCCGGCGACGGGGGCGCCGTCAGGGCGCCCCGGGAGGCGCGTCCACTGGGGAGGTGGGCGCGCCTCCTTCGTCCCGTGAACCGATGACGGGACCTCAGCCGGGGTTGACCCGGCCGCGGGTGACGGCGAAGACGGTGCGCTTCCACACCGAGGTCGGCACGGGCTTGACGGCGGCGAGGCGCTGCTCGTAGCCGCCGGGCGCGGCGTACAGCGAGGCGAAGGACTCCGCGCCCCGCCCGGACAGGAACGCGGACGCCGCGTCGCCGGTCCCGCCGGCCGCACCCCGCTCCGACAGCACCCCGGGGACGCCGAGGTACCCGGCCGCGGACCGGCCGCCCGCCGCCCGCGCGCCGGAGTCCTCGGCGGGCACCGCGGTGTGCGGCCGCACGCCGGCCTCCGCCGCGGGGGCCTCCGGCCCGGGAGGTCCGTCCGCCGCGCCGGGGAGCACGACGGGCGCCTGCGCCGCGGAGGACTCGACCGCCCCGGGCGGTGCGGCCCCCTCGGGACCGCGCGGGTGCGGTGCGACGGAGTCTGGCCCTTCGGCGACCGCGCGGGCGGCGTCGGCGGCGGCGAGGGCCTCGGCGTCCAGCCGCACCGTCTCCCCGGCCGGATCCCCGCCCGGAACCCGGTCGGCCGGTGTCTCCGCAGGAGCGGCCTCAACAGCCGCCAAGCCCTCCACACCCGAACGAGCCGCGTCCTCGACCGGAACCGCGGCGTTCGACACCTCCACCTGGACGACCTCGGCGTCCGGCACAGAAGCCCCGGACTCCCAGGCCACCGCACGAGCGGCCTCAACAGCCGCCAAGCCCTCCACACCCGAACGAGCCACATCCTCATCCGGCACCTGACCGGTCGCCACCTCCGCCCGGGCGGCGTCGGCGGCGGCGAGGGCCTCGGCGTCCAGCCGGACCGTTTCCCCCGCCGGGTCCCCGGTGGCGACCTGCGGCTCGACGGCGGTCTCGGGCTCCTCCGCGACCGCGGGCGCACCGGCGTCCGCCCGGGGGCCGACGGCCTCGGCGCCGGCCGCCGTGTCCTCGACCGGTGCGGCGGCGGGGCTCCCGTCCTCCTCCGGGGCGAACAGCGACACCCCGCGGTACAGCAGGGACTCCTCGCGCTCGGGCTCGGGCGCCTCGGCCGCCGGCTCCTCCTCGGGCGCTGCGCCGTGCCGGGGCTCCTCCTCTTCCCCTTCCTCCTTCTTCTCCGCGCGGGCACGCCGGTCGGCGCCCATGACCAGGAAGACGTCCGTCTCCTCGGCGTCCGGATCGGCGGCCTCCTCCTCACCCCAGACGTTGACGACGCTCGGGTCGGCGGGGCGCGGCGGGCCGACCACGCGTGGAGCGCGGGTCCAGCCCTCGGCCGGGGGCGCTTCCGGCCGTGGTCGTTCCGGAGCGGGGGCCGCAGGCGGCGCGACCGAGGCCTGGGGCCCCGACGCGTCGTACCGGGGCTCCGCCTCGTACCGGGGTTCCGGGCGCGGCGGCTCAAAAGGCCGCTGTTCGGGGCGCGGGGGCTCGGGGGCCCACGGCGGGGCCTCACGTTGGGGCATGGGCGTGCCGCTGAGGAAGGCCTCGGCGACCGAGTCCTGCGCGAAGGTCCGCGGCGGCTGCTGCGGGCCGGACGGCCCCTCGGCGTACGGAGTGGGCGGCAGTCCCTCCCAGGACTGCTCACGCTCGAACTGCTGCCGCCCCGGCACGAAGCCCTGGTGCCCGGTCGCGCCGGGGCCTCCGCCCTGCGCGGCGCCTCCCGGGTAGGGGGTGCCCTGAGCCTGCTGCCCGCCGGAGGGGCCCACCCATCCGGACTGGTCGCCCGAGGGGGAGCCCCGGTCCGCCTGCGCGTGGGGGCGGCCCGGTCCGCCGGGCCCCGCGGGGCGCTGCGCACCGGACGGGTCCCCCCAGCCCGGCTGCCCGCCGGACGGAGCACCCCACCCGGAACGCCCGTCCGAGGGCGCGCCCCACCCCGGCTGCGCGCCGGAAGGAGTGTTCGGCTGCGGGTGGTCGGAGGCGGGGAACCATCCCTGCTGAGCGCCGGAGGCCGGCCCGCCCGGAGGAGCACCCGGCGCCGGTCGGCCGTCGGGGGGCGTGCCCGGGCCTGCGGCCGGTGCCGGCCGACCGCCCGAAGGCGCTCCCCATCCCGGTTGGGCGCCCGAGGGGGTGTTCGGCTGCGGCCGCCCCTGCGCGGGGCCCCGGCCCGGCTGCGCCCCGGAGGGCGTGTGCCCCTGTTCGGCACCCCATCCCTGCTGCGCACCGGAAGGGGCACCCGGGGCCGGTCGGCCGCCCGAGGGCGCGCCCCACCCGGGCTGCGCACCCGAGGAGGCATCCGAACGCGCATGCTCGGACGCCGGGAACCAGCCCGACTGCGCACCAGAGGGCGTGTGCGGGTGTCCCCGGTCGGCGCCCCACCCGGGCTGCGCACCCGAGGAGGCATCCGAACGCGCATGCTCGGACGCCGGGAACCAGCCCGACTGCGCCCCGGAAGACGTGTGCGGGCTCCCCTGTTCGGGACCCCACCCCTGCTGCGCACCCGACGGAGCGCCCGGGGCCGGCCGGCCGCCCGAGGGCGCGCCCCACCCCGGCTGGGCGCCCGAGGGGGCGTTCGGGTCCGGTCGGGCGTAGGCCGGGGGCGGGATGTCGGGTGTCCGGGGACCCGGCTCCCCCTCGTCGGGTTCCGGGTTCTGCTCGTACCGGTTCATCGTCCGCTCCCCGTGCTCGGGCCGCCGTCGATCGCTCGGTCCAGGGCCGCCAGCGCCACCGTCTGCACCAGCCGGTGCGTGCTCTCCGCGATCCGGCGCGGCAGCACCTCCGTCCCCTGCGCCAGGTGGCGGTCGTGCGGCAGGGCGATCACCTCCGCACCGCTCTCGGCGATGATCTTCGCGGTGCGCGCCACGTCCAGTCCCCGGTCCTCGCCGCGTTCCTGGTCGAAGACCACCACCACGGTCCGCTCCGCCTCCCGGGCGCGTCCCTCGGCGGCCATCACGTCCAGTTCCCGGCCGACCCGCAGCACCGCGTCGCGGGTCGCCCGCACCACCCGCACCCGCGCGTGCGCGCCCGGCGCCACCGTCTCCAGGAACCCCCCGCCGCGCTCCCCCACCACGAGGGTCACCCCGAAGAACCGGGACACCGGCAGCAGCCCCGACGCGTAGGCGTCGGCGTCGGCCGGGTCGGTGCGCGCCGTCCACAGCCGGTCGGTGACCTCCCCCAGCCCCTCGCACGCCGTCTCGAAGGTGCCCGGGTCGGCCTGCGCCAGGTCGCCCGGCCCGGCCGCCCCCAGCCGGGTGGCCAGCGACGGCTCCCGCCCGGTGGCGTCCACCGCCAGCACCCGGTCGTGGCGGAAGTGCGCGAGCGCCCGGGCGATCAGCGCCGCCACCACCGCGGCGTCGGCGCCCGTCCCCAGGTCGTCCACCGCGATCCGCCGGCCGGTGGCCGTGGACCGCTGGAGTCCGGCACCCAGGGCGATGGCGCGGGCCACCTCGTCCACCGGCCGGAACGGCCGCAGCACCGCCCGCCCCATCCGGCGTGCCCACCGGTCGCCGGAGACCGGCGCGACGCTCTGCCCGACCTGTTCGGTGTTCATCGGTCCCCCGCTCAGAACGTGCCGAGGAGGCGCTGGTAGGTGCCGAACGCCCCGATGGCCAACGGCACCAGCACCACGACGGCGACGGCCTCGAATCTGCTGGTGACCCCGCGCAGCCGGGCCCGCACGTGCTCCGGCTGCTCCACCGACAGCACCACCACGGGGATGGCGGAGACCGCCACGGCGATGCCCAGCGCCGGCCACACACCCCACGAGTACGCCTGCGTCCAGGAGAACAGGAACGCCGCCAGCACCACCAGGCTCGCGGCGGTGAGCGCGGCCTTCTGCGCCACCAGCGGGAACAGCCGCGCCCGGCTGGCCACCACGATGGCCAGCACCGTGGACAGCCCGGCCGTCCACGGGTCGAAGTGCGTGGCCAGCCCGATGCCCGCGGTCGCGGTGGCCACGGCCACCGCGAGGGTGGCGATGACGAGGCTGCGGTGCGCACCCGCCACGGAGGCGAGCACGTCGCCGCGGGTCACCGGGTCGCCGGAGCTGCGCCTGTCGTCGAGGACGGCCAGCCCGGAGAACATCAGGGCCAGTCGCAGCAGCAGGCTGAGCAGCACCACGCACGCCACGGTCATGACGGCGGCCACCTGGTACGCGGGCAGTCCCAGTGCCGCGGCCGCCGACCACACGACGGCCAGGACCAGGCCGGTGCCGCCGCCGGTGAGCCCGCCCCGGCCCAGGCCGGAGGTGAGGCCGAGCATCAGGACGAGCACGGCGATGAGGGCGGCGAGCCCGCCCCAGCGCGCCCACTCGGGCCATCCGAACAGGTCGCAGGCGAGCCACAGGGTGAGCCCGCCGACGGCGGCCCCGGTGATGGACAGCGCGGTGCCCAGCGCCTCGCGCCAGGTGGGGCCGATGGCGGCCCCGGCCACCATGAGCAGGGCGGCGGCCACGGCGAGCCCGATCATGCCGCCGGTGGAGGGGGCGTACAGGTGCGCGGTCCAGGCGCCGGTGAGGGCGAGCGCGACGAGTGACCCGGTCGCCGTCCACCTGGCGGCCACGGGGTTCCAGCGGCCGCTGTGGTCGTCGATGGCCTTGGACACGGCCTCGGGCACCTCGTGGACGACCGGTGCCGGCACCGGTTCCTCGGCCCGGACCAGCCGCAGCACCGCGCCGTCGGTGATCTGCCGGTCGGCGAGGGTGGCATCGCCGTCCAGAACGGTCCCGGACGCGGTGACCAGGTGGCGCAGTCGCGCCGGGTTCTCGACGGGGTCGCCGAGGAGTTCGAGCACCTCCGGCATGAGCGCGCCCACGGGTTCGCCCGCGGGCAGGACCGCGTCCACCCTGCGCTCCTCACCGACGAGCGTCACGCGGCTCCAAGCGGTCATGGCCTTCCCATCCTGCTGTGTTCGCTGTTCTGCGGCCGCGCCGGGCGCGGTGTCGTTCCGGGCTCCGGGCACGCGGGCCCGGCGGGTCGGGGTCAGGCCGGCACGTCGGTGACGGCGACGCGTTCGACGTAGCCGTTGCCGATGAGCCAGCGGAGGGTCGGCACGGGCGGCACCTCGCCGAACCCGGCCGTGTCGAGGGTGAACTGGAGGCCGCCGCCGGGCGCTCCGCCGTCGGCGGGCGCGGTGGTCGCGGTGACCTGGAAGGGGTGGATCACCCGGTAGCGGTGGTAGAGCGGGGCGCCGTCGGCGTCGGTGCGCGCGTACTCGGGGAGCCCGCGCTCGGCGAAGGGGGTGCCGTCGGGGTAGAGGCGGCGCCCGCTCTCCTGACCGAAGGCGTCCACCACGTCGCCGGGTTCGAGGGTGTGCAGGTAGGAGCCGCCGCTGCGCTGTTCGAGGTTCTCGCGGATCTCGGCGACGAGCTCGGTGGTGGCCTCGGCGATCTCGGCCTCCTCGGCGGTGCCGAGGCGCTGCGGGTCGTCCTCGGTGGTGGCGAGCTCCCGGTGGAGCCAGCGCGCGGCCTCGTCCTCGGTGCTGAACTCGGGCCCGGGGCGGCCCTGGTCATAGTCGATGACGGACACCGCCATGTAGCCCTCCTCGTCCTCGGTGACGAGGTAGTAGCTGTCGACGGTGCCGGGTTCGGGCCGCGGGTCCCCGGGGAGCACGTAGAGGCTCTCGGGGACCCCGGCCGCGTCGAGTTCCGTGCGGAGCTGGTCGAAGCCGACCTCGGCTCCGACCCAGGCGCCCGGCGTGGACGGGAGCGCGCGGTTGGCGGGGCCGGAGGCCTCCTGCTCCCGCTCGATGCGCTGGGCGCCCAGCTGGTGGCTGACGAACGACCAGCCGACCGTCCCGCCGCAGACCACTGCGGCGAGGCAGGCGCTGATCATCACCTTGGCGATGTTCTCGTCGAGGCGGCGCCGGGTGCGCTGCCCGCCGAAGAGCACCGCCTCGCGCAGTCGCTGTCGGCGTACGGCGACGGACTCCAGCAGCTGGCTGTCGTAGTCGCGGGCCACCCGTGCTCCTCGTCGGTTCTCGTTCCCTTCCGGTGCCCGGTTCAGGGGCCCGGATGCGGCGTCAGATGTTCTGGACCGCGGAGTTGGCGCGGCTCAGGGTCTCCTGTGCGGTGGAGTCGTTGGTCTCGAGGGTCTCGCGGACGAGCCGGATGATCTCCCGGACCTCGTTGGCCGCGTTGTGCCACTTGAGCTCCTTGCCGCTGTACTCCTCGGAGACACCGGTGGCCTCGAACTCGGCCATGGCGGCGCTGACGTCGGTGTCGCGCTCGCCGATGATGGCCTCGAGCCTGTTCATGATGGTGTTGATGTTGCCCTGGGCCTCCTGCGAGGCCCCGACGTCGTAAGCGTTCTTCATCTGGAAGCTCCTCGGGGGTTCGGGGACCGGCGGATCAGCGGAACTTGGCGGCGTCGAAGTTGGCCGCGCCCATGTTGGCGTTCGCGTCGTCGGCCATGGTGTCCGAACCGCTGACGAACGCGGTGTTCATGCCCTCCTGGCCGACCTGGATGGAGCCGAGCCCGGCCCGCAGGTCCGCGGTGATCTCGTCGGTCCGGGACTTGAAGGAGTCGAAGGCGCTCTTGCCCGCACCGTCGAACTTGCCGACGAGCGGCTCGGCCGCCTGGACGAGTTGCTGGATCAGCGAGCTGAGCTCATCGCCCGAGCCCGACGTGTTCTGCCCCAGAGTGGCCAGCGTGGTGTCGCCCATTTCCCAACGTGACATCCGTTCACCTGTTCTTTCTCGGGGGTCCTCGCGAAGCTGTCGCCTCGTAGAAGGAGGATGCACACAGCGTGCCGACAGTTCAGAAGAACGACCGCGGAGCCGCACAAGGAACCCGGTAGCCCCTATAGGGAGGATCTGCATACTACAAGCGGTCACGGTCGGGGAAATAGACATGTCGGCGACCTGTGGACAAAGGGGTGGCGGCGGTGAAGTTCGAGGTCGTGGAGCCCGAAGACCAGGACGGGGCTCCGGAGGGCGAAGACGCGGAAGCAGCCGCGGGGCCGCCCGCCCCGGCCGGTAATCCGCGCCGGCGTCCGGGGGACTACTCAGGGGAGCACGCCGGTGCTCTCGGCACGAGTCGCGGACAACGGAGGCAGGCCCGTGGAGGAAGACCCCTGGGATGAAGACGAGGAACAGGGACGGCCGGAGGGGGAGCGCTCCCCGTTCCCGCCCGGCCTCGAAGCGGCGTTCACCGTGTTCCTGATGATCGCCCTCGTCGGCGCAGGCCTGCTCATGGCCTACGAGCCCCCGGAGGCGGTGGTGTTGTGCGGCGCCGAGGCGGGCCCGTACCCGTGCCGCGACCGGCGGCCCGCGTCGTTCAGCGTCCCGGGCGCCGGTGCGCTGGCGGTCGGTGCGGTCGGCATGGCGCTCGTGGTGCGTCTGGGGCACATGCGACGGCGGGCTGCGGGTGGGCGTTGACGGGCTGCCCGGCGGGCTGCGGGTGGGGGATGCGCTGACCGGGACCGTGATCGGGGTGTCGAGGTCCAGAAGCCTGGAGGTCGAACTGGACCGCTTCCCTGAAGGTCCTCGGGGAGAGATCGGGCCTCTGGATCTGAGCTGGGACTTCTCCCGAGAGCGCCCGCAGGCCGAGCCCGGGGCGCGGATCACCGCCGTCGTCACCGCCCCGGATCTCGATCGCGGCCGCATCCACCTGTCCGCGGCCGCCGCCGAGCACCCCGAACTGTGGGCGTTCCTCACCTCCCTCTCCCCCGGCGACCTCCTCGCCGGAGCCGTCGCCGAGATCCGGGGCTTCGGCGTGTTCGTGGCCCTGGACGACGGTCCGCCGCACCCCGCGTTCCCCGGGGTGGAGTGTGTCTGCTCGAACGAAGAGGTGCAGAGGAGCAGGCTGGAGGCCAGGTCCAGGGGTATCCCCCTGTCGGCCGGAGACGGTCTCGTGGGAGCACGCCCTGCGAATGAGGGATCTGTGGGAGCCGTGGGAGGTGCCGCACCTGGTGCTGGACTCGGCGGCCGACTCAGCCGAGGAGAACCTGCGCCGTGTGCTGGACCTGATGCCGAACGGGGTTCGGTGACGGAGGAGGCGCCGGTCGTGGTCTCGGCATCCCCGGCGGGGGACGTGGCCCGGGCGGGCGGCGTCCCCCATCATCGGCCGGGTTCAGGCGGTGCCCCCGGGGCAGGCGGGACGGGCGGGGCGGGTGGGACCGAAGTCGGCCCGGATGTGGTGCCCGAGGTCGCCCCACCGGCACAGCGAAAGATATCCCCAGCCTGTGGACAACTCTTGGACCATCAGCAGACCGCGCTGCCCCTCCGCCCGGTCCCATTCCTCGGCGCCGCGGGCCTTCGGGATCTCCGGGAGCGTGCCGCCGCAGCCCTCGTCGGTGAATCCGAGTCGTACCCCGCCGCGCCCGTCCGTCCACAGGGTGCGAACGACGCGGCCGCCGCGCGCCCCCGACGCCGTGTACCTGACCGCGTTGGCGAACAGCTCACTCCCGCAGAGCACCAGGGTTTCGGTCAGGTCGGAATCGAACCCGGCCAGATCCCTGACCAGGTCGCGGCGCACGGCGGTCAGCCGGGCGAGGTGCCTCTTGTAGACACGGTGGCGCCAGGTCCTCCCGATCGGTGCGCGCTTCACACCCGCACCTCCCGTCGCTCCTGCTGCACCGGCCATCGGCGGGTGACGGCGGCCGGTTCATCGAAGCCCTCCCCCACCTGGAACCCCGGGCCGCGGGTGGGGGCGATAGGGCTGGAGAGGCGCCGGTGTCCTGTGGCCGGGCGGGTGGGGAATTCCGGTTCCGGGGCGAGGAGGTCCCCCGGAGGAGCGGGCCGGGACTGCGGGATGCGGGGGACGGGAGCGGCCGCAGGGGCGGTCGGAGCCGCGGTGGGCATCTGGGGTGCGAGGTGTTCGGGGTGGTCCAGCCCCGGAGGCGGGCGAGGGCCTGCTCCTGGACGCGCACGAGTTCGTGCTCGTCGGCGGCGGCGCGCGGGGCTTCCGAGCGTCGGGCGGCGGAACGCTCGTGGGCGACGAAGTAGGGGCGCACGAGCGGGATCTCATCGGCGGGGAAGACTTCCCGGGGCCGGTCCAGCCCTCGGGGCCGAACCGCGGCGGGAGGCCGGTCCGGGAAGGGTCGAACGGCGGGAGCGGGGTGGGCGGCGTAGCGGCGGACACGCTTCGACCTGCGGCGGAAGGCGGAGAAACCGGTGGGCCGGGCATGCCGGCCACGGGAGACGCGGAACAGCACTCCGAGCAGCCCGAAGGCGCACTCGAGGAGCGCAGCGCTAAACTGGTGCACGCTGGCAATCCTGTTCTTTCAAGGGGTTGAGTTGCTGGCCACGGCCTCGGGTGTTCTTCAAACACCGCGGGGCCCCTATATGCGGTTATGCGGCCAGGTTAGGGCACCGGCCGAGCATCGGGACACGTTTTTCCGTAACGACTTCGAAGAGGCTTGCGACCTTCGGTGTCGTGGCAGCTCAAGGGCACTCCGGCGAGATTCCCGACCGAGGAAGAACGCGCGTCCGAAGTGGCATCTAGGTCCGTTTTCTTCGCTTTTAATGGAAATCGTTCCACACAAAAGGGGCGGCACCTATCCGAAGAAGGTGCCGCCCCTATCTGTCGTTTCCCGCACGGACCGGGCGCTCAGGACCGCTCGACGGTGTCCGCCGGGGCGGCCCACCCGGTGGCCGCGGACTCCAGGCGCCCCGGTTCCAGGCTCCGCACGTCCCGCACACCGGTGGCAGCGCCTTCCGAGGCCTCGACACACCGGCCGCCGGAGCCGGGAGAGCGCCGCCTCCTGCCACCAGGCGCGCAGCGGCTCTCCGTCCGCTCTCAGAACCTCGTCCAGGCGTTCCTTGATGTCGCCGCTCGGGGTTTTCACACCATTTCCGCAGCGGGAGACCAAGGCATCCGTGACACCCACCGCCCGGGCGGGCGCCCGCTGCGCACAGCCGGCGGTCCCGCGGCATTCCGCGAGAATCCGCGGGAGCCCCTTACGCGTCACGCGGAGAAATCCACACGGGTTCCCCGCGCATCGCCTTTCGATCCCGGAAAGCCCGAAGAAGCCGACCGTACGACAATGCCGCAGGTCAGAGAGTTCACGTGGGAAAGCTCACCGGTTCACCCGCGCCACATCCGGTTTTCCACCGCCTGAGAGGGAACGGCTACCCCTGATGAACGGCATCTACCTCGACGACCTGCTGGCCACCGCCGCGGACGTACTCGACCGGGTCGGTACCCGCACCGAACCCGGAACCGCCGACGAACGGTCCGTTCGGGCCGTGCGCGACGCGCTGCGCCACGCGCGGGAGACCGACGACGCCCACGCCGCCGTGACGCTCCTGGACCGGAGGATCTGTGCACGCAAGGAGGCCGCTCCGTGACCACCACCCCTCCCTTTCCCTCTTCCACCCCTTACGTCGCACCGCTGTGCGGAGAGGCCCACCTCGACCATTCCTGTATGCGCCGGACCTGTCTCCTGGAGGCCGGCCACAGCGGCCCGCACGAGGACTCCAAGGGGCAGACCTGGGAACCCCCGGAGCTGACCCTCGAACGCCTGAGATCCACCTGGGGCTCCACCCACCGCATCGCCTGGACGGGGTCGCTGTGGATGGCGACCCACCGGGACCCGAACGCCCCCTGGCGGACGGAAGTGGAACCCACCCCCGAGCAGTTGGAGGAGCGCCTGCGCGCTCACTCCGCCCCATGACCGCAGCGCTACTCCCGCGCCCGGGGTCCGCGGTGCTTGGTAGCGTCCGGCCCATGCAGCAGAACACCCGACACGGCGTCGACGACGGCTACCTGAAGCGCATCGTGGACCCTACAGAGCTACGAGAGCGCATCTTTCTGGATTTCCGCGAAGTGAAGTACTTCTCCTCCCGGGTCAGCACCCTCCAGAAGATGAGCCACACCCTGCTGGACCACCTGGGAGCCTGGTCGGTCACCGACCCCGGCCTGTCCCAGGACCGGAGACGTCTGGACCGGGTGCTGCTCACCGCTGCGGAGACCGCCGAGGGCGTACTGGAGTGCCTCATGGCCCCTGAGGGGGACCTGTGGATCCCGATCTCCCTCATGGGCGACGAGCTGAGCAACATGGAGGAGGTCCACGACGACCTCGACCCGCGGTTTCGACCCGAGGTCGATATGGACCTCACCCCGCGCGTGTGGGTGGAGGCGTTCGTACTGGCTGTGGCCAGCGGCCGGGTGTGGGAGCGGAACCTGGCGATCGGTCCGCGGTACCGGCAGTCCTTCGTGCCCGCACTGCACTTCGCCGCCCGGAGGGCAGGGACGTTTTCGGCGGCCGACCTGGCACAGGTGGACGTGCTGAGCCTGTACCTGACGCCGAGGGTCCACGGCAAGCCCCTCCCCGCGGTGGCGCTGCGCATGCCCACCGAGCCGGAGCGGGCGACCGCGGCACGGACCCTGGACTCCGCCGGGGAGCTGAGCGGGGAGCAGGCCCTGCTGCGCGTCCTGCTCCAAGACGACCAGGCAGCGTTTGAACAGGCTCTGGCGGAGTGCCTGGACCGGTACCGGCGGGACATGGACGCCGCCCGGGACCCGGCGCCGCGCACGCTGCTGCCGATGGGTGTGATCGCGCTGGTCGCGTTGGCGGTCCAGGTGCACGGCTGGCGGGTGGATCTGTCCTCGGACTACCTGCCCGAGGTCCTGGTGCGCGCACACGAGGGCGTTCCGCCTGTGGAGCGCCCGGCACCGTCCGCCGGCTGAGAGCCGGACGGGATCCTCACCGTCCTCGGCACCGGGATCAGATGGGGAAATCGTCGTGCCGGGTGCGCTTGAGGATGTGCTCGGGAAAATAACCCGATTCGAGGTCGGGGTTGAATCCTGGAGCCACTCCAGCCGTGTCATAGGCCAGACAAGCCACCCCGAAGAGGTGCGGAGGGAGGACCCCGTCGAGATCCTTTACCCGTTCCTCCTTTGAGGTGTAGTAGGAGTGGAACAGGAGGACGCCCTGCTCCAGGGCCTCATTGAATTCTTCCGTGTCCTGCTCGGCCAGCCGATAGAAGCTGTGGATCTCTGGGAAAACCAGATGGTCGAGGGCTTCCGGGGTGCTGATCGTGGCGTTCGCCGGAGTGGACAGCTCCATCGCCCGATGCAGGTTGTCCCCCAACGAGGGGCGGTTCAGGATGAAGTCCTGGATCGCCGCGATCCAGGAATAGACGTACTCGTCGTACGCTCCGCCCCGCGCCTGGCTCGCCTGCCGCAGGAACTCCGGGGTGACCTGACACAGGGACGCGACCCGCTTCGCATCCCGGCAGGTCACCGCCAGGAAGAACGCGGTCAGCCAGGTACCCGCGTCGCATTCCGGCCCCGGTGGCAGGTGGTGCAGGGTGCGGGGCTTCTGGTTGATGACCCGCTCGGTGGTCTCCCCCTGCTCCAGCACGCACATCGCGAACGGCGCCTCGGCCACCTGCATCCAGGTGGTCCACGCCTCCCACGTCAGCAGCTCAGTCCCTGCGGGGTCGACGGACAGGCAGACCCGGGCCTCCAGAGCGATGCTGTCCAGGGCCATGCCCGCCATCATCGGCGCATGCACAAGCCAGGAGACCTGATTTTCGATCTCCTCCGGAAAACTCTCCACCCGATCCCGATAATGCGACCTGCCCACATCGTGTCTTGCGATGTCCCTGAGCACCGGAACCCGAGCCTCCTTCGTCACCGTCAGACGGGGAACTCCCCGTACCAGCTCGCCTCGACGATGTGCTCGGGCAGGTACTCCGAGTCGATGCCCAGCGTGAACTCCGGGTCCTGCTGCCGGAACTTGTCATGCCCCAGGCACGCCAACGACAACAGGCTCAAAGGCACGACCCCGTCAACGCGCTCGTTCGCCTCTTCAAACGAGTCGTAGTAGCGCTTGAAGTCCTCCAGAGCCTGCACAAGTGCCTTGACGAACGCCTCCGGGTCACCCATCAGCAGCCGTCGGAACACCTCCATCTCCGGGAAGGACAGCAACGCCACACTCTTCGAACCGAACGGCACCGCCTCGGGATCGCACAGCTCCATGGACCGGCGCAACTTGTCCACCAGATCCGTCCCACCGGCCACGAACTCCTGGAGGGTGTTGATCCATTGATATGTGAACTCCAGATACTCCGACCCGCCGCGGGCAGCCGACTCCCGCAAGCTCTCCACCGAGATCCGGCATAGCGCCCGCACCCGCTCATGGTCCCGACAGGTCACCGCCAGATGGAACGCCGTCAACCAGTCCGCAGGCCGCGCCACCGGCACCACCTCATGGACCTTGATCCGCCGCTCCTCATGATCGACCCGCAGTACCGTCTCCCCGCCCGGCTCCACCTCGGACAGTTGGAACGCCGCGTTGGTGAGCTGCATCGCGAACACCCACGCCTCCCACGTCTCCAACCGCGAGGCCGAAGGATCCACCAACAACTCCTGATAAGCCGTGAAGAGAGCAGCATCCAGCTTCATCATCAGGAACTGCGGATCCCATCGCAGAGTCTGGAGAGCGGACTTCTTCTCCTCTACGCTCTCTCGACGACGGTAGTCGTTGACTTCGAATTCAATCTCATGCCGAGAAACTCGGAAAACCATTACCTTCTAGGCTCCCTGACATCGAAAATCTCGTAGGTGTAACCATTTGCAGTGGAACCGTTCCAACCCGAACCGTTACCTTCTCTCGGGTTGTAACCGTCAACTTCGGAGTCCCTAACGGTGGCATCGAGCGGGTCCCCCTTGAAAACCGCGTATGCCACTCTTCCCTGACGTAGCTTGTCCTCAATTTCACGGGCGAGTGCCGCTTCATCGAGATTTGCGCTCTCTCCGCGCTTCTTCATCTCCTTGAGGATATCTTTCAGGTAATCCAGGTGCCCCTGGCTGACCCTGCGCGGCGGAGTCCCCGGCAAATTTCGGGCTCCCAGTTCAGTACTGGTGCTACTCTTGGCCTCGACGATGACGATGTCACCGTCCTTGGTCCGGTAGATCTGATCGAACTGGTTATTTCCGTTCCACGGAGCATTGTCTGCCGTGGGCAACAGTTCCGCGCCTTCCAAATCCGGGCGGAATTCTACGAGCTTCGGCTTCCCGTTTTCATCGCGGATGGTTTCACCGGTCTCTGGATCGACATCGTGCCGCTCAAGCGGTTTGCCGTTGTTGTCCAGGATGACATCGCCGTTGAATTCGAATCGGGCGCCGACCTGCGCGACCCTCTCGCCGAACTCTTCGCAGATCTTCGTCTTGTAGTCATGCGCGGCTCGGTACTCCTGCTTCGCCTCTTCGAGTTCCGGATGGTTGGGGCCCTTGTCGTTGTACTTGCCATGCTTCAGCTCCATCGCCTCCAGCCTCTCCCCGGCCAGGGTTGAGGCGTCGATGGACATCCGGCGCTCATCTGCGAGCCAGTCGAGGTCGCTCAGGGCCTCCCGGAGGCCCTCCGGGTGACGGGCATCCGGTGAGTCCAGGCGGACATCGGTCGGACCACCCAGGTAGGTAGGCTGTTCCGCTTCCGGTACGACTCCCCAGCGACCGGTCACCTTGTCCTGGACGAGCTGCGGGATCTTCCATCCTTGAGTGCCGATGGTGTCATCCGCGCTCCACCTGTGGCCATCCGATTCCCTATAGAAAGCGTCAAGCAGTTCGGGATGGTTATTCACGCGCTCCACAAAGTCGTCGATGAAAGCTTGCTGAGAGCTCACATCAAGATCTTGCAGATACGGCTCAGCGAGCTCAAGCCTCCCCTCATTGTCCGTCCGGCTACCGGTGACCTTGGGCCTATTAGAGTCGGAGTCCGACGGGTCCGGGCCGTCGGTCCGGTCCGGCGTGAGGTCGTCGGGACCGTCCGGCAGACCGCCCCCGCCGCCTCCGCCACCACCACCGGTGCTGCCACCGCGGCCGGAGCCGGAGTCGATGTCCACCACGGTCGTGCCGCCGCGCGGGGTGTCCAGGGTTCCTGTCCCCCCGGCGCTGTTCTCGACGGTCGTGTCGTGGCGGCCGTTGATCTCGTTGCCCGCGCTGTCGACCTCGACCCGCTCGGTGTCGGCCTCGACCCGGGACGGCTCGGTCTCGTAGCGCTGCACCGGGGTGTCGTTGATCGAGGAGGCGTCGTCGGGCACCTCCTGGGAGGCGACCCAGCGGTCCTGCTCGTTGTTCAGCCCCTCCTCCAGCTCGCGGCGGGACTCCGGGTCGATGCCGTCCAGGAACTCCTGGCCGGCGTCGAGCTGGTCGGCGGTCGGGTCGACCGTCTCGTCGGAGTCGGAGCCGCTGTCGCGCCGGCCGGTGTTCTCCGTCTCCGCGTCCGACCCGTTGGTGGTCGTCCCGCGCGGGGTGGAGCCCGTCTCGCCGCCGGGCTCGGAGCCCGTGTCCGTGGTGCGGCGGTTGTCGGTCCCGTCGGGGAGGTCCGCGGTGGAGTTGTTGAGCCGTTCCAGCGCCTCGTTCATCCGGCCGAGGTCGGCGGCGCTGATGTCGAGGCCCTCCACGTCGCTCAGGTCCAGCGGCTTGAAGGACCCGTCGCCGAAGCGGGGGATCCGCGACAGCAGCGACGGGTCGATGCCGCCGGGGAAGTCCGAGAGGTCGGGCACGTCCGGGGTGCGGCTGCCGCCGACCGCGTTGAGGATCTTGGCGCCGCGCCAGGCCATCAGCGGCACGCCCACGACCGCGCCCACACCGGTGGCGGTGAGCAGCGCGCCGCCCACCACGGCGCCGACGTTCAGCAGCGCGGTGCCGATGGTGTACCAGGGCCGGTCGCCCCACTCCTCCCACGGCACGACCGCGTGGGCCGCCTCCTTCCAGGCGTTGCCCGCGGTCTCCAGGGACCAGCCCCAGTTGCCGTTCTCGTCCTTGCCGACGCCCACCAGCGCGCCCAGGCCCTCGACGGTGCCGCCCCAGTAGTCCCAGAGGTTGTCGCCCCAGTTGCCGGAGAACCACCCGTTCGGCCCGTGCGCGCCGACCATGCCGCCGACGTCCTCGGCGATGCCCACGAAGAAGTCGCCGACGGCGTCGCCGAAGTCGTTGTACCAGGCGTGGTCGGTGGTCTGCGGCGCTCCCCACTCCATGGGGACGCCCTCCAGGGGCGCGTCGAACCCGTAGACGAACTGGCCCTCGCCCGCGGTGACCGACCCGTCGGCCTTCTGCGCGATGAACGTGGTGCCGCCGAACAGCCCGGTGATGGCGTTGGCGCAGGTCCGCTCCGCCTCCTCGAACTCGTACAGCAGGCCGGCGGCCCGGTCGAGCAGGGCGTTGTGCTCGGCGACCTCGGGGCTCTCGGTCTTCCACCACAGGAAGCCGCCGCCGTCGCGCCAGTCCTCGTCGCCCTCGATCTTGTTGAGGAACGCGTAGGAGTCGGACTTGAGGGTGGCCCAGCGCTCCTTGATGCCGCGGACCGTCTCGGCGAAGTCGCTGAGCGCGTCGGAGGCGCTGGACAGCGCCGTGGAGACCTCGTCGCCGTCGCCGGTGAGCGGGTTGAGGACGGTGAAGAGGTCCTGGTCCTCGGGCGCGGAGTAGATGCCCTCCAGCCCGGCCCACGCGCCGGTGATGTCGGCGGCGGTGTCGGTGAGGTCGGTGCCGTCCGTCTTCAGTTTGGCCGCGACCGCGTCAAGGGAGTAGGTGAGGGTCTCGGGAACGGGGAAGCCGCTCGGATCGATCAGGTCGGACAAGGTGACCACCGTTGCCTGTTCCGGGGGAAGGACGCCGGTCGGGGCGGGGGCCGTGGCGCTTCCCGGGGGTCTGGTTCTGAGGGTCGGATCCGCGGGGTGCCCGGTACGGCCCTGGGAGGACCGTGGGAGTCGGGCACTGCGGTTCCGGGTGGCCGGTGGGGACGGCACCGGGCGGGGAAGAGCGGGAGAAGGTCGGGTGCGGAGCGCGCGGCACCGGGAGGGCCTGCCGTCGAGGACGCCGCGGGGGCGGGTGCGGGCGGGCGTCGGCGGTCCGGTGCTAGACGGCCTGGTAGGGGCCGTACTGGGGCGGCGGCTCCGGCTCCGGGATCACGCCCGCGTTGGCCTGGGCCTCCTCGGCCATCTCCAGGTTGCCGTTCATGTAATGGGTGGTGGCCTCGCTGGCGCCGGTGACGGCCGCCATGGTCAGGCCCGCCATGTCGCCCATGATGCCGAAGTAGTGCTCGGCGAACTCGCCCAGGGCCATGCCGATGATGCCGCTCTTGGCGTATTCGCCGCAGTCCATCAGGTGGTCCTCGACGCTCTCCATGACGCCGACCAGGCCTTCGCCGCTGCCCTCTTCACCGAGGTGGCCGGCGACGGCCTGGAGGACACCGCCCACGGCTGCGGGCTGGATGTTCCACTGCGACACGGACTGCTCCTTTCACGTGTGCGCCGGTCGGCGGTCGGCCGGCGGGGGCGGGACCCGGCGGTCCCGGTACGGGTCGGAGGGGGTGGACGGTGCGGCGCCCCGGTCAGGCGTCGCGGGAGGAGAAGGCGCCCGGTCGGAAGTTCGCCGGGGTCACGGCGTCGGCGGGCAGGACCACCGGCTGCCGGGCCTGCGCGGAGGTGATGACCTCCCACATGCGGCCCAGCGTGGTCTGGAGGGCGTCGGCCTGCGTGCGGAAGCGCTCGCGGGCGTGCCCGGCGGCGGCACGGATCGGCCCGGCGGCCGGGACCGGCTCGGGCTCGTCGTGAACGGCCTGCGGCGGGTCCTCCCAGTCGGCGGGCTCGACCAGCTCGAACTTCACGGTGCTTCCTCCTGCGGCGGTTCAGGGCCTCTCAAGATCGTTCGTCCGCCGTTGGGGCCGGACACTGGTATGGGATGTTCGTTCGGCGTTGATGGTTTCACCGCCTGTGGACAGAAGGAAACCGTTTACGTCGGGCGGTTTTCCGGGACGCCGGTGACCTGCGGAAACACCGGGGAGGGTGATGTGCGTCCCTCTCGGAACCGGGTGCCCGGATGTGCCGGGGCGCCCCCGGCGCACGGGAGCGTGAACCTTCCGGACACTCCGCGTATCCCACCCGGTACCCGGCCGCCCACGGTCCCACGAGTGTTCACGAGTGTTGAGGAGACCCCTTGAGCCACGACGCGGTCGCCCTGCTGTCCGGCGCACCCGACCGGCGCGCCCTCATCGCCGCGCTCGCAGCGGCAGGCCCGGACCTGAGGGTGCGGCTGGTCGCCGACGGCGCCGTGGTGGAACTCCGCGACGCCGGCGGCCGGGTGGTCGCCTCCCTCCAGGCCGCCCAGCGGCTGGCGCTGTCCGCCGAGGCCGAGCGCCTGCTGGCCGACGGCATCGCCGACGACCTGCCCGCCCAGCCGTACTGGGTGGAGGCCCGCGGCGCGGAACTGGCCGACGCGGACACCGCCGGCGTGGTCGGCCGGTTCGTCCGCGACCTCGCCGAACGCCTGGGCGGCGAGGTGTGGGAGCCGGCCCCCGCGCTGCTCCGCGGCGACCCCTTCCTGGAGGGCGCCACCGAGCACCCCGCCGTCACCGCGCTCACCGAGCAGGCGGCGGTCGTGGTGCAGGACCGCCCCCTGGTCCCGCTGTCCCCCTGGATCGTGGACGCCATGGCCCGGCACGGCCGCCGCGGCCTGCGCCTCCAGGTGGTCACCCCCTCGGCCTCGCGCCTCACCCACGCGCTGCGGTCGATCCTCCAGACCCCCGCGGCCCGCTGGGTGGTCCAGACCCCCGCGGGCACCTACTACGACGGCTTCTCCGGCGTCCCGCTGCGCTGGGACGAGCGGGCGGCGTTCACCGTCGACGAGGACGCGCGGCCCGGCGGCCCGCCGGAGGAGTTCCGCGCCGACGGCGCCGACCGCGGCTGCCAGCTGCACGTGGACCTGAACGTGGAGCACCCGGCCGACAACGGCCTGGTGCTGGGCGCCTCCGTGGAACTGCTCGCCGAGCACCTGGGCGGCGCCCTCCCCTCGGTCTGGGGCACCGCCGAGCCCTTCGCCCAAGAGTGGCGGCGGACCGTGTTCACCCGGACCGCCCGCAACCGCGCCCCCGGGCAAACCTGGGCGGCGTTCTCCGGCCCGCCCGAGGGCGTGCGCGAGGACGGCGTCCGCCCGTTCGCGGGCACGGTGCGGGTGAGCCGCACCGCGTCGGGGGTGCGCGAGGCGATCACGTTCGCCGTCGGGTACCCCGAGGGCGAGGAGCCGGACCTGTCGGCGGTGCACTCCCTGGTCAAAGAACTCACCGCGCGGGACGTGCTGCGGACCATGACGGTGCGGCGGGCGGGCGGCCGCGCCGACCTCACCTACGCGCCGCACTGGACGGGCCTGCCGCTGCCGGTGGGCATGGCGGTGGGGCAGGAGGCGGTGTCGGTCATCGGCACCGGGCGGGCGCTGGGCGCGCCCGTGCGGCCGCTGCCGTTCGGGCCGCCGCTGACCCCCGCGTTCTGGTACCAGGTGGGCACCGGGGTCGAGGAGGACTCCTGGGTGCGGTTCCGGGAGCTGATGGCCCACCTGCACCCGGACGGGGGGTACGGCGCGGAGCCCGGCGGCGAGGACCGCGACGGGACCGGCGGCACCCCCGGCAGCACCCCCGGCGGGGCTTCCGCGAAGGCCGGCGGGCGGGCTCCCGGCGAGGGCTCCCGCCCCTCTCCGGAACAGGACTCCGAGGAGGGTCCGGCGCCCTCTCCGTGAGTCATCGCGGCCGCACGCACCGAATGGTCAGAGGGGTCCGGTTCGGTAGGGTTCTCCCGAGCCCCTGGCACCCCGCCTCCCCCAGCACCTCCGCCCCCTTGCACCGTCGAGAGGAACGCCGATGAGTCTTCGCGTCGTGCACCGCCCGACCAGGACCGTGCACCCCGCACCGGCGCAGGAGCCCCATGAGGTGGAGGCCCCGCCGACCCTTCCCGACGGCAAGGCGCAGGGCAACCCCCTCATGACCATCCTGCCGATGGTCGGCATGATGGGGTCGATGACCATCATGATGGTCATGCGCAACCCGGCGTTCATCGCTCTGGGCGGCGTCGTCCTGGTGATCGCCCTGCTGGCGGCGCTGGGCATGCTGTTCTCCCGGCGCGGCCAGGTGGGCCGCCAGCGCCGCAACCAGCGCGAGCTGTACCTCCAGTACCTGGAGGAGCTGCGCGAGGAGCTGACCGAGTGGGAGGACTCCACCCGGTCGCACGCCCGCCTGCTGGACCCGCCGCCGGAGGCCCTGTACGACGTCGTCCGCGACCCCACCCGGCTGTGGGAGCGCCGCCGCAGGCACCGCGACTTCCTGCGGGTGCGGGTGGGCACCGGCCTCACCGAGGGGCGCCTGCTGCGGCTGGCCGAGCAGGGCACCGCGCTCACCCCCACCGACCCGTTCATGCTGTCGGAGGCCCAGGCGGCCATCCGCCGGTTCGCGACCATCCCGGAGATGCCGCTCACGCTGCCCCTGGACATGGCCGGGAACGTCAGCGTCGTGGGCGAGCGCGAGGACGTCATGCGGCTGGTGCGGGCGCTCGTCGCCCAGTTCGGCGCGTTCCACGCCCCCGAGGACGCCGGGCTCGCGGTGTCCTACCCGCCCGCGAACGCGGCGGACTGGGAGTGGCTGCCGTGGCTGCCGCAGGTACTGGACCCGCAGCGGCGCGAGGGCGGGGCCGCGGTGCGGCTCATCGCCCCCACCCCCGCCGAGCTGGGCGGCCTGCTCGCCGACGAGCTGCGGGCGCGCACCGACTTCGCGTCGGAGGTGCGCCGGGGCATGGGCAAGCGGGAGGCGTACCAGATGATGCGCCGCCTGCTCGTCGTCCACGACACCCACGGCCAGGTCGCCGCCGAGCTGGTCCGCCCCGACGACGCGGTGGACCCCGGGGCGCTGGCCGTCACCGTGCTGCACCTGGTGTCCCGGCAGGTGGACGAGCCGGGCGACGTGAGCGTGCGCATCACCGTCGAGGGCGACCGGGTGAAGGTGGAGGAGCTGCGCGGCTCCGACCCCGTGGTCACCGTCGGCACCGTCGACGACGTCCCCGCCGCCACCCTCTCGGGCCTGGCCCGGATGCTGGCGCCGCTGCGGCTGTCCCCGGAGTCGGTGGAGGAGACCGCCCAGGAGGGCGGCGCCGTCGACTTCACCGCGATGATGGGCGTCCAGGACCCGGGCGACATGGACGTGCAGCGGCTGTGGGCGCCGCGCAGCGAGCGGGCGTTCCTGCGGGTGCCCATCGGCATGGACGACATGGGCCAGCCGGTGGTCCTGGACCTCAAGGAGTCGGCGCAGCTGGGCATGGGCCCGCACGGGCTGTGCGTGGGCGCGACCGGCTCGGGCAAGAGCGAGATGCTGCGCACCCTGGTGCTGGCGCTGGCGGCCGGGCACTCGCCGGACCGGGTCAGCATGGTGCTGGTCGACTACAAGGGCGGAGCGACGTTCGCGCCGTTCGAGAACATGCCGCACGTCGCCGGCGTGATCACCAACCTGGAGGACGACGCCGCGCTCATCGAGCGGGTGTACGCGAGCCTGTCCGGCGAGGTGCAGCGCCGCCAGCAGGTGCTGCGCGACGCCGGGAACGTCCCCAACATCGGCGACTACACCTACAAGCGGCAGCACGACCCGAGCCTGCCGCCTCTGCCGCACCTGCTGGTGATCATCGACGAGTTCGGCGAGCTGCTGACCGCCCGCCCCGACTTCATCGAGCTGTTCCTGTCGATCGGCCGCATCGGCCGCAGCATCGGCGTGCACCTGCTGCTGTCCAGCCAGCGCATCGAGGGCGGCAAGCTGCGCGGGCTGGAGACGTACCTGTCGTACCGGCTGGGCCTGCGCACGTTCTCCGAGGAGGAGAGCCGCACCGTCCTCAACACGCCCGACGCGTTCCACCTGCCGTCGCTGCCCGGGTTCGGGTACCTCAAGGTGGACACCAGCGTGTACCAGCGCTTCAAGGCCGGGTACGTGTCCGGTCCCTACCGCGGCCCGGTGGCGGAGGAGTCGGAGTCCGACGGGGTCGTGGCTGTGCGCCCCTACACCGCGTACAACACGGCGCCGGAGGGGCCCGGGGCCGTCCGGTCGGGGGGCGAGGAGAGCCCGATGCCGACGCGGACGGTCGGCCCGACCCTGCTCGACGTGATGGTGTCCCAGTTCGACCGGCACGGCGAGCGGACCCGGTCCATCTGGCTGCCGCCGCTGCCCGGCGCCGCCTCCCTGGACACCATGGCGGGCACCCCCGAGAAGACCGACCAGGGGCTGCGGCTGCCCGGCGGGCACGCGCCCATGAGCGTCCCCGTCGGCCTGCTGGACGACGCCACCAAGCAGTGGCAGGGCGTGTGGAAGCTGGACCTGACCGCCTCGGGCGGGCACGTCGCCGTCATCGGCGGCCCGCAGAGCGGCAAGACCACGATGCTGCGCACCCTGGTGCTGTCGCTGGCGCTGACCCACACCCCGCAGCAGGCGGCGGTGTACTGCCTGGACCTGATGGGCGGCGGCCTGCAGTCGCTGTCGTCGCTCCCGCACGTGGGCGGGGTGGCCGCGCGCACCGACGTCGAGCGGGTGCGGCGGACCGTCGAGGAGATCCGGGGCATGCTGGAGCACCGCCAGGAGGTGTTCCGGGAGCGGGGTATCGACTCGGTGGCCCAGCTGCGGCGCATGCACGCCCGCGGCGAGGTGCCCGAGCTGGCCAGCGCCGACGTGCTGCTGGTCATCGACGGGTTCGGGGCCCTGCGCAAGGACTTCGAGGACATCGACGGCATGGTCAACGAGCTGCTCCAGCGCGGCGGCGGGTTCGGTGTGCACGTGGTGGCGGGCATGCTGCGCTGGAACGACGTGCGCATCGCCGTGCAGTCGAACTTCGGACAGAAGGTGGAGCTGCACCTCAACGACCCGTCCGAGTCCACGATCGACCGCAAGCTCGCCGAGACCATCGGCGCCAAGGCCCCCGGGCGGGCGCTCACCGGCGACGAGCTGTTCGGCCAGGTGGCGCTGCCGCGCATCGACGGGGTGGACTCCGACGAGGACCTGGGCGAGGCCGTGGAGAAGGCGGTGCGGACCGTCGACGGCGCCTGGGGCGGCCGCCGGGCGCCGAGCGTCCGGGTGCTGCCGCACCGGCTGTCGGCGCGGACCCTGCCCACCCCCGAGTCGGAGCCCCGGCTGGTGCCGATCGGGGTGGACGAGCGGGCGCTGGACCCGGTGCTGCTGGACCTGTTCGACCGCGACCAGAACCTGCTGGTGCTGGGCGACGGCGAGTGCGGCAAGACCAACCTGCTGCGGCTGGTGGCCGAGGGCCTGGTGGCGCGGTACTCGTCCGACGAGGTGGTGTTCGCGGTGATGGACCCGCGCCGGACACTGCGCAACGTGGTGCCCGAGGAGTACATGGGCGGGTACGCGAGCACCCCCAAGGTGTGCGCCGGGCTGGCCGGGGGCGTGGCCAAGGAGGTGGAGTCGCGCATCCCCGAGGACGGCGACCTCGACTCTCTGGAGCCGGGGTCGTTCAAGGGCCCGCGGATCGTGGTGCTGGCTGACGACTACGACGTGCTCACCACCGCCGGGCAGAAGCCGCTGGCGCCGTTCGTGCCCTTCGTGCCCAACGGCCGGGACATCGGCCTGCACTTCGTGGTGGCCCGCCGGGTCGCCGGCGCCGGGCGCGGGATGTACGAGCCGCTGGTGCAGGCGATCCGGGAGATCGGCACGAGCGCCCTGGTCATGGCCGGCGACCGGTCCGAGGGGCAGATCCTGCCGCGGGTGTACGCGGCGGCGCAGCCGCCCGGCCGGGGCAAGTGGGTGACCCGCGGCGGGGCGACGCAGCTGATCCAGACGGCGCTGAGGGACCGAGGAGAGCAGTGAACGGAGGAGGGCCGACGGGCGGCACCGCCGCGGTCGACGCACTGGCCGCGCGCATCCGCGCGATCGACTGGAACGGGAACCCCGACCACACCCGGTCGCGGGTGGCGCTGATGCGCGAGTACCTGCGGCGGGCGGCGCTGTGGACGCGGGCCGTGCAGGGCAAGGGGTGGCCGTTCTACGACGTCGCGGAGTTCGCCGCGCCGGGCGTGCGCGCCGACGAGGGGGTCGTGAGCGGCGTCCTGGAGAACCCGGCGGTCGTCGACCAGTTCCCGGCGGTGGGCAGGTCCTGCGCCTGGGCGCTGCACCTGGCCGCGGCCCGGGACGCCGGCGTTCCGCTGCCGGACCTGCCGGACCTCTTCGAGCCGCTGATCCGCATGTACGAGCGCGGCGGCGGCTTCTCGCTCTCGGGCACGGGCACGATCGACATCGACGGCGCGGGCCTGTACCGCGGCACCCTCCCGGACCACCTCGGCGACGAGCCCCGGGCCCCCGAGACCGACGCCGGACTGGACGCCCTCGACGGCATCGCGCCGCCGGCCGGAGCGCCGGAGGAGGCGGCCGCGCCGCGCGGGCCGGAACCGGCCGGGGCCGCCGTGTACCCGTCGGCCGCCCACGCGGTGTCCGCTCCCGGGGAAGGCGTTCCCGAGGGGGCCGCGGCCCCCGTCCGGGAGGCGCAGCCCGCTCCTCCGGCGGCGCCCGCCGCGCAGGCCCCGTCGGCGCCGGGTGCGCCGACCATGCTGCCGCCCGCCCCCGCGCACCCGGGGCCCGGACCGCACCCGGGGCCGTACGCGCACGGCGGGTACCCGGTCCACCCGCCCGGCCACCCCGTTCCGCCCGCCGGCTACCCGGTTCACCCCGGGCACCCCGGCTACGGCCCCCCGCCGCGGCCCGCCGGGCTCCGCCACCACACCGAGTGGAACCCGGACGAGCCCTCCGTCGGGCTGGCCGAGCCCGTGCAGCGCTTCGCCGCCCGGTTCCTGGACACCCTCATCGCCGCGGTCCTGTGGTTCCTGCTGATGCTGGCCACGACCTTCACCGCCGTGATCATCGGCGGCGGGGACATCGCCGGGCGGTCCGCCGACCTGGCCTTCCAGATCGGGGCGATCTTCTCGTTCGCCCTGTCCCCGATCCTGTGGGAGTGGTTCCAGGTCGGTGTGTGGGGCCGCTCGGTGGGCAAGATGCTGCTGGGCCTGTGGGTGGTCCGCGCCGAGGGCGGCGGCAGGCTGCCCGCGGGGCGCGCCCTGCTGCGCGCGCTGTGCTTCGCGCCCGGGTTCACCAACCCCGTCAACTGGCTGCTGCCCTGGTCGCTGGCGAACGTGCTCTGGTCCCTGCGCGACAAGGAGCGCAGGCGCTGCCTGCACGACAGGTTCGCACGCTCCGTGGTCGTCCGGGTCGGCTGAACCGCCGTCCCGCCCCGTTCCGGGGCACCGGGGCCGACCGGCGAACGCCCGGGGGCTAGGTTCGCCCCATGCGTCAATTCACAGGTTTCCTCATCGGCGCCGGGTTCGGCCTGGCGTTCGTGCTCGCGAACGCCGGCCCGCCTCTGCCGTCCGCCGTCGGGCTGGTGCTGCGCGTCCTCGCCGTGGCGGCGCTGGTGGCGGTCATCGTGCTCTCGGTGGCCCTCTCCCGCCGGCCGGCCCCGCCGGTGACGGGGACCGGGCCCGGGCCCGCGTTCCGGTTCGGCCCGTTCTACGGGACCGTCGTGCTGGTGGAGGTCGTGCTGATCGTCGGCGGCATCCAGGTGCTGCGGCTGCTGGAGGCGCCCTGGCAGGCCAACATCGCCTGGATCGCCCTGGTCGTGGGGCTGCACTTCCTGCCGCTGGCCTGGTACTGGCGCATGCGGCAGATCCTCGCCGCCGCCCTGTACATCTCCGCGATGGGGGCGGCCGGGCTGGTCCTGGTGGCGCTGGGGGCCGCGGAATGGGCCCCGTTCGTCAGCGGTGTGCTCACCGGCCTGGGCATCCTGACCGGCATGCTCGTGAGCCTGGTCGGGATGCTGCGGGCTCCCCTCCCCGAGGCGGGCCGCGACCAGGACACCACCCTCACCCCCTGACCGGAGCGCCCGGCGCCGTCCGGTACGGGCGACGGGCCCGGCGGGCGGTCACCGAGGGCGGCCGCTCAGGTCCGGCGCGGGTCGGGGACGTCGAACCAGGCGCGGCGGGGGCCGCTGGGGACCGCGCCCGGGCGGGGCTCCCCCGCCAGGAAGGCGGCGGCGACGGCGTCCACCGCGCGGGTCCGGGGCGGCGCGCCCGGAACCGGACCCCGGGCCGGGACCGGTCCGGCGCCCGGGACCGCCCGCTCGGCGCGCGGGGGCGTGCGCCGGGCGGCCGGCGGGGCCTGGGCGCCCGGGTCGAGGCCGGGCCGGGGACCGGTGGGCTCGTTCGGCCCCGGCCGGCCGATCGCGTACGGGAACCGCAGGCCCGGCGGCAGCACGGGGGTCAGCGCCGGAGCGGCGGCGGGACGGTGAGCGTGCAACGGGGGTTCCTTCCGACTAGTCACCGGCCGCCTCACGGCGGTCACGGTGGTTCCGTCGGTTCAGAACCGTACCCGACGAGTGACCGATAAGCCCCGGTACGTCACTCCGGAAGTTCGCCCAGCCCGAAGAACGGCAGGCACGGCTCCAGCCCTGAGAGCGTGACCGGGACGTCGAGGCGGTGCGCCTCCCAGTCCTCGCGGGTCAGCAGGAACCGCAGCTCGCGGGCGGCCTTGCCGCGGACCGCGTACACCCCGACGCCGTCGGCGCGGTAGCCGAGCCTGCGGGACACCCGCTCGGAGCGGACGTTGCCCTCGATGACCCCGGACGCCGCCTCCGCGGCGCCCAGCCCCTCGAAGGCCAGGTGCAGCATCGCGGCGCGCATCTCGGTGCCGATGCCCCGGCCCTGGTGCTTCAGTCCCAGCCAGGAGCCGCTGGCGACCCGGCGGGTGACCGCGAAGTCCTTGGCGAGCATGTCCTGGACGCCCACCACCGCCCCCTCGTGGACGACCACGAGCGGCAGCTGCCAGTCCTCCGGCGTCCAGCGGGCGTAGATCCCGAGGTTGTGCTGGACCACCGACAGCGCGCGCCGGGCCGGGGACAGGTCCGTCCACGGGAAGATGAACGGCATCTCGGCCGGGTCGTGCACGCCCTCGGCGGCGATGTCGGCCAGGTCGGCGAGGTCGTCGAGGGAGGGCGGGCGCAGCTCCAGCCGCGGGGTGCGCACGCGCAGCCCCAGGACCGGGAAATGGTCGGTGATCATGACCTGATGGTCCCGGACGCGGGAGGCGGAGTCATCCCGTTTTCCCCAGCCTGTGGACAACGTGTCGCGCCCACCGGAGCGGCCGGGCCGCCCCGGTCAGGCCGTGCCGCGCAGGTCCCGGAGCAGCACGGCCAGCTCCGCGGCGGCCTCCTCCGGCGCGCACTCGCGCACCTGCCACCCGCGCATCCGTGCGAGCCGGGCGGCGTGCGCGCGGGCCGGGTCGGTGAGCAGGTAGCCGCACGGGGCGTCCGGCCAGTCCGCGGACGGCGGCAGCGTCTCGGTGCGGTACCCCTCCGGCTCCCCGGCGGGGGCGGGCGGGGGCGCGGCGTCCCGCGGGTTCTGGGTCCGGTCCAGGTCCGCGCGGGTGGCGGTGCCCGGCTGCGGCAGCAGCGCGTCCACCAGCACGTACCCGAACACCGGCCGGTGCGCGGCGCGCTGGGCCGCGCCCAGGGCGCCCGCCAGCGGCCCCGCGTCGCCCTCCGCCACCAGGGCGGTCGGGGCGTCCGGGGGGACCAGGCGGCGGATCTCCAGGCTGGCGGCGGCCACGTACCGGGCGGCGTGCGGCGGCAGCTCGTCGCCGCCGACCTCGATCCGGACCGGGGCGATCCCGGCCGCGGCCAGGGCCCCGCCGAGCCCGGGCAGGCGGGTGGGGCGGCCCAGGGTGGGGGGCAGCAGGACGGCGATCACCCGGCGGCGCCCCGCTCGCCGTCCGCGTCGGGACGGGTCTCGTCGATCACCCAGGCCAGGTACGCCGGCTCACCGCCGACGACGGGCACAGCCACCACCTCGGGGACGTCGTAGGGGTGCTCGCGGACGATGTGCGCGACCAGCTCGTCCAGGCGGTCCTGTGCGGTCTTGAACACCACGGTCCACTCCTGGTCGCGGTGCACCTCGCCCTCCCAGCGGTAGTGGCTGGTGACCGGTCCGCCGACCTGGGCGCAGGCGGCGAGGCGGCGCCCGACCGCCGACTCCGCCAGCCGGTCGGCGTTCTCGCGGGTGTCCACGGTGATCTCGACCCGGACGGCTCCCGGGGTGTTCGGCATGGCGGTCCCTCCGCCCGGGCGCCGCGGTGACGTGCGGTGCCGCCCGGTGTTCTACGCTCATGGATCATGAGCGAACGTGATGAACTCCTGCGTCAGATCAACGATAAGGCGGTCGTGCGCGGGAAGGTGACCCTGTCCTCCGGGCAGGAGGCCGACTACTACGTGGACCTGCGCCGCGTGACCCTGGACGGGGAGGCCGCCCCGCTGGTCGGGTCGGTCATGCTGGACAACGTGGCGGACCTGGAGTTCGACGCGGTGGGCGGGCTGACCCTGGGCGCCGACCCGGTCGCCACCGCGATGGTGCACGCCGCCCACGCGCGCGGCCGCAGGCTGGACGCCTTCGTGGTGCGCAAGGCGGGCAAGGCGCACGGCCTCCAGAAGCGCATCGAGGGCCCGGACGTGCGGGGCCGCCGGGTGCTGGCACTGGAGGACACGTCCACCACCGGCAACTCGGTGCTGACGGCGGTGGAGGCGCTGCGCGAGGCCGGGGCCGAGGTGGTCGCGACGGCGCTGATCCTGGACCGCGGGGCGCGCGAGCGCGTGGAGAAGGAGGGCCTGGAGTACCGGGCCGTGTACCAGGTGTCCGACCTGGACATCTGAGGACGTCGTAGCGGCGGGGCGGGGCGTCCCGCCGCCGCGGGGGAACGCGGGGCCGGAACCGGTCAGCCGTCGACGGTGAAGCTGTAGTCGGCGCCGCGGTCGGCGATGTCGCGCTCGATGCCGTTGACGAAGAGTTCCACGGCGGCGGGGTCGCCGATGGTGACCTCGATGCCGCCCTCGGGGATCTCGGCGTAGGTGAGGGAGCTGCCCTGGCGGACCTCTTGGTCGTGCAGGACGTCGCCGCCGGGGATGCGGACGAACACGCGGCTGGACTCGCCGATGACGCGCACGTAGAAGGCACCCTTGGGGGTCTCCTCCTCGTTCGCCGCCCCGGAGGCGTTCGCGCTCACGCTGGAGCCGGAGTTGCCGGGGAGCGAGCGGTACAAGAAGAACCCGCCGAGCGCGAGCATCGCGACCAGGAGCACGACTGCTCCGACGATGGCCACCACCTGGCCAACGCCGCGAGGATCATTCCTATGCCTTCCCACGGCGTTGAATGTAGCGTGTATCACGACAAAAAGCGACAGTGATCTCCCCGAACCTCCCCGCCTCCCACAATCCGGTCACAGTCGCACAAAAATTCACATCGCCCGTGAATCCACCACAGACCCATACAAAGCGCCCATTTCGGCCACTCCGCCGTGCCCGAAGGCCCATCGAATTTGGTCTAGACCTTTCCATCGGCTCCGTGCGTTCGGGATACTTGGGTGACACCTGGTGGACACGTCCGGACGTGCGACCCGAGTCTCGGGCTCCCCCGCCGCCCGGACCCTCCACCGGCAACGCACGTGGGGTGCCGCCGGTGCGACCGGCGGCCGCTCGCTCCAGGTCCGATTCCAGGGAGAGTCAAGCATGCCCATCGCCAGCCCCGAGGTCTACACCGAGATGCTGAGCCGCGCGAAGTCCCAGGGCTTCGCCTACCCGGCCATCAACGTGACCTCCAGCCAGACCCTGCACGCCGCGCTGCGGGGCTTCGCCGAGGCCGAAAGCGACGGCATCGTCCAGATCTCCACCGGCGGCGCCGAGTTCCTGTCGGGTGCCACGGTCAAGGACATGGTCACCGGCTCGGTGGCGTTCGCCGAGTACGCCCGCGTCGTCGCGGACAAGTACCCGGTCAACGTCGCCCTGCACACCGACCACTGCCCCGAGAACAAGCTCGACGGGTTCGTCCGCCCGCTGCTCGAGATCTCCAAGGAGCGCGTGGCCAAGGGCCAGGACCCGCTGTTCCAGTCCCACATGTGGGACGGCTCGGCGGTGGAGCTGGAGGAGAACCTCCGCATCGCCGAGGAGCTGCTGGCGTCCTCCAAGGAGGCCCGCACCATCCTGGAGATCGAGGTGGGCGTCGTCGGCGGCGAGGAGGACGGCATCGTCGGCGAGATCAACGAGAAGCTGTACACCACCCCGGAGGACGCCCTGCGCACCGCCGAGGTCCTCGGCCTCGGGGAGAAGGGCTACTACATGACCGCCCTGACCTTCGGCAACGTGCACGGCTCCTACAAGCCCGGCTTCGTGAAGCTGCGCCCGGAGGTCCTGAAGAAGGCCCAGGAGGCCGTGGCCGAGAAGTACGGCCGGACCAAGGCGTTCGACTTCGTCTTCCACGGCGGCTCCGGCTCCACCCTGGAGGAGATCCACGAGGCCATCGAGTACGGCGTGGTGAAGATGAACATCGACACCGACACGCAGTACGCGTTCACCCGCCCGATCGTGGACCACATGATGAAGAACTACGACGGCGTGCTGAAGATCGACGGCGAGATCGGCAGCAAGAAGGCCTACGACCCGCGCGCCTACGGCAAGGCCGCCGAGGCCGGCATGGCCGCCCGCGTGGTGGAGGCCGCCCAGCAGCTCAAGTCCGCCGGCAACCGGATGAAGTAGTCACCGCGTCCGACGCGCGTGGGCGCCCGGATCCGGCCTGTGGACGACCGGTGCCGGGCCCGGCGGCGGTGGCAGGATGGGATCCATGAACCTGCACCAGAACCTGCTCAACGAGCCGCCCGAGACCCGTCTGCCCGACAACGCCGAGGCCCGCGAGGCGCTGGCCGCGGCCACCGACCCCGCCCCGGTCGCCGGACGGTTCCCGGAGTACTCGGCCGCCTGGGCCCGCCTGGCCGAGAACGCCCTGGCCGCGGGCGAGCCGGTCGCCGCCTACGCCTACGCGCGCACCGGCTACCACCGCGGGCTCGACCAGCTGCGCCGCTCCGGCTGGAAGGGCCACGGCCCCATCCCGTGGGAGCACGAGCCCAACCAGGGCTTCCTGCGCGCGCTGCACGCCCTGGGCAAGGCCGCCGAGCAGATCGGCGAGGCCCAGGAGGCCGAGCGCTGCGCCACCTTCCTGCGCGACTCCAGCGCCGAGGCCGACAAGGCCCTCAACGCCTGACCCGCCGGGCGCCCCTCCCGGGGCGCCCGCGCGGCCGGCGTTCCCGCCCCAGGGGACGGAGACACCCCGCGCTGCCCCCGAGACCGCGCTCGGGAAGGGGCGGCGGGCGGATGGAGGCGGACCGACCGTGCCGGGGTGGACCCGGCGCTGTCGGCGGCGGTCCTGGCGCCGGCCCGGGCCGGGGTCGACGGCGGCCACGCCGATGAGAGCCTCACCTCTCTCCTGCACCTGCCACACCGCGCGTGAGGGAGGACCCGCCCGTGAAACCGGAGCCACCGGCCGCCCCACCCGGTTCGACGTGAGGAAACCCCCTCGTGGGCGCCACTTAACCGGGACGGACGGGTCGTGTACCCTCAATACGCAACGGCCCCTGTCGCTGCCTTGCGCCAGGGGTTCATCCATGTTCGGGGTCGGGAACACCCCGGTCAGGTGTCGAGCGAAAAGGTAGTGACCAATGCCGGCGATCACGCTCGTGGGTGCCCAGTGGGGCGACGAGGGCAAGGGCAAGGCGACCGACCTTGTGGGCGACCGCGTGGACTACGTGGTCCGCTACCAGGGCGGCAACAACGCCGGGCACACGGTGGTCATCGGCGACCAGAAATACGCCCTGCACCTGCTGCCGTCGGGCATCCTCTCGCCGAACGTGGTCCCGGTCATCGCCAACGGCGTCGTGATCGACCCGGGCGTCCTCTTCGAGGAGCTGGACGGGCTCGACGCCCGCGGCGTCGACACCTCGCGCCTGCTCATCTCCGCCAACGCGCACCTGATCATGCCCTACCACCGGGCCCTGGACCGGGTCAGCGAGCGCTTCCTGGGCAAGGGCCGGATCGGCACCACCGGGCGCGGCATCGGCCCGACCTACGCCGACAAGGTGTCCCGCCAGGGCGTGCGCGTGCAGGACATGTTCGACCCCAAGATCCTGCGCAAGAAGATCGAGCTGGCCCTCAACGACAAGAACCAGCTCCTCACCAAGGTCTACAACCGGCGCGCCCTGGAGGCCGAGCCGATCATCGAGGAGTACCTCGGCTACGCCGAGAAGATCCGCCCCTTCGTGGCGGACACCTCGCTGATCCTCAACCGGGCGCTGGACGACGGCAAGACCGTCTACCTGGAGGGCTCTCAGGGCACCCTGCTGGACATCGACCACGGCACCTACCCGTTCGTCACGTCCTCCTCGCCCACCGCGGGCGGCGCGGCCGCCGGGTCGGGCATCGGCCCCACCCGCATCACCAAGGTCGTCGGTATCCTCAAGGCCTACACCACCCGCGTCGGCTCGGGCCCCTTCCCGACCGAACTGCTCGACGAGCAGGGCGACTGGCTGCGCACCCAGGGCCACGAGTACGGGGTCACCACCGGCCGCGACCGCCGCTGCGGCTGGTTCGACGCGCCCATCGCCCGGTACGCGACCCGCGTCAACGGCATCACCGACTTCTTCCTGACCAAGCTCGACGTGCTCACCGGCCTGGAGCGCATCCCGGTCTGCGTCGCCTACGACGTCGACGGGGTCCGGCACGACGAGATCCCGATGACCCAGACCGACTTCCACCACGCGACGCCGGTCTACGAGTACCTCGACGGCTGGTCGGAGGACATCACCGGAGCCCGGGAATTCGACGAACTTCCCAAGAACGCCCAGGCGTACGTGCGTACCCTGGAGGAGATGGCCGGAGCGCCGGTCTCCGCCATCGGGGTGGGCCCCGGCCGCGACCAGACCCTCGAGCTGCGGTCCCTGGTCTGACCGGCGCCCGCCTGTCCGCTGTCCGTCCTCCCACACGAAGAGGCCCCCAGTAGTGAAAGCCCTCGTCCTCGGCGGCGGAGGCCGCGAGCACGCCCTCGTCCGCGCGCTGTCCCTCGACCCGGGTGTCACCGACATCCACTGCGCCCCGGGCAACCCGGGGATCTCGGAGCTGGCCGAGAACCACGTGATCAACGTGACCGACGGGCTGGCGGTGACCGAGCTGGCCGCGCGCATCCGGGCGGAGCTGGTCGTCATCGGCCCGGAGGCGCCGCTGGTGGCCGGGGTGGCCGACGCTCTGCGCGAGCGCGGCATCCCGGTGTTCGGCCCGGACCGGGAGGCCGCCCGGCTGGAGGGCTCCAAGGCGTTCGCCAAGGAGGTCATGGAGGCGGCGGGCGTGCCCACCGCCAAGGCCAGGGTGTGCCGCTCGGCGGGCCAGGTGTCCGAGGCGCTCGACGAGTTCGGCGCCCCCTACGTCGTCAAGAACGACGGCCTGGCGGCGGGCAAGGGCGTCGTCGTCACCGACGACCGGGCGCTGGCCGAGCGGCACGCGCGCGAGTGCGGCCGGGTCGTCATCGAGGAGTACCTCGACGGCCCGGAGGTGTCTCTGTTCGTGCTGAGCGACGGCGTCCACGCGCTGCCGCTGCTGCCGGCCCAGGACTTCAAGCGGGCCTACGACGGCGACCAGGGCCCCAACACCGGCGGCATGGGCGCCTACGCCCCGCTGCCGTGGGCCCCCGCCGGCCTGGTGGACCAGGTCATGGAGTCGGTCGTGCGGCCGACCCTCCAGGAGATGAACCGGCGCGGCACCCGCTACCAGGGCCTGCTGTACGTGGGCCTGGCGCTCACCTCCAAGGGCCCGCGCGTGGTCGAGTTCAACGCGCGCTTCGGCGACCCGGAGACCCAGGTGGTGCTGGACCGGCTGGCCACCCCGATCGGCGCCGTCCTCCAGGCCACCGACACCTCCGGGCTGAAGGGCATCGGCTCCCTCCAGTGGAAGCCGGGCGCCGCGGTCACCGTCGTGGTGTCCGCCGAGAACTACCCGGGCGACCCGGTCAAGGGCGACGCCATCGGCGGCCTGGACGCGGCGAACGCCGTCGAGGGCGCCTACGTGCTGCACGCCGGGACCTCCTGGAGCGGGGCCCGCGACGTGGTCTCCTCGGGCGGCCGGGTGCTCAGCGTGGTGGGCACCGGCGCCGACCTGGCGCGGGCGCGCGAGAGCGCCTACGCCGCGGTGTCCCGGATCGAGCTGCGCGGTTCGTTCCACCGGACCGACATCGCCGAGCGGGCCGCCGCCGAGCTGTAGCGGCGGACCCGCACCGTAGAAACGAAGGACTCCCATGAGCGGTTTCGTCGTCCGGCCCGAGCCGGCCCGGGTCGAGGGCCTGACCCATCTGCACACCGGCAAGGTCCGCGACCTGTACACCACCGGGTCCGGCGAGCTGGTGATGGTGGCCAGCGACCGGCTCTCCGCGTTCGACTGGGTGCTGCCCACCGAGATCCCGGGCAAGGGCCGGCTGCTGACGCAGCTGTCCCTGTGGTGGTTCGACCGGGTCGCCGACCTGGTCCCCAACCACGTGGTGTCGGACGTGCCGCCGCAGGGCGCGCCCGCCGACTGGGCCGGGCGGACCCTGGTGTGCCGCAGGTTGGACATGGTGCCGGTGGAGTGCGTGGCCCGCGGCTACCTGACCGGTTCCGGCCTCGCCGAGTACCGGGTGGACGGCACCGTGTGCGGGGTGCCGCTGCCGGAGGGCCTGGTCGACGGCTCGGAGCTGGCCGAGCCGGTCTTCACCCCGGCCACCAAGGCCGAGGTGGGCGACCACGACGAGAACGTGTCGTTCGAGACGGTCGCGGCCCGGCACGGCGCCGAGCTGGCCGGCGCGCTGCGCGACCTCACCCTGCGCGTGTACACGCGCGGCCGCGAGGTGGCGCGCGAGCGCGGCGTGCTGCTGGCCGACACCAAGTTCGAGTTCGGCCGGGACGCCGACGGCGCGCTGGTGCTGGCCGACGAGGTGTTCACCCCGGACTCGTCCCGGTACTGGCCCGCGGACGAGTGGGCGCCGGGCGGTCCGCAGCCGTCCTTCGACAAGCAGGTGGTCCGCGACTGGCTGACCTCTGCGGAGTCGGGCTGGGACCGCGCCGCGGACGCCCCGCCGCCGGAGCTCCCCGAGTCGGTGGTGGAGCACACGCTCGGCCGCTACACGGAGATCTTCCGTCGGCTCACCGGATCCGAACCGAAGCTTTGATACGGCGCGGGCGAGTGATTCCGGGCACGCTGGTCTCGGAATGGTCGCCTGAAGCGCGTATGGTGGTGGGGTCGTATGCGGCACCTGTCCGGTGTCCGGCCATGCATACGGCCTCCCCACACCTACCCTGGTCTTTTCCGTTGGACGAGTACCTCTTTGGCCGTTTCACGGGACTCTCTGCCCGATCTGCGGGTATACCACGTTCTGGACCGGTCCGGGCCGGAGGGTGCTATAGAGTCATCGCGAACACACCGGTTCGCTGGCCGTGCAGGTCACACACGAGTTCGTCGAACGTTCCAGGGGAAACCCGCGTCTAAAACGCACATAGGCGAAACCCGACGAGGGTGACCTTTTTTCACATCTGCCTCACAAAGGAGCACATGAGCATGGGCCAGGAGGTTCGTTACCGCGTCCGCGGCGGACGCCCCCTCAGTGGTACGGCGTTCATCCAGGGCGCGAAGAACGCCGTCCTGCCGATGATCGGAGCCGCTCTCCTTGCGGCCAAGGGTCGTACGGTGCTGCGCAACGTCCCCGTCATCGAGGATGTCTACCGCTCCCTCGAACTCGCCGAGCACATCGGCGCCAAGGTCGAGTTCCACGAGGCGGAGCGAACCGTGGTCATCGACGCCTCCGGGCTCAACGACCCCGAGCGGGCCGTTCTCCCGGCCGAGATCGCCTCGCGCTTCCGCGGCTCGGTGCTCTTCGTCCCGGCGCTGATGCACCGCACCGGCCGCGCCCGCATCGAGGGCGTCGGCGGGTGCAACCTGGGCAGCCGCAACCTGGACTTCCACTACCGGGGCTTCGCGCGCCTGGGCGCCGAGGTCACCGAGGACCCCGAGCGCAACCACATCAACGTCGAGGCCTCCAACCTCCGCGGCGGTCGTCTGTACCTGGACACCCCGTCCCACACCGGCACCGAGAACCTCATCATGGCCGCGGTCCTGGCCCCCGGCACCACGGTGATCGAGCACGCCGCGCTGGAGCCCGAGGTCCTGGACGTCATCGCGTTCCTCACCGCCATGGGCGCCAAGATCACCGGCGGCGGCACCGGCCTCATCACGGTCGAGGGCGTCGAGGAGCTCACCGCGGTCGAGCACACGATCATGTCGGACCGCATCGACGCGGGCGTGTTCGCGATGACCGTCGCGGCCACCGGCGGCGAGGTCAGCCTGGTCGGGGCCAACCTGGACCACCTGGGCGTGGCCCGCTGGAAGCTCGAGCAGATGGGCGTCGAGTTCTCCCAGGAGGGCGCGGTCCTGCACGTGACCCGCGACCCGTCCGTGCCGCTGCGCCCGATCAACGCGGTCACCTCGCCGTTCCCGGGCTTCGCCACCGACCTGCAGTCGCCGCTCATGGCCCTGGCCACCCTGGCCGAGGGTGAGAGCTACATCCACGAGGCGATCTACGACGGCCGTTTCGCGCTGGCCGACGAGCTCAACAAGATGGGCGCCAAGATCGAGGTCGAGGGCACCCGCGCCATCGTGCACGGACCGACCCACCTGCGCGGCACCGAGGTGATCGCCCACGACCTGCGCACCGGCGCGGCCCTGGTTCTCGCCGGACTGGTCGCCGAAGGTGAGACAATCGTTGCGCCTGGTTATCTGGTGGACCGCGGTCACGCTCAGTTCGCGACGCGACTCGCCGCGCTAGGTGCCGACGTGGAGCGCGTCGTCGTCTCGTAGCGGGTCGAAAGCGCAGTTCAAGCCGGGGTGGGAGCCCGTCTCCCACCCGGGCTTTCGGCGTTGATATGGAAAACGATCTTCTTTGGCCCCGCACAATGGGTACGATCTCGGCAATCATGCCGTGACAGAGATCGGGTCGGGAAACCAGTGGGCGCACATAGTGAAGAGCGTGGAATGGTAGCGGGGAGCAACCCGAGGTGAGTGCCCAGCGTACTGGCGATTTGACGATCGGCGTCATAGGGCCCCATGAGGTGGTCGAACGGGTCATGCTCATGGGTCCTGGGTCCACGGGACCCCTCAACGCCAGACTCATCGCCGCCGCATACCGAGATGAGCAAGAGGCGACGGACAAGGTCGTCAGGCTGGGTTCGGCGATCGACGCGTACCTGTTCGCCAGCCCGGTTCCCTACGAGTTCGCGCGAAAGGCCGGCGTGCTGACGATGCCCGCCACCTACGTGCCGCTCGGGGGCGCCAGCCTGCACGAGGCCCTGCTCCGTGCCACCCTGGACGAGCGCTACGACCCGACCAGAGCCAGTCTGGACGTGCTCAGCCGCGCCGACGTCGTCGAGGCCTACTCCGAGGTCGACCTCCCCGTGGACGGCATCCACGTCCACGAGGAACTGACCAACACCGCCCAGCTCACCTCGTTCCACGAGGGCCTGTGGCGGCGCAAGGCCACCAAGATGGCGATCACCTGCGTGCGCGGGGTCGCCGAGCGGCTGGAGGCGATCGGCGTCCCGGTGATCCGGCTGCGGCCGACCAACGCCGGGGTGCGCAGCGCGCTGCAGACGGCCGGCCTGCTGGGCGCCCACCACCGGCTGGAGGAGGCGCAGCTGGGCGTGGTCGTGGTCGACGTGCCGACGCTGCGGGACTCCTCGCGGCGGTCCACGCCCCGCTACTGGCGGGAGGAGCTACGGCTGTCGCTGCACCGGCTGCTGCTCCAGGAGGCCCACCGGATCAACGCCACGGCGCACCGTCTGGACGATCATTCGTTCATGATCACCGCGACCCGGGGGTCGCTCGTCACGGCGACCGAGGGGTTCCGGCAGCCGCCGTTCGTGGAACGCATCAAGGCGGAGCTCGGGATCGCCATCGAGGTGGGCATCGGCATGGGACGCACCACCCAGGACGCCGAGGCGCACGCCCGTGCGGCCCTGAACCGCGCTCAGGCGTCCCGTCAGAGCTTCGCGGTGGACCGGGAGGGTCGTTCCCTGGTCCCGGCCCAGCGCGCGCCCTCACGGCAGTCCTCCGAACCGCTGCGCACCAAGGGCCGTGAGACTCTGATTCGGCTTTCGGAGAAGATCGCGGAAGAGGACGGCCCCCTCGTCGTCGACGCGGAGAACGCCGGCCGGATGCTCGGCGTCACCTCCCGGACCGCGCGCCGGCTCCTGCGCACCCTCGTGGAGGAGGGGCTCGCCTGGCCCCTGCCCCCCAACCGCACACTCCAGCCGGGGCGCCCCCGCCAGCTGTACCGGCTCATCGTGGAGAAGCTCGACAAGGACGCGGCCGGCAAGTAGCCGCACCGCGGCCCGCACCCCCGTATCGGGGCGCCTTCCCCCCTGGGAGGCGCCCCTCCCGTTCTCCCGCGCCCCGCCGGGGACGCCCTTCGGGAACGGCCGGGGCGCCGCCCGCAGCGGACGACGCCCCGAGGTTCGCACGCCTCAGCGGCGCTTCGGGTACTCGCGGGCGACGCCGAGGAAGACGTCGTTCTCCTCCGGGGTGCCCAGGCTGACGCGGGCGCCCTCGCCCTCGAAGGGGCGCACGGAGACACCGGCCTTCGCGCACTCGGCGGCGAAGTCCAGGGTGTCCCCGTCCAGGCGCAGCCACACGAAGTTGGCCTCGGTGGGCGGCACGGTCCACCCGGCGTCCAGCAGGGCCCCGCGCACGCGCTCGCGCTCGGCGACGGTGGCGTCCACCCGCTCCAGCAGCTCGCCCTCGGCCTCCAGGGAGGCGATGCCCGCGGCCTGTGCCAGGTGGTTGACCGCGAACGGCACCAGGGTCTTGCGGACGGCGGCGACCACCGGCGGGTGGCCGACCAGGAAGCCCAGGCGCACCGCGGCCAGGCCGTAGGCCTTGGAGAAGGTGCGCAGGACGGCCACGTTGGGCCGGTCGCGGTACAGGGAGACGCCGTCGGGCACCTGCGGGTCGCGCACGTACTCGCGGTAGGCCTCGTCGAGGATCACCAGCACGTGCTCGGGGACCCGGTCCAGGAAGGCGGTCAGCTCCGCCTCGCGCACGGTGGTGCCGGTGGGGTTGTTGGGGTTGCAGACCAGCACCATGCGGGTGTTCTCGGTGACGGCGTCGAGGATCGCGTCGAGGTCGTGGGTCTCCTCGCGCAGAGGCACGCGCACCGATGTCACCCCCGCCAGCTCGGCGAGCAGCGGGTAGGCCTCGAAGGAGCGCCAGGCGTAGACGACCTCGGCGCCCGGCTCGCCGACGGCCTCCAGCAGCTGCTGGAGCAGGCCGACCGAGCCCGCGCCCAGTCCGATGTGGTCCTCGGGGACGTCCAGGCGGCGGGCCAGCGCCGCGGTCAGCTCGGCCGCGCCCGGGTCGGGGTAGCGGTTGAGGTCCCCGGCGGCGCGGGCGATCGCCTCGCGCACCGACGGGAGCGGTCCGTACGGGCTCTCGTTGGAGGACAGCTTGATGGATCGCCCGTCGGGCCCGATGACCTTCCTGCCCGGCTTGTAGGCGGGGATGCTCCCCAGCACCGACCGCAGATATGGCGATTTCGACTCCGACACCATTGTCCTTCCTCAATACTTTGTGCTAGCCCCGCGCCACGCTCAGCGATCCCGTGTGCGGGTCGGCCACCGCTCCCAGCGGAAATATCGCACAATTGAGGAGACAACACCATGCGCTCGCGTCCGGAACCCGCCACGACGGTTCAGATCGCCGCTGGTCAGAGCCGCTCACGTGACAGCGGCCGACAGGCCGTCCGATCATGGGGCGTCTTCGCGTGCCTGCCCCTGGTCCTCGCTCTGGGCGCCTGCGGCGGCCCCACCGAGGAGGGCACCGGTGACCAGGCCGAGGCCGCCGCGCTGCTGCACGACGCCCAGCTCGTCTCGTTCGAGGGTGCCGAGATCATGCCCGAGGGCAGCGAGGCCGGCGTCTACTCCGAGCTGGTCACCGTGCAGTACAGCGAGCAGGTGCGGGCCTCCACCGAGCTCGACAAGCCCGACTGCCTGGACGCAGCCAACCGGTGGGCCGACGCCGAGGCGGTGCAGGCCGCACCGGCCTCCCTGACCTCCTACGAGTGGGACCGGGGCTCGCTCACCCACCTCCTGGTCCGGCTGGACGAGGAGGGGGCGGCCGCGGCGATCGCCTCGCGGCCGCCCGCCGACTGCGACACCTACACCGCCACCTACGAGGACGGCACCTCCTCCGGCTACGAGGTGCGCGACCTCGCGGAACTGCCGACGCTGGGCGACGAGTCGCGCGGCTTCGCCGTGGACGTGGACACCGACGGCGAGCGCAACCACATGTACAGCGTCATGTACCGCAACGGCGACCTGGTCGGCACCACCTCGATCATGGGCCCGGGGGCCCTGGAGGACTACGAGGAGATGCTGGTGGAGTTCACCCGCGCCTCCGTGGACCGCCAGCAGGAGAAGCTCGGTTAGCGGGTCACGCCCCGCCGCGGCCGCCGGCCACCTCCGCCTCCAGGTCCTCGCTCGGCCAGGCGTCGGAGCGCCCCGAGGGGTTCTCCAGCGCCTTGCCCAGGCTCGCGGCCTCCCTGGCCTCGTCCCGGCGCCGGGCGTCCAGCCGCGCCGCCCGGCGCGGGCCGGGCAGCCTGCGCGGCGGCCCCTGGAGCTCGCGATCGGACACCGCGCCGAAGGACGCCACGGACGTACCGCTCCCCCGGTCCACCACGGCCGCGCGCACGGCGGTGCGCCGCCGCCCGCCGATGCGCACCGCGAAGACCACGTCCACGCGGGTGCCGTGCCGCAGCCCGTCGTAGCGCAGGAAGCGGTGGCAGCCGTGGCGCCAGGTGTCGAGCGGCTCGGTGTCGAGCAGCAGCGGCCTGTTGGTGCGCCACACGTCGCTGCGGCGGAGCCTGCGCCAGACCGCGCGCTCGGAGACCTCCCGCAGCTCGCAGGGCTCGCGGTGCCGCAGCCGGGCGGCGGTCCCGCGGAGTTCGGGGCTGAGCGCGGCCAGCAGGAGCAGCTCTGCGCCCAGCACGGCGGCGTGCGCCGGGCCCGCGCCCAGGACCGCCTGCCAGGCGGTGGGTTCCAGGCCCAGGGTGAGCAGGGCCGCGACCGACAGCAGCCCGGCCCGGGTCAGGGTGCGCCACCCGATGGGCGCCCGGCTGAGCCCGCCGAAGCACCCGCAGCCCGCCTCCGGGTCGCGGCGGCGGACCAGCAGCAGCACCGCGACGGACGCGGCGAACACCAGGGCGGTGAGCAGCCGGACCGCCTCTCCGGGCACCCCGGAGAGCAGGACCAGCCCCGCGGCCAGTGCGGCCTCCAGCAGCCCGGTGCCGAGCACCGCGGGGCGGCGCAGGCGCGCGGGCAGCAGGACCGAAAGCCCCGAGGACGCGTCCCGGGAGCCGAGCTTGGTGAGCGCGCCGAACAGCAGCAGTACCGCCAGGAGCGGCAGCTGGACCTCTCTCAGCGCCTGGAGGATCTCCGCCGACATGTCACACCTCTCCGTCGTGGACCGTGACGGTCGCGTTGAAGCAGCCGTCCTCCAGCCGCCCGCCCAGGGCGACGAAGGAGGTCATGGTGAGGGAGGCCAGGCGTCCGGCCCCCTGGCCGCCGCAGGTGGGGCACAGGTCGCACACCCAGCTGTCGGCGGCGGCGCAGTCGATGACGGGCAGGGCGGCGGCCTCGCGGGTGCAGTCGTTGCGCAGGCCCACCACGGCCCCGGTGGACAGCAGCGGCAGGGGCACGCAGGAGGTGCGCCGGTCGCAGTCCCGGGTGTGGCCGGCCCGGTCGATCGCCGGGTAGGCCAGGCCGGTGGCGTGGGCGCGCGGGTCCAGGTGCGAAGCGCGCCCCCAGGCGGGGTCGTACCAGGTGGCGATGCCGTTCAGGGTGGCGGAGAACTCGCCGGTGGGCGGGCGCCGGGGCGTCGCGGCCAGCGGGTAGGGCGGCTGGGTGGTGGCCGGGCGCACCGCCCAGACCGCTCCGTCGCGCCAGACACCGACGGCGTCGAACAGGTACCCGGGTTCCAGGCGCGGGTGGCGCACGGAGATGCGGCCCGAGGAGCGGTAGGGGATGACCACGGTGAGGCGGGGGCGGCCGTGCCCGGTGTCGATCTCCAGGGTGTCGTCGTGGTGGTCGGTGATCACGCCGGTGGCGCGGGCCGCCTGCGCCCAGACGCGTTCGGCGACCAGGCGCCCGTCGTGCGAGCAGCGGACGACGGCGTCGTCGCCCGGCCGCAGTTCGGTGGGCCGGACCTCGCCGCCGCGCCAGAACGAGGTGACGCGTTCGTAGAGGAAGCGCTCCTCCCCCGCGGGTGTGGCCAGGCAGAGCATGTAGGACGTGGCGTCGACGACGACGCCGCGGGCCACCCGGCCGCCGAGCGGTGTGGGCTCGGGAGCGGTGTCGGGGCCCAGGAGCGCCGCGGTGAACCGTGCGCGATCTCGGTGTTTGTCCGTCATCACTGACATGTCGTTCGCATCCCCCTGTCGCCCGACTCGTCCTACAGTGCCCATTCTCCGGATGACGGGGCCGAGTCACGGCTCACACGCCGGAACCCGGCGGTTCATGTCGACCGCATGTCCCGTTCATTGCCAAGAGCGACGAATCGGACGCCTTGTGTGACCAAAGAAGAACTCCACGTCAACCGCCCCACAAGTATGGGCACCGCGTGCGATCTTCCGGGTGCAGGCTGTGGCCGCAGGGCCGCAGCGGACCCATGGAACGAGAGAGAGCCCCGAAGATGCACACGAGCCTCCGTGCCGCCACCGTCGCCGTCGCCGTCCCGCTGCTCCTGGTCGGCCTGTCCTCCCCCGCCTCCGCGGCCGAGCTCGCCCCCGTCGCCGCCGCCGTCGACCACCTGGTGGCGGCGACCGCCGACCAGCTCGCCCTGAGCGGGACCCTGGCCTCCCTGGGCCTGTAGCCCCGGGGGCGGGCGCGGCGGGGACGCGGAGGCGGCCCCGCCGCGCCGTTTGTCAGCGCGTGGCACCCAGGTTCCCGGGAGTTTGCGCTCACTGTGTGAGAGTTGTGCCCACAGGCCGATGCCGAGCGAGGCGAAGGGCGGTGGACACGTGGCAGGCACCAAGCAGACCCCCCGGTACGAGGAGTTCAGCAGCTACGTGGCCGAACGCGGCCCCGCCCTGCTGCGCATGGCCCGCTCCATCACCGGCAGCCACAACGATGCCGAGGACCTGCTCCAGGCCGCCCTGGTCAAGACCTTCCTGTCCTGGGACCGCATCAGCGACCCGCGCGCCCGCGACGGGTACGTGCGCCGGGCCATGGTCAACGCCCGGATCTCCGAGTGGCGCCGCAGCAGGCTGGACGTGTACCCCACCGACGAGATCCCCGAGCAGCGGGTGGACGACCCCACCTGGCGCAGCGACCTCGCCGACGTGGTGCGCCGGTCCATCGACAAACTGCCCGACCGCCAGCGCACCACCGTCATCCTCCGCTACTACGAGGACCTCACCGAGGTCCAGATCGCCGAGCGCATGGGCGTCACCCTCGGCACCGTCAAGAGCACCCTCTCGCGTGCCGTGCACCGGCTGCGCAGGGACGCCGACCTCATCATCGAACGCACCACCGGCTGACGCCCGGGACGCTCACCCGCGCTCCCGCGCCGCACCGCCGAGGAAGAGCGCGCTGACGAGCACGCCCACCAGGACGAGCGCCGCGTTCACCCCGATGGCCCAGGTCAGACCGCCGAGCGTCGCGGCGGCGCCGGTGCCGACCATCGCGGAGGCGGCCACGGCGCTCATGATCGGCGTGCCCATGGTGATGCCGATCTGCTGGGTCATGGTGGCCAGCCCGGTGGCCAGCCCCTGCTCGCCGTCGGGCAGCCCGGAGGTGGCGGTGACCATGAACCCGACGATGACCAGCATGTTGCCCACCCCGCCCACGAAGGTCGCGGCCAGGAGCAGGGGCATGCTCCCCTGGTCGGTCCCCAGGAACAGCAGGGCGAAGGTCGCCGCGCTCTGCACCGCTCCGCCGGTGAGCAGTGCGGCCCTGGCGGAGGCCGCGCCGATGACGCGCGGGGCGAGGACGCCGCCCAGGACGGTGCCCGCGCCCAGGACCGCGAAGGACAGGCCCGCCGCCAGCGGGCTGAAGCCCAGCACGTTCTGCAGGTAGAGGGTGAGCAGGAAGACCAGCGAGGTCTCGGTGAGGAACGCTATGAACCCGGCGATGTTGCCCCAGGCCACCGTGCGGCGGCGCAGGATGCGGATCGGCACCAGCGGGGACCGGGCCTTGGACTCCACCAGGGCGAACAGGGCCAGCAGTACCGCGCCGGCCGCCAGGGACCCCCAGGTGAGCGGCGCGGACCAGCCCGCCTCGCCGGCCTGCGAGAAGCCGTGGACCACGGCGAGCAGGCCGAGGGTGACCAGCACGGCGCCCGGGGCGTCGAGCCGGGGCCGCCGCTCCGGCAGGGACTCCCCGATCACGATCGGGGCGACGACCAGCACCACCAGGGCCACCGGGACGTTGACGAAGAACGCCCACCGCCACGACAGCAGGTCGGCGAGCAGGCCGCCCAGGACCGCGCCGGTGGTGAACCCCGCCGACATCAGCGCCCCGTTGAGGCCCAGCGCCCGCTCCCGCAGCGGCCCCTCCGGGAAGGAGGTGGTGAGCAGGGACAGGCCCGCCGGGGTGACCGCGGCGGTGGCCAGGCCCTGGAAGACGCGGGCGGCGATCAGCACCTCGGGGGTGGTGGCGAACCCGCCGGCCAGGGAGGACAGGCCCAGGACGGCGAGGCCGCCCAGGAAGAGGCGCCGGCGCCCGAACAGGTCCGCGATCCGGCCGAAGAGCAGGGTGAAGCCCGCCGCGCACAGCGCGAACGCGGTGGCGATCCACTGGAGGTTCGCGAGCGTGAAGCCCAGTCCGTCGCCGATGACGGGCAGCGCGACGTTGAGAATGGAGAAGTCGACGGCCAGCATGAACTGCGCCGACAGCAGGAGTACCAGGATGACGGTCATGCGCGGTGTCAGCCGCGCCGGTGCGGCCGCTGGCGCGGACGCGCCGGTGTTCACGGACATGGGATCCCTCCTCGGGTTCGCAGCAACCCTCGTCCGCGTGCGGCGGCGGAGCCAGGACACCGCCGTGGGCAGTCCCCGCCAGGGTGGTCACGACGTGACCACCCTGGGGACGCCGCGGGCGGAAGAAGCCCCGGCGGCGGGGGGTTCGGAATGAGCGACCGCGCAGAAACGTCGGAGAGGACGACCATGGCCCCCCGCGCATCCGAACTCGGTGACTTCCTCCGGACCCGCCGCGCCGCGCTGCGGCCCGAGGACGTGGGCCTGACCCCCTACGGCGCACGCCGCCGGGTGCCCGGCCTGCGGCGGGAGGAGCTGTGCCTGCTCGCGGGGGTGAGCGTCACCCACTACACGCGGCTGGAGCAGGGGCGCGGCACCCGGGTGTCGCGCGAGGTCCTGACCGCGATCGCGCGGGCCCTGCGCCTGGACGAGGACGAGACCTCGCACCTGATGGACCTGGCCGCGCCCGCCCGGCGGCCCGCGCAGCCCCGGCCCGAGCACGCCGGGGACTCGGCTCGGCAGCTGATCAACGCGATGGCGCAGGTCCCGGCGCTGATCCTGGACCGCCGCAACGACGTCCTGGCCTGGAACGGGCTCGGCCACGCCCTGCTGGGAGGGCACCTGGACCCCGGGGACCCGGACCTGCCCGCGCACCGCCCCAACCTCACCCGGATGCTGTTCCTGGAGGAGCACATGCGCGACCTCTACGGGGAGCACTGGCCGGAGGAGGCGACGCTGGCGGTGGCCTCGCTGCGGCTGACCGCGGGACGCAACCCCGACGACCGCAGGCTCGCCGAACTGGTCGGCCGGCTCGCCGTGCAGAGCGAGGAGTTCGCCGAGCGCTGGGCCCGGCACCCGGTGCGGACCTGCACGTCGGGGACCAAGCGGATGGACCACCCGGTGGCGGGCCGCCTGGAGCTGGCCTTCGAGACCCTCCAGATCCCCAAGAGCCCCGGACAGCGGCTCATCGCCTACAGCGCGACGCCGGGCAGCCCCTCGGAGCGGGCACTGCGCGACCTGCTGCCGCAGGGCCGCCCGGACGCCGCGGAGCGGCCGCGCGCCGTCCTCTCCGCCGTGTCCGCCCGGGGGTGAGGCGGACCACTCCCCGCCCCTCCACGGATTCGTTTTGCACAGCGGCCCCCCGTGTCTGTACCCTTATGGCAGCCAGGAGGATTCGCCTAGTCAGGTCTATGGCGCCGCACTGCTAATGCGGTTTGGGTTTACGCCCATCCGGGGTTCAAATCCCCGATCCTCCGCGCTCCGGCCCGGGGCCCCTCGCACGAGGGGCCCCGGGTCTTTTGCGTGCCCCGGGCGGCCCGGGGGACGGCCCTGGCCCCGGCGGCGGATTCGCGGCGTCTCGGCTCCCACCGCGTGTGCCGCCCGGTTCTCCGCCGTTCCGCACCCATACTGTGTGCCACCTGCCGATGGCGCCCGAGGCCGCACGGCAGCAGGAGTCCACCGGTCGGTGCGGGGCGCCGACGGCGCCGTGCCGCGACGAGAGAGGTGGTCTCCCGTGCCGTCGAGGGATCCGATCGCAGAGCCCTGGGGGTCGCGCACCCCCTACGGCCCGGGCCGGCGGTGGCCGGCGCGGGTCGACCTCCACCTCGCCGAAGGGGTGGGGCCCGAGGACGTCGACCGCTGGGTCCCGTCCGCGTCGATCCTGCACTCCAACGGCGACGCGCTGGACATCGCTGTGAAGGACGGCCGGATCGTCGGGGTGCGGGGCCGCGGGGAGGACCGGGTGAACCGCGGGCGTCTGGGCCCCAAGGACCTCTACGGCTGGCAGGCCAACCACTCCCCCGACCGGCTCACCCGCCCCCTGGTACGCCGCGGCGGGAAGCTGGTCGAAACCGACTGGGACACCGCGATGGATCTCGTGGTGGAGCGCAGCAGACGGCTGCTCGACGAACAGGGCGCCTCCGCCCTGGGCTTCTACACGAGCGGCCAGCTCTTCTTGGAGGAGTACCTCACCCTCGCCGCCATCGCCCACGGGGCGATCGGGACCAACCACCTGGACGGCAACACGCGGCTGTGCACCGCCACGGCCGCCGCCGCGCTGAAGGCGTCGTTCGGCTGCGACGGGCAGCCCGGGTCCTACGGCGACATCGACCACGCCGACGTCATCGCGCTGTACGGCCACAACATGGCCGAGACGCAGACGGTGCTGTGGTCCCGCGTCCTCGACCGGCTGGCCGGGCCCAACCCGCCCCGGCTGCTGTGCGTGGACCCCAGGCCGACTCCGGTGGCCGCGCACTCGGCGGTGCACCTGGCACCCCGGCCGGGCACCAACGTCGCCCTGATGAACGCGATCCAGCACGAGCTCGTCCGGACCGGCCGGGTGGACCACGACTATGTCAGGGACCACACCGTCGGCTACGGGGAACTGGTCCGGGTGACGGACGACTACCCGCCCGAGCGCGCCGCCGAGATCTGCGGCCTGCCCGCGGAGCGCATCCGGGAGGCCGCCGCGCTGCTGGGCGGCGCCGAACGGCTCCTGTCGACCGTGCTCCAGGGCTTCTACCAGTCGAACCAGGCCACCGCGGCGGCCGTGCAGGTCAACAACGTCCACCTGCTGCGCGGCATGCTGGGCCGACCCGGGGCGGGCGTACTCCAGATGAACGGCCAGCCGACCGCGCAGAACACCCGTGAGTGCGGTGCCGACGGCGACCTGACGGGCTTTCGCAACTGGAACAACGACGCGCACATCTCCGACCTCGCCGCCGCCTGGAACCTGGACCCCATGCGGATCCCGCACTACGCCCCGCCCACGCACGCCATGCAGATCATGCGCTACGCGGAGAAGGGGTCGATCCGCTTCCTGTGGATCAGCGCGACCAACCCGGCGGTGTCGCTGCCCGAGCTGCGCAGGATCCGCGAGACCCTCGCCCGCCGGGAGCTGTTCCTGGTGGTCCAGGACGTCTTCATGACGGAGACGGCCGAGCTCGCCGACGTGGTCCTGCCCGCCGCGACCTGGGGCGAGAAGACCGGTACGTTCACCAACAGCGACCGCACCGTGCACCTGTCCGAGAAGGCCGTGGAGCCGCCGGGCGAGGCGCGGCCGGACCTGGACATCTTCCTCGACTACGCGCGGCGGATGGACTTCCGGGACGCCGACGGGCGGCCCTTCCCGCAGTGGCACGACCCCGTGTCGGCCTTCGAGGCGTGGAAGCGGGTCAGCGCGGGCCGGCCCTGCGACTACTCCGGCCTCACCTACGACCGGCTGCGGGACACCGGCGGCATCCAGTGGCCCTGCGACGCGGAACACCCGGACGGCACCGAGCGGCTCTACACGGACGGCCGGTTCTGGGCCCGCCCCGAGGAGTGCGAGAGCTACGGCCGCGACCTCGTCACGGGGGCGCCGAAGGAGGAGGCGGAGTACCGGGCGGCCAACCCGGAGGGCCTGGCGATGCTCAAGGCGGTGGAGTACGTGCCCCCGCACGAGGAACCGGACGGGGAGTACCCCTTCACGCTGATCACCGGCCGCACCCTCTACCACTTCCACACGCGCACCAAGACGGGGCGCGCCCCGGAGCTCCGGCGGGCCGCCCCCGAGGTGTGGGTGGAGGTCTCCGCCGCCGACGCCCGGGAGGCGGGCGTCCACGAGGGGGACCCGGTGGAGGTGCGCTCGCGGCGCGGGGTGGTCAGGGCCCGGGCCAGGGTCGGCGGGATCCGCCCCGGGGTGCTGTTCGTCCCCTTCCACTACGGCTACTGGGACACCGACGCGGCGGCCCCGGACGGGGAGCGGGACCGGGCGGCCAACGAGCTGTCCGCCACCGACTGGGACCCCGTGTCCAAACAGCCGCTCTTCAAGACAGCCGCCGTCCGGCTGCGCCGCGCGGGCGCGGGCGACGGGCGGCCGTCCCCCGCGCCCACGACGACCGCGTCCGCGCCGGTGGACGCGGAGGTGGCGGCCACGCGGGGCCGACCGGACACTCTTGAGGAGCCCGACGGGGGAGGAACGCGATGAGGATCGGAGTGGCCCTGCGGGAACTCCACCGTTCGGAGAGCGCCATGGCCGTCGAACTGCTGCGGGTGGCCGACCGGCATCCGGAGGAGCACGAGATCCGCCACGTGGCCCGGGACCTGGCGGAGTGGTCCCGGGAGCACGTGCGCGAGATCGAGGGGATCGCGCCCCGCTACGGTATGGACCTCTCCGGGCCGGAGCACCCAGAGCCCTCCGAGGAGGGGGAGCGGGAGCTCCCCGGGGAGGGCTCCGACGCGGACCTGGCGCTGCTCGCGGACCTGAAACGGCTGTACCGGATGGGCGGCGGAGTGGCCCTGGACTGGGACCTGCTCGGGCAGGGCGCCCAGATCATCGCCGACTCCGACCTGCTCGCCGTCACCGAGCGCTGCCATCCCCGCTCGGTCCGCCGGATGCACTGGGCGCGGGGGATGCTCAAAGCGGTCTCCCCGCAGATCCTGGTGGGCTGAGCGGCGGGGAGCGGTCGGCTGTAGGGCGGCTCGACCGCCGTGGAGGGCGGCCCCGCGGGCGGCACGGGCGGCGGGCCGCGCTCCCCCGCGGCGGCACCACCTACCGGTGTTCCAGAGCCGCGTAGTCCGGGAGGCGGACCATGTTGGCCAACCGGTCCATCCCCCTGCCGACCAGTCCCTTGGGCAGGTAGGGCAGCATCCGGACGGTCTGGTTGCGCAGCCAGAGCTGCGCGGGCGAATCGGGCATCAGGCCGCCTCCTCCGGCACCGCGGGCGAACTCGTGCGCCTGCTCCGTGAAGCCGCGCATGCGGTGCTCGTAGACCGCGTAGGCCGGGCCGTGGCGGCCGTCGGCCGCGGCGAGCTCCCCGGCGAGGAGGTAGGCGCCGACGAGCGCCAGGCTGGTGCCGATGCCCGACATCGGGGAGGCGCAGTACGCGGCGTCCCCGAGCAGCACGGTCCGGTGCCGCGCCCACGTCCCCACCCTGACCTGGGCGATCCTGTCGAAGTAGAAGTCGTCGGCGTCACCGATGCCGGACAGCATCCGGGGGATCTCCCACCCCTCGCCCTCGAAGGCGCGCAGGACGACCCGCTTCTGCGCCTCGGTGTCGCGCCTGTCGAACCTCAGCGGTTCGGAGCGCAGGAAGAACCCGGCCCGGGCCTGCCCGGGCTCGCGCTTGGGGGAGAGCGCGGCCGTCCTGCCGGGCCGGCCGCCGCCGGCCGGCATGGTGTACATCAGCTGCCAGCCGCCGAGGTCCAGGTCCGTGGTGATGGAGTAGAGCGCCCCGTAGCAGCCGAGGTCGTGGATGTAGCGCTCGTGCGGGCCGAAGACCAGGCGGCGCACGTTGGAGTGCACGCCGTCCGCGCCGACCAGCAGGTCGAAGCGGCGGGACCCGCCCTTCTCGAAGCCGACCCGGACTCCGTCCTCGTCCTGTTCGACGGCGGTGATCGAATCGCCGAACACGTACTCGACGTCGTCGCGGGTGGTGTCGTAGAGGATCCGGGCCAGGTCGGAGCGGAGGATCGCCATCTCCGCGATGGGGCCGCCGGAGTCGCCGAACACGTCGGTGCCCATCTTCGCGACGGGTCTGCCGTCGCGGTCGACGAAGGCCATGCCGTAGGCGCCGGTGTGCGCCCTGCGGACCATGGGGACGATGCCCGTCAGCTCCGCCACCCGGCGGGCGGTGCCGCGGATGTCGACCGCGTGGCCGCCGGTGCGGAGCACGGGTGCCCGCTCCACCACGGTCGGCCGGAAACCGAACCGGTGCAGCCAGTAGGCCAGGGTCGAACCGGCGATCCCGGCGCCGGAGATGAGAACGCTCCGGTTGTCCATGTCTCCTCCTGAGGTCGCGTACGCCGTATCGAGCGCACGCCACGACGCTATCGAGGAGCCCCGGGAAAGCCTTAGAGAAAACCGTTCAGAGCAACGTTCCGACCGGGAGAAGCGCACTAGTACTACGGAAGCGGACTAGTACACTCACCCCGTACCGAACCGAGGATCGGAGTGCCCCGTGCCGTCGTCGCAGCCGCCGCCCGCCCCGCCCTACCGGCAGATCGCCGGGGAGATACGCTCCTGGATCACGACGGGCGCCCTGCGCCCCGGCGACCGGGTGCCCTCGGTGCGGCAGATCGCCCAGCGGTGGGGCGTCGCGATCGCGACGGCGACCAGGGTGACGGCGGTCCTGCGCGACGAGGGGCTGGTGGAGTCGCGGGTCGGCTCCGGGACGGTGGTCACCGGCCGGGGTGTACGCGCGGGGACCGCCGGGGCGGACGCGCCGGCCCCGGTCGCGGCCGCGCGGCGGCCCGGGGTGGCCCCTCCCCCGCTGAACAGGAGGAACGTTCTGCGGACCGCCATCGCCATCGCCGACGTCGAGGGCATCGACGCGGTGTCGATGCGGCGGCTGGCCTCCGAACTGGGCGTGGGTCCGATGTCGCTCTACCGGCACGTGGCGAACAAGGACGAGCTCGTGCGGCTGATGGCCGACGAGGCCTTCGGCGAGGTCGAGCCGCCCGAGCCGGGGCCGCCGGGGTGGCGGGCCAAGCTGGAGTTGAGCGCCCGCGAGCAGTGGCGCCTGTGCCACCGGCACCTCTGGCTGGCCCGGGCCGTCTCGTTCACCCGCCCGTCGATGGCGCCCGCCATGATGGCGCACACCGAATGGGTGCTACGGGCGCTCGACGGGCTCGGACTGTCCGAGGTGACGCGGTTCCACGAGGCCGTCACGCTGCACTCCCTGGTCCTCGGCTTCGGCGCCTCCCTGGCGGACGAGGCCGAGGCGGAGCAGAGCACCGGTGTCACCCTCGACGGATGGTGGCGGGCCGAGCGGCCGCGCTCCGAGGAGGTCCTCGGCGGCGGACGGTTCCCGCTGCTGGCGCAGGTCCCGAGGCTGACCCCGTCTGACCTCGAGGAGCTGTTCGAGTACGGCCTGGCCCGCCACCTCGACGGGCTCGCCGTCCTGGTGGAGCGGCAGGCCGGGAACGGGGACGCGCGGCCTTGACGGCCCCGGGGAGCGGACGGGACTCACACGGCGGCGAGCACGGCCGCGGCGACGAAGACGACCTGCATGATCGTGCGGGGCAGCAGCGGGGTGGCGGGCTTCCCGGCCAGGGTCACGCCGCGGCGGGCCGCGGAGACGTTGGCCGGGAACATGGCGAGCATCAGCAGGGCGAGGCCGGCCGCCGCGAACGGGGCCGTCGGCGGGTACAGCAGCGCGGCCGCTCCCGCGAGTTCCAGTACGCCGGTGACCGTGACCAGCAGGTGCGGGAACGGGAGCGCCGGAGGGATCATCTCGGCGAAGTCGCGGCGCCAGGACGGCAGGAAGTGCACCACCCCGGTGAGGACGAACATCAGTGCCAGCCCGCCCCGGAGGGAGGTCTGCCAGTCGAGCGCCTCCACACCCGCCAGGCCCAGGAGCCACAGGAGCGCGGTGCCGCCGACGAGGGCGATGAGGGGTGCCATGCGGAGTCTCCGATCCTTGAATCTTGTCAGTGACTAGATTGCGTCACGGCTTGAATCTTGTCAATGGAAAGATAGGCTGGCTCCGCTATGGCCACTCGGGAACAGGAAGGCGGGACGGATGGCCGGCCGGCCCTACCATCACGGCGACCTGCGGCGCGCCGTCATCGACGCCGCCCTGGAGGCGACCCGGGAGTCCGGTCCGGCCGGGTGGAGCCTGCGCGAGCTGGCCCGCCGCGCGGGCGTCTCGCACGCCGCCCCCGCCCACCACTTCGGCGACAAGGCCGGGGTGCTCACCGCCGTGGCCGCCGAGGGGTTCGCGCTGTTCGCCAACGCCCTGGAGGCCGCGGCGGCCCAGGGCCCCCGGGAGGCCGGCCTGGCCTACATCCGCTTCGCCCTCGCGCACCGCGCGCACTTCGAGGTGATGTTCCGCCCCGAGCTGTACCGGCTCGACGACCCCGGGCTGCTGGCCGCGCGCGAACGCGCCGGAGCCGTGCTGGCCGCCAGCGGCGGCACGCTGGCCGCCGACGCCGCCCGGGCCAGGGCGACCACCATCGGCGCCTGGGCGTTCGCGCACGGGTTCGCCGAGCTGTGGCTCAGCGGGTCCCTCCCCGAGAGCGCCGACGGGGACCCGGAGGAGGTCGCCCGCCCGGTCATCGAGGTGCTGTTCGGCCGGTAGCGCCGGGCCCGGGAGCGTGGAGGGGCGGCGCCGGGGCGCGGGGAGATAGGGCGCGAGGAGGCAGGGCGCGGGGTTTGTTTACCGGGTCAACCGAAAATAGGGATTCGGAGATCAGTGCTTTGATCACGGGTTTCTGTAGATCCGGGGGACCGGAACCGAATTCCCACCGTGGATTCCGTAGAATGGCGTCGGGGCGGCGCGGCCCGAACGCCCTCATCCCCCACTCCGGGCCTGGAGGGACGTCCTCTTGCCACATCCCCCGACGGCTCCGGACACGCTCACCGCCACCGCCCCCGAGTCGTATGAGAAGTGGTACGGCCGGCGATTGATGGTCCTCTACTATCTGCTCGGGGCGCACGCGTCGGCCGTGGCCCTGCATTTCGCGGCGAAGCTCCACTACGGCGCCGTGGAGACACTCGAACGCGCCGGTCGTTCGATGCCGGGGTGGGAGGCGGCGCAGGCCGTCGAGGCGGTGACCGGGTACCTCGTGCTCCCCCTGTCCCTGGCAGTGGGCGCGATCCTCTTCTTGGTGCCTTGGCTGAAGCCGCAGGACCTGCCCGCCTGGGTGAGCGCGGCGCACTTCCGCGCCGCCGTAGCCCGGATCCGGGGCGGGGTGGTGGGCGGGGACCCGGCGACCGACCACGTGGCCCGGATCGCCTGCGAATACCTGATCAGCCGGAGCTCCCTCGAGCCGAAGATCCTGTTGCCCCTACAGACCTTCTCCCTCGGCTTCTGGTGCCTCCTGTGCGGCTCCGGCCTGGCGATGAGCGCCGCGGAGGGCGACCTGTTCCTGGTGCTCCTCCAGGCCGGATCGCTCCTCTCCTTCGTGGGCCTGCACGCCGCGCCGTGGCGGCTGGCGCTGCTGCGCTACAGGGCGCTGGAGTACCGGGAACTCCACGAGGCCCTGCTGTGGCGTCTCCACGGGGCGGTCCGGTGAGCGGCGTTCCGCCCCGGCCGCTGCCCGGGCACCTGTTCCCGCTGCCGGTGCAGTGGTACGCCCAGGACCACCCGCGCGTGTACGGCGCGGTCCTCGGGGCGGCGCTGGGCTCCGTGCTCCTGCTGCCCCTGGTGTTCGCGCTGGCCGACGAGCGGTTCGGGATCCCCGTACCGGTACTGGCGGCGATCGGGCTCCTGCTCACCGGGGCGGTCACCGCCCTCGGCGTGTGGAGCGCGGAACGGGACGTGCGGGGGGCGACCGTCGACGGGGACCGGGAGAGGTTCCGGGAGGCACAGCGCCTGGTCCGCGAGGGGCGGCCGGGCGGGGACGCGGAGACCGACCGGATGGCGGGACGGTACGCGCGGCTGGTCACGGCGTCGCCGCTGGGGCACCCCGTACAGGCCGCGGCCCTCGCGGGCCTGCTCGCGATCGCCATCCTCACGGCGGCCCTGCACATCGCCGACGGCCGGTACCCCCTCGCAGTGCCCTACGCGATCACGGCCGCCGCTGCCGCTCTGTACCTGACCGTGGGGATGCCGCTGATCGAGCACCGCAAGAAGCGGGCCCGGTCCCTGCTCGCCCTCATCGACCCCGCGCCCCCCGAGGAGGGCCCTTGACCCACCCCCGACCCCCGGTCTCCTCCGAGCCGGACGCCCCGGCCGGAGGAAGGAGTATGCGAGCTCTGTGGATCGGCTCGGGCCTGTTCGGGATCGCCATGGGGCTGGTCTTCTTCGTAATGCTCTCCGCCATGGAGGCGGGGACGCCACCCGACCAACGGATACCGACGGTGTGGAAGGCGGTGCTCTGCACGGCCTTGGCTCTGGCGGGCGGAACCGCGTTCGGCCTGCTGATGCAGCGGGCCGTACGGCGGATGTCGCCCCTTCCCCGGGGCGCGACCATGGCGACACGGCGGGCGGCCGCCCGGGTGATACGGAGGCGGCGGCTCACCGGGGACCCTCTGGTCGACGAGACCGCCCGGATCGCGGCGCGGAACTCCCTGCGGCGGTCTCCGTGGTCGGCGCTGTACTTCCCCATGATCGTTTTCCTGATCGGATTCACGGCGAACGCCTGGTCCGTCCTCGAGCGGTTTCCGTGGCCGGAGGGGATCCTCGCCGTTCCTTGGATCAACCTCTTCGGTTTCGCCTTCTTTCTGTTCCTGTTGACCGCGACCCTGCCGCTGACGGCACGGGAACGGAAAGCCGCTCTTGCCTTCCTGAACACCCTGGACGGGGCCGGGAGAACCGGATCAGGGACCGAGGAGGGCCGGTGAGCCGCGCGGACGTCGTCGCCGTGCGCTGGGCGGCCGCGGCGGCCTTCGGGGTGGTGCTCGCCCTGTGCGTGCTGCTGGCTCTGCTGCTGTGGTCACTGAACAGGGCGACGCAGGCCGGGGTCCCCTCCGCCGGGTTGGCGCTGGGGACCGCCGCCATGATCGGCCTGCTCGGCGGCGGGTGCCTCGGAGTGGCGATGTCCTGGGCGAAGTGGGAGCCGGCCCCCGGCCGGTCCGCGCTCCGACAGGAGTCCGCACCGGCCCGGGACGCGTACGGCGCGGCGTTCCGGCCCCCGGCCACGGCCGCGCCCTCGTCCTGGAAACGGGCGGCGGGCCATATCGCCTGGGTCGGCGGAGCCGTGCTGGGGCTCTTCTCGGTCCCCGTCCTCTTCCTCCCCCTGTTCGCCTTCTGGTCGGTGCTCCCGTCACCACACGCGAACACGGGTCCGGCCGGCCCCTGCTGTCCGCCCTCCTCGTGAGCGGCGTGCTGGGAACACTTTTCGGCCTGGGGCTGTGGTCCCTCCTGGATGCGCGCCACGCACCGGCACGACCGCTTTCACCGTCCGGTTCGCCGGCGGTGCGACGGCGGGCCGCGCGGGCGGTGCGCCAGGGGAATCCCACCGGGGATCCGACGACCGACCTGGTGGCCCGGGACATCGCGCTGCAGATGGTGAACGAGCGGTGGCCGGCCCCGGCCTTCCTGCTCAGCCTCCCGGGACCGTTCCTGTTGCTGCTCCCCGGGAGCACGCGGGCGTTCCAGGAGGACGGGTTCACGCTGCACTCCCTTGCGCCGGTGGGCTTGCTGGTGTTCTTGGTGCTCACGGGGATCGCGTGCACGGTGCTCGTGGCGAAGCATCGGAAACAGGCGTCCAGGTTCCTGAAGCTGTTCAAAGGGAATGCGGCCCGGGACGGGTATCGGACGCCCTTCCCGTAAAAGGGGACCTCGTGGCGGGGCGTGAATTCCGGCCAGGGGCGGTCGGGAAGAGCAGAGGTGCGCCCGCCACCGTGACCGGGGTTTTCCACAGGAATCCGGGGTGCCTTCCGGCGGGCCGGGAGTGCTGCTTGTATGGGGGAAAGCCCGGAACGAGGTGCGCCTGTGGCGGAGACCGACATCCGATCCACCCGACCGCCCATGACCGGTCCTCCCGGCCGGTCCTCTCTCCCAAAGCGCTCCCGCCCACCCCTGGCGCGGGTGGGCGTCCCCGACACCCGGGGACCGGTGCGGTTCCTGTGGTGGCTGGTGCGGGCGCAGCCCGGACGGGTCGCGCTCGGCTCCTTCTGGGGCATCGTGTGGATGGTCGGCCTGCTGGTCCCGCCCTACCTCCTCTCCCGGGCCGTGGACGAGGGGCTGCGGGCCGGGGACCGGACGGCGCTGCTGGGCTGGACCGGGGTGTTCGCCGGGGTCCTGGTGTTCACCGCGCTCGCCTCGATCCTGCGGCACCGGACCATGGCGATGGTCCGGGCGCACGCCTCCCTGCACTGCACGCGGGTGCTGGCCCGGCACGCCGCCCGGGTGGGGGCGCCGCTGTCGCGGGGCACCTCCTCCGGGGACCTCTCGGTGGTGCAGTCCGCGGACGCGGGCCGCATCTCGCAGATCCTCACCCTGTTCGGCCCGGGGGTCGGCAGCGTGCTGGGCTGTGCCGGAGCGGTGGTGATCCTGTGGGGGTTCGCCCCGGTCCTGGCGGTGGTGGTGCTCCTGGGGCTGCCGGTGACGGCGCTGGTGATGGCCCCGCTGCTGCGGCGGATGCACGACCGGCAGAACACCTACCGGGACCGGGAGGGCGAGGTCACCGCCCTGGCGGCCGACATCGTGGCGGGGCTGCGGGTGCTGTGCGGGATCGGCGGCAGGGAGAGGTTCGCGCGGCGGTACCGCGAGCGCTCGGGCGACCTGGTGCGCGACGGGTACCGGCTGGGGTCGGTGACCAGCTGGTTCGAGGAGGTCGGGCAGTGCGCCCCACTGGTGTTCACCGCCGTGGTCACCTGGTTCGCGGCCCGGCTGGCGGTGTCCGGGGAGCTCACCGTGGGCGAGACGGTGGCGGTGTACGGGTACGTGGCGGTGCTGGCGGTCCCGGTGTTCCAGCTGGTGGAGGTGGCGACCGACTTCAGCAGGGGGCACGTGTCGCTGACACGGCTGCTGGCGCTGCTGCGGACGGTGCCGGACCGGCACGGAAGCGGGGAGGCGCCACCGCCGCCGGGGCCGGGTGAGCTGGCCGACCCGGAGTCGGGGGTGCGGGTGCCCACGGGGGCGATGACCGCCCTGGTGGGCGCGGACCCGGCCGCGTCGGCCCTGGTGGCGGACCGGCTGGGCGGATATGTCGACTCGGCGGTCACCTGGGGCGGGGTGCCGCTGCGGGAGGTCGACCCGGCGGTGGTGCGCGAGCGGATCCTGGTCTCCGACAACGACGTGCACCTGTTCGCCGGGGCCCTGCGGGAGGTCGTGGACGTGCACGGCGAGCGGGACGAGGTGGAGGTCGACCTGGCGCTGCACACCGCGGCCGCCACGGACGTGGCGGAGGCGCTGCCGGACGGGCTCGACTCGGCGGTGGAGGCGCAGGGGCGCGATCTGTCGGGCGGGCAGCGACAGCGGGTGCGTCTGGCCCGCGCGGTGCTGGCCGACCCCGAGGTGCTGATCCTGGTGGAGCCCACCTCGGCGGTGGACGCGCACACCGAGGCCGTGGTCGCGGAGCGGCTGCGCGCCGAACGGCGCGGCGGGACCACCCTGGTCGTCACCGCCTCGCCGCTGGTGGCGGACCGCGCCGACCGGGTGCTGTTCCTGGACGGCGGCCGGGTGGTCGCGGAGGGCACCCACGCGGAGCTGGTGGCGGAGTGCGCCGGCTACCGGTCCCTGGTCCTGCGCGGCGCCGACGAGGAGGACGGCGCGCGGGCCGTACGGCGCACCGCGGCCCCGCCGGGGCCGGCGCGCGGCGCCGGCGGGGGTGCCGGTGGGGGCGCCGCGGAAGGACCCGGGGCCGAGGGCCCGGCGCCACCGGTGGGGCGGCGCCGGACGGGCGCCGGGCCGCGGACGCCGGGAGGTCCGGCGGGCCCGGCCGGGAGCGGCGGCCCGGAGCGGGCGGACGGCGACGGGCCGGGACGGCTCCCGGACGGAGAGGAGGGGCGGTGAGCACGGGGGGAACGGACCCGGCCGCGCTGCCGGTGGCGGGGCGGGGAACGGTGCGGCGGGAGCTGCGGCGGCTCATGGAGGCCGAGCGCGGTCCGCTGCTGCGGATGGTGCTGCTCACCTGTGCCGCCGCGGCGGTCGGGCTGGTCGCGCCCTATCTGGTGGGGCGGATCGTGGACCTGCTGGAGGCGGGTACCGCGACGGTGTCGGCGGTGGACGGGCTGGCGGCCGCCGCGGTGGCGTGCGCGCTGGCGGGCCTGGTGCTCAACCGATACGCCAGGCTGAGCGCGTTCCGGTTCGGCGAACGGGCGCTGGCCCGGCTGCGCGAGGAGTTCGTGGAGCGGGTGCTGGCACTGCCCACCCGTGTGGTGGAGCGGTCCGGCACCGGCGACCTCACCACGCGGGTGACGGCGGACGTCGCCACCGCCGGGGCGACGCTGCGGACGGCGGTGCCCGACATCGTGCCGTCGTCGCTGCGCATCCTGTTCCTGCTCGCGGCCGTGTTCTGGCTCAGCCCCCTGATGGGGGCGGCGGTGCTGCTGGGAGTGCCACCGGCCTGGCTGGCGGTGCGCTGGTACCTGCGCCGGTCCCGGGAGGCGTACCTGGCGGAGGGCGCGGCCGGTTCCGCGGCGGTGGAGGGGGTGACGGCGACCGTGCGGGGCGGCCGCACCGTGGAGGCGTTCGCGCTGGGCGGGCGGCGGGTCGCGGCGGCCGACCACGACGCGGTGGAGGTGTACCGGGCCCGGCGGCGCACCCTGTACCTGAGATCGGTGCTGTACCCGGTCACGGACATCGCGTTCTCGCTGCCCGCGGTGGTGGTGCTGCTGGTGGGCGGGCTGCTGTACCTGGACGGCCGGGTGGCGCTCGGGGTGGTGGTCACCTGCTGCCTGTACATGCTGCGGGTCCAGGAGAGCGCCGGGTGGATCATGATCTGGATCGAGCTGCTCCAGCGCAGCGGGGCGTCGTTCGCCCGGGTGTTCGGGGTGGGCGAGGCCGCCGCTGGACCGCCACCGCCGGGGCCGACGCCGGCGGACGACCTCATCGAGGTCCGCGACGTCCACTACGCCTATGTGGACGGGCGGGACGTGCTGCGCGGGGTCACGCTGAGGGTGCGGCCGGGCGAGCGGTGGGCGATCGTGGGCCCCTCGGGCGCGGGCAAGACCACGCTGGGCCGGTTGCTGGCGGGGGTGGACGCACCGCGTTCGGGCCTGGTGCTGGTGGGCGGGGTGCCGGTCGCGGACCTGGGGCCGCGGGAACTGCGCGAGCGGATCGTGCTGGTGAGCCAGGAGCACCACGTGTTCGCGGGAACGCTGCGGGAGAACCTGGCCATCGCCGCGGAGGAGGCGGACGACGCCGCGCTGGCGGCGGCGCTGGAGACGGTGGACGCCGACTGGGCGTCGGCACTGCCGCGGGGGCTGGACACACCACTGGGCCCGGGCGGGGTCGCGCTGGACCCCGCCCGGGCGCAGCAGGTGGCACTGGCACGGGTGGTGCTGGCCGACCCGCACACGGTGGTCCTGGACGAGGCCACCTCGCTGCTGGACCCGACCACGGCCCGGCAGGCGGAACGCTCGCTGGCTGCGGTGCTGGAGGGGCGGACGGTGATCGCGATCGCGCACCGGCTGCACACCGCGCACGACGCCGACCGGATCGCGGTGGTGGAGGACGGGCGGATCACCGAACTGGGGCCGCACGACGAGCTCGTCGGCGCCGACGGCCCCTACGCGGCCCTGTGGCGGTCCTGGCACGGCGACCGGACGGCGTGAGGCGGGGCGGGCGGCAGGGGGCGGGGCGGTCCCGCCGCGATGCTCACCACCACGTGGTGGGGGCCGGGTCCGGTGGCGGTCACGGCGTTCCTCCCGGCCGGGGGGTGAGGGGGTGGGAGTTCTGGTAGGCGAGGCGCCGGTCGGCGTCGTCGGCCAGCGCGGTGAGGTGGTCGTCCAGGGAGGCGAACACCTCCCAGGCGGCGAGGTCCGCGGCCGCGCCGATCCGGCGGGCGACCAGGGTCTCGAGGTCGCCGAGGCGGGCTCCCTTCCACACCTTGTCGGCGAGTGTGACGAGGAGGTCCTCCAGGGTGCGGTCCTCGGCCTCCCAGTCGCCGTGGGTGGCGCAGAAGCGGGCGAGTCCCTCGGGGACGCCTCGATCGAGGAGGAGGCGCCGCCCGGCCGCCTCGTGCCGGCGCCCGGGGCCGGTGAGCTCCTCGGGATGGGCTGTCTTGCCGATGTCGTGCACGGCGGCGCCGAAGAGCACGGCGTCGGAGTCCACCGGCAGGCCGCGGTACTCCGCCAGGAGCCGGTCGAGGAGGGCGGCCGCGGTGTCGTGGACCAGGAGGCAGTGGGCGTACAGCCGGGCCGGGGCGCGGAGCTCGTCGAACAGCTCTTCCGCACGGGCGGGGAGGGGACGTGGAATGATGGCGGACCCCTTTCCGGGTCGGGGCCACGGTCGGAGTATCTTGACATCGAGATATTCGGACCCTATCCGCGGCCCGATCGACCCGCAAGGGGGTCCCCACCGCGACGAACGGCCGGGGCCGCGGTCGGCGGGGCCCGACCCGCGGGCACGGCCGGACCGCCGCCCCACGACGTAGGAGCACCCATGACCGACCGGCGCTGCGCCTGGGCGCGCAACGCGTCCGAGCTGATGACCGCCTACCACGACCGGGAGTGGGGCCGCCCGTCGCGCGACGACGCCCACCTGTTCGAGATGCTGGTGCTGGAAGGCGCGCAGGCGGGGCTCTCCTGGGCGACGGTGCTCAACAAGCGCGCGAACTACCGCGCGCTGCTGGACGGGTTCGACTACACCAGGATCGCCGCCTACGACGAGGAGCGCGAGAAGGAGCTGCTGGCCGAGCCCGGCATCATCCGCAACCGCCTCAAGATCGCCTCGCTGGCCCGCAACGCCCGGGCGTTCCTGCGGGTGCGCGAGGAGTACGGCACCTTCGCCGACTACCTGTGGTCCTGGACCGACGGCGTGCCGCTGGTCAACCGCTTCACCGAACCCGCCGAGGTCCCGGCGAGCACGCCGCTGTCGGACCGGGTGAGCAAGGACCTGAAGAAGCGCGGGTTCTCGTTCGTGGGCACCACCATCGTCTACTCCTACCTCCAGTCCACGGGGGTCGTCGAGGACCACCTGGTGGACTGCCCCGCCAAACCGAAGGAGGCCGCTGGCGCCGAAGAGGGCCTGCCGGACCGATGAGGCGCCACCGCGGCCGATGGTGCGTCCCCACGCCCCGGGCCGTGGCCGCCGCCGGAGACCCGGGCCTGGCGCTGGGCAACCCACGACGGGGCGCCCGGCGGCCACCTCCGGCGGAGGACCGGGCCCGGCGCTGGGCCGCCCCTGACAGGCGCCGGCGGGCGCCGCCGGGGGCCGGGGCGTGGGGCCCTGCCCCGGGCGGCGCGGCTCCGGGCCGGCCGCGCGCGTCCCGGGCGGCGCGGGCTCCGGGGCCGGGACACGGGACGCCGGCCCCGCCCCGGGGCGGGGTCACACGGGTTCCTCCCAGAGGGGGCGGCCGCGGCGGACCTCCCAGCGGCGGGTCACCCCGATCTCGCGCAGGAACACCGGGTCGTGCCCGGCCACCAGCAGTGCTCCCCGGTAGCCGGCCAGCGCCTCGGTGAGCCGCAGCCTGCTGTCGAGGTCCAGGTGGTTGGTGGGCTCGTCCAGGACGAGCAGCCGGGGCGGCCGCTCGGCCAGCAGCACGCGGGCCAGCGCCACCCGGAACCGCTCACCGCCGGAGAGCCCGCCGACCCGCTGGTCCACCCGCTCGCCGCGAAGGAGGAAGCGCGCCAGCCCGGCCCGGATCCGCTGCGGATCGGTGCCCGGCGCCGCGTCGCGCACGTTGTCGAGCACGCTGCGGTCGTCGTCCAGCACGTCCAGCCGCTGCGGCAGGTACCCGACCCGGTCCACCACGTGGACGACCTCCGCCCCGGGGTGCTCCCCCAGGCCGACGACGGCCCGCAGCAGCGTGGTCTTGCCCGCCCCGTTCGGGCCGGTCAGCGCCACCCGTTCGGGGCCGCGCAGCACCAGCCTCCGGTCCCCGCCGGTGCGCAGCTCCAGCACGTCCTGTCCGGCGGGGACCTCGGTGCCGGGCAGGTCGACGCGGATGACGGCGTCGTCGCGGACGGCCGCCTCGGCCCGGGCCAGCTGCTCCCCCGCCTCGGCCAGCTTCTCCTCGTGCATGATGCGGTGCTTGCCCGCGGCCACCTGCGCCTCGCGCTTGCGCTGGTTCATGATGACCTTGGGTTCGCGCTTGGTCTCGGTCTTCTTGTTCCCGAACCGCACCCGCCGGGCCAGCTTGACGTGGGCCTCGGCGAGCTGGCGCTTCTCCCGGCGCAGGTCGGCCTCGGCCGCGCGGACCGTCCGCCGGGCGGCCTCCTGCTCCGCGGCGAGCTGTTCGGCGTAGGCCGTGTAGTTGCCGCCCCAGGTGCGCAGTTCCCCGTCCCGCAGTTCGGCGATCCGGTCGACGTGCTCCAGCAGCTCGCGGTCGTGGTCGGCGACCACCAGCACACCGGGCCAGGAGTCGACGGCGGCGAACAGCCGCTCCCGGGCCCGCCGGTCGAGGCTGTCCGTGGGCTCGTCGAGCAGGGTGACGGCGGGTCGGCGCAGCGCGATCCCGGCCAGCCCGACCAGGACGGCCTCGCCTCCGGAGAGGGTGCCGACGGTCCGGTCCAGCGGGTCCGGGCCGTCGAGGTCGACACCGAACCGGGTGAGCCGGGCCAGCGCGCGCTCCTCGATGTCCCAGTCGGCACCGATGGCGTCGAAGTGCGCCTGGTCGGTCTCCCCCCGCTCCACGGCGCGCAGGGCGGCGCGGACCGGCTCGATGCCCAGCAGCCCGGCGACGGTGCGCCCGGTGTCCAGGGTGATCCGCTGGTCGAGGTACCCGATGTCGCCGTCCACGGCGAGGGTGCCCGACGCGGGGGCGAGCCGTCCGGCGATGAGGCGCAGCAGCGTGGACTTGCCGCTGCCGTTGCGGCCGATCAGCCCGGTGCGCCCGGGGCCGAAGCAGGCGTCCAGGCCGGAGAAGACGGACGCGCCGTCGGGCCAGGCGAACGCCAGGCCGGCGGCGACGACGGTGTGGGACATGCGGACCTCCCGGAGGTGGGGAACGGGGAACGGACGGCGGAACGCGATACGCGTGCGACGAGGCCCATCGGGATCCCTCCTCCTTCAGAAGGTCATTGGTGCAACTCTTGTTGCGTTAAGGATGATGGCACACGGAACGGGCAAATGCAACTACAGTTGCGTTATGACTTCGACTCCGGAACCCCCGGGCAGTGCCCGCCCGGGCGGGCGCACCGCGCGCAACACCGCCGCCGTCCTGCGGGCCACCCTCGACGAGCTGGGCGAACACGGCTACGCCGGGCTGACCGTCGACCGCGTCGCCGCCCGCTCGGGTGTGCACAAGGCCACCGTCTACCGCCGCTGGGGCGGGGTGGACGGGCTGCTGGCCGCCGCCCTGGAGTGGTCGGCCCGCGAGCACGACTGGGCGCCCACCCGCACCGGCACGCTCGAAGGCGACCTGCTGGCCCTGGCCGAGGACGTGCGCCACGGCTTCACCGACGCCCCGGAGGGGGCGGTGTCGGCGGCCTCGATCGCCGCCGCCCTCGCCTCTCCCGTGGCCGCCGAGGCGCTGCGGGCCTTCATGGCCGACCGGCACGAACGCTCCGCGGCCGTGGTCGCCGAGGCCGTCGAACGCGGCGAGGTGCCCGAGGGCACCGACGCGGTGGAGGTCGTCCGCTGCGCCGTCGCCCCCGTCTACCACCGGCTCCTCGTCGGCCGTGAACCCGTCTCCGACGCGGACCTGCGCCGCGCCGCCCGCATCGCCGCCGACGCCGCCCGCGCCGGGGCCTTCGTCAGCCGGGACTGACCCCGCCCGGACACGGGCCTCCGCCGCCCGCGACCGGGCGGGCCCCGCACCCGCGAGGAACGGCCCCCCGGCAGCGCCACCCCCACGGGCCCGGCACCCCCGGCCGAACCGCCCGCGGACCGTGGACCTCCCCGACCGTGGGGCATACGCACGGAATCGCCGGGAGAATGGGGCGCGGCGCCGCGGAGCGGCTCCGTTGGATACTGGTGAGCGCGCCCGGACCGGGCGCCGGGGAACGACGAGGGGGCCGCCATGGGGGATGCCGCGATCGACCTGTCGCTGATCGGTGACCTGTACCGGAAGTACCGCGATCCGCTGGCGGAGGTGAGAAAGGCCCAGCGCGAGTTCCTGTGGGAGACCCGGGGGAGGATGACCCCGCAGCTGGACGACCTCGAGGCCGAGATCACCTACCTGCTGCTGCGGGAGACCCGGCCCGAGACGGTCATGGAGCTGGGCACCTTCCACGGCTGGTCGACCACCTGGATCCTGTCGGCCCTGCGCGACAACGGGACCGGGACCCTGCACTCGTTCGACATCGTCGACAACGTGCTGTCCAACGTCCCGGCGTCCCTGTCCGAGGGGCGCTGGCACTTCCACCGGGGGGACGTGCGCAGGAACCTCGACGAGGTCCCCGAGGGCATCGGCTACCTCTTCGTGGACGCCGCCCACAACGCCCGGTTCGCGCGCTGGTACCTGGCCGAGCTGTTCCCGCGGGTCGCCCCGGGAACCCCGGTCAGCGTCCACGACGTGTTCCACGGCAGGCGGGCACTGCCCCTGACGGAGGGCGCGGTCGTGCTGGCGTGGCTGCGGCGCAAGGCCGCGGAGTACCTGACCGTCTCCCGCAAGCGGGCGCCCGCCCCGTACACGGCGCTGCTGGAGCTGCGCGAGGACCTGGACCTGGCCGAGCCCGTGCGCGACAGCACGGACAACCCGATGATCTTCTTCCGCATGCCCGAGCACTGAGCCCGGTGCCGGGCACCCGGCACCCGGGCACGGGTCCGCCGGCGCCCGGTACACCGAACGCCCGCACCGCGGTCACGGTGCGGGCGTTCGTCCGTCCTCAGAGCGCCGCGGCCTCCCGGGCCAGGCCGGTGATCCGGTCCCAGTCCCCGGCGGCGACCGCGTCGGCCGGGGTCAGCCAACTGCCGCCCACGCAGCCCACGTTGGGCAGCGCGAGGTAGTCCGGGGCGGACGCGGGCGTGATGCCGCCGGTCGGGCAGAAGCGCACCCCCGGCAGCGGGCCCGACAGGGACTTCAGGAACGCGGCGCCGCCCGCGGCCTCGGCCGGGAAGAACTTCAGCTCGGAGACGCCCCGCTCCAGCATCGCCAGCGCCTCCGAGACCGTGGACACGCCGGGCAGGAAGGGCAGCCCGGTGTCGGTCATGGCGGCGGCCAGGGTGTCGGTGGCGCCGGGGCTGACCAGGAACCGGGCGCCCGCCTCGGCGGCGGCCCCGGCCAGCTCGGGGGTGGTCACGGTGCCCGCGCCCACCACGGCCTCGGGGACCTCGGCGGCGATCCGCTCGATGGCGCCGAGGGCCGCGGGCGTGCGCAGCGTCACCTCGATGCCGGGCAGGCCGCCCGCCACCAGGGCGCGGGCCAGCGGCACGGCCGCCTCGGCGTCGTGCAGGACGACCACCGGCATCACCGGGGCCAGGGCGAGGATGTCGCCGCCCGTGCGGGGCGTCGTCGTCATGGGGAGGTTCTCCTGTTCGATCGCGGTCAGTGGCCGAAGACCCCGGCGCCGGCCTCGGCGGGTCCGACGGCCGCGCGCATGGCGGCGAACAGCTCCCGTCCGGTGCCCTTGGAGGAGTCGACGCTCGGCCGGGCGGGCTCGCGTCCGGCCAGGTCGGCGAGGACCTCCAGTGTGCCCGCGCGGGCGTCCAGGCGGACGACGTCGCCGTCGCGGACGTAGGCGAGCGGGCCGCCGGCCTCGGCCTCCGGGGACACGTGGATGGCGGCGGGCACCTTGCCCGAGGCGCCCGACATGCGGCCGTCGGTCACCAGGGCGACCTTCTGGCCGCGGTCCTGGAGCACCGCCAGCGGCGGGGTGAGCTTGTGCAGTTCGGGCATGCCGTTGGCGCGCGGGCCCTGGAAGCGGACCACCGCGACGAAGTCGCCGGTCAGCTCCCCGGCGGTGAACGCGGCCTGCAGTTCGGCCTGGTCGGCGAAGACCCGGGCGGGCGCCTCGACCACGTGCCGGGAGGCGTCCACGGCGGACACCTTGATGACGGCGCGGCCCAGGTTGCCGTCGAGCATCCGCAGGCCGCCGTCGGGGGCGAAGGGGTCGTCGGCGCCGCGCAGCACCGAGGTGTCGCCGCTCTCCTTGGGGCCGTCCATCCAGCTCAGCACGCCGTCGTCGAGCCTGGGGACCTGGCGGTAGGCGCTCAGGCCGCGGCCCATGACGGTGTGCACGTCCTCGTGCAGCAGCCCGGCGTCGAGCAGGGAGCCGATGAGGAAGGCCATCCCGCCCGCCTCGTGGAAGGCGTTCACGTCGGCGGCGCCGTTGGGGTACATGCGGGTGAGCAGCGGCACGACCTCCGACAGGGCTGCGAAGTCGTCCCAGGTCAGCTCGATGCCCGCGGCGCGGGCGATCGCCACCAGGTGCAGGGTGTGGTTGGTGGAGCCGCCGGTGGCCAGCAGGGCGACGACGGCGTTGACGACGGCGCGCTCGTCGATCTGCTCGCCCAGCGGGACGGGCGAGTCGCCCAGGGCGGTGTTGGCCAGGACGCGGCGTCCGACCTCGGCGGTGAGCGCCTCCCGCAGCTCCGTGCCCGGCTGCTCGAAGCTGGCGCCGGGCAGGTGCAGGCCCATGACCTCCATGAGCATCTGGTTGGAGTTGGCGGTGCCGTAGAACGTGCAGGTGCCCGGCGAGTGGTAGGCGGCCGACTCGGCCTGGAGCAGCTCGCGCCGGTCGGCCTTGCCCTCCGCGAAGCGCTGGCGCACCCGCGCCTTCTCCTTGTTGGGCAGGCCCGAGGGCATCGGCCCGGCCGGGACGAACGCCACCGGCAGGTGGCCGAACGACAGGGAGCCGATGAGCAGGCCCGGCACGATCTTGTCGCAGACGCCCAGCATCAGGGCGCCGTCGAACATGTCGTGGGAGAGCGCCACGGCGGTGGCCATGGCGATGACGTCCCGGCTGAACAGGGACAGCTCCATCCCCGCCCGGCCCTGGGTGACGCCGTCGCACATGGCGGGCACCCCGCCCGCGAACTGGGCGACGCCGCCCGCCTCGCCGACGGCGGCCTTGATGATCGCCGGGTAGGCCTCCAGCGGCTGGTGCGCCGAGAGCATGTCGTTATAGGAGGAGACGATCGCCAGGTTGGGGGTGACGTCCCCGGCCAGGGCGAGCTTGTCGGAGACCCCGCACGCGGCGAACCCGTGGGCGAGGTTGGCGCAGCCCAGGGCCGTGCGGGCGGGCCGGGCCGGGTCCGCCGCCGAGCGGATCCCGTCCAGGTAGGCGGCGCGGGACCGGGCGCTGCGCTCGGCGAGGCGCCCTGTGACCTCGGCGACGACGGGGTGGACTGCGGGGATGTGCGCGGTCATCGGGGTTGCTCCTCTTCGTACCACGTGCGGCCGGTGCGGCCGATGAGCCGGTCGGCGCCCGCGGGGCCGGCGCTCCCGGCCGGATAGGTCTCGGGGACGAGGTCCAGGTCGGCCCAGGCGGCGATGACGGGGTCCGTCCAGCGCCAGGCCGCCTCGACCTCGTCGCGGCGCATGAACAGGGTGGAGTCTCCGGCCAGCACGTCCATGAGCAGCCGCTCGTAGGCCTCGGGCGAGCGGGTGGAGAACGTGTCCGCGAAGCTCAGCTCCAGCGGGACCGGCCGCAGCCGCAGCGCGCCCGCGCCGGGGGCCTTGGCCAGCATGGTGAGGTGGATGCCCTCGTCCGGCTGGAGGCGGATGACGAGGCTGCCGCCGCCGGTGGCGGCGCCGGGGAAGATGGTGTGCGGGACGTCGCGGAAGCGCACCACGATCTCGGAGCGGGCCCGGTCCATGCGCTTGCCGGTGCGCAGGTAGAAGGGCACGCCCGCCCAGCGCCAGTTGGCGATCTCGGCGCGCAGGGCGACGTAGGTCTCGGTGGTGCTGTCGGCGGGGCCGCCCGGCTCCTCCAGGTAGCCGAGGACCTCCGTGCCCTGGACGTCGCCCCGGCCGTAGCGGCCGCGCACGGTGTCCTCGCGCACGTGTTCGCCGGTGAGGGGTTTGAGCGCCTGGAGGACCTTGAGCTTCTCGTCGCGCACGGCCTCGCGGTCGTAGCTGGCGGGGGGCTCCATGGCGGTCAGGCACAGCAGCTGGAGCAGGTGGTTCTGGACCATGTCGCGCATGGCCCCGGCGGTGTCGTAGTAGCCCTTGCGGCCGCCGACGCCGACGGTCTCGGCGGCGGTGATCTGCACGTGGTCGATCCACCGGGAGTTCCACAGCGGTTCGAGGAAGACGTTGGCGAAGCGCAGCACCAGGAGGTTCTGCACCGTCTCCTTCCCGAGGTAGTGGTCGATCCGGTAGGTCTGCTCCTCGGTGAAGATCTCCCCGACCTCGGCGTTGACGGCCCGCGCCGAGGCGAGGTCGCGGCCCAGGGGCTTCTCCATGACGACCCGGGAGTCCGGGGTGACCAGCCCGGCGTCGGCCAGTCCGCGGCAGATGGCGCCGGAGATCATCGGCGGGACGGCGAGGTAGAAGACGCGGTCGCGCCCGGGGTCCAGTGCTGCGGCCAGGTCCGCCCAGCCGGCGGGGTCGCCGCCGACGTCCACGGTGATGTGGGAGAGGCGGTCGAGGAAGCGGCGCAGCACACCGGGTTCGGGGACCCGGACGGCGTGGTGGCCCTGGACCGCGGCTTCGGCCTTGCCGCGCAGGTCGGCGTCGGTGAGGCCGTCGCGGGAGACGGCGATGACACGGGTGCGCGGGTCGAGGTGTCCGTCGCGGTCCAGCAGGTAGAGGGAGGGCAGGAGTTTGCGCATGGACAGGTCGCCGGTGCCCCCGAAGACCACCAGGTCGGTGGGGCGGGGCGCGGACTGCTGCGGCATGTCGGAGTGCTCCAGCGTGCGAGGAATGACGGAAGGGACTGAGGAAAGTGCGGGGTACGCCGGGTTCGGGGGTGTCCCATGAGGCGTGGTCCGTTCGTCCCTTTCGACCTTAAGGCCAGCTATGGTAAAAAACCAAGCACACTTCAGAACACTTCTTTACATAAGATCCCATATTCGGAAACCTGACCGAGTGGTTGAATGAGATATGGCCAGAACCCCGGGACGCCTGTCCTCCGCTGCCACCACGAGCGGCCACATCCTGGAGCTCATCCGCACCGGCGCGGCGACCAACCGGTCCGAACTCTCCCGTGCGACCGGGCTCTCCCGCCCCTCCGTGGCCCTGCGCCTGACCGAGCTCATCGACAGCGGCCTGGTGGTCGAGGGCAGCGGTACCGCCTCCACCGGCGGACGCCCCCCGTCACTGCTGGAGTTCAACGCCGACAGCGGGCTCCTGCTCACCGCCGCGCTGGGCATGGCGCGCAGCCAGGCCGCCGTCTGCGACCTGGCCGGTGAGATCCTCGTGCGCACCCCCGGATCCCCCGACATCGCCTCCGGCCCCGACACCACCGTCCCCTGGCTGCTGGAGACCTGGGCCGACCAGCTCACCTCCCTGGGCCGCGACCCCCGTGAGGTGCGCGGCGCGGGCATCGGCCTGCCCGGCACCGTCGAGTTCCACGCCGGCCGCGCCGACGACCGCCCCCTGCTCGGGAAGTGGGCGGGCGTACCGCTGGCCCCGCTGATCTCCGAACGCTTCCCCGTCCCCGTCATGGTCGACAACGACGTGAACGTGATGGCCCTGGGAGAACACCTGGCGGGCGGGCACGGGCACCCCTCCGACATGGTGTTCGTCAAGGTGTCCACCGGCATCGGAGCCGGGCTGATCTCCGGCGGCAGGCTGCTGCGCGGGTCCCTCGGGGCGGCCGGGGAGATCGGCCACATCCCCGTGCGCGACGGGCAGGGGCTGCCCTGCCGGTGCGGCAACACCGACTGCCTGGAGGCCGTCGCGGGCGGGCCCCGGCTGCTCGAACTCGCCGCGGAGGAGGGCCGGGAGGTCTCCGGCCTCAAGGAGCTGGTGGCCCTGGCGGCCGCCGGGGACCCCGTCGCCGTCACCCTCGTCCGCGGGGCCGGGCGGCGGCTGGGAGAGGCCCTGGCCGGTGCCGTCAACCTGCTCAACCCCGAGGTCGTCGTGCTCGGCGGCGACCTGTCCGAGGCCTACGACCACCTGGTCGCGGGCGTGCGCGAGATGGTGTTCCAGCGGTGCACCGCGCTGGCCACCCGGCAGCTGCGGGTGGTGGCCAGCGCCCTGTGGGACGAGGCGGGCGTGCGCGGCTGCGCCGCCATGGTCGCCGAGGAGATCCTGTCCCCCGAGGCCGTGAACAAGTACCTCGCCGGATAGATCCCGCGCAAGGGGGAACAACCCTCCCGAACCACCTGCGACGACGCCGTCGCGGGCGCGTCGCGTGCCCTCGGCGCACTTGACAAGCACCCCCTTCGTACCGAATAGTCACCCACCACCTGACCCCCGCCCCGCACACCCCCCGGCTCCCACCGTGCGGACCCCCGCCCGGAAAGGTCATCCGAACCGTGCCAGACGCCCTAGAGAACCCGATCGTCCTGATCCTGATCGGCGCCGCGATCAGCCTGGTCGCCAGCGTCGCCGTGACCGGCCTCCAGGCCCGTCTGCTGCGCCGGAACGACGTCCGCGAGGCGTCCCGGGCCTCGGCCCGCAGGCTCACCAGCGTGTTCATCGGCGAGCGCGACTCCGCCGACTCCGCCGACGGCTTCCTGACGGAGGCCGAGATCACGGTCATGTCGATGACCGACCGCAAGACCCGCGAGCGGCTGGCCGCCGTGCTGCGGCTGCTGCGCGAGCGGGCGATGCCCGAGCTCGAGGAGCTGAGCGGGGTCAGGGCCGACCGCGCCCGCCGCCTGCTGTGCGAGCACGCCCTGGAGGTGCTCGGCGCCCACCTGCGTTCGGAGCGGCTGCCGGAGGTGCCCGGAGAGGTCAAGCAGATGCTCCGCGTGGAGGAGGAGGCGCTGAGCATCCGCTCCGGGGACAAGCCGCGCCCGCCGGCCGCCCCGGCCGAGCCCATCAGCAAGAGCCAGGTCACCGCGCGGCCCCGGCACACCGGGAGCAAGGCCTCCGGCGGGACCACGGCGCGCAAGACCACCAAGGCGGCGGGGCGGAGCACCGCCAAGGCCGGGGCCAAGACGGAGGAGGCGCCCGCCAAGGAGGGCAGCGCCTTCTGGGACGACTGACCCCGACGGGACCCGTGGCGGCCCGTCGCCCCGGGCCAAGGCTTGGTCAGGGCGGCGGGTCAGAAGTGTTTTTTACGGGCACCGGTGAGAAAGTCGGACATGCGCGCGCCGACCGGCGGCGCACACCGGCGAAGGAATTGTGCGGCGCAATTGCGGTCACCAGCCCCGTGCTCGGACATGTCGAGCGCGCACTCCGCGGGAACTTCACCTAGGATCTCCACCACACGCGGGATCCCCCGTCGTCCGTGCCCTCCGTGCCGCACACCCCCGTCCCCCCGGGACGCCGCACGCCACGACGCCCCGCCCCACGGCTTCCCGTATCCACACCGCGCGCGACCTCCGCCGTCCCACGAACACGGACCCGTGACCCGTTCCTCCGGGTCGGTGTCCGACCGTTGGCACGTCCCGCCGTCCGAACTCACCGAGATTGCACGATGACCGCTGACGAGAACGCCGCCACCGAAACCGGAGCGGACACCACACCGGAGCCGAGCCCCGAGACGGGTTCGGAGCACACGACCGGGCAGGACGCGGGCGCAGCCGGGCAGCGCGCCGAACCGGCCTGGCGCATCGGCCGTTCCGGCCGCCTGGAGCGCGTCGGCCGCGAGGAGCCGGCCGCGCCGGAGGACGACGACGTGATGGCCCTGGTCAACGCCGTCGCACCGACCCGTTCCGCGCCCCTGATCATCAACACTGCGCCCGTGCCCGCGACCGTGTCCGCCCCGCCCGCCCGGCAGGCGCGGACCGCCGTCGCGGTCACGGCCGCCGGAGCCGCCGCGGGCGGCCCGAGCGGGGGCCCCGCCGTCGCCGAGGCGACGGCCGGCCCGGAGGGGTCCGGGACGGACGGGGGCGACGATCCGGCCGACGACGGCGACGACGCCGGCGGCGCGGACGGTGCCTCCGCGGCGAACGGGGACGACCCCGCGGGAGCGGGCTCCGGAGCCGGCGGAGGCGGAACCGGCGGCGGAGCCGGAGGAGGGGCGGGTGCCGCTGGGGGCGGAGGGCGCCGGAGGCTGCGGCGGGTCGTCGTCTGGACGGCCGCCTGCCTGGCCGTCCTGCTGACCGCCGGGATCGCCACCGCCTACGGCTACTACCACTCGCTGCGTTCGGGGATGGTCCAGCACGACCTGGAGGCGGCCCTCGACGAGGGCGAGCGCCCCGAGAAGATCAGCGACGCGGTCAACATCCTCTTCATGGGCTCCGACGGCTACGAGGAGGGCAGCACCGCCTACACCACCGAGTTCGAGGGCGAGCGCTCGGACTCGATCATGCTGGCGCACATCTCGCCCGACGACCGGGTCTCGGTGATCAGCTTCCCCCGGGACTCCCTGGTGGACCTGCCCCAGTGCGACCCCTACGGGACCGCCGAGGGCACCCACGGCTACTTCGGCATGATCAACGCCGCCATGTACCACGGCGGACCGCCCTGTGTGGTGCGCACCATCGAGTCGCTCACCGACGTCCGCATCGACCACTTCGTGCACCTGAGCTTCATGAGCTTCCGCGACGTGGTGGACGCCATCGGCGGGGTGGACATCTGCATTCCCGAGCCGATGAAGGACGAGCGCTCCAAGCTCGACATCCCCGCCGGGCAGCAGACGCTCACCGGCGACCAGGCGCTGTCGTTCGTCCGCGCCCGCTACGAGATCGGCGACGGCGGCGACATCGGCCGCATCGACCGGCAGCAGATGTTCATGGCCGCCCTGGCCGACCAGGCCATGCGGGGCGAGGTGCTGTCCGACCCGCGGAAACTGCACGGCATGCTGACCGCGGTGACCACGCACAGCGCCACCGACAGCCGGCTGACGCTGGACCGGATGCTGTCGATCGCGGTGTCGCTGTCCGACGTGGACCTCAGCGACATCGAGTTCCACACCGTCCCCTGGTACCAGGCGCCCTTCGACCCCAACCGCATCCTCTGGCACGAGGACCGGGCCGAGGAGCTGTTCACCGCGGTGCGCGAGGACCGCCCGCTGCCGCCGCTGATGGCGGCCGACGAGGCGGCCGTCCCGGCGGAGCCGCCGGGCGCCTCGCCGAGCGCGGTCGACTCCCCCAGCGACTCGCCGTCGCCCGAACCGCACGCGGCCCGCCCCGGCGAGGGGCGCGACGCCACCTCGAACCCGTGCGCGGACGGCCTGGGCTTCGGCACCGGCGAGGAGGCGTACTAGAGGAGCCGCGCACCGGCACCGAACAGAGAGCGGCCCCGGACACCCGTCGGTGTCCGGGGCCGCGGTGCGCCCGGGGCGGCGGATGCCTCCGCGTGCCGCGTGCGCCGAGGAACCCCCACAGTCCTTCGGTGCCGCCGCGCGGACCGGCCCCGCTTCCGCCCCGGGTGCCGCGCGCCCGCCACGACCTGCGGGCGCGCTTCCCGGTGGGGCTTTAGGCGAGGGCGCCGATCGGGGCGCCGTCCACGGTGGGCTCGCCGACGGTGGGCAGGCCGTCGACGCCGACCAGGTCGCCGCCGACGGCGTCGGTGGCGGGCAGGGTCGAGGTCACGTCCTCGACCGCGGGCAGGACCGCGGGCAGCTCGGGCAGGGAGTCGGTGACCGCGGTCTGCGGCAGCACCTCGGCGGGCAGGTCCACCGGCAGTTCCGGCAGGGAGTCGACGGGGGCGCTCTGCCGGGCCACGTCGGCGGGCAGGGGCAGGGGGGCCAGGTCCCCGGCGGGCAGGGTCACCGGCGCTTCGGGCAGCTCGGGCAGCGAGTCCACCGGCGCGGTCTGCGGCAGGGTGGTGGCGGACCCGCCCAGCACCAGGTCGGAGACGACGCCCGCGGCACCGCCGCTGATGTCGGTGTTCTGTCCATTGACCGGCATCACCGGGCCGTTCATGGGGACGGCCTCGCCGAGGGAGGCCGCGTCCAGCTCGGTCAGCCCGGCGGCGGCCTCGTGGGCCCCCAGCTCGGTCACGGCGCCCTCGACCTGCGCGACCGTCTCCTCCAGGGGCAGGGGGCTCTGCGCGGAGTGGCTCAGCGGCAGGGTGCCGCCGGTGCCCAGGCCGACCGCGTCCAGCAGGCCCAGCCCGCCGAGGGCTCCGGTGACCGGGTCGAGGGCGCCGCTCTGCGGGACGGTCGGGGCGTCCACCGGCAGGGCGCCGGTGAGCGTGTCCAGGCCCACGTCGGTGCTGTTGCCGTCCAGGGCCAGCGGGGCCTCGACGGGCAGGCCGTCGGTGAGGCCGCCGGTGGGAGCGGAGTTGTGCTGCACGTCGGGGGTCGCGGAGATCGTGCCGGGCTGCACGCTGGCCAGGTCGCCGACCGGGGAGCCGATGCCCTCGGTGAGGGTCGCGGGCACCTGGCCGCCCAGGTCGTTCAGGGGGAGGCCGTCGGTCACACCGCCGAGGGTGTCGGCCCAGGAGAACCCGTAGCCGAAGGCGATGAATCCCGCCGCGCCGGCTGCCACGAGCAGGGTCTTGGCTGAAGTGCGGGCGGTGGTGTTCATGGGAGTCCTTCCGGGGTGGCCGCGTTCCGCGGCGCGTGGTCTGTCTCTCGATCGGTGAGCCACTCCCCTGGCCAGGAGGGAGGTGCTCGGTTTCTCAGCGGGCGACCTGGCGGGCCGTCGGCTGATGTGAACCGCGCGTTCGGGCGCGCGGCTCACATCAACTCCCAGAGGGTGCGGAAGCGATCACTCGCGAGTACGGGAACGGGGCGTTCCGCCGCTGGGAAGGGTGTGCCAGGAGAGCGGTCGGCGTGCGACCGGGAACGCCGCGCTAGTCGGGCGAGAAGGTGGGCTCGTCGGCGTCCTCGGCCGGAACCGAGCGCAGGACGTGCCGGGCGGCCTCGAACAGGCCGGGGGCCGGGGACGGGGCCCCGGGGGCGGACAGGTAGCCCGCGATGAGCGCGCCCCCCTGGGCGGCGGACCCCGAGGGGGCCGTCGGGGAGGCGGTGGTGCCCGAGGCCGTGGGCGCCGGGGCGACCGCGGTCTCGGTGTCGGCGACGGACCCCGCCTCGGCGGCGGAACGCTCCGCCGCGGTCGGGGCGACCGCCGGAGCGCCCGTCACGGACAGGGCGGGCTCCGCCGGAGCGGCCTCGGCGGCGTCCCGCTGACGCGGGCCGTCCTCGCGGGGCCGCTCGGTGTCCCGGGCGGGGTCGGGCAGAACGGTCTCGGACGGCTCGGGCAGCGGTGCCGCCTCCGCCACGGGGGCGGTGACGACCTGCCGCACGGTCTCGTCGAGGTGGCGGGCCACGTCTTCGGGAGCGGTGGGGGCCTGCTCGGCGGCGGGCTCCTCCAGCGCCTGGCGTGCCCGGTCGACCCCGGTGCCCACGGTCGCGACGGTGTCGGCCAGGGGCGCGCCCAGGTCGGTGACCGCGGTGTCGGGGTCGAGCGCCCCGGCGGGCACCGCGATGTCGGCGCCCGGCTTCTCCGCCGCCCCGGCCGGGGCGGCCCCGGCCAGCCACAGGGCGCACAGCGCGCCGGCCACGAGGGCGGCGAGCATCAGTGCGCGGAGGACCGGTGCGGAGCACACGGCGGTACGGGCGCCGTCGGCGCTCGCATTACCGTGGACTGTGGACACCGGGGTTCCTTCCGCCGTGGACCGGGGGGTTCGGCCGCGACCGGGGCGGGGCCGCCGGTGCGGGAGGCGCCGCGCAGGGCGGGGCCGATCAGGGGTGTGGCGCGGGGATCATCGCGATCGCCCCTGCGCCGAACGAGAGCGACGTTAGCATGCAACGGAGAGACCACGGAGCGTTTCCGCGAGAATTCCCGCCCAGGTGGGATCCCCTCTCCTCCCGCAGATGTAGCAAATCCGGAAAAAAACAACGACAATTCACCTATATAGGCCCGAGGAAAAGCGCGCATTGCGAGACCGCCCGACCGGCTCTGCGGAGGTTGACCGACACATGACCGAGCTCCCCCAGAGCCCCCGGCTGTTCCCCGACTCCCTCGAAGACCTCCTCACCGACGTGCCCGGCCTGCGCCACGGCATGTCCGACCAGGCCCGGACGCGTTCCCTGCTCCAGGCGGTGCTGACCATCGGGGGCGACCTCGACCTGGCGACCGTGCTGCGCAGGCTCACCGAGATGGCCGCCCAACTGGTCGGCGCCCGGTACGCCGGCCTGGGGGTCGTCGACGAGGACGGCGGCTTCAGCGAGTTCATCCCCGTGGGGGTCACCCGCGAGCAGGCCGAACGCATCTCCCGGTTCCCGCACGGCAAGGGGGTCCTGTCGGCCCCGCTGTTCGGGCGCACCGCGCTGCGGCTGGCGGACCTGCGCGACCACCCCGACTTCGGCGGGTTCCCCGAGGGGCACCCGCAGATGACCACCTTCCTCGGGGTGCCGATCCAGGTGCGCGACGAGGTGTTCGGCAACCTCTACCTCACCGAGAAGTCGGACGGCGGCGAGTTCGACGAGGAGGACGAGGCGGTGGTGACCGCCCTGGCCACGGCCGCCGGGGTCGCCATCGAGAACGCGCGCCTGTACGAGGAGGCTCGGCTGCGCGAACGCTGGCTGGCCGCCTCCACCGAGATCACCACGCGGCTGCTGTCGGGCGCGACCGCCGACGACGTCCTGGCCTACCTGGCCGGACAGGCCCGCGAGATCGGCGGCGCCGACACCGCGGTGGTGCTGCTCCCGGACCCGCGCGCCCGGGGTCACCTGTTCGCCGAGATAGCGGACGGCCCCGTCGCGCAGGAGATCCTGGGCACCCCGGTGGAGATCCACGACTCGGTCTGCGGCCAGGTGTACGAGTCGGGCGAGCCGATGGGCATCCCCGACCTGGGCCAGGCCAACTGCCCGATGCTCACCCACCGCGGCTACGGCCCGGGGCTGCTGGTGCCGCTGGGCACCCCGGGCAACACCCGCGGCGTGCTGCTGCTGGGCAAGCTGTCGGAGCGGGCGCCGTTCCCCTCGGCGATCCGGCGGATGCTGCACTCGTTCTCCGTCCAGGCGGGCATAGCGCTGGAGCTGGCCGAGGCCCGGCACGACACCGAGCGCCTGGTGGTGCTGGAGGAGCGCGACCGGATCGCCAAGGACCTGCACGACGTGGTCATCCAGCGGCTGTTCGCGTCGGCGATGACGCTGATGAGCACGATGCGGCTGATCCCCTCCCAGGAGGCGGCCGAGCGGGTGCAGCGCACCATCGACGAGCTGGACTCCACCATCCGGGAGATCCGCTCGACGATCTTCGCGCTGCAGAACCCGCCCAGCCGCCAGGACACCTCGCTGCGCGGGCGCATCCTCAAGCTGGCCGAGAACACCGCCCACAGCCTGGGCTGCCACCCGGGGGTGAGCCTGGACGGGCCGATCGACGCCTCGGTCCCCGACGAGGTCGGCGAGCAGCTGCTGGCCGTGCTCGGCGAGGCTCTGAGCAACGTGGCCCGGCACGCCCGCGCCTCGGAGGTGCACGTGTCGGTGGCGGTGGAGGAGACGGCGACGACCGGTCGGCCCACCACGCTGACGCTGACCGTCACCGACAACGGCGTGGGCCTGCCCGAGGAGGGGCGGCGCAGCGGGCTGCGCAACATGGACGACCGGGCCAGGGCCCTGGGCGGCGGGTTCTCCGCGCGGCGCGCGCGGACCGGCGGCACGGTGCTCACCTGGAAGGTGCCGGTGCCCGACGACGGGACGCCGCCGTTCGACACCTTCCAGTGAGGCGCGCCGTCGGGCCGCACGGCGCCGGCGGGCGCAGGTCCCGTTCTCCGGACGCCCTCCTGTGCCGCCGGGGGCGCGTGAGGCGCCCGGCGGGGTTCCGGAGGCCCGGAGGAGGCGTCCCCGAGGGAGGCCCGTGGCCGCAGGCCGTCCGTTGAGGACCTTCCGCCACTCGACGGACGGGCGGGGGTGTCGGCGCGGGACCGAGGGTCCCCGTCCTCGAAGGACGCCGGGCAAGGCGGCCGGGCTGCGGCCGCAGGCCGTCCGTTGGGGGCGGTGGCGGGCTACGGGCGGGCCGCGATGCGGCGGGAATTCACGAAGGCACGGCCTAGTAGCGGCGGCCTCGAAGCTCGGCGACCAGGACCGCCGCCTGGGTGCGACGCTTGAGGTCGAGCTTGGACAGCAGGGCCGACACGTAGTTCTTGACGGTCTTCTCCGCCAGGTAGAGGCGCTCGCCGATCTGGCGGTTGGTCATGCCCTCGCCGATGAGGTCGAGGATCTGGCGCTCCTGCGGGGTCAGCTCGGCCAGCGGGTCGGGCTCGGCCTGGGCGCCGCGCAGGCGCTCCATCATCGCCCCGGTGCTGCCGGAGTCGAGCAGCGACCCGCCGGAGGCGACGGTGCGCACGGCCCCCACGAGGTCGGCGCCGTGGATCTGCTTGAGCACGTAGCCGGCGGCCCCGGCCATGACGGCGTCGTACAGGGCGTCCTCGTCGGCGAACGAGGTGAGCATGAGGCAGGCGATCTCGGGGTGGTCGGAGCGGATCTCCCGGCACACCTGGACTCCGGATCCGCCGGGCAGGCGCACGTCCAGAACCGCGACGTCGGGGACCACGACCGGGATGCGGGCCAGCGCCTGCTCGGCCGTGCCCGCCTCGCCGACGACGGTCATGTCGTCCTCGGTCTCCAGGAGCGCGGCGACCCCGCGCCGGACCACCTCGTGGTCGTCCACCAGGAACACCCTGATGGGCTTGTGAACGCCCCCGCCGCCACCGCCCGACATGCCGCTCATCCTCATCCCTGTGCCATCCCTGCGTCGCCGCGCCTCGGACACGTCTCCGGCATAGACGGTAGTACGTGCGAGGGGGCGCGCGGGGGCCATATGACACAGAACTCGCCCAACAAAGGTCCTGTATGCGGACATATCACCCAAGTTGCGGGCGAAAACTCTGAGATCGCCCGCCTCCGGGAGCGCGTTCAGCGGCGGTCCCCGGCCAGTTCCAGGGCCCGGCAGGCCGCCAGCACCCGGGCGTCGGCATGGCGGGGGCCCACCACCTGGAGCCCCACCGGCAGCCCCGCCGAGGTGAACCCGCACGGCACGCTCGCCGCCGGCTGCTGGGTCATGTTGAACGGGTGGCTGAACCCCGCCCACACCGTCCACCGCTCCCCCGCCAGACCCGGCGGGCACTCCCGTCCCGCCTCGAACGCCCCGAACGGCGCCGCCGGAGTGAGCAGTAGGTCGTACTCGGTGTGGAAGCGGCCCATCCGGGCGCCCATCTCCATCCGCAGCGCCATCGCCGTCAGGTAGTCCTGCGCCGAATAGGCCAGGCCCTCCTCGATGATCTCCGCTAGGCCCGGGTCGAACAGGTCGCGGTCGGCCCCGGTGACGCGCTCGGTGGCCTTGGCCGCGCCCGAGTACCACAGCACGTGGAACTCCGGCCGGGCGTCGGGCAGGCCGGGGTCGGCCTCCGTCACGTGCGCGCCCAGGTCGGCCAGGGTGTCGGCGGCGGCCGCGACGGCCGCCGACACCTCCGGGTCCACGGCGAGTCCTCCCAGGGTCGGGGAGAGCGCGATGCGCAGCCCGCGCACCAGGTCCTCGGGGTCGGTGCGCAGGCGCACGTCGGCCAGGCCCGGCTCCGGCGGGGCCAGCGCCGCCCAGTCGCGGGGGTCCGGGCGGGCCATGGCCTCCAGCATGAGCGCGGTGTCGCCGACGGTGCGGGTCATCGGCCCGGTGTGCGCCAGCGAGCCGAAGGGGCTGGCGGGGAAGTGCGGGACCAGCCCCCAGGTGGGCTTGATCCCGACGATCCCGCTGAACGCGGCGGGGATGCGGATCGAGCCGCCGCCGTCGGTGCCGGTGGCCATGGGGACCGCGCCCGCGGCCACCGCGGCGGCCGAGCCGCCGCTGGACCCGCCCGGTGTGGTCGCCGGATCCCACGGGTTGCGGGTGACCCCGGTGAGCGGGGAGTCGGTGACGGCCTTCCAGGCCAGCTCGGGTGTGGTGGTCTTGCCGACGAAGACCGCGCCGGCCTCCCGCAGCCGGGCCACCGCCGGGGAGTCCTCGTCCCAGGCGCCGGCGCGCGGGGAGGTCAGGGAGCCCTTGAGGGTGGGGTGGCCGCGCAGCAGGTGGACGTCCTTGACGGCGACCGGCACCCCGTCGAGCGGTCCCAGGGGCTCCCCGCGCTCCCAGCGGGCCGCGGACTCCCGGGCGGCGGCGCGGGCCTCCTCGGCCAGCACCAGGCAGAAGGCGTTGAGGACGGGTTCGGTGCGGTCGATGCGGGCCAGGGCCGCCTCGACCGCCTCCACCGGGGAGGCGTCCCCGGCGGCGTAGGCGGCCAGGAGGTCCTCGGCGGACGCGGCGGACGGGTCGGCCACCGGACCGGCGTGCGCCCGGGCGCCGGCGGGCGCCGATGCGGCCGCGGCGGTCGAGTCGGAACGGATCGTCACTTCGGCCTCCCGGTAGGGGCTCAGCCGGGTACGTAGCCCCGGCGCTTGTCGACGACGTTGCGCGGTTCGCGCCCGTCGAGGTAACGGGAGAGTTCGTCCAGGAACAGGTCGACCAGCGCCTCGCGCCAGCCGATCACGTCCCCCGCCATGTGCGGGGAGACCACCGAGCCCGGCAGTCCCCACAACGGGTCGATGGCCTTGAGGGGCTCGCGCTCGAACACGTCCAGCGCGGCCCCCGCGATGACGCCGGAGTCCAGGGCGACGACCAGGTCCGACTGGTCGACGACGGGTCCGCGCGCCACGTTGATGAGCCGGGCGGTCGGCTTCATCAGGTTCAGGAAGGTGCGGTCGACCAGGCCGCGGGTCGCGTCGGTGAGCGGGGCGGCGACGATCACGTGGTCGGCCGCGGGGAGCTCGCCGAACAGGGTCGGCTCCCCCTGCGGTCCGCGCTCGGCGGTGCTGGAGAGAACCACGTCGCCGAAGTCGGGGTCCCCGGTGCGGGCGCGGCTGCCCGAGGCCCGCACCCGCACGCCCACGGCGGTGAGCAGGCGGGCGGTGGCGCGGGCGATGGGGCCGGTGCCGACGATGAGGGCGCGCGAGCCCGCCACCCGTTCGGTCTCACGGTGCTCCCAGCGGCGTTCGCGCTGGTACTCCAGGGTGCGGGGAAGGTCCTTGGCGAAGGCGATGACCAGGCCCAGGACGTATTCGGCGATGGGCTGCTCGAAGACCCCGCGCGAGTTGGTGACCACCACGTCGGACTCGACCAGGCCGGGGAACATGAGGTTGTCGACCCCGGCGGTGGCCGCGTGGACCCGGGCCAGGGAGTCGGCCTTGGGCCAGGCGGCGGCCAGGGCCTCGGAGAACAGGTCCCAGACCAGCAGGAAGTGCGTGCCCGGCAGCTTGGCGGAGAGGTCGTCGGCGGTGGCGTACACGACCTCGCCCAGGCCCGGGTGCCCGTCGATCCGCTCCCGGCCCGGCGGCAGGTCGTCGCCGTGCAGGATCAGCAGCCGGGGGCTGTCGGGCGGGGAAGGGGCGGCACTGTTCACGGGCCTCGCGCTCTCCGGTCGGCGTCAGGGAAACGCTGGCGGGGCCCACGGCGGTCCCCGCACGGGCCACGCTAGAAAGCGGACCTGGGATTGTCAACAATCGACAAACCGATATCCCTTCGGCGATCCGGACGCCCCCGATCCCGCCCCGACCTCCTTCTTGTATCGAGGGAGCCCTGGATCGTAAGATTGTCGACAATCAACAACCCGGAGGATCCCCGGGTGCCCGGACACCGTCCCGCCGGTCCCGACCCCGTCGCCCGGCCGCCACCGAAGGGACCCCGAACCCCAGTGCCCAGGTACATGAGCATCACCCTGCCCCTCCGCGGGGTGTCCTGTGTCGCGGAACTCCTCGAACAGGACGCGCCGCGCACCTGCGAGGCGGTGTGGGAGTCGCTGCCCCAGGGCGACGCCGTCCAGCACGCCAAGTACGCGCGCAACGAGGTCTACACGATGGTGCCGAGGTTCGCCGCGGCCGAACCCGGCCTGGAGAACCCCACGGTCACACCGATCCCCGGCGACGTCGTCTACTTCTCCTTCGACGGGGGCATGCTCGACCGCGCCTTCAAGGAGGACAAGGGGATCGGCCACCTGCCCGGGGTCATCGACCTCGCCCTCTTCTACGGCCGCAACAACCTGCTGCTCAACGGGGACGTCGGGTGGGTGCCCGGCAACGTGTTCGCCACCGTCGTGGAGAACCTCCCCGCCATGGCGAAGGCGTGCGACGACGTCTGGCGCTCCGGCAGCGTCGGCGAACGCCTCGTCTACGAACGACTGGACCGCTGACGGCGTCCGCGCTGCGGGCCACGACAGGAAGAACCGAGGAGGTGAGCGACCGATGCTCGTCCAGGAGCCCTTCGACGGACCGGCGGCCGAACGCCCGACCCCGCTGCAGACCGGGGTGGGGATCGTGGCGCCCTACGATTTCGCGCTCGACCGCGAACTGTGGCGGTGGACGCCCGACGACGTGTCCCTGCACATGACGCGCCTGCCCTACGTCCACGTCCCGGTGACGGTGGACCAGGCGGCGGCCCTGTGCCTGCCGGAGGGCGTCACGCCCGCGGTCCGCGCGCTGCTCACCCCCGAGCCCTCGGCGGTCGGCTACATGTGCGCCTCCGGGAGCTTCGTCCACGGCGCCGCGGGCGAGAGGGAGCTGCGCCGGACCATGGCCGAGGCCGGCGCGCCCGCCGCGGTCACCACCTCCGGCGCGCTGATCGAGGCGCTGGCCCTCCTGGGCGCCGAACGCGTCGCGGTCGTCACGCCCTACGTCGACGAGGTGACCGACCGCCTCCTGGGCTACCTGGGGGAGCACGGCGTCGGTGTGACCTCCAGCGTGGGCCTGGGGCTGCTGGAGCACATCTGGCGGGTCGCGTACGACGTGATCGCCCGCGCGGTCCACGAGGCCGACCGGCCGGAGGCGCAGGCGGTCTTCGTGAGCTGCACCAACGTGCTCACCTACGACATCATCGCCCCCCTGGAGAGGGAGCTGGGCAAACCGGTGGTCACGGCCAACCAGGTGACCATGTGGGCGCTGCTGCGCGCCGTGGGGCGGCGCCCCGTGGCCCTCGGGCAGAGCCTGGCCGAGACCGCGGCGCCCAGCGCCGCGTGAACCCGTGGCGGGAGGCCACAGTGAGGAGGACACCATGACCCGCGTCGGATTCCTCTACCCGGGGCACAGCGCGGAGAGCGACTACAAGGCCTACGAGGGCCTGCTCGGCGACGGCGTCGAACTGCCCGTGGTGCACACCCTGATGCGCGAGGACGCCCACCGCGTGGACGCGCTGCTCGACATCGGCGGCGAGGACGTGCTGGCCGAGGGCGCCCGGGAGGCGGCGGCGCTGGGGGTGGACGCCACCGTCTGGGCCTGCACCAGCGGGAGCTTCGTGTACGGCCCGGAGGGGTCGCTCCGCCAGGTCGAGTGGGTCCGGCGGGCGGCGGGGACGCCGGCGTCGAGCACCTCGTGGGCCTTCGTGCACGCCCTGGCCGGGCTGCGGGTGTCCCGGGTGGCGGTCGCGGCCACGTACCCCGAGGACGTGGCCGACCGGTTCGTCGGCTTCCTCGCCGCGGCGGGGGTCGAGGTGGTGTCCCTGGCCAGCCACGGCATCGCCACCGCCGCGGAGGTCGCCCACCTCGACCCGGACGAGGTCGTCGACTTCGTCATCTCCAACGACCACCCGCGCGCGGGGGCCGTGCTCGTCCCGGACACCGCCCTGCACAGCGCGCACCTGATCGAGCCGCTGGAGGCCCTGCTCGGCAAGACCGTGCTCACGGCCAACCAGGTGAGCATCTGGGAGGGGCTGCGCCTGGCCGGCGACGCCCGGCCGCGGGCGAACGGTCCGGGGAGGCTCTTCCGTACCGGGGCCGCCGAGGTCGCGAGTATGCTGCCGCAGGTCTGATCCCCGGGCGATCCGCGTGCCCGGAGGTCGGCGAGAACATCGAAAAGGAGGCGGAACATGCCCGCCCACGGTCAACTCACCCCCGTCCCCCGCAGGTCCACCGCCGAACTCATCGCCGAGCAGCTGCGCTCGGCGATCATGTACGGCTCGCTCGCCCCGGGGGACCAGCTCGGCGAGGCCGACCTGGCCGGGAGGCTGGGGGTGAGCCGCGGCCCCCTGCGCGAGGCCATGCAGCGGCTCGTCCAGGAGGGCCTGCTGCGCAGCGAGCGCCACCGCGGGCTGTTCGTGCGCGAGCTGACCCCGGACGACGTGCGCGACATCTACGTGGCGCGGCTGGCCGTGGAGCGCACCGCCTGCGAGCTGATCATGCGCGGCAACCGGGGCGAGGCCGTCGCCCGGCTCACCCCGGTGGTGCAGCGCCTGGCCGATGCCGCCGCCACCGGCGACCGGCGCGCCATGAGCGACGCCGACCAGGAGTTCCACCGGACCCTGGTGAGCTGTTCCGGCAACGGCCGTCTGGAGCGGATGGCGCAGACCCTGCTGGTGGAGACCCGGATGTGCCTCACCGTGATGCAGGAGGTCTACCCCGAGCCCGCCGAGCTGCTGGAGGAGCACCGGCGCATCCTCGACGCCATCGCCGACGGCGCCGAGGAGCGGCTGCTGCACCTCATCGAGACCCACATGACCGACACCGTCGCCCGCATCAACAACGGCGCCCCGCCCGCCCCCTAGGAACGGTCGGCGCCGCCGGACTCCTCCGCGCGGCGCAGGCGGTCGGCGGCGTCGAGGGCCGTGAGGCGCTCGTACTCGGCCGGTGAGATGAGCACGCCCTGCGGTCTGCGGTAGGCGCCGACCACGATCGGTCCGTGCCCGGGGTCCGCGGACAGCTCGGCGAGGAGTTCCGGCAGGCGGGTGCGGGCCTCGGCGACTCCGAGGACGGTGGGGATCTTCGCGCTCATGGATGAGTTGTACAAGAAGTTGTACAACTCTTCACGGGCGAAGATCCCCCGCGCGCTCAGAGGCCGCCGATCCCCACGTACTTGGTGTCGAGGAACTCGTCGATGCCGACGCGGCCGCCCTCGCGGCCCAGGCCGGAGTGCTTGACGCCGCCGAACGGGGCGGCCGGGTTGGAGACCACGCCCTGGTTGAGGCCGACCATGCCGGTCTCCAGGGCCTCGCTCACCCGCAGCGCCCGGTTGAGGTCGCGGGTGTAGAGGTAGCTGACCAGGCCGAACTCGGTGTCGTTGGCGGCGTGCAGCGCCTCCTCCTCGGTCTCGAAGGTGAGCACCGGGGCGACCGGACCGAAGATCTCCGTGGTGGACAGCTCGCTGGCGAACGGCACGTTCGCCAGCACCGTCGGCCGGTAGAAGTGGCCCGGACCGTCGCCCGGACCGCCGCCCACCAGGACGGTGGCGCCGCGTTCGACGGCGTCGTCCACCAGGTGCTGCACCTTCTGGCGGGCCTTGTCGTCGATGAGCGGGCCCACGTCCACCCCGTCGTCCAGGCCGCGCCCCAGGCGCAGGGCGCCCATGCGCTCGCTCAGCCTCCGGGAGAACTCCTCGGCGATCCCCGCCTGGGCGTAGATGCGGTTGGCCGCCGTGCACGCCTCGCCGATGTTGCGCATCTTGGCGAGCATCGCGCCGTCCACCGCCGCGTCCAGGTCGGCGTCGTCGAACACCAGGAAGGGCGCGTTGCCGCCCAGCTCCATGGAGGTGCGCAGCACCTGGCCCGCGCTCTGCTCCAGCAGGCGCCGGCCCACGGCGGTGGAGCCGGTGAACGACAGCTTGCGGATGCGGCCGTCGCTGAGCAGCGGCTCGGTGACCGCCCCCGGGTCGGTGGTGGGGATGACGCTCAGCACGCCCTCGGGCAGCCCCGCCTCGGCGAGGATCCCCGCCAGGGCCAGCGCGGACAGCGGCGTCTGGTGGGCGGGCTTGAGGACCATGGTGCAGCCCGCGGCGACGGCCGGGCCGATCTTGCGGGTGCCCATGGCCATCGGGAAGTTCCACGGGGTGATGAGCATGCACGGCCCGACCGCCTGGCGCATGATCAGGAACCGGGACTTGCCGTCGGGCGAGGTGGCGAACCCGCCCTCGATGCGCACCGCCTCCTCCGAGAACCAGCGCAGGAACTCGGCGGCGTAGGCGATCTCGCCGCGCGCCTCGGCCAGGGGCTTGCCCATCTCCAGGGTCATGAGGACGGCCAGGTCCTCCTGGCGCTCCATGAGCAGCTCGTAGGCGCGGCGCAGGATCTCCCCGCGTTCGCGCGGCGCCGTGCGCGCCCACGACGGCTGGGCCCGGTGCGCGGCCTCCAGCGCGGCCAGCGCGTCCTCCTTGCCCGCGTCCGCGACGGTGCAGAGCACCTCCCGGGTGGAGGGGTCCTCCACCTCGAAGGCCGCCCCGGACGCGGCGTCGCGCCAGTGCCCCCCGATGAACAGGCGCTTCTCCACCTGTGCGACGACCCGTGCTTCCCGATCCGACATGTTCACAGCTCCCGGTTCTCCATCGTGCGGGCCCCGCGGCCGTGCGCCGGCCCGGTGCCGTTGGGGTCAGACCTGCCCGGCGTGCGCCCCCTGGACACCGCCGCGGCCGGATGTTTCCATAGCCGTGTCGATTGTCGACAATCCTACGGAACCGCGCGACAACGAAACGAGGCATCGCATGGCGGAGCTCTCCCCTGTCCTCAAGCAGGCCACCCCGGTGGTCGCGGCACGAGGCGAGGGCGCCCACATCTACGACGAGGACGGCCGCCGCTATCTCGACTTCACCGCCGGCATCGGTGTCACGAGCACCGGCCACTGCCACCCCCGGGTGGTGGCCGCCGCGCAGGAGCAGGTGGCCACACTCGTCCACGGCCAGTACACGACCCTGCTGCACCGCCCGCTGCTGAAGCTCACCGAGCGCCTGGGCGGGGTGCTGCCCGCCGGGATCGACCGGCTGTTCTACGTCAACTCCGGGAGCGAGGCCGTGGAGGCGGCGCTGCGGCTGGCCCGGCAGGCCACCGGGCGCCAGAACGCGGTCGTGTTCCAGGGGTCGTTCCACGGCCGGACCATGGGCGCGGCGTCGCTCACCACTTCCGGGACCAAGATCCGCGCGGGCATCGGGCCGCTGGTGCCCGGCGTGGTCGTCGCCCCCTTCCCCTACGCCTACCGGCTGGGGATGTCGGAGGCGGACGCGGTCGCGTACGCCCTGCGGGAGTTCGACGAGCTGCTCATCACGGTGACCTCGCCGCAGGACATCGCCGCGGTGTTCATCGAACCGGTCCTGGGCGAGGGCGGGTACATCCCCGCCCCCGACGCCTTCCTCCAGGGGCTGCGCGAGCGCGCGGACGCGCACGGGTTCCTGCTGGTCGTCGACGAGGTGCAGACGGGGTTCGGGCGCACCGGGACGTTCTGGGGGCACGAGCCCTCCGGGATCGTCCCCGACATCGTCATCACCGCCAAGGGCCTGGCAAGCGGGTTCCCGCTGTCGGCGATCGCCGCGCCCGAGGCGGTCATGGCCAAGGCCTGGCCCGGCTCCCAGGGCGGGACCTACGGCGGCAACGCCGTCTCGTGCGCCGCCGCGCTGGCCACCCTCGACGTGATCGAGGAGGAGGGGCTGGTGGACAACGCCGCACGCATGGGCGAGCGGCTCCGCCAGGGCCTGGAGAAGGTGGCGGCGGCCTCGCCGCTGATCGGCGACGTGCGCGGCCGGGGGCTGATGCTGGCCAGCGAGTTCACCACCGACGGCCGCCCCGACGGCGCCGCGGCGCTGCGCGCCCAGCAGGCCGCCGTCCGCAACGGGCTGCTGCTGCTGACCTGCGGTCCGGCGGGGAACGTGGTGCGGATGATCCCGCCGCTCATCGTCGACGGCGAGCAGGTCGACGCGGCGCTCGCCGTCTGGGAGGCGTCGGTGGCCGAGGCCTCGGCGTAGCCGGGGCGGGGGCGGGTGTCAGGCCATGAGCGCGAGGTCGACCAGCATGAAGAACCCGAGCCCGAGCGGGACCAGGACGGCGAACACCGCCAGCGCCCGCGCCCGGTCCGCCCACCCGCGCCCGCCCAGCAGCAGGGGGACGGCCAGGCCCAGCAGCGCCTGGGACCAGGCCGTCCCGAGCATGTGCGTGAAGTGCTCCCAGTTCACGAGCTTGAAGACGCCCTCGGCGGCCAGGACCGCGCCGAGCAGCCCCACCGCGGCCGCCCGCCACCAGCCGCCCCGGTTCCGCCACACGGCCCCGGCCAGCCCGAACACCGGCCCGGACAGCGCGCCGCAGGCCATCCACACCAGCGGCGCGTGAAGCTCCTGGGCGCCCAGCCACAGCAGCGAGGCGGATCCGTAGTAGCCGATCACCGCTCCCCACTGGGTGAGCAGCCCGGCCACGGCGCACGCCCACGGGCGGGCGGCGGCGCCGGCCGCCCCCGCGGCGAACGCGGCGGCCGACCAGACCGCGGCGGAGTTGCCGAGCCACGCCACGGCGTCGGGCAGCAGACCCTGGGCGACCATGGTGGCGAGGCCGATGATCAGGCCGCCCATCCCGGACAGGAGGAGCAGGGCCCAAAGGGGGATCGCCTGCTCGGGGGCGGGGTCCTGCACGGGCGCGGTTTCGGTGCTCATACACGGCCTATCGCGTCCGCCCCGCCCGCTGGTTCCCGGCCTCCGGCGGGCCCGCGCCCATCGGTGGATCCACTCGTTCTCGCCCGGCGGCGGTGGACGGCGTCCAACACTCCTTGTCCGGCCGGGGGGCCGGTCCTAGCCTTTCCGGCATCATCGGGCTACTCGGAGGTCGTCACACGGATGAGTTCTCGCACCCCCCTGCGCATCGGCGCGGCCGCGACCGGGATGGCCGTCGCCTCGACCCTGCTCCTCGCCCAGCCCGCCCGGTCCGAACCCGCCGACGAGCCCGCCGGGGGACCCGCCGCGACGGTGTCCGGCCCGGTCCCCGTCACCGACGACTCCTACCCGTTCATGTCCGCCGACGGACCCCAGGCGCCCCCGATCGAGGCGGGCGAGCCCGTCGAGGTCGACCTCGACGCGTACGGCTACGTCGAGGAGGAGTTCCTCCTGGAGGGCACCGCCGAGCACTACGACCCCGCCACCGGCGAGGTGACCGGCGTATCCCCCTACACCACACGGATGGTGGTCCGCCGCCCCGAGGACGCCCGTGACTCCAGCGGCACCGCGTTCCTGGAGTGGAACAACGTGAGTTTCGGCCAGGACATCGAGATCGACTGGTTCCTGTCCAACGACTACTTCATGCGGGAGGGGCACGTCTGGGTCGGCCTCTCCGTCCAGCGGGTCGGGGTCGACGCGCTCCGCGCGTGGGACCCCCGGCGCTACGGCGACCTGAGCGTCGGCGACCCCGGGCTCGTCGACGCTCCAGCGTTCGACATCTACTCCCAGACCGCGCGGACCCTGCGCTCGCCGGAGGGCGTCGACCCGCTGCCCGGCGTCGACGTCGACACGGTCATCGCCACCGGACACTCCCAGTCGGCCAGGTACCTCATCGGCTACCACAACGCGGTCCACCCCGCCCACGGGGCCGTCGACGGCTTCATGATCCACGGCGCCCCCGGCAGGCTCGCCCAGGGCACCACGCCGGTCATGCGGCTCATGGCGGAGACCGACGTGCGACTGCGCTCCGAGAGCCTCGAACCGGACTCGGAGTTCTACCGCCGGTGGGAGGTCGCCGGGACCGCGCATGTCGGCGCCCACGAGTACCTGACCTTCGCCCCGCTGATCGCCCGTGACAACCCGGGCACCGAACCGCAGCGGTGCGACCGCCCGCCGCTGAGCCGGATCCCGTTCCACCACGTGCTGAACTCGGCCTACGACCACCTGGTCGACTGGGTCGAGGACGGCACGGCGCCCCCGGCCGCTCCGCGGCTGGAGTGGGCGGACGCCACGACCCCGAGCCGCGACGAGCACGGCAACCGGCTCGGCGGGATCCGCCTGTCCGAGCACGAGGTCGCCACGGCGCTCAACCAGGGGACGAACACCGGCGACCCGTTCTGTGTGCTGATGGGCGCCCACGTGCCCTTCTCCGAGGAGACCCTCGCGGAGCTGTACCCGCGGCGCGGCGGATACCTGCGGTGGGTGAACCGGGCCGTGCACGAGGCCCGGCACGACGGCTACCTGCTGGCCGAGGACGCCCGTGCGTCCCGCGTCGCCGCGCTGAGGACGGACCACCCGTGGTGGTAGCCCGGCCCACCGGACCCTGACGGTGCCGGGACCGGCGCGGCCCCTCGGCCCCACCGGTCCCGACCGTCCCGCACACAGAACGGCCCCGAACCGCGTTTCCGCGCTTCGAGGCCGTAATGCCACTGTCTCATGGTGGCGCACTCGGGAGGATTCGAACCCCCAACCTTCTGATCCGTAGTCAGATGCTCTATCCATTGAGCTACGAGTGCAGGTTGTTCAGTTGTCGTCGCCCTGGCGGACCGTGTCCTCCCTGGCGACGTCTCCGACTCTATCACGGCGCAGGAGTGGCTTCGCGCCATTTATGCGTGTGACCCCCGCCATCCGGGCCCGACCCCGCGCTCGGGGCGAACGGGGCCGGGGCCCGGTCGGCGACCGGGCCCTTCGGCGGGTGCGGCCGGAGGCCGGTCAGGAGGCGTCGGCCGTGGCCGGGGCCTGCCAGGCGAAGCCGTCCGGGTCGGCGCAGGGGCCGATGTCGCCGCCGATCAGCAGCCCGTGCGGGCCGCTGCCCTGCGGGTCGACGCCGATGGTCTTGGCGAGGGCGCGGCGCCGGTAGAGCGACAGCTTGACCGAGCCCGGGTCGGTGGCGAACTCGGCGTAGGAGCGGCCGAAGCTCTTGGACACGGTCAGGCCGCGGCCGGCGTAGAACCTCTTGGTGGCGGCCACGTCCTCCACCCCCAGCAGGAGCACGACCTCGTCCGCCTTCCCGGTGGCCGGCCCGGTGTTCTTCTTGGCGGAGGTGGCCAGCTGCCAGATCGCCCCGTCCGGGGCCTGGACGATGCCGCCGTATCCCCACATCGACTTGTCGGCGGGCTTGAGGACCGTGGCGCCCGCGGCGAGCGCGGACTCGAAGAGGACGTCGACGTCGGCGGGCTGGGACGTGATCAGCGACAGGGTGAACCCGCGGAAGCCCGAGGCGGGCTCGGCGGCGGTGCGCGTGCGGACCAGTTCGCCCAGGTCGAAGGCGGTGGCGTAGAAGCGGTCGGCGGCCTCGGTGTCGGCCGCGTCGAGGGTGATGGAAGCGATGTTCGTCATGGTCACAACGCTAGAAGCCGGCCCCCTCCCGTCGCTTCTCGATTCCTGACCGGTCGTCCGGCGGCCCCTTGGGCCGCCCCTGGCCGCGCGCACGGCGGGGCGGTGCGAGAACGTGGGTCCACGCCGTTCGTGTGACCCCCGTCGCACACGGGCGCGCGACCCCCGGATGCGACGGGAACACAGGGAGAGACATGTCCACACCAGCCACCGTGATCATCTCCGGAGCCCGCGTGTTCGACGGAGAGGGCTTCCTGCCGCGGGCGGACGTCGCGTTCGCCGGGGACACCGTGCTCGAGGTCGGCCCGGACCTGGCCGCCCGGTACCCGGACGCGCGCACGGTCGACGCGACCGGCAGCACCGTCCTGCCCGGCATCATCGACCTCCACGTGCACATGACGACGCAGCACGCGGGCTCGCTCAACGCGTTCGCCGAGCCGTTCTCGCTCCAGTTCTACAACTCGGCCGCGTACCTGAAGCGCACGCTGGAGGCCGGGGTGACGACCGTGCGCGACGCGGGCGGCACCGACCTGGGGGCCAAGGTCGCCGTCGAGTCGGGTGTCATCCCCGGGCCGCGGCTGCGGATCGCGGTCACGATCATGAGCCAGACCGGCGGGCACGGCGACACGCGGCTGCCGTCCGGGGCCGACGGCCCGATGCTGGCCCCGCACCCCGGGCGCCCCTCCGGAGTGGCCGACGGCGTCGAGGAGGTCCGCAAGACCGTGCGCACGATCCTGCGGGCGGGCGCCGACCAGATCAAGATCTGCTCCACGGGCGGGGTGCTCTCGCCCGCGGACGACCCGCGGCACTCCCAGTTCACCGAGGACGAGATCCGCGTGATCGTGGAGGAGGCCGCGGCGCAGGGGACCTACGTCATGGCGCACGCGCAGGGCAGCGAGGGCATCAAGAGCGCCCTGCGGGCCGGGGTGCGCTCCATCGAGCACGGCATCTACCTCGACGAGGAGGCGATCGGGCTCTTCCTCGACCGGGACGCCTACCTCGTGCCGACGCTGGCCGCCCCGCTGGCGGTGATCGAGCGCGCGCAGCAGCCGGGTTCGGGGCTGTCCCAGGCCGTCATCGACAAGGCCCACCGGGTGGTGGACACGCACCGGGAGTCGGTGGCCAAGGCGATCGCGGCCGGGGTGAAGGTCGCCATGGGCACCGACTCGGGGGTGGGCCCGCACGGGGCCAACCTCCAGGAGCTCGCTCTGCTGGCCGACCTGGGCATGGGCCTGGTGGACGTGCTGCGGGCGAGCACGTCCGTGGCCGGGGAGCTCATCCGCGGGGCGGAGGTCGGCCGGCTGGCACCGGGGTACGCCGCCGACGCGGTCGTGCTCGACGGGGAGCTCACCGAGGCCGACCAGCTGGCGCTGCTGCCGTCGCTGGTGCGGCAGGTGTGGAAGGACGGGGCGGAGGCGTTCACCCGGTCCTGACGGCGGGGGCCGGGGCGCCGTCGAGCCAGCGGCCGTCGCGCATGAGCGTGCGCCCCGGCATCTCGTTCACCTCGCGCCAGGCCTGGACGCGGTGCGGCCGGATCAGGAAGTACCCGTATCCGTCCAGTTCGCGCGGGTCGAACCCGGTCCGCTCCGCGAACGCGTCACCCGTTCCCGGAGGGAGGTCGGCGAGGTCCACCCGTGCCACGGTGCCGTCGATCATGACGACGTCGCGGGTGAGGCCGAGGCCGACCCGCACCCGGCCGCCGGCCGACAGGTTGCGGCCGGTCACCGAGGCGAGGGACGTGGAGACCAGCAGCGCGGAGCCGTCCCACAGGTAGGAGAGCGGGAGGAGGTGGGCTCCGTCCTCTCCCGCCGTCGCGAGCCAGAGGTCGATGTCGCCCTCCAGCCTCGCCCGGGTGTCCCGGATCCTGTCCCGGGGGCTGCGCGGCGGCGTGTTCGTCAAGGTTCTCTCCCCGGTTCCGGGTCGGGCCCCTCCCGGCGGGGAGGGGCCTGTCTTTCGTGTCGGTCGAAGGCGCGGCGCCGGCCGGGCCTCAGGCGGCCGGCGGCCCCGAGGGGGGCTCCGCCCGGCGCCTGACCGGCCGCGTGACCTGCTTGGCCACGCACTGCGGAAGCCCCTGCGCCGAGTCGGCGGCCGCGGTCCGGTAGGCGCTGGGCGACATGCCGAACAGCTCGGTGAAGCGGGTGCTGAAGGTGCCCAGCGACGAGCAGCCGACCACGAAGCAGACCTCGGTGACGCTGAGGTCGCCGCGGCGCAGCAGGGCCGCCGCGCGTTCGATGCGGCGCGTCATCAGGTACGAGTACGGGGACTCGCCGTAGGCCTGCCGGAAGCTGCGGCTGAGGTGGCCCGCGGACATGTGCACGCCGCGGGCGAGCTCCTCGACGTTGAGCGGCTGCGCGTACTCCCGGTCGATCCGGTCCCGGACGCGGCGCATCAGGGCGAGGTCGGCCAGGCGCTGCGCCTCGGCCCGGGCGTTGCCCCAGGCGGGACGGCACATGGGGGGCTCCTTTCCGCCGGTGTCCGGCTCAGCGGACCTCTTGGATGCGGACCAGGTTGCCCGCGGGGTCGCGGAAGGCGCAGTCGCGCACGCCGTACGGCTGCTCGGTCGGCTCCTGGACGACCTCCGCGTCCTGGGCCTGCACCTTGTCGAAGGTGCCGTCGAGGTCCCGGGTGGCCAGCAGGATCCAGCCGTAGGTGCCCTTGGCCATCATCTCCGCGATGGTGCGGCGCTCGTCCTCGCTGATCCCGGGGTCGGCGGCCGGGGGCGCCAGGAGGATCGACGTGTCGGGCCGGCCGGCGGGGCCGACGGTGATCCAGCGCATCCGGCCCTGGCCGACGTCGCTGCGCACCTCGAATCCGAGGATGTCGCGGTAGAAGGCCAGGGACGCGTCCGGGTCCTCGTGCGGGAGGAAACTGGTGTGAATCGTCAGGTCCATGGCGTCAGACTAGGCCCGCTGCTCCGGGCCGCGCTTCTCGATTCCTGACCGGCTCCGGCCGGAGCGCGGCGGCGGGGGGCTCAAGCCGCGGAGCGGGCGGCGTAGCCGGCGAGCGAGGGCTCCAGCGCGCCGAACGCGGTCTCGGCGTGTCCCTCGGCGATCCGCGCGATCTCGTCGTTGTCGCGCCCGTCGAGTGTCAGGGCCAGGATCTCTTCGAACAGCAGCCGCAGGACGCCGATGAGCTGTACCGCTGCCGCCTTCGGCCGGATGTCGTCGGCGTCGGCGCCGGTCTCCTCCGCGAGCAGCCCGGCCAGGGCCTTCTCTCGTTCGTCGTGGAACTCGCGCAGCCGGGCGACCAGGGCGGGGCTGCCGGTGATCATCCGGGCGAACACGGGGCCGGAGAAGCCGATGACGGGGTCGTGCGCGCGGACCGCGGCCAGGTGGGCGCGGCGCAGCGCGGCGAGCGCCGACTCCCCCGGCCCGCGCTCCCGGACGGCCTCGACGGGGCCGCCGACGAAGGCGTCCCGGAGGTCCAGCGCGAGGTCCTCCTTGCGCGGGAAGTAGTTGGTGACGGTCATCTTCGACACCTGGGCGGCGGCGGCCACCTCGGCGATGGTCACGTTGTCGAAGCCCCGCTCCAGGAACAGGCCGGTGGCCTTGTTGGAGATGTTCTCCCTGGTCTGAAGCTTTTTGAGGGCCCGCAGGCCCAGGTTCCGGTCGCTCATGGGGCCACTATACCTAGACTCGACCAAAATTTGTTGTTGACATATTTCTTGGTCGGTCATAAGTTTAGGTCGCACCAACGGCGGGGACGATCCCGTCGGACGCCGGGGCGGACGGCCCGGTCACGGCCGACGCACCGGGACCCCGCCTCCGGCGGATCCCCGCCCCCGAACCGGACCACGACAGGAGACATCCCTGACGACACCGCGCCGCGCGACGGCCTCCCCTTCCTCCCCCGTTTCCGAGCCGACCGCCGAGGAGCAGCGCATGACCGCCCGAACCGCCCTTTCCACCGTGGGAACCGCCGCCGCCACCGGCCGGGTGCTGCCGCCCGCCGCCCCGCCCGACGCGTCCCGCCCCGATCCCCTCCGGGGCCGGCGGGAGCCCGGGTACCGGGCCCGCGGGCGCCGGGACCCCGGAGCCGACCGGCACGGGCACCGGCGCACCCGCTTCCAGCGGGGGCGGTGAGCCGCGGCTCACCAGCACCTTCCGACCATCCGACACGAGCGAGGAGACGACACCATGGAACAGAACACCTTCGACGCGGGCGCGGAGTTCGACCGCCAGGTCGCCACCCTGGTCGGACTCGGCTACCCGGAGCAGGCCGGGCTCGACGCGGAGCGGTTCGAGAAGTCGCTCGCGCCGTTGCGCGCGGTCGCGATGGAGCACGGCACGGACCCGGGCGACCCCGGGGCCGGCCGGGCGCCCTTCCTGCTCGTGCCCGGCCGCGGCACCGCGCCGATCGAGTGGGCGATGACCCGCACCGCGCTGGCCGGCGGCCGCAAGCCCGGATTCGTGGACCATTCCTTCGAGCCGGGTGCGCTGGAGCGGTTCACCGCCACCCCCGGGAGCGCCCCTCCCGACGGGGACGCCCACCTGGTGTTCGGCGTCGAGCGCGGTGAGGAGTTCTGCGGCGCGGTTCCCGCCGAGGCCATGGCGGTCATCGACGGGCGGGGCCGGAGCACGCTCACCATCGAGGAGGGGATCGCCCTGGTCACGCAGTTCCCGGAGGTACTGGTCAAGAACAAGTGCTTCTCCCTGGGCGGCTCGCGCTGCGGCGACCGCCGGGTGCCGGCCCTGTGGATCAGCCAGCGGGCCCCCAAGCTCGGCTGGTGCTGGGAGGGCAACCCGCACACCTGGCTCGGCATGGCCTCCGCGGCCGCGCGCCGCGGGGCCTGAGCGGGTGCGGGCCCGGACGGGCCCGCACCCGTCGGGTCAGAGGTCGACCCGGAAGAGGGTGGTGGTGCCGGAGACCTCGTTGGCGACGGCCAGCAGCGGCGTCCCGGGGATCGGCGAGTCCCCGGCCGCGATGAAGGTCAGGCCCTCGGGGCCCAGGTCCAGGGCCTCGGGGGTGCCCGGCTCCGCGGAGAAGTCGCGGTTGTTCACGTAGTCCACGAAGGAGGCGCCGGCCGGGTCGGTGACGTCGTAGATCATGATGCCGCCGACCCGCTCCAGGCCGATGAAGGCGTAGACGCGGCCGCCGACCTCGCCGAGGGTGAGGCCCTCGGGCTCCGGGCCCTTGTCGTCGCTGCGGCCGTCGAACTGGTTCTCGGTGTGGTTCGAGTTGAAGAAGTCCGGGTTCTCCTCGGCGATGACGCGCTCGAACTCGGAGCCGGAGTCGAAGACCAGGTCGCCGCCGGTGGTGAAGATCGAGAAGGAGCGGCCGCCGAAGGAGTACAGCTCGTCGTGGCAGTCCTCCCCCTCGCGCAGGCCCTCGGCGGCCGAGACCGTCAGGCGGCCGAGGGCCTCGTCGCGCTGGAGGTCGGCGGTGGTGAGGCCGTTGGCGTCGAGGTAGGGCCGCAGGCGCGGGGAGTCCTCGCACAGTTCGAGGTCCTTGACGCGGGCCTCCTCCGAGTAGCCGTCCCAGTCGCGGACATCGCCCTCGTTGGCGGTGACCAGGAGGCTGCGGCCCCGGTGGCGGTACATGTCGAAGCCGTCGGGCTGGTACATGCCGTACACCGGGACCCCGCGCAGGTCGATGCCGCCGTCGCGGTTGGAGGGGTCCAGTTCGTTGCCCGGCTCCAGGTGGTCCTTGACGCCGAACGGGACGATGTCCGTGACCTCCGCGGTGCGCAGGTCGACCACCGCGAACGCGTTGGCCTCCTGGAGCACCACGTGGGCGCTGTAGGCGGTGTCCGCGACGATGTACTCGGGCTCCAGGCTGCGGGCGACCCGGCCCGGGGTGCCCGGCTCCCCGGTCGACAGGTCCGGACCGAACACCCGGACCCCCTCGGGGAGCTCGCGGTCGCCGTCCCAGGCGCGGAAGTCGGCGGTGCGCACGTCCCGCTGGGTGACCGCGGCCGGACGGCGGTTCACCTTGACGATGCTGACGGAGCCCTCGGGGTCGACCGTGTAGTCGTCGTTCGGCTCGCCCTCGTTGGCGACCAGGAGGAGGCGCCCGTCCGGGGTGAAGGTCGCCATGTCGGGCAGGGCGCCCACGCGCACGGCGTTGAGGGCGTTGCCGCGGGTGTCGTAGAAGACCACCCAGCCGGGGTCGGTCTTGTCCGCGGCCTCCACGGCGACGGCGACGGTGTCGCCGTGGACCGCGACGGAGTTGGCGACCGCTCCCTCCTCCACCACGGAGCCGTCGGCCGCCCGGACGCCCGGGGCGACCAGGTCGAAGAGCTTGACCGGCGCGGCGGGGTCGGAGATGTCGAGGACTTCGACGGTCGCGGCCAGGGCGTTGACCACGTACAGGCGCTGGGTGCGCGGGTCGTGGGCGACGATCTCGGCGGCCGCCTGGTCGAAGGCGCCGGTGGAGTAGGTGCCGAGCGGGGCGAGGGGGGCACCGTCGGCGCGTTCGCCTGCGTGGGCCGCCGTGCCGGTGAGGGCGACGGACAGGGCCGCCGCCACCGCCGTGGTCTTGCGCATGGTGGTTCCTTCCGGGGGACGGGCGCGGACGCGCCCGGCGGAAGCCAACCAGGTACGTCCGAACGGCCGGTGTCGCCCCGGTGAAGCGCCGGGGGTCAGGACCAGGTGAGACGGCGGGCGGTGGAGGCGTCCTCCAGCGGTGAGGCGCCGTAGTGGGCGGCCAGCAGGGCCGCGCCCGGTTCGGTGGAGGTGCCGATCGCGCGGGTCGGGGCGATCCAGTGCCCCCAGGCGTCCTCGAACGCCCGGAGGTGGGCGCGGTTGCGGCCGAACAGCGCCGGGACGACGTGGTGGACGACCGGGTTGTCCGGCGGCGTTCCGTCGAGGAGGGCGCGGGCGTTCGCCTCCGTGGGGGCGGGCGGCAGCGGCCGGGGGATCAGGTACCCGGGTTCGCCGAAGACCGGGCCGAGCAGCTCCTCCAGGGCGGTGGCGAAGTCCTCGGCGGCGTCGGGGAGGGTGAACCGGTACACGCCGTCGGTGTCGATGTGGACCCGCACCCCCGAGGCGCCGGTCGCGGAACGCCCCATCCCCCGGAGGGTGTCGGCGACCGCGCAGGCGTAGTGGACCGCGTCGTCGGGGCCGACCGCCTCGGCGATCAGTTCGCGGGCCCGGCGCACGCGGGCGGCCCCGCGGACCCGGAACAGGACGGGTATCACGGCCGCGGTCGCCGCCGCCGCGAGCAGGAACCAGAGCGGTGCGATCCCCGAGAACACGACCAGCAGGACGATGAGGGCCGCCAGGGGCAGGACCGCGCCCGGGAACCGGGCCGGCAATGCCCCGGACAGGCCCGCGCCCGGCAGGAACACGCCCCGGTCCCCCGGCAGCACCCGGGGCGGGTCCGGCAGGGCGACGTCCACGCCGCGGACGGCGGGGGCGTGCCGCCTCCGCACGCGCAGGGTGGGGACCAGGGAGTCCTCGTAGGGCTCGCCGAGGCGCCAGCGCTCGCGGGTGAGGTCGCGGCGCCCGATCCGGTCGAGCATGCGGCGGTTCAGCCCGCCGGGGTCGTCGGGCGGCGCGTACGGGGACAGGGAGGGGTCGATGTGGGCGACGCCGCTCATCACCTCGCCGTCGGCGTCCACGCCCAGGTAACCCTCGTGCTTGCGGACGAACCGGTCCCAGTCGGCGTCCCCGCGCGGGTGCTCGCCGGAGACGCACACGACCGTCCAGGTGTGCGCGGTCTTCTCCGGCCAGGACGGGTCCAGGCGCAGCGCGCGTCCGCGGCTCTGGACGACGGCGGTGGGCGTGGTCGCGGTGGTCAGGTCCACGACGGTGTTCACGCCGCGCGCGTCCCAGCCCTCGCCGAGCAGGGCGCGGGTGCCGACCAGGACGCGCGAGCCGCCGGACTCGAAGAACCGGGTGACGGCGCCCACCCTGACGCGGGGCGACCAGGAGCCCTCGATGTCGCACAGCCCGTCCGGGCGGTCGACGGCGGCGAGGTCGGCGCCGGGGAGTTCGGCGCGGGCGTACTCCAGGAAGACCATGGCCGTGCCCGGCGCCATGGCCACGGTGCGGCCGGTGAGCAGCACCGGGTCGAGGAGGTCGGTGCGGGGGTCCCCGGCCAGGGTGGTGAGCTGGAGCCGGGCCGACCCGGCGTCGGCGTCGAGGATGCCGCGCAGGGCGGCGGGCGGCCGGGACGAGGCGTGCTCGTGGTCGCACAGGACGAGGGCGCGCAGCCGCTCCCCCAGGGCCGCGTTCTCGGCGGCGAGGATCTCGACGGTGGCGTGGGCCTTGGAGTCGCTGCGGGCCAGCACCCGGTCCACCGGCGAGACGCCGCGCCGGACGCCGTTGCGGGTGAGGTGGTGGCCGATCGCGGGCAGGGCCGCGCGCAGGCGCTCGCGGGCCTCGCGGTCGCGCTCGGAGGCGGTGTCCGGGGGCAGGCAGCGCTTGGCGTAGTCGTCGATGAGGGCGATCCAGTCGGCCGCGGTCGGCGGGCGGCGGTGCGCCTCGAAGGGGCGGGCGCCCTCCGGGAGGTCGCACAGGCCGACGTGGTGCAGGCGCAGGACGGCGTCGGACAGGGCGGGCTCGGCCGCGGCGATCCGCGACCAGGGCACGCGTCCGCCCTCCGCGGCGTCCCGGTTCACGAACCGGGCGTCGATCCAGGGCAGCAGGTCGGTGGTGGCGAAGCCCGGCGCGAGCAGCTCGTCGCACATCCGGGAGAAGCGCTCGCCCTGGTCCTTGAGGTAGGCGAGCTCGGTGGGCGTGGGCGTGGTGAGGTAGGCCAGTTCCGCGAAGGGGGCGAGGTAGCCGGCGCGGACCAGGGCGGGGATGGAGGCCCCGGTGACGGGCTCGCCGAAGAGGCGGTCCACCAGGGCACGCTCGGCGGCGGTGAGGTTCGTGGCCGGGGTCCCGGTCAGGCCGATGACGTGGGCGTCGGGGAGGTCGTCCAGGACCTCGGAGAGCAGGCGCCCCCACACCTGGAGCAGGTGGTGGCACTCGTCGAGCAGCACGGCGAGGGGGCCGGCGTCGTGCAGGGCGTCGACGAGCGCGCGGCCGTTGGGGTGCAGCCGGTCGCGCACGGAGGCGCGGCCACCGCCCTCCTCGTCGGTCTCGGCGTCGGGGTCGAACACCGCCAGGGACTGGTAGGTCAGGACGGTGACGTGGTGGGAGAGGTCGCGCTCGACCCCGGCGGTGCGGTCGTCGCCCTCGGGGCGCAGGGAGTCCCAGGTCCGGATCCACTGGCCCTGGATGGCGGTGTTGGGCACGAGGACGACGGTCCGGCGGTCGAGACGGCGGGCGGCCGCCAGGCCGACGAGGGTCTTGCCCGCGCCCGGCGGGAGCACGATCCACGTGCGCCGCTCCCCGGCGTCCCAGCGCGCGGCGACCGCCTCCAGCGCCTCGCGCTGGTAGGGCCGGAGGTCGGGGGGATCCGTGACTGAGGACACCCGTCCACGGTAGCGGCGGCACGCCCCGCCCACGGGGGCGAGGGGTGGCGGTGGCCGCCGCGGGTCCGGGACCGCGGTGCCGGAGACCGGCGTTCCCGCGCACACGTCGCGGAGGACCGCCTCGGGGCCGCTCAGGGACCCGAGGACCCGGGATGGCCGACAGGGCCGAGGTCAGCGGGCGGCGGCGTCGCGGACGCGGTGCCAGGCGGTGACCCAGCGGCGGCGTTCGGCCTCGTCCTCGCCGGCGCAGGCGGTGACGAAGGCCATCAGGAACACGTAACGGGGCAGCCGGTCCCCCTCCAGGACCTGGCAGAAGGTGGAGTGCTTGACGGCTCCGCCGCACAGGTACTCGAGCTCCCGGTAGGACCAGTCGCCGGCCCACACCACGTAGCGGCGCATGGTGAGGAGGAACTCGGCGGTGGTGCGGGCGTGCAGGGGGTTGGGGCGGTGCTCGTACCCGTCGATGTCGCGCAGGGGGCGCGAGCGCTCGACGGGGGCGGCCACGGGGGTGGAGAGGAGGCGGTCCAGCCATCCGGTGCCGTTGAGGGCGCGGTTCGGGCCGGTCGGTTCAAGGACGCCCGTGGGGGTCACTCCGCCTCCATTTCTTGTTCCGAGAAGGATCGTCAATCGCTGCTTCCGTGCAGGGGACACCTGGGGGTGCACAAGTGAACAGGGGGTTCAGAGAGAACACCGAAGCCGTGCGAGGACGTTGTGGAGTAACCCCGACTGTTCGGTTACCGGGAAATCTACCGGATGAACACGACAGGCGAAAGCGCCTGTGGCGTGGGCGTCCCGGCGTTCTCCGCCACACAGAGGTGTGACGCGCGGGGATCTCTACGGAGGCTCGGGAATTTTTCTCGACAAATCCATCGAATGTCATCTGAATCGCCGGGAGAAACGTCGTTGACGGCCAATGGGCGTGACGCACTTCCCACCTGGTGACACCACTCCCCGCCCCCAGGGGCCACCACGAGAGATATCCGAATACCCGGATTAAGGCCAACCGAAATAGCGATTGTGAGGCCCGGGAGGCGGTCCGCCGCCGGAGCGGCCGACGGGACCGGGGCGCGGACGATGCCTCCCCCGCACCCGTGGGCCGTCCGCGATCGCCTAAGGCGCAAGGACCTCCGGCGCCCAGGACACGACGGTCGCGTCGTCGCGGACCTTGCCGCGGGGGTGGGCGCGCCCCTGCGGGTCGGCGTCCTCCAGGGCGCGCACCCGCTCGATCAACGCCCCCGGCCCCTTGTCCGAAACCAGGGAGAAAGCCTGTCCCCAATCCAGGTCGCCGAAGACCTCCACCGCGCGGGTGGCACCGTCGGTCATGAGCGCGAACCGGTCCAGGCGGGCCGTCCCGGTGAGCGCCTCGTCGGCGGCCCGCGGGTCGGAGCCCGCAGTCCAGAACCCGCCGGGGACACCGCGCAGCGCCCGGATCGCCCCCGCCGCCTCACCGCGGCCGCGCAGCTCGGCCCGCAGGACGTCCAGCCGGGTGTCGGCCACCAGACCGACCCCGTCCACCTCCCGGAGCACGCCGCTGCGCGCGTCCGGCCCCGGAGCCCGAACCGATCCGGGCTCCGGCACGCCCCGACCGGGACGTGGATCCGGCGCCGCACCGGCGGGAGCGCGCGGCTCCGGCGGCACGCGCACGGAAGCGCGCGGGTCGGACTGCGCGCCCGGAAGGGGGCGGGGGTCGGCGACCAGGAGCACGGAGTCGGACAGCACCAGGTACTCCAGCCACCCGGGCCCGGCCGTGCCCTCCGTCGGGAGCGCCCCGGTTCCGGGCATGCCGTCCGGTACCGCCGCGCCGCCCGTGTCCGGGCCGGACGGGTCGCCGCCGGGGTGGAGGCGGACGGCCACGACGGTGGCGGAGGGGGTGTCCCGGTGGGCGAGGTCGCAGGTGTCGGCGTGCAGGGCGGCCGCCGCCCCGATCGCCTCGGCCAGCGCGGTGCGCGGCGGCAGCCCGGCGTCCATGCCCGCCAGCAGCAGGGCGCCCAGCCGCCGGACGTGCCGGGCCACGCCGTGGGAGCAGCCGTCGTCGCCGTCGGGCGGCCCGCTCACCCCGTCCAGCAGCACCGCGCAGTGCGCGGACACCGCGGCGAAGTCCTCGTTGGGGCGGTCGGCGCGGCCGGGCGCGGTGGCGATCAGGAAAGGCATCACGGTTCCCTTCGCGGACCGGGCGGTCCCTCCGCCCGCAGTCTGCACTCCTTCCCGCGGACGTCGGCGGCCACCGGTGGGATGGGCGACCCCGGACGGGCGGTCGCCGCAGGTGGGTCCCCGGGGCGGGGCGGGCCCGCCCCGGGAGGCGGTCAGCGGACGACGACGGTGGTGCCCACCGCGATGTGCCCCTCCTCCCGCAGCCAGTCCATGGCCGACAGGCTCACCCGCGCGCAGCCGTGCGAGGCCGGCTGCGCCGGCACGCTCGGGTACCCGTGGACGGCGATGCCGCCGTTGAAGTACATCGGCGCGTACAGCGCACCGTAGGGGCCCGGGTCCCAGCCGGACACCTGCCGGAACACCGTGTAGGTGCCGGTGGGGGTGACCGCGATCCGCTCGGAGCCGTCGGAGCCGAGGTAGGGCCTGCCGGATCCGGTGGAGGTGTTGAGCGTGTACTCCACCTCCCCGCCGGAGACCACCAGCAGCAGCTGGCGCTCCAGGTCGATCTCCAGCGCGTCGCCGGAGGAGGTCGCCGATGGTCGGACCCCGTCGGCCAGGGCGGCCCGGGTGTCGGGGCCGACCACGCCGTCGCGGTCGATCCCGGCGGCCTTCTGGAGGGCGAGCACGGCCTGGGCGGTGTGGGGCCCGAACTCGCCGTCGGCGCCGTCGAGCCAGTAGCCGAGGTCGAGCAGCTGCTCCTGGAGCGCCGCGACGGCCCGCCCGGAGTCGCCGTTGCGCAGCTCGCGGACGGCGGCGTCGGCGGGCGGAGGGGCGAGCAGGAGGGCGCCCAGCAGCGCGGCGGTCAGCACCGCCAGGAGCCGGGCCGGTCGTCGGAGGAACGGGACGGAGGGTGTTCGGGGGGTTGCCATACGTCTCTTTTACCCGCCTGGGACGGATCATGGGGGATTTTCCACAGCCTGTGGAAAAAAGCGCGGGCCCGAAACCGGATCCCCGGCCGCGGGCCCGCGTTCCGCCGCGGGGGTCAGATGAAGTACGAGCTGCGCACCGGCCCCGGCGTGTCCGCACGCCAGCGCCGGCCGGTCCGCGCCCACCCCCCGGCCACGGCCCCGACGAACCCGGCGAGCACGTCCACCGTGTCCGGCGGCCCCTCCTCGCCGTTCTCCCCGGTCACGGCCTCGGCGGCGAGGACCTCCTCGGCCAGCTCGGCCTCCGGGCGCCCGTCCGCCGGGACCGTCTCCACACCGCGGGAGGGGTCCTGCACGTCCACCATCCGCATCCGCTCGCCCCACGGGCGGTGCGCGTTCTGGTGGAGCAGCGTCACCACGTCGGCCGCCGGGCCCTCGGGGCGGACCCAGCTCGCGGCGTGCTCGAAGAGGATCTGCCCCTCGGGCCGCTCGAACAGCGCCCCGCGCAGCTCCGGGTCGGCGTCGTCGAGGTCGTAGGCCACCACCAGTGCGCCCGGCCGGGCCGGATCCACCGGCAGCAGCGGCAGGCCGAGCAGCCGGGACGCGGCCAGCCCCAGGACCGTGCTGTCCCGGTCGGGCAGAGCCATGACGCCGTCCACCGCGCGCCCGGCGGTCTCCAGCACCAGCCGCAGCCGTTCCAGCCCGGTGCGGCAGTACGAGTAGTCGTCCGAGACGAACGCGTAGCGCCCCCGCATGGGCTCCTCGAACCCGTGCGGGGACAGGTGCGCGACCACTCCCCCGTGCAGCACGAAGTGCCATCCGCGCAGGTCGGAGCCGTCCAGCGGGCCGACGGCGGCGGCCACCGCGGCCCGCTCGGCCATGGCCGCGACCCGGGCGCGGGCCGGGCCCCAGTCCGGGTCCTCGGGTTCGGGCAGGTCCGCCAGGGCCTCCCGGGCCCCGGCGAGGTCCCCGGCGGCCAGGGAGTTGTAGGCGATCAGGTACCGGCCGGGCCAGGCGGGCAGCTCGCCGTCCCACCCGCGCAGGGCGTCGGCGGCCTCCCGGTGCCGGTGGGAGTCCTCCAGCGCGGAGGCCAGCTCCCACAGGACCGGCAGGACGTCGGGGGCCAGGCCGCGGGCCCGGCGCAGCGCGGGGACGCCGACGAAGGGGATCCCGGACCCGGTCGCGGCGTATCCGAAGTCGTAGAGGGCCTTGGGGCCGTCGATGTCGGCGAGCAGGTCGGCGGCGGCCCCGGCCAGGTCGTCCGCGCCCAGGGCGCGGGAGGCGTCGCGCACCAGCGCGACCAGGTCGGGCAGCGGCAGGTCGTCGGCGTACGGGCGCAGGGAGAGGACGGCGCGCGAGGGCTCGCCCTTCGCCAGGCTCGCCCGGGCGGCGGCCAGCGGATCGTTGTCGGTCATGCTCCTCCAGGGGGTGGGGCGGACCCGTGCGGCCCGCCCCCGGTGCGACGCGCTCGCGGACCCCCTGGTTCTCATCCGCCCCTTCAGGCGCCGCCGGTCCGGCTGCCCAGGGTGGCGGCGACCTGTGCGAGCGCCCGGCAGCGGGCGAACTCCACCGGCGTGAACGGTGTTCCGGAGCGCCGGACGACCAGCACCCGGCCGTCGGGGGCGGGCAGTGTCATCACGGTGCCGGACAGGTCCTCGCGCCCCAGGCCGGCGGGCGGCGCGTCCGCCGTCTCGACCACGCGGGCGGCGGCCAGGGACAGCAGCGAGTCCTCCAGGGTCGTGTCCCCGGACGCGAGCGCCCCGACCAGGGCCAGGGTCCGGCTGGTGGTGTCGCTGAGCTCGTGCGGGTCGGCGGTGCGCACGATGGCGTCGCGGCCGCCCGCCTCCCGGACGGCGGCGTGCAGGGCGTGCGCCCCCACCCTGGCGGGCGCGCTGACGAAGAACTCGTCGACGGCCTCGGCCCCGGCGGGGTGGACGTGCATGAGGCGGATGTCCACGCCCAGGGCCGCGAACCCCGCGGTGAGGGCGGCGAGCCCGCCGGGGACGTCCGCGACGGTGACGCGCACGCTCCACAGGCGGTCGCCGAGCGGCTCGTGGACGGGTGCGGCACCGTGCGGGCGGCGGGTCTCCACCCGGTGCGCGGCCGGGGCCGCGGGCCTCCGGTGGCGGTACCAGCGGTGCAGGCCGGAGGCCAGGACGAGCAGCGTCCCGACCGCGAGCAGGGCGCGGGCCCCGTCGTCGCTGTGGCCCAGGGAGAGCACCACCAGGTGCGCCGCCCCGGCGGCGGTCAGCAGAACCCCGAAGTCGAGGGCCTCCCTGCCGAGGAAGCCGGTGCGCCGGTCGTCGGTTCCGTCGTGGGCATCGGTAGCGTCCATGGGTCCGACGGTGCCAAGCCGACGTTGCGCCCGTGCTCCGTCCGATGACGGGGCGGTAAAGGCGGGGCGTGAGTCCCGTCACCGCCCCGCCCGCACCGCCGGTCCCGCGTGAGCGTTCTCCCTGCTCAGTCGGACTCGATCAGCCCGACGACCTCGATGTCGATCCGGACGACCGGGAGTCCCAGCCGGTGTTCCAGGATGTCGCGCACGGTGCGGCGCACGTCCTCGGCCGCCCCGGCGATGGGGGTGCCGTGGGCGACCCGCGCCGTCAGGGAGACCGCGAGCCCGTCCGGCCCCCGCTCCACCCGGCAGCGGCCGACGAGCACCCCGGGGACCCTCCGGGACGCGTAGCGCGCCATGGCCGCGACGGCGGACTCCCGTATCCGGGTCGTTCCGGGGCCGGGTCCGCCGAGCAGCAGCGAGCGTCGGTTCCCGCGTTCGGCGCGGATGGCGCGCATGACGTCCTCGACGAGCCCGGCGGGGGCCTTGACCGCCTCCGTCTCGGGCTCGCGCAGCGCGGACACCAGCGGGGCGAGGTCGCGCGCGGTGGCCTGGCAGTGGGGGCAGCGGGCCTCGTGTTCGGTGGTGCGGCCCTCCATCAGGTTCCGCACCAGCACGTCCTCCTCGTTCCCGCAGGGGAGGAGGCCGTCAGCGCCGTCGTCGGGCGGTTCTAGCGCCATGGTGCAAGAGCCTTCACGAGATGGGTGCGGGCGCGGTGGATCCGCCCACGCACGGCGGTCGGGGTCGCGTCGACGACTTCTGCTATCTCTTCATATCCCCATCCTTCCATTTCCCTCAGGACCCAGCAGGTGCGCTGTCCCGGGGGCAGTCCGGCCAGGGCCTGCATCAGCGCGCCCCGCAGGTCGCCGGCCAGCGCCTCGGCGTCCGGCCCGGCGTCGCGGGGGTCCGGCGCGGCCTGCTCGTCGATCGGTTCGGTGTCCGCCCTGGAGCGCAGGAGGTTCAGGGCGCGCCGCCCCGCGATGCGCTTCAGCCAGGGGCCGAACGCCCCGGGGTCCCGCAGTTCGGGGAGTTTGCGCCAGGCCGTGATGAGGGCCTCCTGGGCGGCGTCCCGGGCGTCGCCCGGGTCCCTCAGGATGCGCAGCGCGATGCGGTAGACCGCGTCCTGGTGCCGCGTCAGCAGGATCTCGAACGCCGTGTCGTCGCCGTCCTGCGCACGCTCGACCAGGACGGCCTCGGGGACGGCGTCCTCCGGCCCGGCCGGTGCCGCGGACTCCTCCCGGAGCTCATCTGACACGGATCACCCACTCACGGTATTCGGACAGGTACATTCAGTATCCATTCCAGCACTGAAAAAACGTGATCCGCATCACGTGAAATCCACCGTGAGCCCAGCGCGGGCTCCCGTGTCTTCACGGACGACGGCACCGGAACGGGCGTGCCGCACACGAGGACACGGAGGACCGGCCATGGCAGAAGCCAGGACACCGACGCGGCGGGAGGCCCCGGCGAACGCGCCCGGGCGGGCCGGGGACGGCGCGTCCCCCGCGCCCGGCGGCCCCCTCCCCCGTCCGGCGGACGCGGTGACCGGCGCGAGGCTGCGCCTCTCCCGCCTCCGGTCCGCGGCGCACCGCGTCGCGGCCCCCGGCGCCCCGCCGCGCTGATCAGGCGCCGTCGGCCCGAGCACGAACCCGAAGCAGAGCCACCCGAAGCAGGAACAGAAGCAGAGACAGAGGAGACGGACATGGCAGCCGAGAACCCCCAGGGCACCGGAACCGCCGGCACCGACCTGCGCCGCGTCACCACCGCCACGGACGGCGACGCGCAGGGCCGCACCGTGATCGCCGACCACGTGGTCGCCAAGATCTCCGGCATGGCCGCCCGGCAGGTCCGCGGCGTCCACCGGATGGGCGGCAACGCCTCCCGCGCCTTCGACGCGGTCCGCGAGCGCATCCCCGGTTCGACCTCCTCGGCCGCCGCGGACCGGGGGGTCGCGGTCGAGGTCGGGGAGCGCCAGGCGGCGGTCGACATCAACCTGGTCGTCGAGTACGGCGCCGTCATCCCCGACCTGGCCGCCGAGGTCCGGCGCAACGTGGTCTCGGCCGTGGAGCGGATGACGGGGCTGGAGGTCACCGAGGTGAACGTGGCCGTCGACGACATCCACCTCCCCGGCGAGGGCGAGGACGCCTCCGGCAACGAGCCCCGTGTGCAGTGAGGGGCCCGTCGTGACCACCCGTGAGACCGAGCACGAAGACCGGAGATGAGCAGTCATGTGGCCGATCGTCGGACTCGCCTTCGGCGTCGTCCTGGGACTCACCGCCGCGTTCGGCGGGTTCTGGGCGTTCCTGCTGGTCCTGCTGTTCGGGGCGCTGGGGTTCCTCCTCGGCAGGGCCTACGCGGGCGAGGTGGACCTCGCCGCCCTGTTCACACCGAGGGACCGGAGGGACGTGCGGTGAGCGCGCCCACCCCCGGCCGGACCGTCGTCGCCGACCGCGTGATCGAGCGCCTGGTACGCCACGAAGCGCTGCGCCACGAGGCGGTGCGCCCCCTGGAGGGGGCGCTGCGCGGTGCGATCGCGGGCTCCCCGGTGCGGGTCGAGGTGAGCCGCGGGGGCTCTCGCGTCGCCCTGCGCGTGGAGGTCGCGATGGCCTACCCCCGCCCTTTGGAGGCGGCCGCGGCGGACCTGCGCGTGCGGCTCGTCGCCGCGGTGGAACGGACCACGGGACTGCGCGTCCACACGGCGGACGTCAGCATCGTCCGCCTCGTCCTCCCACCGGTCGTTCGCTGACACGGAAGGCCTTCCATGTGTCCCGAGAAGAACTCGGAGAAGAACTCCGAGAAGAAGCGGTCCCGGTCCGCGCGGCGCACCGCGCTGCGCCTGCTGCGTCCGCGCCGGACCGGCACCGCGGTGCTGTGCGCCGTATCCCTGGTCCTGGCCGGGGCGGCGGCGGGGGCGGTCGCCCCGGCCCGGGCCCTCGTTCCGGACCACCCGGCCGTCCGGACCGTCGGCGACCTGTCCGCCGCGGTGTCGGGCGTCGGCGCGACGGCCGTCCTGTCGGCCGCCGCGCTGGTCGTCGGCACCGCCCTGGTCGTGTCCTCCCTCGCGCGCGGCGGCCGGGGGCCGCTGGCGCTGGTGACCGGCGACCCGCTGTTCGTGTGCGGCCTCACCCGCGGCGCGGCCGCCCGGCTGTTCGCCGAGGAGGCACGGGAGGTGGACGGTGTGAGCGGTGCCCGCGTGCGGGTGGGGAGGCGGCGCGTGCGTGTCCTGGTCTCCACCCGTATGCGGGGGTCCTCCGGCGCCCTGCGCGGCCGGGTGGAGGAATCTGTGCGCCGCAGGGCCGGGGAGCTCGGGGTGCTGCCCCGTCCGGCGGTCCGGGCGCGCGTGCGCGAGGTGGGTCCGGCATGACGGCGATCCGTGAGAACCGTACGCAGGAAGAGGGCCGCGTGCAGAAGGCGGTGAGCGCGGAGCGGGGGCCCGCGCGCCGCCCCTTCCGCGGGGCGACGCGCCGGTCGCGCCTGAACCGCGCGCTCTCGTTCGCCCTGGGTGCCGCGCTGATCGCCGCGGGCGCCCTGGGGGCCGCCGGGGCCGCCGCCCGGGCCGGCCTCCCCGCGGCCGGGGGCCTGGACCTCCGGCCGCGGCTCGCACCACCGGTCCCACCGCAGCTGCTGCCCTACGCCGTCGCCGCCGTCGGGCTGGCCGCCGTCCTGCTGGGCGTGTGGTGGCTGCTGGCCCAGCGGGACACCGGGCGGCTGCGCCGGCTGGTGCGGGGCGCGGACTCGGCCGCGGGCCTGACCGTCCTGTCCGGGAACGCCCTGGGGGACGCGGTGGCCGAAGCCGTGGAGAGAGTGCCCGGGGCGGTGCGGGCGCGCGCCCGGCTCCACGGTCCGGAGAACGCCCCGTGGCTGCGGCTGGAGGCGGTCGTGTCCCCGGACACCGATCTCCGCGAGTTCCTGGACGGCTGCCGGGAGACGGCGGTCGAGCCGCTGCGGATGTCCCTGGGCGTCCCGGCGGTGCCGACGCTCGCCGTGGTGGCGGTGGGCGGGGAGTCCACCAGAAAGGTGCTGTGAACAGCGGTGATGCAACCCCCTCGCAACCCTTGGGCGACTATTGGTGAACGTAAAATCACCGTCCGAGGTAGATTTTTTTCCTCCGAGGGGGAAAGTGAACTAGATCACATAGATTAGGGCGTGAGTTGATCAAGCCCGATCTCGTCCTCAGGACGAGCGGCAAGAACAGAGTGACGGAACACGGGAGATCACATGAGAATCCCTGCCGGGCTCACCTCGACGGGCATGACGACCAGCACCACGGCCTCCCCCATCCCGGAGGCCGAAGACATCGGAACGACCACGGGGCGGAGCGAGGACACCCCCGCCACCGTGCTGATGCGGGCGCCCCGCTTCACCGCCGCGACCGGCGTGTTCGCCGTCGTCGGCGTCGTGGCCGGGTTCACCGTGGTGGCGGTGCTCCTCCTGGCGCACCCGACCCCTCCCACCCTCCTCGGCGGCTTCGGACCGGAGGCGGTCTGGACGATGCCCGCCACCGCCGTCGCCTCCGCGCTGGGGCTGACCTTCCTGATCGCCGCCTTCCTCGCTGACCGGCGCGCGGAGGAGGACCTCCGCCACTCCTTCCAGGAGCGGGAACCCGGGTCCCCCGAGGGGGCGGACGGCGCACGCACCGCGCCCTGAGCCCGACCTCCACCGCGGCGACACCGGCCGCACCGGGTCCCGCCCCGACACCGGGGGCCGGGACGGGACCCGTCCGCCCCTTCCCCGGCCGCCGCGCGGACGTGTTATGTTCACCCTTCGCGGCGACCCGGACCTGAGCCCCTCGCGCGTCAGGGACGTGCCGGACACACCGCGCCTTTCGGGCGCGAAGTTCCCATCCAGCACGTAGTGCACACAGAGCACGTCCCAGGGGGTCTTCCTTCGTGCGCGTCTATCCGGCCGTGTACATCAGAGGGCTGCGCAGGTACTCCACCTATCGCGCGGCCACGATCGCCGGCATCTTCACCAACTCCGTCTTCGGCTGCATCAACGCCGCCGTCCTCCTCGCCCTCTTCTCGGTGCGCCCCGAGATCAACGGGTACGACGCGGCCGACGCCGTCACCCAGGTGTTCGTCTGCCAGGCGCTGATCGCGACCGTCGCGATCATGGGTCCCCCGCTGGACCTGGGCGAGCGCATCCGCAGCGGGGCCGTCGGCACCGACCTGCTGCGCCCGGTCCCGCTGCTCGGCTGGTGGCTGGCCGAGGACCTGGGCCGGGCCACGTTCAGCATCGTCTTCCGGGGCGTCCCGACCTTCCTCGTCGGGGTGCTCCTGTTCGACCTGCTGCTGCCGGGGACGCTCGGGCACTGGACGCTGGTCCTCGCCTCCGTCGCCCTGGCCGCGGTCATCGGGTTCGCCCTGCGCTACCTGTACGAGGTGGCCGGGTTCTGGATCCTGGACACCCGGGGGATCTGGGCGGTCGTCGGCCTGGTCGGCCCGGTGGCCGCCGGGATGCTGCTGCCCCTCCCCCTCTTCCCGCCGGCCGTGGCCGACGTCCTGCGCGTCCTGCCCTGGGCGGCGACCGTCCAGATCCCCGCCGAGGTCATGCTGGGCAAGGAGAGCCTGCCGGGCGGGACCGCCGTAGGCGGACTGGCCCTCCAGGCCGGGTGGGCGGCCGCCCTGCTGCTGCTCGGCGCGTGGCTCACCTCCCTCGCCACCCGCAAGGTGGTGGTCCAGGGTGGCTGACCTCCTCCCGCGCACCCCCGACCGGCCCGTCGAACGCCTGACCCGGCCGGTCCGCACCTACCTCCTGCTGGCCTGGACCTGGAGCCGCGCGCTCGCCCAGTACCCGGCCTCCCTGGCCCTGATGACCTTCGGGACCTCCCTGGGCGCGATCGCGGAGATCTCCGCCGTGTTCGTCGTATTCGGGCACGCCGGGGCGCTGGACGGCTTCTCCCTGGCCGAGGGCCTGCTCATCGCGTCCCTGTCCAACCTGGTGTTCGCCACCGCCGACATGCTCATGGGCATGGTGGAGGGGCTGGGCCAGCACATCCGCAACGGCTCCCTGGACGTCATGATGGTGCGGCCGGTCTCCCCGCTCATCCAGATCGCCACCGACCGGTTCGCGCTGCGCCGCCTGGGCCGGGTGGTCCCGGCGACCGTGGTCATGGGGGTGGCGCTGTACCACTGCGACATCGACTGGACCCCCGGCAAGGTCCTGATGCTGCCGGTCCTGCTGGTGTCGGGGGTGGCGATCGCCGCCGCCGTCTGGACCGCGAGCGGGTGCCTGCAGTTCTTCGTCGCCGACGCCCGCGAGGCCGCCAACTCCCTCACCTACGGCGGGCAGGCGCTCACCGAGTACCCGCTGTCCATCTACGGCAAGGGGGTCGTGTACGCCGTCACCTTCACGGTCCCGCTGGCGTTCGTCTGCTGGCAGCCGGTCCTGTACCTGCTGGACCGCCCGGACCCGACCGGGCTGCCCGGCCTCCTCCGCTACGCCCCGCCGTTCGTCGCCGCCCTGTCGTGCGCGGCCGCCGCCCTGCTGTGGCGGCTGGGCCTGCGCCACTACCGATCCACCGGGAGCTGAAGATGACCCGTGCACACTCCGACGAGACCGTCATCGAGGCGGTCGGCCTGGGCCGCGACTTCGTGCTGTCCGAGGGCCCGCTGTTCCGCCGCACCAGGCGCACCGTGTCCGCCGTGCGCGGCATCGACCTCATCGTCAGGGCCGGGGAGATCGTCGGCTACCTGGGCCCCAACGGCGCGGGCAAGAGCAGCACCATGAAGATGCTGACCGGCATCCTCTCCCCCACCGCCGGGCGCCTGCGGGTGCTGGGCGTGGAGCCGTCCCGGGAGCGGACCCGCCTGGCCGCCCGGATCGGGGTGGTGTTCGGCCAGCGCACCACCCTGTGGTGGGACCTGCCGCTCAAGGACAGCCTGGAGCTGACCCGGCACATGTACCGGGTGCCGGCCGCCGACCACGCCCGGCGGCTGGCCGAGCTCACCGAACTCCTGGAGCTGGGGCCCTTCCTCCGGACCCCGGTGCGCCAGCTCAGCCTGGGCCAGCGGATGCGCGGCGACCTCACCGCCGCCCTCCTGCACGGGCCCCGGCTGCTGGTCCTGGACGAGCCCACCATCGGCCTGGACGTGGTGAGCAAGTCGACCATCCGCGAGTTCCTGCTGCGGCTGAACGCCGAGGAAGGCACCACCATCCTGCTCACCACCCACGACCTGGGCGACGTGGAGCGCCTGTGCGAGCGGGTGGTGGTGATCGACCACGGCTCCCTGGCCTACGACGGCGACCTGGACGGACTGCGCGCGGCCGTGCCCACGCCCCGGGTGCTGGTGGTGGACCTGGCCGAGCCCGCCCCGCCGCTGGAGGTGGCGGGCGCGCGGTGCGTACGGACCGAGGGGCCCCGCCAGTGGCTGGAACTGGCGGACAACCCGTCGGCGGTGATCGGGCGGGTCGCGGCGGGGCACGACATCGCCGACCTGACCCTCCAGGAGCCCGACATCGAGGGCGTGGTGGCGGCCCTGTACCGGGGCGCCGAACCGCGGCCCGCCTGAGCCGGACCCCGCCGGGGCGCCGCCGACGCCTTTCGTTGGCGGCGCCCCGGGCGTGTCGGCCGTCGCCCGCGGTGACGAAAACCCGCCCCGCGGGCGGCAGCGCTTTCGTTGCGTAGTTGCGTCACCGCCCGAATGCGTCACCCTCCACGGCCGGGAAGCCGACCGTGACGGTGAGGCCGCCCCCGGGCCGTTCCCGCGGTTCAGGCCCCGGGGACGGCCCAGGGGTCCACCGGGACCCCGCCGGTGCGGTAGCCCCGCTGGTCCAGGCGCTGCCCCAGGAGCTTGGCCTGCCACAGGCCGATCGCCCGGTCGCCCACGACCAGTTCGGGCACCACCCGCATCAGGTCGGCCTCGAACCTCTGGGAGTCCTCCACCGACCGGCTCCACGCGGCGATCAGCAGGTTGTGCCGCCCCGTCACGCCGGCGCACAGCCGCACCTCGCGCATGGCCGTGATGCGCTGGGCCGCCTCGGTGATGGCGTCGGCCGGGACGCCCGCCCACAGCAGGACGACGGACGGCCAGTCCGACAGCGGCCGGGCCACCTCGCAGCGGGCCTGCACCATGCGGGCGGCGAACAGGTGGCGGACCCGGCGCCTCACCGTGTCGGGGCTGCTGTCGCAGCGTTCGGCCAGGGCGGTGTACGGCATGCGCCCGTCCATGGACAGCTCCACCATGATCCGGCGGTCCAGCTCGTCGGGCAGGTCCGCGGCCTCCACCGGGAACGCCTCGGCGGACAGGCGCTCCACCTGGGCGGGGGTGAGCGCGCGCAGCCTCCAGCGACTGCCCTCCGTGAAGACCGCCCCCGCCAGGTGGGTGCGGCTGGCGCGGACCCCCTCCATGGTGTCCAGGGAGCCCACCACCCAGCGGGACAGCGCCCCCACGTCCTCGGTCATCACCGTGAGCAGCAGGTCCCGGTCCCCGGTGACGTGCTCGACGGTGGACACGTGCGGCAGCTCCGTGAAGGCGCGGGCCACCGGCAGCAGGTGGCCGCCGGCGCAGTCCACCTCGATGAACGCCAGGCAGCCGCCCGCCCCCGCCAGCGCGGCCCCCGGGTAGCAGGTGATCCACGCCGCCCCGGAGTCCCGCAGCCGCTGCCAGCGCCGGGCGACCGTGGCCGCGTCTACCCCCAGGACCCGGCCCAGCACGGTCCAGGAGGCGCGCGGGGAGATCTGGAGGGCGTGGACCAGCTGCTGGTCCACATCGTCCAGGATGCGGTTTTCCGGCATGGATCTCCCCCGACCTGCGATTTTCCGATGAAATCGGCGCCCCTACAGGTATACCGCCCCATCCTGGCCCGGTCGGAGAACGTGAACGACGGGGGGACCCGAGCATGCGGATGGTGGAACGGGCGGAGAAGCACCGCGAGGACCTGGTGGAGCTCCGCCGGGCCCTGCACCGCGAACCGGAGATCGGCCTGGCGCTGCCGCTGACCAAGGCCAAGGTCCTGGCCGCCCTGGAGGGCCTGCCCCTGGAGATCACCGAGGGCCGGGCGCTCGGCTCGGTCACCGCCGTCCTGCGCGGCGGCCGCCCCGGAGGCGCCGTCCTGCTGCGCGGTGACATGGACGCCCTGCCGGTCCGGGAGGACACCGGCCTGGAGTACGCCTCCCGGTTCGACGGCGTCATGCACGGCTGCGGCCACGACCTGCACGTCGCCGGCCTGGTGGGCGCCGCCCGTCTGCTGTGCGAGGTGCGGGACGAGCTGCCCGGCGACGTGGTGTTCATGTTCCAGCCCGGCGAGGAGGGGCACGACGGCGCCCGGATGATGATCGAGGAGGGCGTGCTCGACGCGGCGGGCAGGCCCCTCGACGCCGCCTACGCCGTGCACGTGGCCGCCAACATGCTGCCCGCGGGGTTCTGGGCGACCAAGCCGGACGTGGTCATGAGCGCTTCCGACGTGCTCAGGGTGACCGTGCGCGGCGAGGGCGGCCACGGCTCGTCGCCGCACCGGGGCAAGGACCCGGTGCCCGCCGCCTGCGAGATGGTGCTGGCGCTGCAGAGCCACGTGACCCGCACCTACGACATCTTCGACCCGGTGGTCGTCACCGTGGGCCGCCTGGCCGCCGGGACCCAACAGAACGTGCTGGCGCACGAGGCCGAGTTCGAGGCGACCGTGCGCAGCTACTCCCCCGCCAACCAGGAGCGCCTCAGGGAGGCCCTGCCCGCCCTGGTCCGCGGGATCGCCGCGGCCCACGGGCTGGAGGCCGACGTGGAGTACCGGGTGCTGTACCCGGTGACCGTCAACGACGCCGCCGAGGCGGCCTTCGCCATGGACACGGTGCACGACCTGTTCGGCGGGAACGCCGGGTTCGTGTCGCCGGTGCCCGCCTCGGGTTCGGAGGACTTCTCCCTCGTGCTGCGCGAGGTGCCCGGGGCGATGCTCATGCTCGGCGCCACCCCTGCCGGCGCCGACCCCGGCTCCGCGCCCGCCAACCACTCCCCGCAGGCCCGCTACGACGACGCGGTGCTGCCCGCCCAGGCCGCGCTGCTGGCCGAGCTGGCGGTGCGCCGCCTGTCGCGCGGCGACGCCTGACCCCGGCCGCCGGCCCGCGGCCGTGCGCCGTCCCGCCCATCCCCTCACCCCGTACGGAAGGCCTGCCATGAGCGTTCCCCCCTCGTCGCCCGACAGCACGGCGGCGCCCGGTGCCACCACCGGTGTGGTGGCCGTCGTGGGCCTGCTGGTGTTCTTCGAGCTCACCAGCGGCCTGCTCCAGGGCTCCATCACCCCGCTGCTGCCGCCTCTGCGCGAGGAACTGGACATCTCCGGCGCCGACCTGCACTGGATCCACGCCGTGCAGTACCTGTCGGCCGCGGTGAGCGTCCCCGTGTTCGGCCGCCTGGGCGACCTGTACGGGTACCGCCGCATGCTCCGGGTGTCGCTGGCCTGTATCGCCGTGGGCAGCGTGGTCGTCGCGCTGGCGCCCACCCTGGGCGTGCTGCTGGTGGGCCGGGCCCTGCTGGGCCCGCTGGCCGCCCTGCTGCCGCTGGAGATCGGGCTGGTCCGGGACCGCCTCTCCCCCGAGCAGGGGCGCAGGGCCATCGGCATGCTGGTCGGCTCGCTGACCCTGGGCTCGCTGCTGGGGGTCCTGCTGGTGGGCGTGCTCCAGACCGCCCTCGGCGACGTGCGCGTCACCCTGGGGATCCTGGCCGTGCTGGCCGCGGGCTGCCTGGCGCTGTCGTACTTCAAGGTGCCCGAGTCGCGGAACCGGGCCTCGGGCCGGATGGACCGGGCGGGCGGCATCCTGCTGGGCCTGGCGCTGGTCAGCCTGCTGGGCGGCGTGTCCCAGGGCAACGAGCTGGGGTGGACGTCGCCGGTGGTGCTCGGCGGCGCGGTGCTGGCGGTCGTGCTGCTGGTCCTGTGGGTGCGGGTGGAGCTGCGCAGCGAGAACCCGCTGGTGGACGTGCGGGCCGTGGCGCACCCGCGGATCGCGCCCCAGTACCTGGGCGGATTCACGCTGGGCGTGATCATGCTCGGCGGGCAGAGCATCGCGGTGACCTACCTGTCCAGCGACCCGGAGCGGACCGGCTACGGGTTCGGGCTGGACGTGATGAGCATCGGCCTGGTCATCGCGGTGCCGACGGTGCTGGCGTTCATCGGGGCGAGCGGCATCGCGCCGATCGCGACCCGGCTGGGGTACCGGCGGACGGTGGGCCTGTCGTTCGTCCTCATGGCGGCGGGAACGGTGGGGCTGGCCGCGGCGTGGGCGTCGCTGCCCGCCTTCGTCTCCTGCTTCGCCGTGGCCGGGCTCGGGTTCGGCCTGGCGCTGGGCGCCCTGCCCACGGTGATCGTGGAGGACAGCGCCGAGGACCGCTCGGGCAGCGCGACCGCGTTCTACAACAACCTCAAGACGCTGGGCGGCAGCGTCGGCGGGGCGCTGACCGCTTCGCTGCTGGGCATGCTCCTGATCCAGGGCACCGACCTGCCCTCACTGGACGCCTACCGGGCGGTGTGGGGGATCAGCGCCGCCCTGGCGGTGGTCACCGCCGTCCTGGCCGGGCGGAGCGGGCGGGCCGGGCGGCGGGTCGGGGCCGACGCCTGACCCGCGGCCCGACGGGCCCCGGGACCGCGTTCAGGGTCCCGGGGCCCGTCCCGTGTGCGCGGATGAAGAAAACCTCATGTGCGTTTCATCGCGCCTTCGCCCCGTCCGGGCAGGCTCGGGGAGTATGAGATCACCATGGGTGTTGCCGGCGGCGGTGGCCGCCGCCGCGGCGGTCCTGCTCGGGGGGGCGGGGCTCGCCTGGAACCTGTCGTCGGGTGACGCCGCCCCGGTGCCCCCGGGCGAGGTCGTCGTGGGCGAGTCCCCCGGCGCCGTGCCCGAGGCCGAGGTATCGGCGGGAGGGGATAACGTCGTTCCGCCCCCACCGCCTGTGACCGACCGGGAAGAGCCGTCCGAGACGTCCGCGCCGCCGAGCGAGGAGCCGTCCCCGACCCCCTCCCCCACAGCCTGCGTCGGCGACGACGATGACGGCTGCGACGATGACGACGACGGGGACGACGATGACGACTGACGGGCCCGACTCCCCCACACAGGACCTGGGCACCGACGCCCACCGGGTCCACCGGGCGTCCTCCGGCAACACCGCGGTGTTCCCCACCATGGTGCTCCGGGACATGGCGGCCGAGGAGCACCACGGGCACAGGAGGATCCTGCCGGCCCGGCTCATCATCATGGCGTGGGTGATCCTGCTCATGGCCCTGACCCTGGCCCTGGTCGTGCTCGTCACCTGGAGCGCGCTGAGCGGCGGGGTGGGCGACCGGGCCGACCGGGCCCTGGAGCAGGAGCTCGGCGAGTTCAACGAGTTCGCCAGGGTCGGGAAGGACCCCGACACCGGGGCCGCCTTCACCGAGGTCTCCGAGCTCATGGAGGTCCACCTGGCCCGGCAGTTCCCGTACCCGTCGGAGATCCTGTTCGGCTGGGTCGAGGGCTCCTCCGGCCCCGCGGGCGCGGCCCCGGGCGGGGGCGCCGCCGGGGGGGCGGCCTCCCGGGAGGCCGGGCGCATCCGCCAGGCCCAGGAGCCGCTCTTCGACGTGTCCGCGGACCCCGAACTGGTCGCCGAGATCCTCGACGACCCGAACGGCCGCGGCACCCTCCAGACCCCGGCGGGCCCCATGGAGTGGGTCAAGGTCCGGGTGCGCTCACCCGACGCCGCCGGGGCGGACGGCTGGTTCGTCACCGGCTACTTCACCGACCCCGACCAGGAGTCCGTCGCCGAGACCGTACGGACGATCGCCCTGGTCAGCCTGATCGGCCTGGTCGCCGCCGGCGGCGCCGCCTGGTGGGTGGCCGGACGCATACTCGCCCCCGTCAGGCTGGTGCGCCAGACCGCCGCGGAGATCACCGAGGAGGACCTGACCCGGCGCATCGAGGTGTCCGGGCGCGACGACATCGCCGCCCTGGCCCAGCAGTTCAACAGCATGCTGGACCGGCTGGAGGGGGCGTTCACCGAGCAGCGGCGGTTCGTCGACGACGCCGGGCACGAGCTGCGCACCCCCATCACCATCGTGCGCGGGCACCTGGAGCTCATGGGCGACGACCCGCAGGAGCGGCGCGAGGTGATCCGGCTGGTCACCGACGAGCTGGACCGCATGGGCCGCATCGTCGAGGACCTGCTGCTGCTCGCCAAGTCCCAGCAGCCCGACTTCGTGCGCGCCGAGCCCGTGTCGCTGGCCGAACTGACCAGCGACATCGACGCCCACGTGCGGCGGCTGGGCGACCGCGACTGGCGGCTGGACGCCATGGCCGAAGGGGACTGGCGGCTCGACCCGCAGCGCGTCACCCAGGCGATGGTGCAGCTGGCGGCCAACGCGGTCCGGTACAGCGAACCCGGGTCCACCATCAGGATCGGGTCCATGGTCGACGGCCCCGACGTGCTGTTCTGGGTCACCGACCAGGGCCCCGGCATCGCCCCCGAGGAACAGGGGCGCATCTTCGGCCGGTTCTCCCGCGGCGGGGCGGCCCGCGCGGGCGGGGGCGGCGCCGGGCTGGGCCTGGCGATCGTCCGGGCCATCGCCGAGGCGCACCGGGGCAGGGTGGACCTGCGTTCGGCGCTCGGCCAGGGGTCCACGTTCACCCTCGTCATCCCCCAGGGAAGGGAGCAGCTGTGAGCCGCATCCTCATCGTCGAGGACGAGGAGAGGATCGCCTCGTTCATCCGCAAGGGGCTGACCGCGGGCGGGTTCACCACGACCGTGGTGGGCACCGGCGCGGAGGCCGTGGACTACGCCGTGACCGGCGGGTTCGACCTCATGCTGCTGGACCTGGGGCTGCCCGACACCGACGGGTTCGACGTGCTGCGGCGGGTGCGCTCGATGGGGGTGGACACCCCGGTCGTGATCTTGACCGCCCGCGACGGGGTGCGGGACACGGTGACCGGCCTGGAGATCGGGGCGGACGACTACGTCACCAAACCGTTCCGGTTCGAGGAGCTGCTGGCACGGGTGCGCCTGCGGATGCGCCGTGAGCGGAGCGGCGAGCTGACCGTGCTCCAGGCCGGGGGGCTGGCCCTGGACCTGAGGACCCGGAGGGTCGCGGTGGACGGCGACACCGTGGACCTGACCGCGCGGGAGTTCGCGCTGCTGGAGCTGCTGATGCGGCACCCCGGACAGGTGCTGAGCAGGCAGCAGATGCTGTCCCACGTGTGGGGTTACGACTACGATCCCGGGTCGAACGTGGTCGACGTGTTCGTGCGGGCGCTGCGCCGCAAGGTGGGCTCGGACCGGATCGTGACGGTGCGCGGCATGGGGTACCGGCTGATGGACTGAGGCCGCCGGAGGCGGGGCCGGAGATGGGGCCGGGGACGGGCGTCCCCGGCCCTTCGCGCGTCCGGGGCGGGGTGGACGGCGGGTGGCGGACCCGTGTCCCCCGCATGAGGATTCCCTCATGCGGCGCTCATGACCGCCTCACCCGTGCGGCACACGATGGTCACCATGTTCTGGTTCGCGTTGGCGATCGACATGATCGCGATCACCCTGCTGTCGTACGTCCTCTACTTCCGCCGCCACGGCCGGCGGGACCTCCTGCTGGCCTACGTGGCGCTCAACACCGGCATCTTCGCGGTGGTGTCGATGATGACCGGCCAGGAAGTGGCGCTGGCGGTCGGGTTCGGGCTGTTCGGTGTGCTGTCGATCCTGCGCCTGCGCTCCGACCTCATCAGCCAGGGCGAGATCGGGTACTACTTCACGGCCATCGCGCTGGGGCTGATCAACGCGGTGGCGATGTCGGCGCCGTGGGTGCTGCTGGGGCTCAACGCCCTGCTGCTGACCGTGATGTACGTGGGCGACCACCCCAGACTGCTGTCCCGGCACGAACGGCGGATGCTCACCCTGGACGCGGTGCACGAGGACCCGGTGGCGCTGCGCCAGGACCTGGCCGCGCGGCTGCGCGCGCAGGTGATCCGGGTGGACGTGGTCGAGGTGGACTACGTGCGGGACCTGATGGTCGTGGACGTGCGGTTCCGGGTCCCGGCGCCGGGCGCGGCGCCCGCCCGCAGCGGCGCGGCCTCCCGGTGGGAGGGCCGATGAGCGCTCCGGCGGGGCTGCCCGCGCTCTCCCTGGAGGAGATCAACGAGCGTGCCGCGCTGGTGACGCGGACCTGCCGCAAGTACCTGGTGCCGGAGGAGGTGGTCGACGACCTGTTCTCCCCCGCCCGGTTCGGAGTGCTGACCATCGGCGGACGGACGTCGTTCCGGTACTCCTCCACCTACCTGGACACCCCGGACCTGCGGTGCTTCCGGGACCACCGGCAGGGCCGGCGGCTCCGGTACAAGGTGCGGGTGCGGACCTACGAGGACACCGGGACGCGGATGTTCGAGGTCAAGCTCAAGGGCGCGCGCGGGATCACCGACAAGGTGCGGATGGAGCACGACGGCTCCCCGGAACGGCTCACCCCGGCCACCCGGCGCTTCCTGGACGACTCCCTCACCGCGTACGGGATCGAGCCGCCGGACGTGCTGGCGCCGAGCGCGGTGACGGACTACCGCCGGGCGACCGCGGTGGCCCTGTCGGGCGAGGAGCGGGTCACCGTGGACACCGAACTGGTCGGGCGGCGCGGGGGCTGGTCGGTCGCCATGCGGCCGGGTCGGGCACTGCTGGAGGTCAAGACGCGCGGCGGGCTCACGGAGACCGAGCGGCGGCTGCACGCGCTCGGGTTCCGCGAGGTGGCGTTCACCAAGTACGCGTCGACCCTGGCGGCGCTGGAGCCGGGGTTCCGCGGCAACAAGTGGCACCGTGCGATGGCCGCCTGCCTGGACCACCCGACGCTGGAGCGCGCCGCGGCATGACGGCGGCCCGTTGTTTCACGTGAAACAACGGGCCTGACCAGGGAACATGTCGACACCTCGACCGGGCCCCGCCCCCGGGCCCGGTCGGGACGGGCCTGGAGCGCCGGCGTCCTACCGCGCGGCGCGTTCGCCGCGCCCGGCGCGCTCGTCCTGCTCCTCGTCGCCGCGCGCGAGGATGTTCCCGCTCTCCCAGAGCGGGCCGAACACGAACCACAGGCCCACCACGACCCACACCCGGCCGATCCACCACAGCAGCGCCTCCCGCCCCTCCGGGGCGGCGAACAGGACCACGAGGACGAGCAGGGTGACCGAGGTGATCACGGCGGCGTTCACCACGCGGTACCACTCGCGCATCAGGTGGGCGCGCCGCCCCGGCCCCCGCTTCGGCGACCTGACCGGGGCGGGCCCGCCCGCGAACCGGTGCGCGAACCGCACGTCGGCCCACCGCACGATCGCGGGCCCGAAGGCGACGCTGAACCCCAGGTACACGGCGGCCAGCCCGTGGATCATCCCCGCCTCCGCGCCGCCGCGCAGGTCCAGCGCGGTGGCCACCACCAGCACCACGTCCAGCAGGGGGATGGACCACAGCACCAGCGTGCTCAGGGCGCGCCACCGGAGCAGGTAGCGCAGCGCAAGTCCCGCCCCCAGCAGCACCCACAGTCCGAACTCGCACATCACGATCACCGCGGCGATCGGGTTCTCCGAGACCAACTCGAACACGGGACTCCCCTCCGGTTTTAGTAGCACGACCGTACCAGGACAGTAGCACAGTCGTGCTAGCATGTCTCCATGCCCAAGTTGATCGACCACGAGCAGCGCAAGGAGGAGATCGCCGAGGCGGTCTGGCGCGTGATCCTCCGCGACGGCGTCGCGGCCGTCTCCGTGCGCACCGTCGCCGCGGAGGCGGGACTGGCCGTCGGGTCCGTGCGGCACGTCTTCCCCAGCAAGGCCGAACTGCTGGAGTTCTCCATGGCCCTGGTCTACGAGCGCGCCAGGTCCCGGGTCGTGCGGCACGTCGGGCTGCACGACCCCCGCGAGATGGCCGAGCGCATGCTCCACGAGTTCCTCCCGCTGGACGACACCCGCCGCGCGGAGATGGAGCTCGACGTGGCGATCATCGCCGAGATGCCCGCCCACCGGGGACTGCGCGCCATCCGCGACAAGGCCCACCAGGGCCTGCGCGAAGCCTGCCGGCTGGTGCTCGAGCACCTGCGCGAGACCGGGCAGGTCCGCCCCGACGCCGACCCCGACCTGGAGACGACCCGCCTGCACGCCCTCGTGGACGGCCTCGCCCTGCACGGCCTGGTCGGCGCCACGGACCGGCGGGCCGCCGCGGAGCGGGCCGTCCGCGTGCTGGCCGGACACCTGGACTCACTGCGACCGCCCGAACAGGGGAGCTGACATGGGCAAGGCGGAGAAGAGGCTCGAACACTTCATCAGGGCCAGGATCGGCGAGGCGCCGCCCGGCGACCCCGTCGCCCGGTCCCACCGCGCACTGGTCTCCACACTGGACGCCCTGCGCCGGGAGGCCTCGGCCGACGAGGACTGGGCCTGGGTCGAAGCCGTCTCCGGGTGGTTCGGCGACTGGTTCGACGACGGGGGCTCCCCGTCCGTGTCGGACTCCGGCCTGTGGGAGGAGAGCGCCGAGAAGACCGCGGCCGCCGTCGCCGCCCGCGTGCTCGCCTGCATGGCGCTGGTGTACGCCGACCACCCGGACTACGACCCGGCCTGGGAGAAGACCGCCGCGGTGCGGTGAGGAGCGGGCCGCCGCCCCGTATCCGAAGCGGGGCGGTGGCCCTCGCCGACCGCCCCTTCCCGCTACGTCAGGGAGGACCGGCCCTCCGATCCTCCCCTCCGCACCGCTTTCGCGCCACCCCTCCCCGGTGCCGTGGTCCGGTTTACGGTCGCCCCTAATCGGCCGGGGACAGGTCCACCCCGCGCAGCAACTGGGCGTTGAGCGCCACGATGACCGTCGACAGGCTCATCAGCACCGCGCCCACCGCCGGGGCCAGCACGATCCCGACCGGCGCCAGCACACCCGCCGCCAGCGGCACCGCGAGCACGTTGTACCCCGCCGCCCAGACCAGGTTCTGGATCATCTTGCGGTAGCTCGCCCGCGACAGCCTGCGCACCGCCACCACACCCCGCGGGTCGTCGGAGGCCAGGACCACACCCGCCGACTCGATGGCCACGTCGGTGCCCGCGCCGATCGCGATGCCGACGTCGGCCCGGGCCAGCGCGGGGGCGTCGTTGACGCCGTCGCCGACCATCGCGACCGTGCGGCCGCGCTCCTGGAGGTCGCGCACCACCGCGTCCTTCTGGTCCGGCAGGACCTGGGCGAACACCTCGTCCAGCCCCAGGTCGGCGGCGACCGCGTCGGCCACGTTGCGGGCGTCGCCGGTGACCATCGCCACCGAGATCCCCTGACCCCTGAGCCGCCGGACGGCCTCACGCGACTCCGGCCGCACCTCGTCGGCCAGGGCCAGCGCCCCGGCGACCTCCTCCCCCGCGATCACGTGCAGCACCGTCGCGCCCCGCTCGCGCCAGGGCCGGGTGCGCTCCTCCAGCTCCCGCGGCTCGGTCAGCTCCAGGGACTCCAGCAGTGCGGGACCGCCCACGTGCACGGTCCGGCCGTCCACCTCGGCCCGCACCCCGCGCCCGGTCAGCGACCGGAAGCCGGTGGCGGCCGGCACCCCGCCGGCGTCCTCGGCGGCCCGCACGACGGCCCTGGCCAGCGGGTGCTCGGAGTCGGCCTCGACCGCCCCCGCCAGGGCCAGCACCCGGGCGGCGTCCCCGCCGGGGACCGCGGCGTGGTCGACGACGGCCGGGGCGCCCTTGGTCAGGGTGCCGGTCTTGTCGAACAGGACGGTGTCCACCAGGCGGGTGCGCTCCAGGGCCAGCCGGTCCTTGACGAGGATGCCGTTGCGCGCCGACAGCGCCGTGGAGATCGCGATGACCAGCGGGATCGCCAGCCCCAGCGCGTGGGGGCAGGCGATGACCAGCACCGTCACGGTCCGCTCGACGGCCTCGGTGGCCTCGCCCAGCGCCGACCAGACGACGGCGGTGACGATCGCGGCGCCCAGCGCGAACCAGAACAGCAGCCCCGCGGCGCGGTCGGCCAGCACCTGGGAGCGGGAGGTGGAGGACTGCGCCTCGGCGACCAGCCGCTGGATGCCCGCCAGCGCGGTGTCCTCCCCGACCGCGTCCACCCGGACGCGGACCGCGGAGTCGGTGGCCACGGTCCCGGCGACCACCCGGTCGCCCTCGCCGCGGGTGACGGTGCGGGACTCGCCGGTGATCATGGACTCGTCCACGGCCGCCGCGCCCTGTACGACGGTGCCGTCCGCGGGCACCCGGCCGCCGGAGCGGACCAGCACGGTGTCGCCGGTGCGCAGGTCGGCGATGGCGACCTCCTCGACCGCGCCGTCGGCGCCGACGCGCTCGGCGCGGTCCGGCAGCAGCGCGGCCAGCGCCTCCAGGGCGCCGGACGCCTGGCCCAGCGCGCGCATCTCCAGCCAGTGGCCGAGCAGCATCACCACGACCAGCAGGACCAGCTCCCACCAGAAGTCGAGCGCCATGCCCACCACGCCGAAGGTGGCCAGCAGGCTGGAGCCGAAGGCGACGGTGATGGCCATCGCGACCAGGGTCATCATCCCCGGCCTGCGCGCTTTGAGCTCGTCCGCGACCCCGGACAGGAACGGCCAGCCGCCGTAGAGGTAGACGACGGTGCCCAGCACCGGCGGGATCCAGGTCAGGGGCTCGGCCACGTGGTAGCCCAGCCACCCGGAGACCATGTGGCTGGTGAACACCACGGGGAGGCTGAGCAGCAGGCTCCACCAGAACCGCGTCCGGAACACCGCCGCGTGGTCCCCGTGCCCGCCGCCGTGCCCCATGTGCCCGGAGTGGCCGCCGTGACCCGTGTGCCCGGCGTGTTCACCCTCGTCGGCGTGCCCCTCACCATGGCCGGAACGGCCCGCGTGGCCGACGTGTCCGCGGTGTTCGGTGTGGCCTGAGGGCTCTGAGGGCTCGGGGTGGTCCGAGCCGGCGTCGGATTCGGCGTGACCGGTGTGGGCGGTGGCGCCGTGGTCCGGGCGGGGCGCGGGGACGCCGGGCGGGGCGGGGGCGTCGCGGCGCCCGCCGGAGCGGTGGCCGTCGTGGTCGTGTGCGCTCATGTCACTCTCCTCTCCCCCGGAACATACCCAGGAGGGGTATCCTCCGAACGGATCGCCGCGCCGCATGGCCTTCACCCCCCGCAAGCGATATACCCCCTGCCGGTATTCCCGCCGGAGACGGCGCGGACCGGGACCGCCGGCGCCCGGGCCGGAAAAAGGGGGGCGCGGACCGTTCCGGTCCGCGCCCCCCGCCGGGGCCTCAGGAGGCGGTCGCCGCCTCCTCGCCCTCGTGCCCGTACCAGGGCCACCACTCGGCGGTGCGCCCGTGCGGGAACATCCGGTCCAGCCGGATCGTCAGCCGCAGCACGAACCCGCCCGCGATCATCCCGGCCACCAGGTCCGAGAACCAGTGGAAGTGCAGATAGATCGACACCGCCGACTGCAGCAGCGCGATCGCGACGATGGTGTATCCCAGCCGCCGGATGACGTGCGGCCGGGCCGCGCCGAAGCTGATGATCATGTACAGGACGAGCCCGTAGATGAGGATCGCGTTGGACCCGTGCCCCGAGGGGAACGCCACGTTCCCCGCCCCGGCGAAGAAGTCCGGGTCGTAGTGCTTGGCGTGGCCGCGGTTGATGGCCAGCTTCATGATCGAGACCATCGACATGACGCCGACCACGCCCACGGCGCTCAGCACGATCGGCCGCCAGCTGCGGTGCCAGTAGGCCAGCTGGAGCGCCACCACCCCCAGCACCGGCAGGGCCACGTAACGGGAGGCCACGTTGTCGGGCCAGTGGATCAGGGGCTCGCGCAGCACCTCGAAGTAGGGCCGGTGGAACTCGTTGAGGAAGTTGTCCAGCGGGTGCAGCGGCCCCGCGGCGAGCATCGTCACCACGATGAGCGCGACCGCGAGGATGATCGCGATGCGGTCCGAGGCCAGACCCCATGCGATCTCGCTCACGCTGGGCCACTTGACCGCGCGGACGACCGGGAGCCCCGGCTTGGGCGGGACCTCGCGCACGACGGGGATGGAGCCGCTGTAGGGCCCCGCCACCGGAGTGGTCCTCTTTTCCCTGTCGTGCGTCGTGGTCACGTGTCTCGCCCTCGGATGCCGGGTCCTTGAAGAGTGCGTCATGTGCTCAGTGCTGTCTCACGTGTCGTGGGCTCGCCTGTGGCACTTGGCCGGGGGAAGGGCTGGCCGCGGATTGCCGGAAACGGGGTTCCCCGGATCCTCGGGTCGATCGTTCGGCGGGGGACCTTCCCCCACCCTCCGTTCGACGGCCGAACCTTCGGGCCGGTTCACGGAGGTTCCGTGAACACCGCCCCTGGGCAGGTCCGGCGCGCGAGGACCGCAGAGGGCTCGTCTGCGATTCTGCGATTCGTCGTCTACTCCAGCGGTGCCCCCGCACCGCTTCATGTCCCGAGCGCGGTTCACGGCGCTCTCGGTCGGTCCTTCGCCGTCGCTCGTGTCATGCCCGCGCGACTTGGTGTGAACATTGCCGACAGACGAGCCTACCTGGACACTTCCCCCCGTTGGTGGTGCGGACGGTCAAGTGTGATCCTTCTACCTCGGACTTTGCCTCACGCCCGGATACTGGACGCGGGCGGTTCACCGCCATGCGACATGTTCGTGAGCTTTCTGTTAGCAGTTCGAGTCCGCTCGGCGAGGCGGCTCCCGCGCGTGTGGCAATCTTCAAGGAGTTTCCAGACGACGAGTGGAGCGGCCGCGGCGCACGCGGCCGCGGACGGGAAGGGCCCTGGATGGTCGACCTGCCGAGGTTGCCGGATGATCCCTCGAAGCTGGCGCGCGAGCCGCTGCGGGAGCAGATCCGGCAGGTCCTGGTCGAGGGCCTGTTGTCCGGCCGCTGGCAGCCGGGCGAGCGCATCGTCGAGCGCCGGATCGCCACGGAGCTGCGGGTCAGCCAGGCCCCGGTGCGCGAGGCGCTGCGCGAGCTGGAGACGCTGCGGCTGATCGAGACGGTGCCCAACAAGGGCGCCCGGGTGCGCGACTTCGGCGTCCGGGACATGGCCGAGATCTATCCGGTGCGCGCCGGGCTGGAGCTGGTGGCCGCCGAGCTGGCGGCCCCGCGCCTGCGGGCGGACCCCTCCCCCCTGGAGCGCGAGGTGGGCCTGCTCAAGCGGGCGACCGCCGAGGGCGACGTGTCCGGGCAGATCAAGCACAGTGTGGAGTTCCACCGGGAGGTCGTGCGAGCGGCCGACAACAGCGTGCTGCTGCACACCTGGGAGTCGCTGGGCGTGGAGGTGTGGACGGCGCTGTCGGTGCGCTGGCTGAACATGGAGCTGCACGCCAAGGCCGCCGACCACGACCAGATCACCAAGGCGTTCCGCGAAGGGGACTCCCAGGTGGGGCGGATGCTGAGCGACCACGTGCTGAACTACGTCGAGGCCGCCCTGAGGTCGAACGAGGGCGCGCACTGACCCCGGGCGCCCGCGCCCCGGCCCCCGGCCCGTCCGGGGGGACCCCGCCCGACATGGGCCTTTACCGTCGATGACCGCCCCTCTCGGGTCAAGGTTCCGGTATCTGGCGTAAAGTCTTATTGATCGATCATCGATCAGACCGTAGAGTGTGGCGCGACGCACGTCACAGTGAACACCGACCCTTACGGGCGTCCGGAATCGTTCATCCGGCCGGTGAACGAACCCGGGACTCCCGACGCCGCACCCCTTCCCCACCTCATGCTTAGCGCGCAGGAGACCGGGAAGCATGCGATGAGGGGTCCGGTGACAACCGCATACGAGACCCCGCGAGCCTTCGCGTCCGGGGGAGGACGAGCCACGCTCCCCAGGACGCACCCCGACAGCCACAGGAGCGCCGCCGCCGTTGAGCCCGGCGGTGGCGCACGTCCGGAGCCGCGCCCGACAGCGCGGCCCCGGCGGGCCCTCGCACCGCGGCCCACAGGCCGTGGTGCCGGGCCTCTCGTACGTAGAAAGGCACACCATGGCTGACACCACGGCCAAGCCGAAGGGCGCCGCCGCCAGGTCCTCCGGGACCCGGCGCCGAGGCCGCAAGAACACCTCCCCCGGCCTCGGCGACGAGAAGCCCGAGGAGCTCCTGGACTACTACCGCCGGATGCTCTTCATCCGCCGCTTCGAGGAGCGCACCGCCCAGGCCTACACGCAGGCGCGGATCGGCGGCTACTGCCACCTCAACCTGGGCGAGGAGGCGACCGTCGTCGGCCTGCTCGACGCGCTCCGCCCGGACGACTACCTCTTCACGAACTACCGCGACCACGGGTACGCGATCGAGAAGGGCATGGACCCCAAGAAGGTCATGGCCGAGCTCTACGGGCGCGCCGACGGCGTCTCCAAGGGCTGGGGCGGGTCCATGCACATGTACGACACCGCCACCCGGATGCTCGGCGGCTACGGCATCGTCGGCGGGCAGCTGCCGCTGGCCACCGGTGCCGCGCTGGCCATCTCCTACCGCGGCGGCGACGAGGTCGTCATGTGCCAGATGGGCGACGGCACCACCAACATCGGCGCCTGGCACGAGTCGCTCAACATCGCCAAGCTGTGGAACCTGCCGATCGTGTTCGTGGTGATCAACAACTTCACCGGCATGGGCACCACCGTCGAGATGTCCTCCGCCGAGCCCGAGCTGTACAAGCGCGGCTCCGCCTTCCGCATCGAGGGCGTGCGCGTGGACGGCCGCGACGTGCTCGCGGTCCGCGACACCGCCGCCGAGCTGGTCGAGCGGGCCCGCAAGGAGCAGACCCCGTTCCTGCTGGAGGCGTGGAGCTACCGGCAGAAGGGCCACTCCGTCGTGGACCCCGCCAAGTACCGCACCGAGGAGCAGTGGGAGCAGGCGCGGGCCGACGAGAACGACCCGATCACCCTCTTCGAGGCGAAGCTGGCCGAGGCCGGCGTGCTCACCGACGAGCTGCGGGAGGAGATCGCCGCCTCGGTGAAGGCCGAGGTCGCCGAGGCCGCGGACTTCGCCGAGAACAGCCCGCACCCGGACGTGTCGACCCTCTTCGACTACACGTACGCCACCCCGGTCCCGAACGAGTCGCGGCGCATGCCGGCCGACCCGGTGTTCGCAGAGTAGAGAAGGACGACGACACATGTCTGTGATCACCTACCGTCAGGCCCTGCGCGACACGCTGCGCGCCGAGATGGTCCGTGACGAGAACGTCCTCGTCATGGGCGAGGAGATCGGCGTCTTCGAGGGGTCGTACAAGATCACCGAGGGCCTGCTCAAGGAGTTCGGCCCCCGCCGGGTCAAGGACACCCCCATCGCCGAGGAGGGGTTCGTCGGCGCCGCCATCGGTGCGGCGATGCTGGGCCTGCGCCCGGTCGTCGAGCTGATGACCATCAACTTCTCGCTGATCGCGATCGACCAGATCATCAACCACGCCGCCAAGATCTACGGCATGTTCGGCGGGCAGACCAGCGTTCCCATGGTCATCCGCACGCCGGGCGGCGGCGGCCAGCAGCTCGGCGCGACCCACTCGCAGAACATCGAGCTGTTCTACTCCTTCATCCCGGGCCTGAAGGTGCTCGCCCCGAGCACCCCCGCCGAGGCCTCGTCGATGCTGCGCGCGGCCATCCGCGACGACGACCCGGTGCTGTTCCTGGAGAACCTGGGCCTGTACAACACCAAGGGCGAGGTCCCCGAGGACTACGCCCAGCCGGAGAACGACGACGTCGCGACCATCGGCCGCGCCGCCGTCACCCGCGAGGGCTCCGACATCACCCTCATCGGCTACTCCCGGATGGCCATGGTCGCCACCCAGGTCGCCGAGAAGCTCGCCCAGGAGGACATCAGCGTCGAGGTCGTCGACCTGCGCAGCCTCCGCCCCCTCGACCGCCAGACCTTCGTGGACTCGGTCAAGAAGACCGGCGCCGCCGTCATCTGCGAGGACGACTGGCTCACCTACGGGATCGGCGCGGAGATCGCCGCGTCCATCCAGGAGGGCGCCTTCGACTACCTGGACGCCCCCGTGCGACGGGTGGCCATGGCGGAGGTCCCGATGCCCTACGCCAAGCCGCTCGAGACCGCGGCCCTGCCGTCCGTCGAGTCGATCAGCACCGCCATCAAGGAGACCCTGAGCGCCGTCGGCAAGCGGGTCGGGTAGAGGGAGTTCCAGTCCATGAGCGAGATCTACATGCCGCGCCTCTCCGACACCATGGAGGAAGGCGTCATCAGCACCTGGGTCAAGAAGGTGGGCGACAAGGTCGCCTCCGGTGACGTCCTGGTCGAGATCGAGACCGACAAGGCCGTCATGGAGTACGAGGCCTACGAGGACGGCTTCCTGGTCAAGCAGGCGGTGTCCGAGGGCGAGACGGTACCGATCGGCGCCGTCATCGGTGTGATCGCCGATTCCCCGGACGCCGTGCCCGACGACTCCGGAGCCCCCGCGGCCGAGGAGGGGTCCGGCGAGCAGGCCGAGGAGAAGCCCGCCGAGCCCGCGGCCGCCGCCCCGAAGGAGCCCGCCGCGGAGGAGGCCCCGGCCCCCGCCGGGACCCCGTCCGGTGACGGTGAGCGTCCGCGCACCTCCCCGCTGGCCCGCCGGCTGGCCAAGGAGTACGGCCTGGACATCACCAAGATCAAGGGCTCCGGCCCGCGCGGCCGCATCGTGCGCGCCGACATCGAGGCCGCCGCCAAGGAGGGCGCCGGCGCCGAGGCGGCGGCCCCCGCCGCCCAGGCCGCCCCCGCACCCGCGGCTCCGGCCGCCCCGGCGGCGCAGGCCCCGTCCTTCGACGACGGCCGCGCCTCCGAGGAGGTGCCGGTCGGCAACGTGCGCAAGGTGATCGCGCGCCGCCTGACCGAGAGCAAGCAGCAGGTCCCGCACTTCTACCTGCGCCGGACCATCGACGCCGAGGCGCTGAAGACCTTCCGCGGGCAGATCAACGAGCAGTTGGCGAGCACCGGGGCGAAGATCAGCTTCAACGACCTCATCGTCAAGGCGAGCGCCACGGCGCTGAAGCTGCACCCGGCGGTCAACTCCTCGTGGGTCGACGGCAGGCTGCTCAAGCACGGGCGGATCAACGTCGGCGTCGCCGTCGCGGTCGACGCCGGGCTGGTGGTGCCGGTCCTGCACGACACCGACAAGGCCACCCTGTCGGAGATCTCGTCCCGCACCCGCGAGCTGGCGGGCAAGGCCCGGGACGGCAAGCTCAAGCCGCAGGAGATGAGCGGCGGCACGTTCAGCGTGTCCAACCTGGGCATGTTCGGCGTGGACAGCTTCTCCGCCGTGATCAACCCGCCGGAGGCGGCGATCCTGGCGGTCGGCGCGATGCGCCAGGAGGCCGTGGTCGTGGACGGCGAGATCGCCGTCCGCAACCGGATCTCCCTGGAGCTGTCGGTGGACCACCGCGCGGTGGACGGCGCCGTCGGCGCCGCGTTCCTCAAGGACCTCGCGGAGATCCTCGAGGAGCCGATGCGGATCATCCTCTAGCAGTGCAGAGCACGGACGCCCCGGCCGGGTCCTCCCGGCCGGGGCGTCTGCGGATAGTCTGCTCGGGTGTTCGAGACAACGGCGTGGAGGGAGCGCGCGCCCCGCCTCGTGCGAAGCGCGAGGGCCGTCGACGCCCTGCTCCCCGCGGCACTCGTGGCCCTGTCCTTCGTCCCCGGGATCGCCCACCAGGGGGTCGACCTGGCGGAACTGCCGGACGACCGGACCCTGGACCCCCTGGGCCTGGCCCTCATCGCCGCCCAGGCCGCACCCCTCGTCCTCCGGCGCCGGTTCCCCGTCGCCTGCCTGGTCGCGGTCGCCGCCGCGTTCACCGCCTTCCAGCTGCTGCGCTACCCCGACGCCTTCGCCTCCCTCGCGCTGCTCGTGGCCCTGTACACCGTCGGCACGCGCCCGCCGCGCCGCCCCGCTCCGGTGGCCGCGGGCGCGCTCGCCGCCTACGCGCTCGTCTGCTGCTGCCTGTACCTCTCGGGCTCGCCCACCACCGCGGCCGACTACCTCGCCTTCGGCCTCGTCCTGGCCGCGTGCTGCGCCCTCGGCCGGTGGGTGCGCGCCCGCGCCCTGGACGCCGAGGAGCGCCGCCGCCGCGCGGAGGCGGACGCCGCAGCCGCCGAACGGGCCCGTATCGCCCGCGACCTGCACGACGTCGTCACCCACCACGTCACCTCGATGGTGGTCCAGGCCGACACCGCGGGCTATCTGCTCGGCCGCTCCGACGGAGTGGGGAGCACCCTGGCCGGCATCGGGGAGACGGGGCGGCGCGCCCTGGACGACCTCCGGCACCTGCTCGGCGTCCTGGACCCGCGCGAGGACCCGGCCGGCCCCTCCCTCGGTGGGCTCGCCGGCCTCGTCGAGCGCTCCCGCGGCGCGGGGCAGAGCGTGGACCTGGTCGAGGACGGCGAGCCCCGGCCGATGCTCCCCCGGCAGGAGGAGGCCCTGTACCGCGTCGTCCAGGAGTCCGTCACGAACGCGCTCAAGCACGCGCCCGGCGAGCACGTCGTCGTCCGCATCGAGCACGGGGACGAGGCGGTCGGCGCCCGGATCACCACCGGGGGCGGCGCGCCCCCGGCCGAGGGGGCCGGTCCGCCCCGCCCCCGCTCCGGCGGCGGCCGCGGCCTGACGGGCCTGCGGGAGAGGGTCGGCGCCGTCGGCGGGGAACTGCGCGCGGGCCCCTCCGACGACGGGGGCTTCACAGTGCACGCCATCGTCCCCCGGGGGGAAACGTGAACGGTTCGCCCATCCGCGTCGTGGTCTGCGAGGACGACGAGGCGGTGCGCACCGGGTACGCCGCGGTGCTCGACGCCCAGCCCGACATGGCCGTGGTGGGACAGGCCGGTGACGGCGCCGAAGCGGTGAACGTCATCCGGGACCTGCGCCCCGACGTCGCGGTGATGGACGTCCACATGCCCCGCCTGAGCGGCATCGAGGCGACCGCCCTCCTGGCGGGCCCGCCGGACCCCCACCCGGTGCGGATCCTGGTGGTGACGACCTTCAACCTGGACGAGTACGTCTACGAGGCGCTGCGGGCGGGCGCCAGCGGGTTCCTGCTGAAGGACGCCCCGCTGCACGAGCTGATCGCGGGCGTGCGCACGGTCGCCCGGGGGGAGGCGCTGCTGTCACCGGCGGTGACCCGGCGGCTCATCGGCGAGTACGCCCTGCGCGTCCGCCCCGCCGACCCGGCCCCGCCCGCGGTGCTCCCCGAGCCGCTGACCGAGCGCGAGCACGAGGTGCTGCTCCTCATGGCGGAGGGGCTGTCCAACGGGGAGATCGCCGAGCGGATGACGGTCGCGCACGAGACCGTCAAGACCCACGTGTCGCGGATCCTCACCAAGCTCCGGCTGCGCGACCGGGTCCAGGCCGTCGTGTTCGCCTACCGCTCGGGACTGGTGCGCCAGGGCTGAGGGGCGGATCCCCCTCGAGAGCCACCGGATCGCGCTCGCGCGGGTGATGTGGCCGCCGGGTCCCCCTTCCTAGCCTGGAAGCCGGTCGGAGCGCCCCCGCGCCCCGCGTTCCAGGAAGTGGTCCCGACATGTCCCCTGACGCCGTACCCGCGTCCAACCCCAGCAGATTCCGGCCGACGGTCCTGCGCTCGGTGCTCCTCCTGCTCCTGGTCGGAGCCCTGGCCGCGCTCCTCTCGGGCGTGACGGACGCGGTGGGCGCGTCGGTGTGGGCGCTGCCCCTCGGAGTCGCGGCGGCGGCCCTCGGCCTATGGGCCTACCGGCTCGCGATCCGCCGGATCGAGGGGAGGGAGCCGCTGGAGCTCTCCCGGAAGGGGGCGGTCCGCGGCCTCGGATGGGGGACGGCGGCCGGGTTCGGCGTGTTCGCCGCGACCATCGCGGCCATCGCCGTCCTCGGGGGCTACCGGGTCACCGGCTGGGGGTCGTTCGAGGCGTTCCTCGCCGTGTGCGGGCTGATGTGCGCGGTCGCGGTGGCGGAGGAGCTGCTGTTCCGCGGGGTCGTCTTCCGCCTCGTGGAGGAGGCCGCCGGGACCTGGGGCGCGCTCGCCGTGAGCTCCGTGCTCTTCGGCGGGCTCCACCTGGTGAACCCGAACGCGACCCTGTGGGGAGCGCTGGCCATCACCCTGCAGGCCGGCCTCATGCTGGGCGCCGCCTACGCCGCCACGCGTTCCCTGTGGCTGCCGATCGGCCTGCACTTCGGCTGGAACACGACGCAGGCGGGGGTCTTCGGCACCGCCGTCTCCGGTAGCGAGGACGCGTTCGCCGGGCTGTTGACCGGGGAGGCGGGCGGGCCCGCCGCGATCAGCGGGGGCGCCTTCGGTCCCGAGGGCAGTGTCTTCGCCGTGTTGTTCTGTGGCGCGGTCACGGTGTACCTCCTGCGCGTGGCCCACCGCAGGGGCCACATCGTGCCCCGGCGCTCCCGCCGGGCCTGAAGCGCGGTGCCGCCGACCGGTCGCGTCCGGCGGTCCCCGGCCGGGTAGGGTCCGCGCATGGCCCACATCCTGCACATGACCGAGCTGGAACGCTGGAAGGCCGGCGGCGACGTCGAGGCCGACTCCCTGGCGGAGGAGGGCTTCGTGCACGCCTCGCCCGACGAGAAGACCCTGCTGGCGGTCGCCGACGCCTTCTACGCCGCGGCGACCGGTCCCCTGGTCGCGCTGGTCGTGGACACCGGCGTGCTGGACTCGCTGGGGGTGGAGACCCGCTGGGAGGCCGCCGCCCCGGCACCGCCGCCCGGGGCGGACGACGGCGTCCTGTTCCCCCACGTGTACGGCGCGATCCCCCGGGAGGCGGTGGTGGCGGTCCGCCACCTGCGGCGCGCCCCCGACGGCCGGTTCACCGTTGTCCGGGAGCACCCGGCGGCCGCGGAGGCACCGGATCCGCTCCCCCGCCCCGAGGGCGGGTGACACCGGCGGTCCCGGACCGCGTCGGCGCGGTTCCGCCCCGACGGGCGGTCCGGCCCCGGCGGCCGGAACCGTGGGGTGCCCGACCGTTGCGGCCGCGGGGCCCCGGCTACCGTGGGTTCTCCGACGGACGGCGCGGAATCCACGGGGGGACGATGGCGGGGGCTGCGGAGCGGATGCCCGAGGCGGCGGGAGCGGTGCCGGCCGCAGCGACCTGGGGGCTGCTCGCCGCCTGGGCCGTCCACGACCTGGAGGAGCTGGTCGCCATCCCCGGCTGGTCCCGCCGCGCCCGTCCGCGCCTGCGGCGCGAGCTGCCGTGGGTCCCGGAGCGGGTCTGGGACCGGCTGGACGTCTCCCCCGCGCACAACGCCGCCGCCATCGGACTGATGGGCGCGGTGGTGGCCGCCGCCGCGGCCGACGGGGCGCGCACCGGCGGACGGAGCGGTTTCTACCAGACGGTGCTCCTGGGCTTCGGCGTGCACGCCGTGGTCCACGTGGCGCAGTCCGCCGCCACACGCGGGTACACACCCGGAGCGGTGACGGCGCCGCTGGTGGTCGCGCCCTTCTCGCTGTGGGCGTGGTCGCGGCTGCGCGCGGCCGGGGTGCCCGCCGCACGGGGCGGTGGGCCCGCCGCGATCGCCGCGCTCCCGGCGGCACTGGGCGCGGTGCACGGGCTGGCCGCGCTGCTCACGCGCGGCCGCCGCGGGAAGGAGTAGGAACAGGGGGTACGGCGCCGTCCGGTCAGATGCGGCCGGACTGCTGCGGCCCCGCCGACTGGTGGGACCCCATCGACTGCTGCGGTCCCATCGGCTGCTGCGGTCCCGTCGGGTACCGCCCCTGGCCGGGGTCGTGCTCCACGCCCGGACGCGGGATCGGACCGGTGTCGCGCAGGTCGCTGTGGTTGCCGACGCTGGGCGGGCTGGTGTGCCGGACCTTGCCCTTGTCGATGCCCAGGATCCGGTTCAGGTAGCCCTTCTTGCCGACCACGAACCAGGCGATCGCCCCGAAGAACGGGAACCAGAGGATGAAGATCACCCACAGGAGCTTGCCCCCCGCGGTGGTGTTGCCGTCGACGACCGCCGAGATGACGGCGGCGACCAGCAGGACCAGGAGCGCCAGGGCCACGGCGGCGATCACGATGCCCGTGACGCCGGCCATCCAGCCGAAGGCCGTGTCGACCGGGTCCGTCACCGTGTTCGCCAGGGCCATGCGTTCCATGAGGTGCTCGACCATGTCTCCCCCAAGCATGTCGTGAGCATGTCAACACGTAGCGTAATCACCATGGGTGCATACTCACCCTCATTTCACGGTTTTCGGGCGTTTCCTTGGAACGGGATCGGCGGGCTACTCATCGGTACCACCCCCCACCAGCGCTTTCCGCTGCTTTACTGAGAGGCATGGGCTCTCCTCCCCTCGCAGCGCTCCCGATCCGTCACCCTCTCCCGGCGGTCGCACAAGGTCCGCGGGGCTCCGGGATCGCGCGGTCGTGACCAGGAAACCCCGCTACGTCTGGCTGGCCGACCAACTCCGCGCCCCCATCCTGCGCGGCGACATGCCCCCCGGGACCAGGCTGCCCTCGCGCACCCGCCTGGCCCGGAGCTACCGGGTGAGCGAGCAGATCTCCCGCACCGCGCTGCGGCTGCTGGTCACCGAGGGCCTGGTGGAGGCCCGCCCCGGTTCCGGCTACTACGTCCGCGACGTCCCCGACGTCTTCCGGATCTGCCGCACCGACTCCACCTCCGGATCCGGCCTGGGCCGCCTGGCCCGCGAACCCCTGGGCACCGAGCAGGAGCCAGGCACGACGCCGATCGTCGAGCGGCTCGGCCTGCGCGAGGGCGAACCGGTGTACACCACCACGTCGCGCGGGCTGTCCGCGGACCGGCCCATCACCCTGCACCGCTCCTGGGAGCCCGCCTCGCTCACCGTCGGGACACTGCGCACCCCCTACGACGCCTCCCCCGACGCGGGCCTGCTCGAACGCCTCGGGTCGGCCGGACACCCCGTCGACCGGGTCGTGGAGGAGGTCGGGGTGCGGGTGCTGCGCGACTCCGAGGCCGCCCTGCTCGGCTCCGCCCCGGGCATCCCCGTCCTGGTCGTGGAGCGCACCCACTACAGCGGCAACCGCCCGGTGGAGACCTCCGACCTCATCGGCACCGCCGACCAGTGTCGACTCCTCTACAAACTGACACTGGCCCGGCCCCGCCCGCCGCGCGGGCGCGCCTGACCCCGGCCCCGGACACGCGAAAGGGGCGGCCGCCGCGGCGACCGCCCCCGAAGAACCGTCAGCGGCTCAGGAGGTGAACTCCTGCGCGACGACCTCCGCGATCTGCGCGGTGTTGAGCGCGGCGCCCTTGCGCAGGTTGTCCCCGCACAGGAACAGGTCCAGCGACGTCGGGTCGTCCAGCGACTGCCGGATGCGGCCCACCCAGGTCGGGTCGGTGCCCACCACGTCGGCCGGCGTCGGGAACTCGCCCTTGGCCGGGTCGTCCAGGACGGCCACGCCCTCGGCCTTGCCCAGCAGCTCGCGGGCGGCGTCGGCGGTGACCTCCTGGGAGAAGGTGGCGTGCACGGTCAGCGAGTGGGTGGTGATGACCGGGACGCGGACACAGGTGGCGGTGACCCGCAGGTCGGGCAGGCCCAGGATCTTGCGGGACTCGTTGCGGACCTTCAGCTCCTCGGAGGACCAGCCGTCGTCCTTGAGCGAGCCCGCCCACGGCACGACGTTGTAGGCCAGCGGCGCCGGGAACGGGCCCAGCTCCGCCACGGCGCCGCGGACGTCGCCGGCCTTCTCGCCCAGGGTGCGGTCCGCGGCGACCGCGGCCATCTGGTCGCGCAGGACGTCGATGCCCTCCTGGCCGGCGCCGGACGCCGCCTGGTAGGAGGAGACCACCAGGTCGGTGACGCCGTAGGTGCGGTGCAGCGCGCCGATGGCGACGATCATCGACAGGGTGGTGCAGTTGGGGTTGCTGATGATGCCGCGCGGCCGGTTGCGGACCTGCTCGGCGTTGACCTCGGGCACCACGAGCGGGACGTCGGGGTCCATGCGGAAGGCGCCGGAGTTGTCGACGGCGACCGCGCCGCGGGCGGCGGCGATCGGCGCCCACTCCTTGGAGACCTCGTCGGGCACGTCGAACATGGCGACGTCGACGCCGTCGAAGACCTCCGGGGCCAGGGCCTGGACCACGACCTCCTCGCCGCGCACCCGCAGCACCTTGCCGGCGCTGCGCGCGGAGGCGATGAGGCGGATCTCGCCCCAGACGTTCTCGCGCTGGGTGAGGATGTCGAGCATGACGGTGCCGACGGCGCCGGTCGCGCCGACGACGGCCAGGGTGGGAAGACGGTTGCTCATCGGCCGGTACCTCCGTAGACGACGGCCTCGACCTGGTCTGCGTCGAGCTGGAACTCGGTGTGGGCGGCCTGGACGGCCGAGTCGATCTGGTCCTCCGTCACGATGACGGAGATGCGGATCTCCGAGGTGGAGATCATCTCGATGTTGGTGCCCGACCCCGCGATGGCGTCGAAGAAGCGGGCGGTGACCCCGGGGTAGGAGCGCATGCCGGCGCCGACCAGGGAGACCTTGCCGATCTTGTCGTCGTAGCGCAGCGCCTCGAAGCCGACCTTGTCCTGGACCTTCTTCAGGGCGGCCAGGGCCTGCTTGCCGAAGTCCTTGGGGACCGTGAAGGAGATGTCGGTGCGGGAGGTCGAGACCGCCGACACGTTCTGCACGATCATGTCGATGTTGATCTCGGCGTCGGCGAGGGCCTTGAAGATCGTCGCGGCCTCACCGACCTTGTCCGGGACCCCGACGACGGTGACCTTGGCTTCGCTCCGGTCGTGGGAGACCCCGGAGATGATCGGCTGTTCCATGCCTTCGCTTTCCTCGACTTCCGAAACGATCCAGGTCCCGGGCTTCTGGCTGAACGACGAGCGGACGTGCAGGGGGATGTTGTACCGCCGCGCGTACTCCACGCAGCGCAGGTGCAGGATCTTGGTCCCGCTGGCGGCCATCTCCAGCATCTCCTCGTAGGAGACCTGGGGGATGCGCCGGGCGCTGGGGACGATGCGCGGGTCGGCGGTGAACACGCCGTCCACGTCCGAGTAGATCTCGCAGGCGTCCGCCTCCAGGGCGGCGGCCAGGGCCACGGCGGTGGTGTCCGAGCCCCCGCGCCCCAGGGTGGTGATGTCCTTGCTGTCCTGGGAGACGCCCTGGAACCCGGCGACGATGCAGATCGCGCCCTCGTCCACGGCCTCCTTGATACGGCCGGGCGTGACGTCGATGATCTTGGCGTTGCCGTGCAGGGACGTGGTGATCACGCCCGCCTGCGAGCCCGTGAACGACCGCGCCTCGAAGCCCAGGTTGGCGATGGCCATGGCGACCAGGGACATGGACATGCGCTCACCCGCGGTGAGGAGCATGTCGAGTTCGCGCGCCGGCGGCATCGGGGACACCTGCTCGGCGAGGTCGATCAGCTCGTCGGTGGTGTCGCCCATGGCCGAGACCACGACGACGACGTCATATCCCGCTTTTTTCTGAGCGACGATCCGCTGGGCTACTCGCTTGATGGCTTCCGCGTCGGCCACGGAAGACCCACCGTACTTCTGCACGATCAAGGCCACGGTCGATGCTCCTGAGGAGTTGGGTTCACAGAGGATTGCAATGGAGTGTAACCGGCGGCGCCCTCGTCACCCCGTCCCACCTGGGACGTAGCGGTTCGGGCGTACCGGCGCACCGGGCACGGGTTACCCGATGATCCGGAGAGTACTCATATTTCAGCTCGGTTACGGCGAAATGTGAGCTAGAACTCCAGGCTGCGGCGCCCCTCGAAGGCGCGTCCCAGAGTGACCTCGTCGGCGTATTCGAGATCGCCGCCGACGGGAAGGCCGCTGGCCAACCGGGTCACTGTGAGACCCATGGGTTTGACCAGGCGGGCGAGGTAGGTGGCGGTCGCCTCCCCCTCGAGATTGGGGTCGGTCGCCAGGATCAGCTCGGTGACCTCGCCGTCGGCGAGGCGTTTCATGAGCTCCTTGATGCGCAGGTCGTCCGGGCCGACGCCCTCGATCGGGCTGATGGCCCCGCCCAGGACGTGGTAGCGGCCGCGGAACTCGCGGGTGCGCTCGATGGCGACGACGTCCTTGGACTCCTCGACCACGCAGATGACGGCGGGGTCGCGGCGGGGGTCACGGCAGATCCGGCACTGCTCCTCTTCTGCGACGTTGCCGCAGACGGAGCAGAAGCGCACCTTCTCCTTGACCTCGACCAGCGCGCCGACCAGGCGCTTGACGTCCGCGTGCTCGGCGGAGAGCAGGTGGAAGGCGATGCGCTGCGCGCTTTTCGGACCGACGCCGGGCAGCCGCCCGAGCTCGTCGATCAGATTCTGCACCGCGCCTTCGTACATCGCCCGCTCACTTCGGTCGGACCGTGTTCGACGGGGCGGTCCGTCACCCCTCTACCACCACCGTATAGGGAACGACGACCTTCCGCGTACGCGTCGGGTCGCCGTCGTGCGATGCCGGGTCCGTTCCGGCCCGCCCGCCCGAACCCGGTCCCCCGTCCCCGGCGGGCGTCCCGGGGCCGCGGGCCGTCGGCCGGGGGCGGCGGGCCGGCGTCGAACAGGGTCCGGGCGGGCCGGAGCGGGGGTGCGGTGAGGCGCGGCCTAGAAGCCGGGCAGGCCGGGCATGCCGCCGCCCAGGCCCTGGGTGAGCGGGCCCATCTTCTCCTGCTGGAGCCGCTCGACCTGCGCCTCGGCGTCGCGGATGGCCGCCAGGACCAGGTCCGCGATGGTCTCGACGGTCTCCGAGGCGTCGTCGGCGTCCACGGCGTCGGGGGAGATGGTGATGTTCTCGACCTGTCCGCGCCCGCTCAGCTTGACCTTGACCAGGCCGCCGCCGGAGGTGCCCTCCACCTCGGCGTCCTCCAGGGCCTGCTGGGCCTCCACGAGCTGCTGCTGCATCTGCTGGGCCTGCTGGAGCAGGGCCTGCATGTCCATTCCGCCAGGGTTCACGGCCGTCTCCTCGTCGCACCCGCGGTACCGGGTCTCGGTGTCATGTCCGTATGTCCGTTGCCTGTGAGGGTAACCGGTTCCGGGGCGGTGGGCGGGCGCGTGGCGGCCCGGGCCGCGACGGCCTCGCCGATGACCGCGTCCAGGGAGGCGCGGGTCTTCTCCAGGGAGCGGATGGCCGCCTCGATGCGCTCGCGCTCCGCCCAGAACATGTCGATCAGGTCGGGGGCGGGCTCACCGATCTCGTTGGCGTACATGCAGGGCAGGATGCCGCGGACGGTGTCGCTGTTGAGCCCGGCCGCGTACAGGCAGCGGATGCGCTCGACGCGTTCGACGCTCTCCTCGGCGTACTCCCGGTGACCGCCCGGGGAGCGGGTGGAGGCCAGCAGGCCCTGGTCCTCGTAGTAGCGCAGGGAGCGGGGGCTGGCCCCGGTCCGCCGGGCGAGTTCACCGATCCTCATCGCGCCCCCTCTTGTGAGTCGTGACACAAAGACTTGAATCTGACATCCGTGTCAGATTTTACGCTCACGGCATGACGACGACAACGACTCGGACCGAAGCGGCCGCCCTCCCGACCGGCCACCCGCTGCTCGCCTCCTACGACCTGTCCGGCCTGGCCCTGCCCAACCGGGTGCTCATGGCCCCCATGACCCGGCTGCGCGCCGACGCGCACGGGGTCCCCACCCCGCTCATGGCCGAGTACTACCGCCAGCGCGCCGGGGCCGGGCTCATCGTCTCGGAGGGGATCGCCCCGGTGGCCGGCGGGCGCATCCACCCCCTCCAGCCCGGGCTGGACACCGCCGGGCAGATCGACGGGTGGCGAACGGTGACCGGGGCCGTGCACGCGGCCGGCGGACGGATCTTCGCGCAGCTCATGCACGGCGGACGCAACTCCCACCCCGCGAACCTCCCCGGCGGGGGGACCCCGGTCGCGCCCTCGGCGGTCGCCGCCGCCGACCGGGTGCACACCCTGGACGGCAAGGCGGACCCGGTGGTCCCGCGGGCGCTGACCGAGGAGGAGGTGCGCGGGCTGGCGGAGGGCCACGCGGAGGCGGCCCTCCGTGCGGTGAGCGCCGGGTTCGACGGGGTCGAGATCCACGGGGCGAACAGCTACCTCGTCCACCAGTTCCTGGCCGACGGCACCAACCTGCGCGCCGACCGGTACGGCGGGTCCGTCGCGGGGCGCATCCGGTTCGCGGTGGAGGCGGTCGAGGCGGCCGCCGGGGCGATCGGCGCCCACCGGGTGGGGTTGCGCATCTCCCCCGGCAACACGGAGGGTGGAATGGTGGAGCGGGACCCCGCGCCGGTGTACCACGCGCTGCTGGCGGCCCTGGCCCCGCTGGGACTGGCCTACCTGCACGTCACCGACGATCCGCGGTACCCGGCCCTGGACGACCTGCGGCCCCGGTGGGCGGGGACCCTGGTGGGCAACACCGGGGAGCACGCCGAGACCACGCAGGAGAGCGCGACCGCGCTCGTCGCCTCGGGCCGGGCCGACCTGGTGTCGGTGGGGCGGCCCTACATCTTCAACCCCGACGTGGTGGAACGCATCGCCGCCGGGGTGGCATGGACGCCGATTCTGGGAAAGGACTACCACTACGGCAGTGGTCCGCACGGATACGTGGACCTGCCCCGGCACGATGCGGTTGCGACTCTCCGATCGCCCGTTTCCACCAGGGGTAATATCGAAGAGTAGCGATAACATCACTGCCGGTTGAAATCGTGCCTCCCGGGGCACAACCGTCCCGGCGGTGCGCGCGAGCACCGCCGGTCACCGCAACAGGCACGGGGGTCGAGGACGTGTTGACCGCACGAGAGCGCCATTCGGCGCTGATCGAGGCGATGATCGCGGACGGCACCCTGGTCGACGCCTCGCTGATCGAGGCGTTCCGATCGGTGCCCCGACACCGGTTCATCCCCGAGACCGGGGCCCTGACCGCACACGGCACAGCGCTCAACGCGGCCAGCGACCCCGACCTGTGGCTGTCGGCCGTCTATGCCGACAACGCGATCGTCACCAGGGTCGACGAACCCGGCGTCCTCGCCCCCCGCGACGAGAAGCAGGACCGCGAGGAGCGGCGCGACCGGGGGGCCGGGGTGCCCGAGCAGCGGCGGTCGGCCTCCCGGGCCACCTCCTCCAGCGCGGCGCCCACAGTCCTGGCCCGGATGCTGGAGCTGGCCGACCTGGCCCGCGGGCAGAAGGTGCTGGAGGTCGGCACCGGCACCGGGTGGAACACGGCGCTGCTGGCGCACCGCCTGGGCGACTCCTCGGTGGTGTCCGTGGAGATCGACGAACGCCTGGCCCGGACCGCGCGCGAGACCCTGCGCGCCGAGGGCCGGGCCCCGGCGGTGGTCGACGGCGACGGGTACGGGGGCTGGCCGGCGGAGTCCCCCTACGACCGGATCGTCTCCTCCTGCGGGGTGCGGCGCGTCCCGCCCGCCTGGATCGACCAGCTCGTCCCCGGCGGGCTGGCCGTGTGCCCCTGGGGCCTGCTGGAGGGCACCGGCGTGCTCGCCCGCCTGGTGTGCCCCGGCGACGGGACGGCGCGGGCGACCTTCCACGGCGGCGTGGGGTTCGTGCCGCTGCGCACGCCCGGCCCCCGGCTCCCGCCGGTGCGCGACGCCGGCCAGCAGCCCGACGAGTACCGGCTCACCCAGACGGACCCGGTGGCGCCGCTGATGGCGTTCCCGTCGGCGTTCGCGCTGTCGGTGATGGTCCCCGACTGGCGGCTGCGCCGCCGCTGGATCGGGACCGGGTCCGGGGTGTGGGTGTGCGACGGCGGGGAGTCCTGGGTCCGCGTGTACCCCTACGGCACCTCGTGGATGATCGAACAGGGCGGGCCGCGCAGCATCTGGGACGAGTTCGAGGACGCCCTGGCGGAGTGGGAGCGGCTGGGGACGCCCGACCCCGACCGGTTCGGGCTGTCGGTGGACAAGGACGGGGCGCACCGGGTGTGGCTGGACTCGCCGGACCACCCCGGCTGGCCGGTCTGAGCCCGGAGCCCGTGCGGAGCGGAACGTCCGGGGACGGGATCCGCGCACGGGCGCGCTGAGCACGGGCGCCCCCGGACCGTGGCCGGTCCGGGGGCGCTCCTCTGTGTCCGGGGCGTCCGGGGAGCTCGCGCTCCCGCGGGTCCCCGGCTACTCCTTGTTCTCGCCCGAGTCCTCGGACCCGTCGGAGCCGTCCGCCTTGCTGCGCTCCTTGATCTTGCGCAGCAGGTCCTCCTTGCGGCGCTGGGCGTCGGCGCTGGGGCCGCTGGGGCCGCCCCTGCCGCCCTTGGCGGTGGAGCGGGAGACGCCCCGCCCGCCGCCCAGGCCGAGGAGATTGTCGTTGTTGCGGGCCATGGGACCTCCCCCTGGGCGAGTCCGGGCTCGCCCTGTACTGTTCCGGTCTCCAGCAGATTACCTTCAGCAAGACGATACGTCTCGTCATTTTCTGGGGCTACCGTGGGAGGTATGGCACAGACCAGCACCCCGGAGGAACCGGCCCGGCCCGCACCCGATCCCCGGCGTCGCAGCGAGCGGGCGCGCAAGGCCATCCTCGCAGCCGCGGGAGAGCTGCTGGGCGAGGTCGGGTACGCCCGGCTGACCATGGAGGCGATCGCGGCCCGGGCCCGGGTCGGGAAGCAGACCATCTACCGCTGGTGGCCGACCAAGGCCGCGGTGGTGTTCGACGTGTTCACGGAGCTGACCGGCGGGACCGCGGGCGAGCCGCTGCCGGACACCGGCGATCTCGACGCCGACCTGCGCACGGTACTCCACGCCATCGTCGACGAGTACGCCGACCCTCTCATGGACCGCGTCAACAGGGCGTTCATCGCCGAGATGCAGACCGACCCGGAACTGGCCCGAAGCGTGGCGGACCGGCTGCTGCTCCCCAACATGCGGGCGTTCCAGGACCGGCTGCTGGCGGCGCGCGAGGCCGGGCAGCTGGACGCCGGAACGGACCCCGCCCTGGCGGTGGACCTGCTGCTGGCGCCGGTGCAGCAGCGCTGGCTCATGCGGTCCGGGGAGCTGACGCACCCGTACGTGGACGCCCTGGTCGACACCGTGCTGCGGGTGCTGGGCCCCCGGGGCTGACCCGCCCGGCCGGGCCGCCGGGGCGGGTCCGTCCGGGCCGGTCCGGCCGGGTCACAGGGAGGCGTCCGGGGCCTCGTGCTCGATCTCCTCGATGACCCTGCCGCCCAGGTGCGTCTCGATGAGGGCGGCGCCCACTCCCGGGGGGAGCCGGGCGTCGGCGGCGGGTGCCCGCTCGGGCGCCCCGGCGCCCTGGGCGGGCTCCGGCTTCGGCGCCGGTGCGGCCGGGCGCGCGGCGGGGGCGGCCGGCTCGGGCCCGAAGTCCTCCGGCGGCGGGGCCGCGGCGGCGTCCTCGTAGGGGTCCGGCGGCGGCTCCTGGAGGCCGGTGACGATCCTGTCCGGCGGCGGTCCCGCCGGAGCCTGCGGCGCCGGCCGCTCCTGATGTCCGGACTGCGGCTGCGCGGGCTGCTCCCGGACCTCCTGGGGGCCGGCCGGACGCTCCGGGGCCGGGGCCGGGGGCTGGGCCGGGGGCTGGGCCGCCGGGGCGGGGGCGTCCCACCCCGCGGGCTCGGCCGGCCGGGCGGGAGCGGGCGCCGGGGCCGGAGTGCCGCCCCCGGAGACGGCGGTCACCCGCACCTCCATGCCCAGCACCTGCTGGACGGCCGAGGCCACCACCTGGTCGCTGCCGCTGTTGCCGAAGCCCCGGGCCTCGTTGGGCCGGGAGAAGCCGAGGACGACGGCGTTGCCCTCCACTCCGACCGGGCGCACGTCGCTGCCGGTCAGCACCATCCAGGTGAAGCGGCGCAGGCGCTTGACCGCGTCCAGGATCTGCGGCCAGGAGGCCTGGATCCGGCCCAGGTCCACCGCCCCGCCGCCCTGGGGCGCGGGAGCGGACGCGGCGGGCGCGGGCGCCGCCGGGGCGGGTTCGCGCCGGGCCGGTGCGGCGTCCCAGCCGTCTGGCTCGGCGGCCCTGGGCTGCGGCTGCGGCTGCTGTGCCTGCGACGGCCGGCGGTGCTCCTGCGGCGCGGGCTGCGGCTGCCGGGGCTGTTCCGGGGCCGCGGACGCGGCGGGGGCCGGGGCGGGCTGCGGCGCCTGGACGGGTGCCGCCGGCGCGGCGGGCGCGGCGGGCGCCACCGGACCCGCGGCGATCCGCCGCTCCATCTGCTCCAGCCGGGCCAGCAGCGCGCCCTGGTCGCCGTCGGCCGACGGCAGCAGGATGCGCGAGCACATCAGCTCCAGCACCAGCCGGGGCGCCGTCGCCCCGCGCATCTCCGTCAGGCCCTGGTTGAGGATGTCCGCGCCGCGGGTCAGCTCGGCCGGGCCCAGCCGGGTCGCCTGGGCCTTCATCTGGTCGGCGGCCTCGGCGGCCACGTTCACCAGGCCCTTGTCCAGGGCGTCCGGGACCGCGGCCAGCACCACCAGGTCGCGGAACCGCTCCAGCAGGTCCGTGGCGAACCGCCGGGGGTCGTGGCCGCCCTCCACCATCCGGTCGATCAGGGAGAACACCGCGGCGCCGTCGCGCGCGCCCAGCGCGTCCACCATCTCGCCCAGCAGGCTGGAGTCGGTGTACCCCAGCAGGGACACCGCGCCCTCACGGGTGATGCCCTGGTCGTCCGAGCCCGCGATGAGCTGGTCCAGCACCGACAGGGTGTCGCGGGCCGAACCCGCGCCCGCCCGCACCACCAGCGGCAGCGCCGCCGGGTCGTAGGCCACCTTCTCCTGCTCCAACAGGTCCTCCATGAGCTCCCGGAGGGTGCTCGGCGGGATCAGCCGGAACGGGTAGTGGTGGGTGCGCGACCGGATGGTGCCGATGACCTTCTCCGGCTCGGTGGTCGCGAACACGAACTTCAGGTGCGGCGGGGGCTCCTCCACCAGTTTCAGCAGCGCGTTGAAGCCCTCGCGGGTCACCATGTGCGCCTCGTCGATGATGTACACCTTGTAGCGCGAGCTGACCGGCGCGAAGAACGCGCGTTCGCGCAGGTCGCGGGCGTCGTCCACACCGCCGTGGGAGGCCGCGTCGATCTCGATGACGTCGATGCTGCCGCCGCCGTCGGGGGCCAGCGCCACACAGGAGTCGCACTCGCCGCACGGGTCGGGGGTGGGGCCCTGGGCGCAGTTGAGGGAGCGGGCCAGGATGCGCGCGCTGGTGGTCTTGCCGCAGCCCCGGGGGCCGCTGAACAGGTACGCGTGGTTGATCCGGCCGCTGCGCAGCGCCTGGCGCAGCGGTTCGGTCACGTGCTCCTGTCCGCGCACCTCGGCGAACGTCGCGGGACGGTACTTGCGGTACAGCGCGATGCTCACGGCGTGATCACTCCCCTGGTCCCTGCCACGGGTCCATTCAACCCGCGAGCACCGACAGCTCGCGCCGGTTCCGGGGAGAAACCTGGGGTGGACCGGGCCGGAGAAAACAGAAAGGACCCCCCGCGCACCCGCCAGAGCCCACTTATCCTTGCTGCCTTCCGGCCCTGGGGAGGTTCATGGGATGACGCCGCACGAGGGGTCTGCCCCGAAGTCTATCCGAACACGGGGGTGCTCGGGCAACCGGCCGGGACCGGCCACCGCGTGGCCCCGCGGCGCGCGCCGGGGGATGATGGTCGCATGTTCGACCCCCACTCCCCGGTCGACCGGTCCCCAGGGCGCCGCGACCTCATCGTCTCCGTGCTGGAGGACGCCTTCGCCGACCTGATGTCGGCGGCGCCCGCGGCGTTCCGGTTCAAGTTCCGCAGGATGGCGGCCGACCCCTTCGCCTTCTACCGGGGCAGCGCCGCCCTGTTCTACGCCGACGTCGGCGACGCCGAGGACCCGTGGGCCGACGCGCGCACCTCCCGGGTGTGGATCCAGGGCGATCTGCACAGCGAGAACTTCGGCACCTACATGGACGCGACCGGGCGTTTCGTGTTCGACGTCAACGACTTCGACGAGGCCTACCCGGGCCACTTCACCTGGGACGTGCTGCGGCTGTCGGCGAGCATCGCCCTGACCGCCTGGCGCAAGGCCCTGTCCGACGACGACATCGACGCGCTCGTGCGCCGCTGCGTCGGCTCCTACGTCTCCCAGGTGGCGGCGTTCGCCCAGGACGGCGGCGACCGCGACTTCTCCCTCAAGCTCGGCACCACCGACGGCACCGTCCACGACGTCCTGCAGCGGGCCCGGTCCAACAGCCGCTCCGCCATGCTCCTGTCGATGACCCGGCGCCAGGGGTACGCCCGGCTGTTCCGCGAGGGGCCCAAGGTGCGCCGGCTCGACGACCCGGAGCGCGAACGGGTCCTGGCCGCCTACCGCGCCTACCTGGGCACCATCCCGTCCGACCGGCGGCACGGCTCCCTCAGCTACGAGGTCAAGGACGTGGTGGGCAGCGGCGGGTTCGGCATCGGCTCGGCGGGGCTGCCCGCGTACACGTTCCTGGTGGAGGGCCCCTCCGAGGCCTGGGAGAACGACCTGGTGCTGTCGATGAAGCAGGGCAACGTCGCCGCCCCGTCCCGGGTGGTGCGCGACCCCGAGATCATGGACGCGTTCGAGCACCACGGGCACCGCACCGCCGTGTCCCAGCGGGCGCTCCAGGCCCACACCGACCCGCTGCTCGGCCACACCGAGATGGACGGTCGCGGGTTCGTGGTGAGCGAGGTGTCGCCCTACACCACCGACCTGGACTGGGACGGGCTCACCGAGCCCGCCGACATCGCGCCGGTGCTCGAATACCTGGGCCGGGCCGCCGCCAAGGCGCACTGCGTGTCCGACTCCCACGCCGACGACTCCCTCGTGGACTGGCAGGTGGAGGAGGCGCTGATGAACGTGCTGGCCGGGCGCGAGACGGAGTTCGTGGACTGGTGCGCCGCGTTCGCGCACGCCTACGCCGCCCAGGTGCGCGCGGACCACGCGCTGTTCGTCGACGCGTTCCGCAACAACGCCATCTCCGGGGTCCGCTCCAGCCACGGCTGAGGGGCCCGGAGAAACCCGTTCGAAGCACACTCCGACAACCTGTAGAGTTGTTCGCGGAGGATTCGCCTAGTGGCCTAGGGCGCACGCTTGGAAAGCGTGTTGGTGGCAACGCCTCAGGGGTTCGAATCCCCTATCCTCCGCCGCCGCCCACCAGGGCAGACGCAAGGCCCCGACCGGACACCGGTCGGGGCCTTCGTCGTCCGTAGTCTCAGTTTTAGTCTCAGTTGGCTTCTGCGGAGCCGTCTCCGGCTTCCTGGGGAGACTCCCAGATCAGTCCCCCGACGCGGTCCGCGACGTCCGTGCGGACCTCATCGAAGCACCTGGGTCCCTCACCGTGGCGAGCGAGGCCAAGCCATGCCGCACCACCGTGCACTCCGCCGTCTCCGCAGGGGGGCAGCACGGCCAACGCGACGTTCCGCGCGCCGCTCGAACGGGACTCCTCTACACCGGCCTCACAGAGGATGTGCCCCCGTCTTCGACGACCGCCGCAACCACGTGTCGAGAGTGCGTCCAGACCCGTCACCGGGGATCTACAAAGCCGACCCCACGTGTCGATGAACCCCAAACAGGAATCCGTACACCTCGAAGGTCCTGATCGTAGATGGCTCATCCCGCCTCATCAATGACCAGCCCATCTTGGATCGCTGACACGGAACCTTCCCATCCATTGATTCCCTTCCATACCACTGCGATTCCAAGGGACTCAAGGAACCCTACATACCCGTCACCCACCTCCTCGGTGAAAAGCGCAACGAGTTTGGGAAACGGCGGGTATGGGTGCAGGAAATGTCTATAGGACAGCAACTGACCCACTGCCTCTCGGACTGCCCCAGTCGCATTTCCCTCATATACGACCTTCGCCTCCACGAGCCACTCAGAACCATCCTTCTTAAGCATGAGGTCCCTCGGATGAACGTTGGTAGCCGGAGTGAATCCCGCTTTCGCCAAGGCCGTCCCATAGTCTCGAATCAAAGTTTCATGTCGACGCTGCTTATTGAGCGTACGGCCAGCGAGGTGGGTCACATACTCAGAATCATCCTTAGGACGAAACTCCATGAAGAGATCGTCAATGAGCTTGGGAGCGACCGGATCAACCAGAACATCCCCAGTAGCCGTGCCGTGCTTCCGTGCCAGACAAGCCCTCTGGTAGAGATCGGTGATCTCCCAAAGGTCCCGCCTAAGCTCGTCCTCAGATGGCAATCCATCGACTAGAGAGTACCGCCGTGACACAATGTTGCCCGCTTCGTAAGCCTTCTGCCGCCAGCCACTAGATCCCAAATTGACGTCAGTGTCCCACCCCTTCAGCGAAGACTTCGTGAGCTCCTTTCTGAATTCGTTTGCCGCACTCAGAAGCAACGGCCGAAGTTCAGATACTCTCCCCTCCTTACGAAGCTTCTCTCTCAGATCTGTCACCCCCTGAAGAAGCATCAGGGTAACAGAGTCCATCTCCTTGGCAAAGAGGTAAACAACGTACAGACCCTGACCGGGCTTCGTCGTTTCATCAGGATCAAAAAGACCCACCCAAGGAGTGAAAGTTGGAGTGCCCATACCCCCACTCCCATGAATCACCAGACCAGCTGGAGCTAGATGCCCTAGGTGCCGATCGGCTTGCCGGAGCATTTTTTGAGCCTTAGAATCCATCGGGGCTGCAAAGTCAAACTCGTCAGCCACCGTTCTAAGGTATGTCCTCAGATCCATGTGTGTTCCTCTCCGCCTAAACGTTAGATACCTTCCTACCGGAGCTCCGGTCGCCGAAGGAACAGAAACCGTCTAGGAATCTGAGCCGTCCTCTCCCTCCTGGGGAGACTCCCAGATCAGCCCCCCGATGCGGTCGGCGACGTCCGTGCGAACCTCGTGCACCACGTGCTGGTAGCGCTTGGCCATCGAGGATGAAGACCAGCCCATGATCCCCATGACGGCGCGCTCTGGCACTCCCAGGATCAGCAGCACTGTGGCGGCGGTGTGCCGGGCGTCGTGAAGGCGTGCCTCCCGCAGTCCAGCCTCTCGAAGCAGGGCCTTCCACTCGTGGTGGTCGGTGTTGGGGCTGAGCGGCCGGCCGAACTCGTCGGCGAACACCCAACCTCCCTCCTCCCAGAGGTCTCCAGCGGCGTCCCGTTCCCGTTCCTGGGTGGCCCGGTGCTCCCGCAGAAGTGCGGCCAGGGGCCCAGGAAGACCGATCGGACGCCTTCCCGCGGTCGACTTGGTGTTCTTGGTCAGCGGGTTCGTGCGGACCTTCTCCGGGCAGAATCCCGGCTTGCGTCCGCACGTGTCCCCACACCCGTGCGCGTACTTTGGCCGAAGCAGGTTCCGGCGTACCCGCAGACCACCGGAAACGAGATCGACGTCAGGCCAGCGCAGTCCCAATGCCTCTCCCTGCCGGAGTCCGAGAGCCAGCGCGACAGCCCATCGTGCGCCGTTGCGCCGTTCGGTGGCCAGCTTCATCAGGCGCCGGACCTCCCCCACTGAGTAGGGCTCCACTTCTTCCTCCGAGACCCGCGGCGCTTTGGCCAGCACCACCGGATTCTTCGCCAGGTGACCGCGTCGCACTGCCTCGTTGAGAGCGGCCCGGATGGTGCGGTGGGCGTGGTGGGCGGTCGCGGGCTTGCTGCCGTTCGCCTGCATCTTGGCGTAGAAGCGTTCCAGGTGTTCGGGCTGGAGCTTGTCCAGCCAGTGACCACCGAGTCCGGGGATGAGGTGAACGCGGACATCCACGCGGTAGCCGGAATAGGTGTACTCGCTCACCGAGGCCGCGGCGATGTTCTCCAGCCAGTGTGTGAGCCAGTCGGCGACCCGCCACCGCTGTCCGGCCTTGGGCACGCTTCCGTTCTCCCGCTTGCGCTCCAGCTCCCGAACGGCCTTGGTGATGTCCTTCCGGGTCTTGCGCATCACGTGGCGCCGGTCCGGCTTGCCGTCGTCTTTGACCCCCACGGTCACGCGCCCGTGCCAGTAGCCGTCCTTTCCGAGGTAGATGGAGGAGGCTCCGTTGGGCTGCCGGGTGCGCTTGGAGTTGTCCGTCATGTGTTCCGCTCCTGAGAAGTCCGGAGCGGGGCCGCGTCGGTGCGGCCCCGCGAGGGGGTCACGCCGCGCGGTCGTGGGCGCTCTCGGAGAGCAGCAGGTCCACGTACTCGTCAAGGGCGACGGCGGGCACCAGGCGGGAGGTGCCGATCTTGACGGAGCGCAGGCGTCCGAGCCGGATCTGTTCGAAGGCGCGGGTGCGGCCGATGCCGAGCAGTGCGGCGGCTTCCTCGACTCGCAGGAGCTTCTTCTGAGTGGTCATGGGCAGTGCTTCCTTTCTTGGGGTGCGATCCCGGCTGGTTGCTTGGCGGCTATGCGCCGGGGCCGCTGAACTGCGGATGAACCTGGTAGGCGGGTGAGGGCGGGCGTCCACCCTTCGGGTTCCGTGGTGGTGGGGGTTCCATGGCGATCCAGCCGTAGCCCTCCAGCAGTTCCAGGGACGGCAGGACGTCGGCGACCTTGGGGAAGGTCCCGCGCGGCAGACCGGAGAACGCCTCGCGCACGGTGAACCGTGCGAGCTTCTTACGGGTAATCCAGTCCAGGACCAGGCGGGCGCGCTCCATCTCCGGATCGGCGCCCATGTGGTCGAAGGCCGCTTCGGCATGGACGGTGAAGTACTCACCGATCCGGACCGCCGCGGCCATGGTGTCCGCGCTGATGGGGAGCCGGTAACCGTCTACGGGATTGTCGGCCAGATGCAGCAGCGCCGCGATCCGCACGGTCGCTCCGACCGACTTGCCTGCCCAGTCGGACATGTGCCCCAGATCGCCGGTCTTCGGGTGAAGCCGCGGCTCCAGCTCGCGGGCGTAGTCGAGCCGGAGCTGGTCGGCTTTGGGCGAGAGCTGGAGGCGCTGGGGGTCGGTCCAGTCGAACAGGTGCACCACCATGCGGGCCAGCCGCTCGTTGTAGGTGGCGGCTACCTGCTCGGGGATCGGTTCGGGTTCCTGGTTGCGAGTCCCGATGTTGGACTCGGGCAGCGAGTACAGGAACCGCCCCAGCAGGCCCTTGCCGCGGAATCCGGGGCCGGTGGCGATCTCGCGGATGACGTCCGGCTGCACCGACAACCCCAAGGTCAAGATGGCGCTGTCGACGTGCTCGGAGCGGTCCTTGCGGTCCACGCGCAGCATGTCGCCGGCGTGGCCTTTCAGGAACAGGTCGAAGTTCGGGGAGCCGCTGTAGCGGCCCGCGAGGATCTGGAAGATGCCGCCTTCCGCGCTCAACACGGCGAGCCTGCCGCCTTGGTCGGCCAGGATCGTGGCCGCAGTCTCGGGGGTGGCGTCGTCCACGAAAAGCTGCGGGATGGCCGGGACCTTGATGTCTTCAATCGCGGAAGCGGCGTCGGTGGCGTCGGCCACTGCGTCCGGTGCGCCCTTGGAGGCGATGGCTTTGGCCTTGGCCTTCTCCGCGACCCCGGCGGCGATCGAGCGGGCCAGTTCGGCTTCCACAATCTGTGGACGCACCCGTTCGGCCAGTTCCTTCTCCACTGCCAGGATCGGCGCGGTGATGGCCCGGAACACCGCCGACTTACGCGAGGCGGGTGGCAGGGCGACCACGGTGAACAGGTTCACCGGCTCGGTGTAGGTGCCGCGCACCTGAACGATCGCGCGACCGCCGGCCGCAGTGGACAGGGCGGCCAGGACGATGCATCCGGCCGCGTCCACCGGGGTCTGGGTTTCCTCGGCCAGCGCCAGGACGAACGCGCGGATCCACTCGGGCAGGCACTCGGCGGGGAAGGTCGGGAGCTTGCCGCGGGTGCCGAGCGGAGTGGGAGCCTCCCACTCCGGCTCGGTCCCGGGGGCGTCGTGAACGGCGCTCACGCGGCGGCTCCTCGCGGGCGTCGGATCCCGGCTTGGAGGCCGCTGCGCACGGTCGCCTCACACTCGGTGGGGTCCAACCCGATGCGCTCACCGGCGGCCGTCAGGGCGTCTTCGGCCAGGTGCTTGGGGAGCATCCCGGCCCCGACCAGGGTGCCCACGGCAAACGCGGCCTTGTTCAGGGTGTGGTTGCGGCTGCCCTCCCTTGAGGCGAGCACGCGGTCGACCTCTCCGCGCAGGGCTCGGGTGACGTAGGTGGCCGCTCCAGGGTGGGAGGCCAGCATGGAGTGCACCTGGCCCGAGGTGACCGGGCGCCGGCGTGCGGGCTCCAGCAGGGTGGCCAACCACTCGGGCAGCGGCGCCACGGGTGCGGGGTTGGTGACCTCGTAGGGGCCGCGTCCGTCGACGTCGGCCACGTACGACCCGGGGCCGACGACGTACCCGCCCGTGGCGCGGGTGTCGATCAGCCACCCCAACCGGCCTGAGGTGTTGCGGTAGGCCGCGCCGTCCGGGGCCGCGTAGTACAGGTGAGTACCGCCCCGGCGGGTTGTGACGGTGAACGTGCCCAGGAACGAGGTGTCGCCGTCTGCGTGTTCCTCAGCCAGTGCGGCGAGCACGTCGGCGCCGTTGGTGATGCCGGGCCGTGCCCACTCCGGCGGAGGCGTCTCGCTGTCTTTGGGGGTGTCCAGGTCGATGACCACCAGTCCGGAGGGTCCGCACGCGATGGCGAGGTTGTGGGCGGGGTGTGCTCCCCAGTGGGCAGTGATGGCGTCCGCATCGCGGGTGGCGTGCCGCTCCCAGTCGGTGAAGTTGCGCACGGGCCGCTTGGCGCGGGTGCGCAGCGGGAACACGTGCCACCCGCGACGTGCGGCTGCGAGGGCGTAGGGCAGGACGTTCGTAGGGGTGCTCATGCCGCCACCGCCCCGACAGTCAAGGCCGTGGCCAGGCGGGCGCCGATCCACTGCGTGTACGCCGGCGGGATCGCCTCGCACACCTCACGGATCCCCAGCTTCACGTCACCGCCCGCGGGTGCCTTCATCCACGGGACGCCCATCGCGTCGCACGCGGCGAGCTGCCACGCCCGGGAGTGAGCGCCACCGCTGATCGTCATGAACGATCGCTCGACGGTGGGCAGGTACCCGTTGCGAGCGCACAGCGCGACGTGACGGGCGTGCTCGGGCTGCGGCAGGGTGAACCTTCCGCCGGTCTCGAAGCCGCGGTGCCGGTACACGGTGAGCCCGAACATAGGCCCGCACAAGACAACCGGGTCCCGGAGCGGTGCTTGGGGGACGTTCTCCATCACCCACGGCCGGCCGGACGTCTCCAACAGCTCACGCACCGGGGCGATGAGGTCGGGGTAGCTCTTCTTGTTGTAGGCGTTCAGGGTCGAAAAGGACTGGCAGGGAGGGGAGGCGTGGATCGCGTCGAACTCATGGCCGTGCGAGAGAGCGAAGCCGATGGCGTCGGCGACGTGGTGCTCGAACGGGTACCGGGGCTGGGGTGAGATGTCCACACCGACGACCTCGAATCCGGCACGGTAGTAGCCCATGGCGGCCCCGCCGGCGCAGGAGAACAGGTCCAGGATCCGCAGACGCCGCGTCATGCCGCCACCTCCAGTTCCCACGCCTCGGGGCTGTCGCCCTCGTGGCAGGCCGGGCACTCACCCAGTGAGGTGGGGATGCAGCAGATGAAGACCTGGTGGCAGGTCGGGCAGGTGCGGCGGGCGCGCATCGCCGCAGCCAGGGAACGAGCCTTGGCCTCGGTGACCGGCTGCTTCGGCAGAGCCTCGCTGATCCGGTACAGAGCAGCGGTACGGACGCCGTTCTTGGCGCGTCGGGAGCGCCACATCACCTGTGCAGCGGGGTGAGTGCTGCCGGGGCGCAGGCCCATGGCGGCCAGCTGCTTGCGGGTGGCCATGTCGTCGTCGGCCAGCCATGCCATGCCCCATGGGTAGGTGGGGAGGCCGTGCCGGGAGCCGTCAGGGTCGAGGAAGCGGAGGTTCGTCACGGCGTGACCTCCGCGCGGGCGTGCTGCATGATGGGAGTGCTCCTCGCAGTGATGTGTGGAGTGCTTCTTTGGGAGCGCGGTCCCGGTGGGTTGCTTGGCGGCTATGCACCGGGGCCGCTTTTTCGTGCGTTCACAGAATGCCGACGACGGGACTGAAACCCGACATCGTGGCTGGTCACCTGCGGTTTTGGGTGATGTCGGCCCCGAAACCGGTTTCGGGGCCGGTGAAGCCGTCCGGGCGGGCTATGCACCCTCCGTCAGGGCGCCGGAGCGGGCCAGAGCGGCATCCAGGTCGACGCGCTTGACGCCCTTGCGGGACCCTCCGTCGCCACGCTTGGTGACCTGTCCGGTGTGCACTCCGAACGGCGCCAGCGCGTTCGACAGGGTGGTGGCCATCCGGGTCTCATGGGCGCGCTGTTCCTCGCGCGACATCTCGCCCACCGGAACCTCGGACTCGGTCCAGGGGCCGTAGGTGTCGGGCCGGTAGGACGCCAGGGCTTGGACCAGGCGCACGGAGTGCATCGTGTCCTCACCCGCCGGCCAGACCGCTGCGAGGTGATCGAGCAGCGTCGTGGTGTCCTCTGCGGCGATGCTCTCCCCAGCAGCCTCACCCGACAGGGTTCCCGCGGCGGTGCGCAGCGCCAGCGCGCGCTTGCTGATGTCGATCGCTTCGGCCTGCTCGATGAACGCGGCCTTGACGATCTGGGTGTCGTGGCTGGACTTGACCAGCCAACCGGTGCCTGGTTCCTTCTTGGGGTCGAACATCGTGGCGCGCACGCCGTTCTTGTACATCGACGTGCCGAGCACCATGTCGTTGGCCTGCTGACCGACCACGGCCAGGCAGAACCGAGTCGAGACGTTGTCGCTGATCACCTTGGGCAGGGACTTGGCGTCGGGCCGCTGGGTCGTGACGACCAGGATGATCCCGTACGCACGGGCCTTGCGGACCAGGCGTCCGGCGATCTCGGCGGCTTCCTTGCCGTACTCCTCGTGCTCGAAGAGGGTGTGTGCCTCATCGAAGATCGCCAGCAGCGGGTGCAGCCCCAGCTTCCTGTTCTTCGCCAGGTGGGGGTAGACCTTGCGGCCCTTGGGCACCTGGTCGGAAGGGAGCCCGGCGATGATCTTCTTGCGGCGCTTCAGCTCCTTCTCCAGCTTGCGCAGCGCGTCCAATCCCGAAGCGCAGTGTTCGTCGTCGTCCCCGGACACGTACCGGTGACAGACCGGCTGGAGGGCGTCAAGGTCGCCGGAGCCCTTCATCTCGTACACCCACATCTCGCAGGTGGGATCGAGCGCGCCGGCCAGCGCGACCACCATGACGCCCGACGTCTTCCCGGAACCGGGCACACCGCCCATCAGCAGGTTGGTGTACATCAGGTTGAGCGGGATCACGCGCCCGCGCGGGTCGAACCCGAAGGGGATATCGGCGAACAGGTCGGTCTGGCCATCCGTCATCAGCGGCCACAGGCGGCGCTTGGCCTTGGCCGGGTCCTTCTTGGCCACCCACAGCACCAAGCGGCCCGGGTGCGCCTCGGAGTCGGACTCGGGCCACACGGTGGTCAGCGGCCGGCGCATCGCTCCGGCCAGCTTGGCGCGCTCCTCCAGCACCTTCTCCGTCAGGTAGCCCGGGGGCAGGTCGACCTCCGCACGCCAGCCGGGGCCGTCGGTCTGGATGGGGTTGACGAAGTCCACGCGACCCTTGACCCCGATCGCTTCCAGGGCGGCCACGACCTCGGTCGAGGTCAGCTCCCGCTGGATGTGCGGGGAGGTCCACCGGTCGATGATGGGCTTGGAGTCCGCCTTGCGTCCGGCGGCCCCGAACAAGGCCAGCATCGCGATGATGCCGGACATCGACGCCCACGCCGGAGCGCTGGCCAGCGCGACCGCCCCGACCGTGGTCACACCGAGCGCGACCACAAGGGAGCTGAGCAGGCGGGCACGCACTCGGGCGGTGTGCTGGCGGGAGAGCATCATGTACTCGGCCGTGCTTCCGCGACCCGTGGTCTCGCCCCGACCGGCAGCGGCCTTGCGCAGTTCTCGGGCTTCGGTGTCGAACGCCCACTGTCCCCAGACCGCGACCGCTCGGCCGGCGCCGCGTGGGGAGCGCGACATGAGCTTGAGCAGGTAGATGGGTGAGCGGGTGGCGCGGTAGGCGCTTATGCGGGCGTAGTACTCCACGATGAAGCGGGCGTTCTCGGCGAACTCCTGCTTGTCGCGCAGATAGGACGGCACCAGGGCGGGCGCGGTGTCGAGCAGCGCGCGGCGGTCGTCCATCCATCCACCGACGCGGGTGGTGGGCAGTGCGTCCACGGGCCGGGCCGCGGCTGTGTCCTCCATGTCGAGGACTTCGACGTCGGCGGGGTCGACACGTTCGATGGTCGACGGCTTGGGTTCAGGCTCGGTTCCGATCGCGGGGCGGGTGGGGAAGGCCACGACGTTCTCGCTGTCGGTGCGGTCGCTACGGGGTTCGGGGTGGCTCATGCTGGAAGCTCCTCACTGCTGGTGGGGTGGGGCGGCAGCCGTGTTCTTGGCGGAGTGGGGCTGCCGCCCCGTAAGCTGTCGAGGTCACTGGTGGGTGACGGCGTGGTTCTCCCGCAGGTCCTCCACAAAGCCCTGGTCGTGGAGGTAGACGTCGGAGAAGTAGCCGCACGCGCACCGGGCTTGGTAGGCGTAGCTGCCGTCAACCAGGGCGTAGGACTGAACGAAGGACTCATAGGTCTGGGGACCGAACAGCCAGCCGAGCATCAGGCGGCCTCCTGATCGCGGTCGCGGACCACGGACAGCACCGCTTCGGTGCTCTCCTCTCGCTTCGACAGCACGCGCTTGGCGCGGTCGAAACTGCATCCGAGTGCGGTCTGCACTCGACGCACGGAAGCACCCTCGGGCAGCTCTCCGGCAGCGATGATCTGGTCAAGGCGCTCGGCCAGGTCCTCATCCGAAAGCGCTCGCGTGGTGGACTTGTTAGCGGTCGGCACGGCGCTCTTGGGGAGCTTTCGGCCCTTGTCCGAGCGCGGCTTGGCGGGTGCTTTCGAACCCTGCTGTTCGCCCTGTTCAGGAGTCGAACGGCGCCCGGTCTCGGAAGCGCTCTCGGTGGTGGTGCGGGCACTCTTCCCAGGGGCAGGGCGGGAACACCGGACCACAGGCAGCCGGACCGCTCCTGCGGGCACTTCCAGAGCGCGCTCGGGGAACCGAGAGCGGTCGACCACTGTCACGAGCGGAGCGGGTTCGGCAGCGCTCTCGGAAGCACTGCCGGGGGCGCTCTCGTGGGTGCTGTCGTCGGTCAGTTCAGCGAGGGTCTTGACCCCCGGCCCCTCGGTGGGGCGCGCGTTGGTGATGCCCTTCTCGATGACACCGATCAGGTGCGCGGTCATCGCCGCTCCGACCGGCCCCAGCGAGTGAGCGAACAGCCCGCCCACGGCCGTGCCGGTCCACTCCGTGGGCCAGTGTCCGACGGTGTTGAGCAGAATGCTCACGGCCAGACAGCCCCACATGATCCTGTCGGCTTCCTCGGGCAGGGAGCCGCCCGAGGACTCCAGCCGGGAGCGGCACAAGATCACCCATCCGACGATGCCGATCAGGGCGGGCTCCAGCAGCCAGAGCATCCACCACATCGCGGTGAACGGTTCGGCGCCGGTCATGGCGGCGGCGCCGGCGTGCACACCCGCGGTCGACCATCCGGCGAAGGCCACGAGCACGGGCATCAGTGCGGCCAGGGTCAGGGTGCGGGTGCGCTGGACTCGCAGCGCGCGGGCTTCCGCGGACTGGGAGATGTCGGCGGCCAGCTTGGCGCGCTCCAGATCGGCAGCGGTGCGGTCGCGGGTCAGGTCCTGACGGATGGCGCGGGCGTCCATCGCACGCCGGGCCTTGTCACGGAAGCGCTCCAGGCGGTCATCCTTGCGGGCGGCAACCCGGTGGCGCTTGGCCGCGAGGTCCTGCCGGATCTGCTCGGGAGTGCGCTCCTGTCCGGGGGCGGGAGTGGCGTCCTGCTGGGAAGTCACCGGGCGCCTCCTTCCGGGTGCGGGGAGCGGACGGGCATCGGCGGCAGAGGACGGGCGACCAGTGCGGCGGTGTGGTCAAGGGCCAGGGCCGCTCCGGCCAGCGGCAGGGCCGCCAACCGGAGCACGACTACGAGCAGGGCCAGCAGCAGCACCGCGCACAGGGTGAGGACGCCGGCGGCCTGGATCATGTGGGTGGTGGTCACCGGGACTCCTTCCGGGCCTTGTCGCGGCGGGCACGGCGGGCGCTGATCTCGGCAATGGCTTCCATGTCGGCGCGGATACCAGCGAAGAACAACCACCACAGGCCAGCGAGCACGCCGAAGGTGATCAGCAGAGTGAGCAGAGACGTCATGGTTCAGCCCTTCCTGAGCCGGTGGGGCGTCCGGCGACGGGTGCGGGAGACGGTCTTAGGTCCCACAGCGGCGCGCAGTCGGCGGGCTACCGAGCGGCGGCGGGCGCGGATCTTCTTTCGGACCTTGGCCAGTTGGGTGGTGGTGCCGGAGACAGCGAGCAGCACCAGGACGGTCAGCGCGAGGGCAGCGACGGTCGGACCTGCGATCATGGAAGCGCTCCTTTCTGGGAGTAGCGGCCCCACCGGTTGGCTTGGCGGTTGAGCGGTGGGGCCGCGTCATGCGGTGGTCCGTGGCCCCTGCTGGCGGCTATGAAGCAGGGGCTACGAACAGGGCGTCAGGCGTAGACGCGGTCGCGTCCGTTGGTGGTGCTGGTGGTCGCGTCGACCCGGTGTCCGGCCTTGTGCACGGAGACGTTGCCGTTGGTCGTGCGAGCGCTGATGCGTCCGGGGCAACCCGCGTGCACCAGCACGTTGCCGTTGGTGGATCGGACCTTGGTGAGCGGCCCGGAGCGCCCGATGGAGACGGAGCCGTTCGTGGTGCTCACGTCGATCTCGCCGTGAGCGCGACCGACGGAGACAGAGCCGTTCGTGCCGTCGGAGACCAGGTCACCGACCATGTCCACACTCAGACCGGAGTTGCGGCCCTGGTGGTGCACACCAGCCAGCGCCCCGCGGGTGTCCACTGAGCCGTTGTCGATACGGGTCCCGAGCAGCGAGCCCGCGGGAACTCGCAGCAGGCCGGTAACCGGTTCGGTCACGTCCCTGACGGTGCCGTTGGTGACCGTCGCGCCGTTGATGAAGGTCGTGCCGCCACTCATGACAACGCTGCCGAAGACGTCTCCGCTGATGACGGTGGCGCCGCGTCCGTTGATCACGGTCGGGGCCGGGGCGGGCACGTTGATCACCCACGCGCTCTCAACGCTGGTGGCGGTGGCCTGCCGAACGGTCTCGTCAGGGCCGCTCAGTTCCAAGGTGGCTTCGGTCAGTCCGGGGACGGCTTCCACGGTCAACTGCACGCCGGGAGCGGTCAGGGCGACGGTGATCGGCGCGGTGGTGGGAGTGCGCATCGTCAGCTTGGTCATGTCAGGCGGCCTCTCGCAGGTAGTCACCTATGTCGGTCAGTTCGTCAGCGGTGTATCCGGCCCAGACCCCGGCGGCGGGCGACTCCCGCAGCGCCAGCTCCAGGCACATCTCCCGGGCGGGGCAGCGCTCGCACAGGGTCCTGGCGGACCGTTCGCGTAGCTCCTTGGCCGCAGGCTTCTCCCCGAACAGGTCACTGCTGTCGGGCTCGAAGAACAGCTCCGGCTGGGACATGCAAGGAAGCGTGTGCTCTGCCAAAGCGGCACGCAGACGCTCCGTGCTCTGGTTCTGCAAGCGGTTCATCGGGCCTCCTCTCGTGGTGGTTGGTGTGAAGCCCGCTCCTGCTAGCGGCTACGAAGCAGGGCGTCGGGCTGCTGTGTCTCCGACGGTACGCACTTATGCCATAAGCGTCAAGACATATGCAATAAGTTGCTTCGAGGGGGTGTCGCGGCCACGCAGGTGGCGGCGATGGAGAACCGACTACGGTGGGGAGACCACACTTATGTCAGAAGACGGAGGCCTAATGAGCAGCCTCGAAGCACCGAAGGCCCGGTACAAGCAGGTGGCTGAGCTGCTGCGCGATGCCATCAAGCGCGGTGACTACGCGGCGGGCTCGACGCTCCCCAGCCAGCCGGAGCTAGCGCGCGAGTACGACCTGAACCAGAGTTCGATCAGTCGCGCCATGGCCATGCTCCGTGCCGAAGGGTTGATCCGCACCGAGCACGGCAAGGGCTCCGTCGTCCTGGAGGTGCCCACGGTCAAGCGGGTTCGGCGCATCGACAGGGACTACAGGACCCGCCCCACCGGCAGCAGCTTCGCAGAGGAGCTGAACAAGGCCGGGCGTACCTCCCGTACGGAGCTGGTCGTATGCGATGCGGTCGAGGCGCCCGCCGACATCGCCCAGGTCCTCCGACTGGATGAATCCGAGCAGGCACTGCTGCGCAAGCGTCACATGTATGCGGAGGACAAGCCGGTACAGATCGCCTCCTCCTACATCCCGATGAGCGTGGCCGGCAGCGTCGACATCGCCATGCCGGACACCGGACCCAGCGGCATGTACGCCCGGATCGCGGAGCGAGGGTTCGGCCCGGTGCGCTTCACCGAGGACATCGAAGTCCGCGGAGCCAAACAGGAAGAGGCGGACTTCCTGAACATCACACCCGGACAACCAGTGTTCGCCATCCTCCGCACTGCCTTCGACAAGGATGACCGGCCAGTAGAGACCTGCCTGAACGTCTTGGCGGCCCTCCAGTGGAAGCTCACCTATGCATGGGAACAGGACGTGAAGTCATGAACAGCGAAACGCCCCGACACAGCGTGAGTGTGACAGGCGTGGTGGTCCGACCCGAGGACGGCAAGGTCCTCGTAATCAAACGGACCGACGACGGCCGTTGGGTACCGCCCGGTGGCGTAATGGAGCTGGACGAGACCCTTGAACAGTGTGTGATTCGGGAAGTCCGGGAAGAAACTGGGATCGAGGCCAAACCGATCCGCCTAACAGGCGTCTACAAGAACATGAAGCTTGGCGTGGTCTCTCTAGCCTTCCTATGCCAGCCCGTAGGCGGTGAACTACGGACAAGCGATGAATCGACCGTTGCCATCTGGCTACCATTCGACGAAGCCATCGCGCTCTGCCCAGAGGCGAGGGGAATACGAATCTCTGACGCCCTGGCTACCGGCGGCCCTTTCACCCGAGCACACGATGGTTCAGCAATCATATTGAATAGCGACTAATTGCCCTCAAGCCACCTTGGATGCATACCTAGAATCAAATCAGGAACCTCATAGTCAAATTCGAAATCGATACTCTTACTGGCACCATCAGCCGAGACAAAAGCGACAGACTTGAAGAATGATGTACAACTCCTCGCATCGAGCTTTCTTATTTCAGGATTCTTCGGAATCTTCCCCAAGTCTTCAACTCTGAATGAGCCAATTACTACGCACTCATCGAACTCCTTATTCCCATGCGCCACTTTATGCCTCACATCCAGCCACTGCCTCATGACCTCCGCAACATGGTGCGGTTTTACAGTCACCCCTGGCCGCCCAAAGGAACCCCGGTGTTCCCAGGTCCAAAATTTCCATGGATCAAAATTAGCGTACTTTAGCAAGTTCCTACAGTTATCCGGACTAGGGGTGCTGAAATCACCAACCTTTTTATTAAAATCGGAAGTCCAACGGCTTGACGCAACATCGTAGACTCCCCCCGTATTACTCTTCAATTGCTCGACCTGGTGATTCCATAAGGCTCTAGCCAGATCTTCGACAAATGCCTGCCACGCAGCGACAGCGAGAACGACCGAACCCCTAGTTAATGCAGCCTCTCGATGGCGCCTTCCTCGCCCTTTCCCCAGGGCATCGTGGATTTCCATCATGTTGTCACAATGCACGATAGCGCGCTTAAACTCTTCATAAGCAGAATTGACAATCATGGATGACACCAATGACCCCTACGGTAGGGATAGTATTCCTCAAAGGATATTGTCGGACAATTCTGTCCACAGTGCGACACAGTAGAGTCAAAATACTGGCAAAAATATTGACGAGCCCAAGCGGAAAAGCCAAACTGGATTTGACGGACGCGGACATGGCAAAGGCCGGAGTAGTGACAAGCCACCCCCGGCCTTCAGTAGCGCATTGCTACTTCTTCTTCGTCGGCTTCTCGACCACAGTCGTCTTCGGGTGACGAACAGCGGTCGCCTTACTGACGTAGCGGCCAGTGATGGCGCTACGAGCCTTACCCGAGCCCTTGCCCGCGTTAGACGGCTTCCCCTTGGCCATAGGAGACTTCACCCCCGTTCCAAGCTGGACACCAGCCATTGACGGGGCCCTCAACTTGCCTTGAAAGCTCGTCGTGTAGGGTCAAGGTCTCCACCAAGAGAACAGAACCCCAGCACTGGCATCGTCCCCAGACGGTCAACCCGTGCTGGGGTTTTCAGCTTGTGGGGATGTTATCAGCTACTTCGGCCACACCACCATGCTCGACACAACATGAGCAACCATGCCCTCCTCGGCACCCCAAGATCTAGGGTGCCAGAACCGAAGTCGAGCCACGTTGCCAAGAGCTCGACGGCAGCCTCTGTGCTGGAAGCGCCGCAGAACCTGCAGAACCTACAGAACTGGCGTTGACGCAGGTCAGAGCGACACGCCACGGAACCGCAGAACGCCGCGAAACCTCCGCAGAACTGCGGAACCCCCTGCGCGGAGGGTTCTGCGGTTCTGCGGAGGTTCTGCGAGGTAGTGCGGATCTGGCGTCCATGGCGTTGACCTGCCGTGACAGGGGTTCTGTAGGTTGTGCAGGTTCTGCGGCGGGGTTCTGAGGGCTCCCCATGGGGCGGTGCCACGCGATGCACGTGCATGGTCGGAAACCGGCCCTCTCAGACGGCGGCTGTGGACCGAACGCGGACACCCGAAGGTGATCCATCGTGGGCGCGCGACGGCTTCTCACGGGCGTTCTGAGGGCCGTCTCATAGTCTCAGTTTTAGTCTCATTCACTGCCGTCCGGGGCCGTTCGGAGCTGTCCATCCGGGGGCGGGGAGCGCTGGTCAAGACGCTGCTGGCCAGCGGCGAACGCCCCTACGCGGGATTGGAAAGCGTGTTGAGGGCAACCTCTCAGGGGTTCGAATCCCCTATCCTCCGCCACCGCCCACCAGGGCGAACGGAAGGCCCCGACCGGACACCGGTCGGGGCCTTCGTCGTTGGCGGTCCCCTTCGTGGAAGTGGTACCCCGCGTCGAGGAGGCCGGGGCCCTCGGGCCGCCCTCGTCGTCTGGCGGGTCGCGGCGGAGGCAGTCCCGGTCGAGCGCGGAGAGCCGGTTGTCGGGACGGCCGCGCCTCGGACCGCGGCGGCCCGGGGGTACGGCGGTCGCCGACGCGGGCCTCCCCGGTCAGTGCGCCCGGCGCCCGCCGTCCCAGGGGGTCGTGGGCTGGAGGACCGCCTCCGCCAGGGCGCGTGAGCGCAGGGCGGTGATCTCTCGGTAACCGGGGTCGGCGATCATGCGGCCGAACGCCTCCCTGCTGGGATAGCGCACCAGCAGCACCGCGTCCCACGCCTGCCCCTCCTCGGCCACCAGGGGCGTCGCCCCGTCCCCGGCGTAGAGGAGTTCACCGCCGTATTCGGCCAGGAAGCGGGACGCGAGCCGCGAGTACTCCTGGTAGGAGGCACGCCCGCCCGGGGCGAAGCGCAGCAGGTTCAGCATGACGACGGGACCGCCGGGGTCCTCGTCCAGCAGGGTCTCGAGATCGGTTCCGGAGGGGTCGACGGCCATCGGGAACTCCTTGCCCGTGGGGGGTGGATGGCGCGGCCGCGCCACGGCCGCCATGGTAACCGACCAGTCGGTATGCCGCCGCGGACCGCCCCGGTCAGGCGTAGGGGTCGGTGACGGCGCGCAGGCGGGTGAGGATGCGGCGGAGGGCCGCCATGTCGCGGGCGCCCAGGTGGGCGGTCCACTCGGCCTCGACACGGGCGACGATCCCGGAGGCCGCGGCGATGACGCGTTCGCCTCGGGGGGCGGCGCGGATGAGGCGGGCGCGGGCGTCGGTGGGATCGGGGACGCGCTCGACGTAGCCGGCCTCTTCGAGGCGGTCGACGAGGAAGCCCGCGCTCTGCTTGGTGATGCGGGCCTGCTCGGCGAGGTCGGTGAGGCGGCTGCCGCCCGGGGCCACGCGCTGGAACACCCGCCCCTGGGCGTGGGTGATGTCGTCGTAGCCCAGGGCGGCGAGCTCGGCGAAGACGCGGCGTTCCATCTCCCGGTAGGGGATGAAGAGCAGCAGACCCGTGTTGAGCTCGGATTCTTCGGCGCCCATTCGCGCCACCCCCTGGAATACCGTCAGTTTTTCTGATCTTATTGGTCAGAGAAGCTTACCGATATCGCGCCACCGGGAGGCCGCGATGGACCGGGACGACAGTTGGCGGGTCATCGAGCGGGAGCGGCTCGCACTCGCCGATCTCCTGGAGGGGCTCACCGAAGGGCAGTGGGAGGCGCCCTCCCTGTGCACGCGGTGGCGGGTGCGCGATGTGGCGGGCCACGTGGCCTTCACTCCGCAACTCACCTCCCTGTCCACGGTGTTCAAGGAATTCGTGCGGGCGGGCGGCTCGTACGACCGGATGATCCGCGACGTGTCGATCAGGCACGCCAGCGAACCCGGTGTCGACCTGGTGGGCGAGTTGCGCGAGTACGCGTCGTCGCGGGACCTCGTGGCGCTGACCAACTACGAGAACATCCTGTTCGACACCCTGGTGCACGCCCAGGACATCGCGGTGCCGCTGGGCATCGACCACCCGGCCCCCGTGGACGCGGTCCGGGCCGGGGCGGACCGGGTGTGGTCGATGGGGTGGCCGTTCCATGCCGCGAAGAGGCTGGCCGGCCTGCGCCTGGTGGCGACCGACACCGACTGGGCGGTCGGCGCGGGCGAGCGGGTGGAGGGTCCGATCCTGGCGTTCCTGCTGCTGCTCACCGGGCGGACGGCGATGCTGGAGCGGCTGTCGGGACCCGGTCTTCCGGCGCTCGTCCGAGTGACCGGTACATAAGTCGACTAATCACTTTGTGGAATAGGATGCCCCCAGGCCACGAGACGAGGAGTCCGGAATGGGTCCTGGGGACGGGGTGCGCTACGTCGCGCTCGGGGACAGCCACACCGAGGGCGTCGGGGACGGGGACGACGTCACCGGGGTGCGCGGCTGGGCGGACAGGCTGGCCGAGAAGATGGCGGCGACCGGGGCGCGGGTGGAGTACGCGAACCTCGCGATCCGCGGCCGGCTGTCCGCACAGGTGCGGGCCGAGCAGCTGGAGCCCGCGCTGGCCCTGGAGCCGACCGTGGCCACGGTGTTCGCCGGCGTCAACGACGTGATCCGCTCCGGGTACGACGCCGACGCGGTCGTCGGCGACCTGGAGGCGATGTTCGCCGCCCTGACCGGGGCGGGCGCCCGGGTGGCCACGCTGACCTTCCCCGACATCGCCAAGGTGGCCCCGCTGGTGCGCCCCCTGGTGCCGCGGGTGCTGGACTTCAACGAGCGGATCCGCGCGGCGGCCGCGCGCCACGGCGTGGTGGTGGCCGATGTCGCGCGGTACGAGATCTCCACCGACCGCCGGCTGTGGGCGACCGACCGGCTGCACTGCACCCCGCTGGGGCACGCCAGGATCGCCGGGGCGCTGGCCTCGGCGCTGGAGCTGCCCGGGGCGGACGGTTCGTGGGCGGAGCCGCTGCCCGCGATGCCCCGGCCGGGCGCGCTGCTGACGGTGGCCGACGAGGTCCGCTGGCTGGGCACCTTCCTGGGTCCGTGGGTGATGCGGCGGCTGCGCGGGCGCTCCTCCGGTGACGGCCGCACCGCCAAGCGCCCGGTGCCGACCCTCGTCGAGGCCGCCTGACCCGGGCCGCCCCCGCCTCCGGGGGCGGCCCGCGACCCATTTTGCAACTTGTTGCATAATGAGGGTGCGGGCCGCCCGGACAACGGTCCGCGAGGCACCCCGCGCGGAGGAGACACGATGACCGAGTACCCCCACCTGCTGGCCCCCCTGGACCTGGGCTTCACCACCCTGCCCAACCGGGTCATCATGGGCTCGATGCACCTGGGGCTGGAGGAGCACCCCGGCGGCTTCGAGCGGATGGCCGCCTTCTACGCCGAGCGCGCCCGCGGCGGGGTCGGCCTCATCATCACCGGCGGCATCGGTCCCAACGACCGCGGAGCCACCTTCAAGGGCGCCGCCAAGCTCACCGATGGCGACGAGGTCGAGCAGCACCGGATCATCACCGGGGCCGTGCACCGCGAGGGCGGCCGCATCGCCATGCAGATCCTGCACACCGGGCGCTACTCGTTCAACGCGGACCTCGTCGCCCCCAGCGCGATCCAGGCCCCCATCAACCCCTTCACCCCGCACGAGCTCACCGCAGACGAGGTCGAGCAGACCATCGAGGACTTCGCGAACGCCGCCGCCCTGGCCCGCGAGGCCGGGTACGACGGCGTCGAGATCATGGGCTCCGAGGGCTACCTCATCAACCAGTTCATCGTCGCGGCCACCAACAGGCGCGACGACGAGTGGGGCGGCTCCTACGAGAACCGCATGCGCTTCCCCGTCGAGATCGTGCGCCGGGTCCGCGAGCGCGTCGGCACCGACTTCATCATCGTCTACCGCCTGTCCATGCTGGACCTGGTGCCCGACGGCTCCACGTTCGACGAGGTCGTCCGGCTCGCCAAGGCCGTCGAGGCGGCCGGGGCCACCATCATCAACACCGGCATCGGCTGGCACGAGGCGCGCATCCCCACCATCGCCACCTCCGTGCCGCGCGGCGCCTACGGCTGGGTCACCGAGAAGCTCATGGGCGAGGTGTCCGTCCCCCTGGTGGCGGTCAACCGCATCAACACCCCCGAGGTGGCCGAGGAGATCATCGCGAGCGGCCGGGCCGACATGGTCGCCATGGCCCGCCCCTTCCTCGCCGACCCCGAGTTCGTGGCCAAGGCCGCCGCCGGGCGCTCCGAGGAGATCAACACCTGCATCGGCTGCAACCAGGCCTGCCTGGACCACACCTTCAGCCTCAAGATCACCTCCTGCCTGGTCAACCCGCGCGCCTGCAACGAGACCGAGCTGGTGCTCTCCCCCACCCGCCTGCGCAAGCGGGTCGCCGTCGTCGGCGCGGGCCCCGCCGGGCTGGCGTTCTCGGTGTCGGCCGCCGAACGCGGCCACGAGGTCACCCTGTTCGACGCCGCCGACGAGATCGGCGGGCAGCTGAACATGGCCCGCCGGGTGCCCGGCAAGGAGGAGTTCGACGAGACCCTGCGCTACTTCCGGGTCCAGCTCGACAAGCACGGTGTGGACGTGCGCCTCAAGACCGAGGTGGGCGCCGACGACCTGGCCGGGTACGACGAGGTCGTGCTGGCGACCGGCGTCAGCCCGCGCACCCCGGAGATCCCCGGGATCGACCACCCCAAGGTGGTCGGCTACGTCGACGTGCTGCGCGAGAACGCCCCGGTGGGCGAGCGCGTCGCCGTCATCGGCGCGGGCGGCATCGGGTTCGACGTCGCCGAGTTCCTCACGGACGGCGGCGGGCGTGCCTCCCTGGACCCGGACGAGTTCTTCCGCCAGTGGGGCGTGGACACCGGCCACACCACCCCCGGCGGCCTGCGCGCCCCCGAGCGCCCCGCCCCGCCGCGCCGCGTCCACCTGCTCCAGCGAAAGACCAGCAAGGTCGGCGCGGGGCTCGGCAAGACCACCGGGTGGATCCACCGCCTGGAGATGCGCCACCGTGGCGTGGAGATGCTCGCCGGGGTCGAGTACACCCGGATCGACGACGAGGGCCTGCACATCGTGGTCGGCGGCGAGCCCCGGCTGCTGGAGGTGGACACCGTCGTGGTGTGCGCCGGCCAGGACCCGCGCCGCGACCTGGCCGACGCGCTGGCCGGGCGCGGGGTGACCCCGCACCTCATCGGCGGCGCCGACGTGGCCGCCGAACTCGACGCCAAGCGCGCCATCGACCAGGGCACACGCCTGGCCGCGGCGCTCTGACCGCCCCGTACGGCGGGCGCGGAAGCGCGCCCGCCGGCCGAACCTAGAATGCGCACATGTCCCTGCCCCACGCCATCCTGACCGCCCTGCTGGAGAAGCCCTCCTCCGGGTCCGAGCTGACCCGGCGGTTCGACAGGTCGATCGGGTACTTCTGGTCGGCGACCCACCAGCAGATCTACCGGGAGCTGGGCAAACTCGAACAGGCCGGGCTGATCCGCGCGCTGCCCTCGCCGGTCCCCACGCGGGGGCAGAAGAAGGAGTACGAGGTCCTGCCCGAGGGCCGCGAGGAACTGCGCGCCTGGGTGGACCGCCGGGAGGACCCCAAGGTGTCCCGGGACCCGCTGCCGCTGCGCCTGCGCGCCGCCGGGGTGGTGGGCGTGGGCGACCTGCTCCCCGAGCTGGTCCGCCACCGCGACCTGCACCGCGCCCGGCTGGAGGAGTACCGGCGGTTCGAGCGCCGGGACTACCCGAACGGCCCGCGCACCGAACAGGAGCGCATCCAGCTGCTGGTGCTGCGCGGCGGTATCGACATGGAGACCGGCTGGGTCTCCTGGCTCAGCCGCGCCGTGGAGGAGCTCTCCGCGACCGCACCCGCGGCCGCCGCGGCCTCAGCCGACCGGAACGGGGCCTGACTCCGACAGGTCCTCGGGCAGCCGCAGCCCGGGTGTGCGCAGCGGGGTCAGCGCCGAGCCGAGCACCATCGCCGCCGCGCCGATCGCCGGGGCGGTGTCGGCGAACTCCGACAGCCGCACCCGCACCGGGTCCCCCGGCCGGCCCGCGAACGCGCCCTCCAGCTCCCGCCGCACCGCCGGGAGGTAGGTCGCGCCCGCGACCGCCTGCCCCGTTCCGGTGAGCACCACCAGGTCCGGGTCCAGCACGCCGACGAGGGTGCGCACCGCCACCGCCGTGTACCGGGCGGACCGCTCCAGCAGGGCCCGCGCCGCCGCGTCCCCGCCCCGGGAGGCCCGGACCACCGCCGCGAACCCCGCGGTCACCGAGGCCGCGGCGCCGTCCGCTCCGGGTACCCCGGCGACCCCCGCGTCACGGGCGGCCGCGACCACGGCGGCGGGGCCCGCCACCGCCTCCAGGCAGCCCCGGGCCCCGCAGGCGCAGGGCGGCCCCCCGATGTCCACGCACACGTGCCCCAGCCCGCCCGCGCGGCCGTGCGCGCCGCGGTAGGGGACGCCGTCGACCAGCACCCCCGCCCCCAGGGACGCACCGGTGTGCACCGCCACCAGGACCGAGGAGCGCCCGGCCGAGCCCGACCAGTACTCGCCCAGGGCGGCCGCGGTCGCGTCGTCGCCGGTGACCACCGGCAGGCCGGAGGCCCGCTCCAGCTCCCGGCCCCCGTCCGCGCCGCCGGAGGCGGACACCAGGCCGATGCCCAGCAGCCGCGCGCGGTCCACTCCGGCCCCCTCGACCAGGGCGTCCACCCGGCGGGCCGTGCTCTCGGGCTCTCCCCCGGGGTCGGCGTCCCGGGGCCCGGGGTGGGACATCCGGGAGACGACGGCGCCGGTCAGGTCGGTGAGCGCGTAGGTGGTGCCGCCCGCGTCCAGGTGCACGCCGACGGCGAACCGGGAGGCGGGGGCCAGGCGCAGCAGCACCCGGGGCTTGCCGCCGGTGGACTCGGCCCGGCCGACCTCGGTCACCAGGCCGTCGGCGAGCAGCCCGCGCACAACGGTGGAGACCGTGGCCGGGGTCAGCCCGGTGGCGCCCGCCAGCCCGGACCGGCTGATGGTCCCGGCCGCCCGGATGACGTCGAGGACCGTGGCCCGGCTCGACGTGTGGGGAATGGCCCGTCCCAAGGGAACCTCCGGCTGTACCGCGTGTTCGGTGCGCCCCAGGGTAGCCGCCACCCCTCCCTTGACTTACTTAGTTCATTGAAGAAAGAATCCTCGCACCACAGCCCGCATCCGAGGAGCACGATGCCCAGCCACACCCTCCACGACGGATGGCGCCTGACCGCCACCGCCGGCCCCGTCCCCGAGAACATCGCCGGCCGGGAGATCCCCGCGGCGGTGCCCGGGAGCACCCACCTCGACCTGCTGGCCGCCGGCCTCATCCCCGACCCCTACCTGGACGCGGCCGAGGCGGAGCTCGCCTGGGCGCACCGCACCGACTGGCGCTACACCCTCACCTTCGACGCCGACGCCCCCGCCGACGGTGAGCGCGTCGACCTCGTCTTCGACGGCCTGGACACCATCGCCACCGTCACCCTCAACGGGCACGTGCTCGGCACCTCCGCCAACATGCACCGCTCCCACCGCTTCGACGCCCGCGCCGCCCTGCGCGCCGGGTCCAACGAGCTGACCGTCGACCTGCGCTCCGCGCTGGCCTACGCCGAGGAGCAGCGCGAACGCCTGGGCGCCCGCCCCCACGTCAACGCGCACCCCTACAACATGGTCCGCAAGATGGCCTGCTCCTTCGGCTGGGACTGGGGGCCCGACCTCCAGACCGCGGGCATCTGGAAGCCGGTCCGCCTGGAGCGCTGGACCACCGCCCGCCTGGCCGGCGTCCGCCCCCTGGTGACCGTCGACCCCGACGGCACCGGCCGGGTCGAGGTCCACGCCGACATCGAACGCGCCGGGGAGGACACCCCCCTCGTCCTCACCGCCACGGTCGCGGGGCGCACCGCCACCGCCGCCCTGGCCGCCGACGCGGCGTCGGGGACCGTCACCGTCGAGGTGCCGGACGCCGACCTGTGGTGGCCCGTCGGCTACGGCGACCAGCCGCTGTACGACCTCGACGTCACGCTGGGCCGGGACGGGGCGGAGCCGGACACCGCGCACCGCCGCATCGGCTTCCGCACCGTCACCGTGGACACCGAGCCCGACGCCCACGGCACCCCCTTCACCGTGACCGTCAACGGCCGCCCGATCTTCGCCAAGGGCGCCAACTGGATCCCCGACGACCACTTCCTCACCCGGATCACCCGCGAGCGGCTCGAACAGCGCGTCGGCCAGGCCGTCGACGCGCACATGAACATGCTGCGCGTCTGGGGCGGCGGCATCTACGAGACCGAGGACTTCTACGACGTCTGCGACGAGCGCGGCGTCCTCGTCTGGCAGGACTTCCTGCTGGCCTGCGCGGCCTACCCCGAAGAGGAACCGCTGTGGGGCGAGTTCGAGGCCGAGGCCCGGGAGAACGTCGCCCGCCTGGCCTCCCACCCCTCCCTCGCCCTGTGGAACGGCGGCAACGAGAACCTGTGGGGCCACGAGGACTGGGGCTGGAAGGAGCAGTTGGGCGACCTCACCTGGGGCCACCGGTACTACACCGAGCTGTTCCCCCGCATCGTCGCCGAACTCGACCCCACCCGGTTCTACTCCGACGGCAGCCCCTACTCCCCCGGCCTCACCCCCGAGGAGTCCCACCCCAACGCCGAGGCGCACGGCACCCGCCACGAGTGGGACGTGTGGAACCGCACCGACCACCGCGCCTACCGGGACATCGTGCCCCGGTTCTGCTCCGAGTTCGGGTTCCAGGGGCCGCCCACCTGGTCCACCCTCACCGAGTGGATCCACGACGAGCCGCTCACGCCCGAGTCCCCCGTCTTCCTCCTCCACCAGAAGGCCGAGGACGGCAACGGCAAGCTCGCCCGCGGCCTGACCCTGCACCTGCCCACGCCCACCACCTTCGCCGACTGGCACTGGGCCACCCAGCTCAACCAGGCCCGCGCCGTGGCGCTCGGGGTGGAGCACTACCGGTCCTGGTGGCCGCGGACCGCCGGGTCCCTGGTCTGGCAGCTCAACGACTGCTGGCCGGTCACCTCGTGGGCGGCCGTGGACGGGCAGGGGAGGCGCAAGCCCCTCTGGTACGCGCTGCGCGCCGCCCACGCCCCGCGCCTGCTCACCCTCCAGCCCCGCGACGGGCGGCTCGTCCTCATCGCCGTCAACGACACCGACGAGCCGTGGGAGGCGCTGCTGCGGGTGGAGCGCCGGCACTTCGGGGGCGGGATACTGGACGGCACCGAGACCGCGCTGGCCGTGCCGCCGCGGTCCACGGCCGAGTACGAACCGCCCCGGTCGCTGCTGGCGACCGCCGACGACACCCGGGAGGTGCTGGTGGCCACCGCCGGCGACACCCGCCTGGTGCACCCCTTCCGCGAGGACGTCCACCTGGCCTACGACCCCGACGCCCTCACCGCCGAGGCCGAGCCCGCCCCCGGCGGGTACCGGGTCCGGGTGAGCGCCGCGTCGCTGGCCCGCGGCGTGTCCGTGCTCGCCGACCGGGTCGCCCCCGACGCCGAGGTGGACGACATGCTCGTCGACCTGCTGCCGGGCGAGTCGCATACCTTCCTGGTGCGCACCGCGGCCGAGGTCGACCCGGCGGAGTTCACCCGGGAGCCGGTGCTGCGCAGCGCGGCCTCCCTGCACCCCCGCGGGAAGCGATGAGCGCGCCGGAGCGCGCAGGCGCGGTCGGGCTGGTCCTGGCCCGGCCGCGCCGTCTGCTGAGCGCCGAGCCGTTCTTCATGGAGTTCATCGGCGGCATCGAGGAGCGGCTGGCCGCCCACGACATGTGGGTGATGCTGCACCTGGTGTCCACCGCCGAGGAGGAGGCCGCCGCCCACCGCCGCTGGGCCGAGCGGGGGGTGGTGGACGCCGTCGCGGTGGTCAACCCCACGGTCGACGACCCGCGCCCGGAACTGCTGCGCGGGCTGGGGCTGCCGTTCGTGGTGGCCGGCGCGCCCGAGGGCGCGGGCCTGCCCGGGGTCCTCTCCGACCACGCCTCCCCCGTACGGGAGGCGGTGGAGCGGCTGCACGGGCTCGGGCACCGCCGCATCGCCCGGGTCGGCGGCCCGGCACGGCTGCTGCACACCCGCGCCCGCACGGACGCCCTCACCGCGGTCTGCGCCGAAGCGGGCCTGCCCGCGCCGGTGACCGCCGAGGGCGACTACTCGCACGAGGCGGGCGCGCGGCTCACCGCGGAGCTGCTGTCGGCCGAGCGGCCGCCCACCGCGATCCTGTACGACAACGACGTGATGGCGGTCGGCGGCCTGGAAGCGGCCCGCTCTCTGGGCGTGGACGTCCCCTCCCGGCTGAGCCTGGTCGCCTGGGACGACTCCACCCGCTGCCGCCTGGTCTCCCCCGAGCTGAGCGCGATGACCGTCGACGTGCACCGGTACGGAACCCTGGTCGCCGAGGCCGCCCTGGAGGCGGCCCGGGGCCTGCCCGTCCCCGAACGCTGGTCGCCCGCCGCCCGCTTCACCGCCCGCGGCAGCACGGGCCCCGCCCCGGAGTAGGGGTGTCGACGTGTCGACGAGCGGTCCTGTCGACGGATCCCCCTGCGGACCCGTCGACACGTCGACATCCCGACATGCCCCTTCACCGCCATACCGCCCTGTCGACCCCCGGCCGCGCCCCCGGCCCGGCTCCCGCACCGGGCACGCGGTCCGGGCACAAAAGAACCGCCCCCGGCGGTGCCGGGGGCGGCTGGTGGCGGTGGAGGAGGGATTTGAACCCTCGAAGGGTTGCCCCTTACCCGCTTTCGAGGCGGGCGCCATCGGCCACTAGGCGACTCCACCGCAGGTAACTCTACCGGATCGGAGAGGGTGCGGAAAACCGGTTACCCCCGGCGCCGCGCGAAGAACCGGGTGAGCAGGTCGGAGCAGGCGGCGGCGACGTCCTCGCCCACCAGGTCGGACGGGATCACCTCGGGCCGGTGGTTCAGGCGCGGGTCGCGGACCAGGTCCCACAGCGATCCCGCGGCGCCCGCCTTGGGGTCGCGGGCGCCGTACACCAGCCGGTCCACCCGGGACAGCACCGTGGCGCCCGCGCACATGACGCAGGGTTCCAGGGTGACCGCCAGCGTGCAGCCGGACAGCCGCCACTCGCCGCGGTGCCGGGCGGCGGCGCGCAGGGCCAGGATCTCGGCGTGCCCGGTCGGGTCCCCGGTGGCCTCGCGCTCGTTGTGCCCGCGGCCGATCACCTCGCCGTCGGGGTCGAGCACCACCGCGCCCACCGGGACGTCCCCCGTGGCCAGGGCCAGTTCGGCCTCGGCCAGGGCCGCGCGCAGCGCGGCGTCCAGGGCCGTGTTCACAGGCGCATGCCGTCCAGGAGTTCGCCGAACCCGGCGCGGTCGGCCACGACCGCCAGGACGTCGCTGGGCAGGACGCCGCTGCCGACGGACAGCGAGCGCAGCTCGTCGGCCGGGACCCCGAAGTCCTCCAGCAGCCCGGCGTCGCCCCCCGGGGCCGCGCCCCGGGAGGTGTCGGGGGCGCCCGCGCCCACCAGCGTGCCGGCCTCGGCCAGCACCTCGGCCAGCGGGTACTCCTCCACGGCACGGGCGTCGGACAGGTACACCCGGGGCTCCCCGTCCTCGTACGCGCGCACGATGGCGAACCACTCGTCGTCGACCTCCACGAGGAGGACGGCGGACGGGGCACCCGTGTCCGCGGCGAAGTCGAGCGTCAGTTCGGTGACGTCGTCGACGACGTCCACCTCGCCGAGTTCGAGCTCGGTTCCCCGCCATGTCCCGCCGTCGGGTGCGAAGACGGCTGCGAAGGTCGACACCGCGTGCTCTCCTAGCTCTCCGGGCTGTACTTCGTGGGGTCCCTTACCCCATCGCGTCGAGGACACGCTGGAAGGCCTGCGCGAATCCGAGGCGTTCGGAGATGCTGGCCAGCACCTCGTCCGGGTACAGGTCGAGATCGCCGGCCAGCGCGCCCAGCTCCATCTCGTCCAGACCCAGGTCCGCGACGATCGACAGGTCCCCCGCGGGCAGGACCTGATCGAGATCATCGTCGTCGGGCTGGTCGATGTCCAGGTGGTCGAGGACGTCCCGCGCCACCTGCCAGTCGACGGACGCGGTCACGTCGGACAGGAACAGGGACACCTCCCCGCCGTACACGCGCACGAGGATGAAGAAGTCGTCGCCCACCGAGACCAGACCGATGGTCCCGCTGATACTGGGTTGCTGGCGCAGGGCGTGGATCAGTCCCTTGAGGTCGTGCACCAGGGCGACCGGCAGGAGGTCGACCTCCCAGTACTCCTCCTCCCGGAACGCCACGGCCGCGAAGTCGCCCGAGTCGTCATCATGATCGAGCACTGTCATCGTCACCCCAACCCGGCCGGTGCCATCAGTCCGGACGAAGGAACCCCGGATCGCCCGTGCGAGTGACATGGTAACGATCACTCCGCGCCCGCTGTGGCCCTTGTCCGCTTCAGTCCGACAACGCTCTCACGACTTCGGGGGGCGCGGTCCCATCGGGGGCTTCCGCGGGGGCCCGGCGGGCCTGTTCGCGCACCCTTCCGGGTGGGTGCGCACGGTTAGACTCTGCCTGGCTCAGCTCCCCGGCCACCGTCCCGTCATCCCAGCTCACCCGGAGACCACCTTGGAAACCCTGGTCGTCGACCACCCCTTGGTCGCGCACAAACTGACCACCCTGCGCGATGTGCGGACCGACTCCCCGACCTTCCGGCGCCTGACCGACGAGCTGGTGACCCTGCTCGCCTACGAGGCGACCCGGGACGTCCGCGTGACGGAGGTCACCATCGAGACGCCCCTGGTGGAGACCACGGGGGCGCAGCTGAGCCGGCCCACCCCGCTGGTGGTGCCGATCCTGCGCGCCGGGCTGGGCATGCTCGACGGGATGACGCGCCTGCTGCCCACCGCCGAGGTCGGGTTCCTGGGGATGGCCCGCGACGAGGAGACCCTGCAGCCCGCGACGTACGCCGACCGGCTGCCGCAGGACCTGTCGGGCCGCCAGTGCTATGTGCTCGACCCGATGCTGGCCACCGGCGGCACCCTGGCCGCCGCGCTCAAGCTGCTGGTGGACCGGGGCGCCGACCACATCACGGCGATCTGCCTGCTGGCCGCACCCGAGGGCCTGGTCGCGGTGGAGCGGAAGCTGACCGAAACCCTGGCGGCGGACCACGGCGCGACGCTGCGCGTGGTGACGGCGGCGGTGGACGAGCGGCTCAACGAGAACGGCTTCATCCTTCCGGGGCTGGGCGACGCGGGCGACCGGCTGTACGGCTGCGCCTGACTCCCCCGCCCCGAGCGCCCGTCCGGTCCTCCGGTCGGGCGCTTTTTCGGCTGTTTTCAGATCCGGATGAATGAATGGCCGAAAACGGGGCACAGTGCTGCTACGACCCGCCATCGCCCCAGGCCGTGAGGCCGCAGGGCGGGCCGCACCCAAGGGCGACACACCGAACCGCATTATCCGAATTCATTTTGAGACGGGAACGTAACCGACAGCAGTGATCATGGTTCTTGGTCGCCCGTAACCAGGAACCCCCACGGCCCGAAACCACCCCAGGACGTAGTCCACCCGAAACCGAACGCCTCGCCCCCTCGGGCGCGGCCTTCAGGTGACCCCCGGGCGACTACGCAACGCCCCCGTGCGCGCACGCTGAGCCATCCGTCTCCCGAGCCCTCAAGGAGAGAGATGCCCGAGACCACCTCCGCCCCCACGACCACCGACCAGCGCTTCGCCTCCGTGGTGGACCTCCTCTCGTCGGAGTTCTCCGGCGTGCACCACGAGTCCACCGTGACCCGGTGCGTGGACGCGGCCCGGCACGGGGCCGAAGAGGTCACCGGCAGCGCCACTCCGGACCTCGTCGAGCGGATCGCCCGGCAGCACCTCCAGGTGCTCGCCCTGGCGTTCGCGGAACAGCGCTGACGCCCCTCCCCTCCTTCGGAGAAATCCGCGCTGCACGGAGACCGGTTTTCGGGCCGGCCGACACTCACGCGGGGTTTCGGACCTGACCATCCCGTCCGGCTTCGCCAGAAATGCCAACCCAAACCTCCTGACCTGCACCGGTAGGCGGCCGATTTTCGGCCCCCGTGTCACCTGGTGCACAACCGCACCGGAACCGGACACAGCCCGCAAGCAAGGAAGGTCCGACATACCGCCACGCCGAGGGTGCGCCCCAGGCTTTACGGGCAGGACCCCCAATGCGACAATCGCTGCTGGGTCGGTGGGTCAGGTGGATTCCAAGGGGAGTCGGTCGTGGCGAAGTTGAAGAAATGGGGCGGCTACGCTCTCATCTTTTTCGTGGCGTTTTATCTGCTCACGCAGCCCGAAAGCGCGGCGGGCGTGATCCAGAGCGCACTCGGGGGACTGATGGGCGGCGCCGAGTCGATGTCGCGCTTCGTCAACGCACTGCTGCCGTAGTGGGGATGGTCGGGTGCCATGCGCCTCGTAGCGTCGAGTAACAGCGCCCCGGCGTCGGTCAACCGCTACCTGCTCCCGCACGAGCAGGACGTGGTCACCATCCGGAGGCATCCCGCGGTCCTGATCGGACCGGTGGGCGCGGTCCTGGGTGCTCTGATCGTGGCCGGGATCCTCAGCAACACGCAGATCGCGGACACCCCGGCCGCCCTGGCCATCATCTGGTGGCTGTGGCTGCTGGTGTTGGTGTGGTTCGTGTGGCAGGTCGCGGAGTGGTCGGTCGACTACTTCGTCATCACCTCCGCGCGCCTGCTGCTGACGACGGGGCTGATCACCCGGCAGGTCAACATGATGCCGCTGGGCAAGGTCACCGACATGAGGTTCGAGCGCAGCCTGCTGGGCCGGTTCCTCGGATACGGGACCTTCGTGATGGAGTCCGCCGGTCAGGACCAGGCCCTGAGCAGGATCGACTTCATCCCGTACCCGGAGCAGCTGTACCTGGAGGTCGTGGGGCTCATCTTCAAGGAGTAGCCCGGCGCGCAGTCCGACAGGGCACCCGTCCACAGGACGGGTGCTTCTTGCTTTTCCCCCGCGTCCCCGGCCGCTCCGGCCCCGCCCCGCGGGACCCCCGCGGGGTTGCCCGGTTCCCCTCTCGTTCACCTTTCGTTCACCTTGGCGCGCAGCCCTCCCGCGCCCCCTCGGGCCCCTTCGCGAAGAACGCCCGCCACCAGGCGTTTCGATACACGATGACGGCGGGAGAATCCCCTGTGACGGAGCCCCTACGGAAAATGAATTGACCCAAAGGTGAACATAGGGTTAACTAGGGTCATCTGATACGGAAACGAGGAGGGCACCATGGCGCGCAGGACAGACCGTGCACCGCACCCGACTCGCTCCGTCGACGCCCGTCGACGCACGCGTTCCGCCGAAGAGACCCTCCGCATGTCCGGCCTCGCGCCGGACGCCGTGAGCGTTCCCCGGCCGCGCGAGGACGCCGACGCCATCAGCTCCGGGCACCCGATCATGCACTGGGTGCTGGTCGCCGACGAGACCGGCCGCACCCGTCCCGAGGCCCGCTGGCTGTAGCAGGGCATCAACGACGCCCGCCCCCTTCCGGCAGCGCCGGACAGGGGGCGACCGGTGTTCGCACCGGACGCGAGAGAGCGAGTCCGAAGGGCCGTCCCGCACAGCGGGGCGGCCCTTCGCCGTTCCCGGGGCCGGGCCGGCCCCGGCGGCCCCTCGCCTTGTCGACTTATCGGCTTGAAGCAATATCGCTGTTTCAGACATCCCCAAAGACGCCCACTGAGAGTGATTCGCGTCTCACAAGGTTCCGCCTTGACTCTCAACGAAACGAGACGTACCGTCTTGTACATGAGGCTGTAATCCTTCCTGTGATCCCGCGTCCGACGCCCGTGTCAGAGCACGACGCGCACCCGCCGCACCCCGGCGGGCCCGCGCGGCTCCACCGGCGCCACCGCCCCGCGGTCGATCCGGTACGGCCTCCTCGTCGTTCCCGCACCCCGAGCCCGCGCCCCGCGCGCGTCCGCCCTCCGGGTGCCCGCACGGCGGAACGCCCTCCGACGGCCCGCGGCCCGCTCCACCGGCCCCACCGCAGCAGAGAGGCACACCCCTGCGCACCCCACGAGTCCGACCCGCAGCCCCCGCCGCCGAGACCGCACGAGGAGGCGCGCACATGCGCACCGCACCGTCCCGCCCCGCACTCCCCGACACCGAGACCACCCGAGGAGACGCATCCTTGCGCACCGCCCCGCCACACCCCGCCCTGTCCGCCGCCGAGACCACCCGAGGAGGAACGCACATGCGCGCCGCGACACGCATCCGCTCCCAGATCACCCTCACCGGGGTCGCCAAGCACTACGGCGACCACACCGTCCTGGACGGAGTGGACCTGACCATCGCCCCCGGCGAACGGGTCGGCGTCATCGGTGACAACGGATCCGGCAAGAGCACCCTGCTCCGGCTGCTGGCCGGGGAGGAGGCGCCCGACAACGGCGAGGTCCTCGTCGCCGCCCCCGGAGGCGTCGGATACCTGCCCCAGACCCTGGAACGGGTCGGCGTCATGACCGGCACCGTCGGCGACGCGGTCGACCACGCCCTGGCCGACCTGCGGGAGATGGAGGCCCGCCTGCACCGGTCCGAGGCGTCGCTCGGCACCGCCGGGCCCGCGGAGCTGGCCGCCTACGGCGACCTGCTGTCCGAGTTCGAGGCGCGGGGCGGCTACGAGGCCGACGCCCGGGTCGACGCCGGGCTGCACGGCCTGGGCCTGCCCGGCCTGGACCGCGACCGCCCGCTGCGCACGCTCTCCGGCGGGGAGCGCTCGCGGCTGGCCCTGGCCGCGGTGCTGGCCGCCGACCCCGAACTGCTGCTGCTCGACGAGCCCACCAACGACCTCGACGACAGCGCGGCCGCCTGGCTGGAGCAGCGGCTGCGCACCCACCGGGGCACCGTCGTCGCCGTCACCCACGACCGGGCCTTCCTGGCCCGGATCACCGACACCGTCCTGGAGGTGGACCACGAGCTGCACCGGGTCTACCGGTACGGCAACGGATACGACGGGTTCCTGCGCGCCCGTGCCGCGGCCCGGGCCCGGTGGATCCGCGAGTACGAGGAGTGGAAGGAGGAGCTGGCCCGGCAGCGTCGGCTGGCCGAGAACAACGTCGCCGCGCTCCAGGCCATCCCGCGCATGGTGGACAAGGCGGCCTTCGGGCACGGGAACTTCCGGATGCGCTCGCGCGCCCACGGCGCGATGAGCCGGATCCGGCAGGCCAAGGAGCGGGCGGAGCGGCTGGTCGATAACCCTGTCGCGCCGCCGCCGGTCCCCCTGGAGATGACCGCGTCGTTCACCGCCGCCGACGGCGGCCCCGTGCCGCCGGTGGAGCTGGCGGGGGTGCGCGTGGGGCACCGGCTCGACGTTCCGGCGCTGACCGTCGCCCCGGGCGAGCGGATCATGGTCACCGGTCCCAACGGGGCGGGCAAGAGCACGCTGCTGCGGGTCATCGCCGGGGAGCTGGCGCCCGACGCCGGCGAGGTGCTGCGGCACGGGCGGGTCGGCCACCTCCGCCAGGAGGACGGGGCGGTCGTCCCGGGCCGGACCGTGCTCCAGGCCTACGCGGCCGGGCGGCCGGGGCCGGCCGAGGAGTACCGGGACGAGCTGGCCTCGCTGGGGCTGTTCCGGGCGCGGGAGATGGACCAGCCCGTGGAGTCACTTTCGGTCGGCCAGCGCCGCCGGATCGAAGTGGCCGGATTGACCTCGGGGGTCTACGACCTGCTGCTCCTGGACGAGCCGACCAACCACCTCTCCCCCGGTCTCGTGGAGGAACTGGAGGCGGCGCTGGAGCGCTACACCGGTGCCCTGGTGATCGTCACCCACGACCGCACCATGCGCGCGGGGTTCCGGGGGCGGAGACTGGAGATGCGGGAGGGGATGATCACCGCTGACACCCCGTGATCGGCGAAGTCGCTTTGTCGACAAATTGGCTTGACCATAAATGGCTAAATCCACTGACCGAAACAGGGGGGTGTGTCGGACACCGGCACACCCCCGACACGGTGTCCGAAAAGCCCGGACACCCCAAGCATAAGCTGGCCCCATGCTCGACGGGACCGTTTCCATCCCCCTGCTCCTCCTGCTCGGCGAGGCCGCGCGCACCGCGGGCGTCCCCGAGCACCTCGTCCGCGCCGAGACCGGGCCCGCCGCCACCGCCGACGAGGCCGCCCGCGCCCCCCTGCCCTCCCTGATCCGCCTGTGGGAGCACCTCGCCCACGCCCTCCCGCCCGGCCGGGCCGGAACCCACGTCGCCGACACCGCGGCCCTGGGCGCCCTCCCCGCCTGGGACTACCTGATCGTCAACGGCACCACCCTCACCGACGCCCTCACCCACAGCGCCCCCTACCACCAGGTCGTCACCGCCTCCGAGAAGGAGCTCGCCGTGCACACCCGGGGCGACGACCTCTCGGTGCGCTACCACACCGGCGAGGGGGACCCCCGCACCACCGCCGCCGTCCACGAGTACGTCCTCGCCTACTACCTGCGCCGGGCCTGCGAGGCCACCCGCACCGACCTCACCCCCCGGCGGGTGGCCTTCTCCCACCCGGCCCCCGCCGACCGCTCCGCCCTCGCCCGCGCCTTCGGCACCGCCGCCCTGGAGTTCGACGCCGGGGTGAACGAGCTCGTGTTCCGGGCCGAGGACGCCCACGCGCCCCTGCCCTCCGGCGACCCGCGCCTGGCCGAGCTCCTGCGCGGCCACGCCGGGATGCTGCTGTCCGCCGCCCACCCCCTCCCGGGCTGGCTGGACCTCTTCCGCACCGCCCTGGACGCCGAACTCGACCACGGGGCGCCCGCCCTGGGCGCCGTCGCCGGCCGACTGGCATCGAGCCCGCGCACCCTCCAGCGCCGGCTCGGCGAACACGGGACCACCTGGCGCGCGGAGGTCGACCGCGCCCGCCACGCGCGGGCCCGGCGGCTGCTGTCCTCGGGACTGACCGCCGAGGCCGTCGCCGCCCGCCTGGGCTTCTCCGACGACCGCGCCCTGCGCAAGGCGTTCCACCGCTGGTCGGGGCACACCCCGGCACAGGAGCGCCGCGCGCTGGCGCGCCAGGACCGGTACGCGGCGCGTGTGGACCTGGGGACCGGGGCCGCCCGTCCCTAGGTTCGGAGGTGTCGCCGGGACAGGCCCGGCCCACCGGAACGAGGCACCCCATGACCGTCCGCACCCGCGAGATCCACCTGGCCGCCCGCCCGACCGCCGAGCCGGGCCCCGAGCACTTCGCCCTGGTGGAGACCGACCTCCCCGAGCCCGCCCCGGGCCAGGTCCTGGTCCGCAACACCTGGATGTCCGTCGACCCCTACATGCGCGGCCGGATGAACGACGCGCCCTCCTACATCCCGCCCTTCGAGATCGGCCGCCCCCTGGAGGGGAGCGCGGTCGGCGAGGTCGTCGCCTCCCGGGCCGAGGGGGTCCCGGTGGGCTCGACCGTCTCCCACTTCCTGGGCTGGCGGGAGCACTCGCTGCTCGACGCCGCCGGGGTCACGGTCCTGGACGCCACCCGGATCCCGGCCTCCGCCTACCTCGGCCCCCTGGGGACCACCGGCCTCACCGCCCACCTCGCGCTCACCGACACCGCCCCGGTCCGCCCGGGGGACACCGTGTACGTCTCGGCGGCCGCGGGGGCCGTGGGGAGCGTGGCCGCGCGGATCGCCCGCGACCTGGGCGCGGCCCGGATCGTCGGCTCCGCGGGCGGCCCGGACAAGACCCGGCTGCTGCTGGAGGAGTTCGGCTACGACGCCGCCTTCGACCGCCGGGGCGGCGACCTGGCCGCACGCCTGGCCGAGGCCGCACCCGACGGGGTCGACGTCTACCTGGACTCGGTCGGCGGCGACCACCTGGAGGCCGCCCTGTCGGTGATGAACCAGGGGGGCCGGGTGGCGCTGATCGGCGCGGTCGGCGACTACAACGACGCCGAACCCGCCCCGGGGCCGAACCTGTACCGGGCCGCCACCCGGGAGGTCACCCTGCGCGGCATGCTGGTGAGCAACCACCTGCACCGGTTCCCCGAGTTCCACGCCAAGGCGGTGCCGTGGCTGCTCGACGGCACCCTGCGCACCCGCGAGACCGTCCTGGACGGCCTGGAGAAGGCCCCGGAGGCCCTGCGCGGGGTCCTGGAGGGCGCCAACACCGGCAAGATGCTGGTCCGCCTGTGAACGCGGCCCCGCCGCGGGCGTCCCGGGCCTATCCGGGCGCCATGTCGACGAAGCGGCTGTAGTGGCCCTGGAAGGCCACGGTGACGTCCGCGGTGGGGCCGTTGCGGTGCTTGGCGACGATGATGTCCGCCTCGCCCGCGCGCGGAGACTCCTTGTCGTGCACGTCCTCGCGGTACAGCAGGATCACCATGTCCGCGTCCTGCTCGATGCTGCCCGATTCGCGAAGGTCCGATACTTGTGGGCGTTTGTCGGTGCGCTGTTCGGGGCCTCGGTTGAGCTGGGAGAGCGCCACCACGGGCACCTCCAGCTCCTTGGCCAGCAGCTTGAGCGACCGGGACATCTCCGAGACCTCCTGCTGGCGGCTCTCCACCCGGCCGGGCGAGCTCATCAGCTGGAGGTAGTCGACGATGACCAGCTTGAGGTCGTGCTGCTGCTTGAGCCGCCGGCACTTGGCCCGGATCTCCATCATCGACATGTTGGGCGAGTCGTCGATGAACAGGGGCGCGTTGGCCACCTCGCCCATCCGCCGGGCCAGGCGCGCCCAGTCGTCGTCGGTCATCAGGCCCGACCGCATGGTGTGCAGCGGCACCCGCGCCTCCGCCGAGAGCAGGCGCATGACGATCTCGTTGCGCCCCATCTCCAGGCTGAAGAAGACCGCGGTCATGTCGTGCTTGATCGACGCCGCCCGCGCGAAATCCAGAGCCAGGGTGGAGTTGTGCGTGGGCACCATGGCCTTCGTGGCCAGGAACAGGTGGTCGGGATGGTCCACCTGGACGCAACGGACCGGAACGCTGTCGATGGGACGTACCTGCGTGACGAACCTGGAGCCGATCCGCGCGTAGCCGCGCCCGGCCCCGCGGGTGCGGTGCGCCTCCTGCTTGCGCGAGAGGCGGAAGACCTCGCGTTCGGACCCGAAGGTGACCGTGTAGCAGGTGGAGGAGGCCTCGGTGCGCCCCTTGACCCGTCGTGTCGACATACCGGTGCGGTACCCGAGCCCGTGCGCCAGCTCGCGGAAGTCGTTCGCCAGCCGTTCGTCGGTCACCGCGAACTGGATCGACCCGCTGGCGTTGACCGTGCCGTCGGAGTCCAGCAGCCCGGCCAAGAGCGCCCGCCGCTGCTCCACCGAGGCCCGCAGGTACTCCATGGGGATGTGCTTGTTCCCGAGCACCCCCAGGGTCCTCAAAAGCGCCTGGACGCTCCCGCGGTGCCGGGTGCACTCGCGGCAGCGCAGGCGCCCGCTCATGGGGCTCCCGCAGTCCGGGCAGGGGGACTCCGGGACCGGGTCGGAGACGAACCTCGCCCTTCCGCCACAGGACCGCCCGCAACTGCGCACGTGCGGAAGGGCGGGGACGAATTCCTGTCCGCACACCACGCAGGCCCGCGCCTCGGGGTCCTCCTGGGGGAGGCGGACGCTGTAGGCGAGACGGCCCGCCGGCTTGGTCACCAGCCCCTCGGCCTCGATGTTGATGAGGACCTCCGGATCGGCGGTCGTGATCCGGGCGGCGTCGGTGGCCCCGTCACCCAGCCAGACGCCGAGGAAGTAGGGCGGGAGCGGCAGTTCCCGCTCGGGCAGCTCCAGTGGTCCGGCGTTGGCGACCGAGTGGTTGAGGCGGGCGTCGGCGGTGGACAGCCGCAGGGTGCGGGCGATCTCCCGGGTGGTCCGCACCTCGGGAAGGGCCCGCGGGGCGCCCCCCGAGCGGGCGGCCTCTCGGGCGGCGCGGCGCGATGCCCGGGTGTGGGTGAGCCACTGGTGCTCGGCGTCGGCGACAACGGTGGTCCCGTCGTCGAACACCACCTCGTAGCAGGGGCGCCCGGTCATCACCTCGGTCGCCGCCACCACACGGGTGGGTGTCCCGTCCGCGGCCAGCAGTTCGTCTCCCACCCGGACCGCGCCCATGGTCGTCCACCCCTGGGGGGTGGGCAGCGGGGTGTCCAGGGCCAGGGCCTTCCCGACGGCGGGGCGGGCGGCGATGATGATCATCTGGCCGGGATGGAGGCCGTTGGTGAGGGCGTCGAAGTCGGCGAACCCGGTGGGGACGCCGGTGAGGGTGCCGTCGTGGGAGGAGATGGCCTCGATCTCGTCCAGGGCGCCGGGCATGATGTCGGCGAGGGGGACGTAGTCCTCGCCGGTGCGCTTCTCGGCGACCTTGTAGATCTCGGCCTGGGCGTGGTCGACGAGGTCGTCGACCTCGCCGTCGCCCGCGTAGCCGATCTGCGCGATGCGGGTGCCGACCTCGACCAGGCGGCGCAGCACGGCGCGGTCGGAGACGATCTTGGCGTAGTAGCCGGCGTTCGCCGCGGTGGGGATGGCGTTGGTGAGGGTGGTCAGGTAGAGCGCGCCGCCGACGCGGGCGGACTCGCCGCGCTTGGTCAGCTCGGCGTTGACGGAGACGATGTCGACCGGCTCGCCGCGGGAGAACAGGTCGACGATGGCGTCGTAGATGATCTGGTGCGCCGGCCGGTAGAAGTCCGCGGAGCGGATGATCTCCACGACCTGGGTGATGGCGTCCTTGGAGATGAGCATGCCGCCCAGGACGCCCTGCTCGGCCTGGATGTCGTGGGGTGGCGTGCGCTCGTATCCGCCTTCTTCGGGTGGCTGCTCAGCGACGCTCACGAACAATCTCCCCTGGGCCGTGCTCCACCGGCCCCGGGTCGGGACCGACCCTTCCAGGATGCCTCATGGAACGCGCCGGGGAGGCCGCGGGCGGAGCCGTCCACAGGCTCGATAGCACCCGTTCGCCCGAGTCCGCAGGGGTTTCACCGACCCGTTGTACACATAACCTGTGGATAACTTTGCGCACGACCCCTGTCACCAGTGTTGACCTGCGAAAACACGCTTCGATACGGGGTGTGCAAGATGTCTCACAGAGCCGATTTCCACAAGTTATCCACAGGCATCCCGAGACCTGTGGACAACTTCACCCTCCCAGGGGAACGCCTGTCCGATAGCGTGGACCGGTCATGCCCAGACCGCTCTCCGCCGCCCCGTTCCGGCACCGCCACGACCGCGAGATCTTCGCCCTGGCGATCCCCACGTTCTTCGCCCTCGTCAGCGAACCCCTGTTCCTGCTGACCGACTCCGCGATCGTCGGCACCCTGGGCACCTCGGCCCTGGCCGGGCTGGGCATCGCCGGCCAGGTGCTGCTCACCCTGGTGGCCGTCTGCATCTTCCTCGCCTACGGCACCACCGCGGCCGTCGCCCGCAAGTTCGGCGCGGGGGACGTGCCCGGGGGCATCCGGGACGGGATCGACGGCCTGTGGCTCGCCGTGCTGCTCGGCGCCGCGGCGATCGCGATCGGCTGGCCGCTCGGGCCCGCCATGGTGGACCTGCTGGGGGCCTCTCCCGAGGTCGCCCCCTACGCCCTGGTCTACCTGCGCGTCAGCCTGCTGAGCACGCCGTTCCTGCTCATCGTCATGGCGGGCACCGGTGTGCTGCGCGGCCTCCAGGACGCCCGCACCCCGCTGGCCGTCGCGGTCGCGTCCTTCCTGGGCAACGCGCTGCTGTGCGCGGTGTTCGTGCTGGTCCTGGACTGGGGCATCGCCGGTTCGGCGTGGGCGACGGTGATCGCCCAGGGCGGCGGGGCGTTCTGGTACGTGGCGGTGATGGTGCGCCGCGCCCGGAGCGAGGGGGTGTCGCTCGCGCCGTCGGCGGCGGGCCTGCGCGCCTCGGCCTCGGCCGGGTTCGCGCTGTTCCTGCGCAGCGTCTCGATGCGCGTGGTGGCGCTGGTGACCGTGGCGGTGGCGGCCCGGCTCGGCGACGCGTCGGTGGCCGCCCACCAGGTCTCGCACAACATCTGGGCGCTGCTGGTGTTCGCCATGGACGCGATCGCGATCGCCGGGCAGGCGATCGTCGGCCGCTACCTGGGGGCGGGCGACGTCCGCGGGACCCGGGACGCCACCCGCCGCATGGTCGAGTGGGGCGTGATGCTGGGCACGGCCTTCACCCTGCTGGTGCTGCTGGTCCTGCCGTGGGCGTGGATCCCGTTCACCTCGGACCCGCAGGTGCGCGTGCTCATCACCGCGTCCCTGGTCGTGGTGGCCCTGCTGCAGCCGCTGAGCGGGGTGACCATGGTGCTCGACGGAGTGCTGATGGGCGCCGGGGACCAGCGCTACCTGGCCTGGGCCTCCCTGTGGACGATGCTGGCCTTCCTGCCGTTCGCCCTGGTGGTGCCGCCGCTCGGGCTGTCTTCCACCGGGGGGATCGTGGCCCTGTGGGTCGCCTACGGGATCTGGATCCTGGCCCGTGCGGTCGCCCTGGGGCACCGGGCCCGGGGCACGGCCTGGCTGGTCACCGGCGCGTCCAGGCCCTGACCCGGCCCTGCCCGGGAGTTCCGGCGGGGCGGAAGTCCCGGGGCGCCGGGGTCAGAGGGAGACGTCGAGCTCGCCGACCGCCGGACCGTGGTAGAAGGTGGCCACCCGCTCCGAGGACGGGGTGTCCGGGAAGGTCGGCAGCTGTTCCAAGGAGATCTCGACCCCGGTGACCCGGCCCAGGTGGGAGAGCTGTTCCCGGAGCCGGGAGGCGACGTCCCTGCGCAGGTCCGGGAGCATGGAGTAGAGCTTGTCCCCCGGGCAGTTGGTGGAGTTGTAGTCGCGGTGGCCGACGATGGCCTCCTGCGGGTCCAGCCGGTAGACCAGGCACAGCCAGGCGCAGGTGTCCACCAGGGAGCGCATGAGCGCGGCCGGCGGGGTCGCCGTGCTGTAGGTGCCCTCGTTCTCGATGCCGATGGTGTGCGAGTTGTGGTCGGCCGTGTGCGCGCCGATCACGTGGTGGCCGTCGCCGATGGCCTGGAGGGTGCGGTCGCGGCCCTCCATGATGTGCCCGCCGCGGCTGATGGTGAGCTGCTGCCCGGTGTCGCTCCACCCGTTGTGGTCCATGTGGTATCGCTGGATGGAGCGGGACAGCGAGGCCGCGTGGGCGGTGGAGGTGTCGGAGACGTTCCCGGTGGCGGTGTGGTGCACGACGATGTGGGTCGGCCCCTTCCCCAGGACCTCGATGCGGTTCTTGGGGGCCCTGGCCTTCCAGTCCGTGCGGGTGTACACCTTGGGCCTGGCCGCGGCCAGCGCGCCCGTGGCGGGGGTGAGCCCGGCCAGCCCGCCGAGCAGCACGCCCCCGGCGGCCAGTGCGGTGCCCCTCAGGACCGTCCTGCGGTCGGGTAGGTGCTCCGGTCGTCCGTTCATCGGCCCGTCGTCCTCTCTGTCCTGGGCGTCACGCGACACCGACACAGAGAACACGATAGATTACAAAGAGTAGCCAAAGGGTGGCTTTCGGTGACCACCGGCGTGTTGCCCCCGAACGGGACCGGCCCCGCACCTCGAAGGAGGTGCGGGGCCGGTTCGCACGAGCGCGAACGCCTCGGCTCAGACGCCGACGACGTCCAGCTTGATCGTGGCGACGACCTCGGGGTGCAGGCGGACCTGGACCTTGTGGGCGCCGGCCGACTTGATCGGGGTCTTGACCTCGATGCGGCGCTTGTCCAGCTGCGGGCCGCCGGAGGCCTGGACGGCCTCGGCGATGTCCGCCGGGGTGACCGAGCCGAAGAGGCGGCCACCCTCGCCGGCGCGCTGCTTGAGGCGCACGGTGAGCGCGTTGACCTGGCCGGCGACCTGCTTGGCCTCGTCCAGGGTCCGGATGTCGCGCGCGGCGCGGGCGCGCTGGATCAGGTCGATCTGCTTCTGGCCGCCGCGCGTCCACCGGATGGCGAACCCGCGGGGAAGCAGGTAGTTGCGGCCGTAGCCGTTCTTCACCTCGACGACATCGCCGGGGGCTCCGAGACCGTTGACCTCGTGGGTCAGGATCAGCTTCACGACAAAAACCTCCCTCGGAGAATCCCCGCTAGCGAGCGGTGCTGGTGTAGGGCAGCAGGGCGACCTCGCGCGCGTTCTTGATCGCGGTGGCGACGTCGCGCTGGTGCTGGGTGCAGTTACCCGTCACGCGGCGGGCGCGGATCTTGCCGCGCTCGGAGATGAACTTGCGGAGAAGCGTGGTGTCCTTGTAGTCGATGTAGGACTGCTTCTCCTGGCAGAAAAAGCAAACCTTCTTCTTGGGCTTGCGCGCTGCCGGCTTCGCCATCGTGGTGCTCCTTCGCAAGAGCCCCGGGTTCCTCCCGGGGATGGTCTGAGGACATGTGAACAGTGACTCGGCGCCCTGGGGCGCCGGGTCGGGGTGTCGCGCCTACGGCACGGGGCCGCGGCGCGGACGCTCGGCTAGAACGGCGGGTCGTCGGAGAAACCGCCGCCGAAGCCGCCGCCTCCGCCACCGCCGCCGTTGTTGGCCCACGGGTCGTCGTTGGCGGGGCCGCCGCCGCGGTTGCCCTGCTGGCCGCCGCCGAAGCCGCCGCCCTGGTTCCCGTAGCCGCCGCCACCCTGCTGGGGCTGGCCGCCACCGAAACCACCGCCGCCGCCCCCGCCGAAGCCGCCGCCCCCGCCGCCCTGGCGCTGCGTCTTGGTCACCTTGGCGGTGGCGCTGCGCAGGGCCGGGCCGACCTCGTCGACGTCGACCTCGAAGACGGTGCGCTTCTCACCCTGCTGGGTGTCGTAGGAGCGCTGCTTGAGGCGCCCCTGGACGATCACGCGCATACCGCGCTGGAGGCTCTCCGCGACGTTCTCCGCGTACTGCCGCCACACGGTGCAGGTGAGGAACATGGACTCGCCGTCCTTCCACTCCCCCGACGCGCGGTCGAAGGTGCGCGGCGTCGAGGCCACGCGGAAGTTGGCGACAGCGGCTCCACTCGCCGTGAAGCGCATCTCAGGATCGTCGACCAGGTTGCCGACGAGCGTGATCTGGGTTTCGCCTGCCATGAGGGCTCCGGTTCGGGGTAGATCGGGTCAGGCGGTTTCGCCTGCTCCCCTGATCATCCGTCCTTCCACCGACAGAAATCAGCGGAATCGGGCGATCCGGGGAAGGGGGCCGCGGCCGGGGGGCCGCTAGTGGACCTCGGGCCGGATGACCTTGGTGCGGAGCACGGCCTCGGCGATGCCGAGCTGGCGGTCGAGCTCCTTGACCGTGGCGGGCGTGGCCGTCAGGTCGATCACGGCGTAGATGCCCTCGGGGTTCTTCTCGATGTCGTAGGCGAGCCGACGCTTGCCCCAGATGTCGACCTTCTCGACCGAGCCGCCGTCGTTGCGCACGACGGACAGGAAGTTCTCCAGCGACGGGGCGACGGTGCGCTCGTCGAGGTTGGGGTCGAGGATGACCATGATTTCGTAACGACGCATCGGCGTACGTTCCTCCTCTGGACTGTCGCGGCCATGGAATCTCCATGGCAGGAGGGCAGGAGCCCGCGGTGTCCCGCTCGTGGCGGCGGGGGCGCGGGCTCAGAGCCATACGGGAACCAAGGCTACCAGCAGCACGGGACCGGAATCGGCGGCCGCTCCCCCGGCCGCGGACCCCGCCGGACGCGCGGAGGGGCCGGTGCGCGATGCGCACCGGCCCCCCACCTCCGGGTCCCCGGAAGGGTCAGTCGTCGCGGGTGCCCAGGATGGTCACCCGGCCGTTGTTGTCCTGGCCCTGTCCGGGACGCCAGCCGCCGTTGTCCTCTTCCCCCTCCGTGTGGCAGGGGTCGGTGATCGGACGGCTCGCGCAGTCGTCCGGCGGAGTCGGTTCGCCCGTCTCGTCGTCACAGTCCCAGGGGAAGGTGCAGTCGGGAGGCGTCTCGAAGCCCTCGCAGTTGGGGTTGTTCGGATCGATGTTGTTCGGGTCGCACGGGACGTCGCTGGGCTCCTCGCTCGGCTCCTCGCTGGGCTCCTCGCTGGGCTCCTCCGAGGGCGAGGGGTCCGGGCTGGGCGTGGGCGCGAAGTTCTGGTCCGTGCCCACGTTCGCGGCCGGCGGGAAGTTCTGCGGCTCCAGCTCCATGATGTCCACGGCCTGGACCATGAACTCGCGCCACACGGTGGCCGAGGTGCTGCCACCGAAGACCTCGCTGTTGGAGATGCCCTCGAACTCCAGTCCCGTATTGGCGTCCGCCCGGCTGAGACCGACCGCCACCGACAGCTGGGGCACGTAGCCGACGAACCAGGCCGAGATGGCGCCCGAGGAGGTACCGGTCTTGCCCGCGACCGGGCGGCCGTCGGGCAGCGCGGCGTTGGTGCCACCGCCGTTGGTGACGACCTCGGTCAGGGCGAAGGTGACGTCGGCCGCGACCTCGGCGGACATGGCCCGGGTCCCGGTCTCGATCAGGTCCGCATCGTTGGGCGGGATCTCGGTACCGTCGCTGGTGGTCACCTTGGTGACCATGTGCGCCGGCCGGTGCACCCCGTCCGCGGCGAAGGTCGCGTAACCGCTGGCCTGGTCCAGGGCGCTGACCTGGTGGGTGCCCAGCGCGATCAGCGGCCCCTGGGTGGAGGTCGTGGTCTGCTCCTCGTCCACACCGGCGGCGACGGCCATCTGGTCCACGGCGGCCGGCGTCACCTCGACGGCGAGCTGCACGTACGGGGTGTTGTAGGAGTGCGCGGTGGACTCGACGAGGTCGACCGCACCGTGGTCCTGCAGGTCGGCGTTCTGGACCGGGCTGGCCAGCCCTTCGAACTCCTGCGGCGAGTCGCCGTTCATCAGCGTGCGGAGGCTGATGTTCTGGCTGAGCGCCGTGGCGAGCACGTAGGGCTTGTACGACGAACCCGCCTGGGTGCGCTCCACCAGGGACTGGTTGAGCTGGACGCCCACGTCCTCGCCGCCGCGGAAGGCGACGATCTCGCCGGTGGCGGGGTTGATCGCGGTCAGGCCCTTGCGGGTGTCCTCCGGGTGTCCGGGCAGGGTGTCGAACGCGGTGTAGGCCGCCTCCATGAGCTCGGGGTTGAGGGAGGTCTCGACCTTGTAGCCCTTGGTGGCGACCTCGTCGGCGGTGAGGTTGTAGCGCTCGACGAGCTCGGTGACGACGGCGTCGCGGACGTAGCCGGGCTTGGGGTCGAACTCCTCCTCGACCTCTTCCTCCTCGGCCTCTTCCTCCTCGCCTTCGGCGGTGGGGCCCCACTGGGTCGTCGTGGGGATCTCCAGGGCGTCGGCCTGACTCCTGGTCAGGCCGCGGTCGGGGTTCTCCTCATGGATGGCCACCAGTTGGTCCTGAATGTAGGGCCAGCGCTCCTCGTTGAGGTACGTCTCGGTCCAGGGCCCCAGCTCGGAGTTCTCGAAGTTGGACGGCATCTGGATGATGATCCCCAGGTAGGCGCCCTCGGCCGGGTCGAGCTCCGTCACACTCTTGTCGAAGTACTGGCGGGCCGCCATCTCGATCCCCATGGCCTGGCGGCCGAAGTAGATCGTGTTGACGTAGCGCTCGAGGATGTCCTCCTTGGACATCTGCTGGCCCAGCTTGATGGAGATGAAGATCTCGCGGATCTTGCGCTCGATCGTGCCGAGACCTTCGAGGTCGCTGTAGTAGTTGCGGGCCATCTGCTGGGTGATGGTGGAACCGCCGCCGGCCTCGCCCCGGTAGAACAGGGCGCGGCCGATACCCGTGATGCTGATGCCGGGGTCCTCGAAGAACGTGTGCTGCTCGGCGGCGATGATGCCGTCGATGACGTGCGGCGGGATGTCCTCGTACTGGACCTCGATGCGGCGGACCTCGCCCGTGGTGACCGCGACCTCGCCGGTCGACCAGAAGATCTGGGTGGCCGAGTAGCCGGCGTCCTCCTTGGCGTCGAGGTCGTCCTTGTCGGGGGCCTGCGCGTACAGGAACGCGAAGACCGCCACGCCGCTGATGACCATCAGGCCGAACGCGGCCAGCGCGGGCTTCCACGCCTTGGCGAAGAACCGCTTCCACCAGGGGCGGTCGTCCGGCTCGTCCTCGCCGCCGCGGCGCCGGCGTCCTCCGCCGGATCCGCCGCGTCCGCCACCGCCGGCGGCCGCACGGCGGCGGCCGCCCTCGGAGCGGGCGCCGTGCTCGCGCTCGCGCGGGTCGCGCGGGCCGTCGGGACGGCGCCGGCCGCCGGGGCGGGACGCGTCCTCGGGCGGACGGCGCCGCCGCTGGCCCTCGGCCCGGGCGCCGTGCTCGGCGTCCTCGGGACGGCGGCGGGGGCGCTCGCCGTCGGCGGGCGGGCGCCGTCGCTGCCCCTCCGGAGCGCCGCGCCGGCCGCCCTCGCGGCCGCGCGGGTCGTCCTCCGGGGGCCTGCGGCGCTGTCCGCCCTCGGGGCGCCGCGGGCGCTCGCCCTCGGCCCTCCGGCGGCCGCCGCGGCCTTCGGATCCCATGTCATCGGCCGGGGGGCGGCGCCGGGGGCGCTCCTCCTCCCCCCAGAAACCGTTGTCCGCTTCCGGGGATCGGCGCCCTCCGGCACGTTGTTCCCTGGGCGGCGGGCCGTCGGCCCTCCGCCTCCCGCCGTTGCCCCCGGCGCCGCTCGCCGGGCCCTCGGCCCGGCGACGGCCGCCGCCGGCATCCCGTCGTCGTTCGGTACTCACGTGGTCCTCGATTGCCTTTCACGGCCGGTCGGCCTGACGATTCCTTGGTGGAACGGGGGGCGGTCCCCCTGGGGGATCGGTGGTCCGCGACCTGTTCCGCGGTGACCGGCGCGGGGTCGGGCCGGTGGTCCGGCCCCGCCACTGTCGCCTGTGCTTCAAGGCTTGATAAAGGGACGCCCCGCCGGGGGCGAAGGTTTTCAACAGGTCGCGAAGACGTTGGCCGCTGCATCCTCCTGGTCGTTGGCCCGTAGGGACTCCGGTCCCTTCGGAGGCGACCGGCGTGGACGCCCGTCCCTGGCCGGGTCGGGGGCTCTACCGGCTTTCACGCGCAAATCACAGGTCACGTTAAAGCGATGGGACGGTATAGCACAACCCACGCGCGAGGGTACCCCGTGCGACAGAACACTCCGTCACCGGCGGTGGATCGCCCTCCGTCGTGACTGCTCAACGCGCGGAAACCGAACACCGGTGGCCTTTCTGCGCGCAGGGGCGGGGGGCGACGGCGCAGGCAGGGCGGATGTGTGACATTTCGCGCGCGGTGCGCGGGTGCGGCCGACGGCACGGAGGGTCACGGGCGAATCCGGAACGACCGTGTCACCTTGGGTGACATGCGGTTCTCCAGATGACCGAAGATAGAGTCATACACGAACAAAACAGTCGGAGCCACACGTTCCATCGCCCGTCCGGCGTCCGGGCGGGAACAGAAACACCGTGCGAGCCGCTGAGCACTTACGGAGAACGAACGCGGAACGCCGCCACCCCCGCCGGCCACGGAAACGGGGGTGCCGTCGTGCGCCGTGGCATCCATGTTCGCGAGCAAGAAGGAGCAAGGACCAATGGGTTCGGTACGTGTAGCCGTCGTGGGCGTCGGCAATTGCGCGGCGTCGCTCGTCCAGGGCGTGCACTACTACAAGGACGCCGACCCCGGCTCTCGGGTACCTGGCCTGATGCACGTCCAGTTCGGCCCGTACCACGTGCGCGACATCGAGTTCGTCGCCGCCTTCGACGTGGACGCCAAGAAGGTCGGCCACGACCTGGCCGACGCCATCGTCGCCAGCGAGAACAACACGGTCAAGATCTGCGACGTGCCGCCCACCGGCGTCACCGTCATGCGCGGACCCACCTACGACGGGCTGGGCAAGTACTACCGCGAGATGATCCAGGAGTCCCCCGAGGACGCCGTGGACGTCGTCGCCGCCCTCAAGCACAGCAAGGCCGACGTCCTCGTCTCCTACCTCCCCGTGGGGTCGGAGGAGGCCGACAAGTTCTACGCCCAGTGCGCGATCGACGCCGGCGTGGCCTTCGTCAACGCCCTGCCCGTGTTCATCGCCTCCGACCCCGAGTGGGCGGCCAAGTTCACCGAGGCCGGGGTGCCGATCATCGGCGACGACATCAAGTCGCAGGTGGGTGCCACCATCACCCACCGGGTGCTGTCCAAGCTGTTCGAGGACCGCGGCGTCATCGTCGACCGCACCTACCAGCTGAACTTCGGCGGCAACATGGACTTCAAGAACATGCTCGAGCGCGAGCGCCTGGAGTCCAAGAAGATCTCCAAGACCCAGTCGGTCACCTCCCAGATCCCGCACGAGCTCAACGCGGGCGCCGTGCACATCGGCCCCTCGGACCACGTGCCGTGGCTGGACGACCGCAAGTGGGCGTACGTGCGCCTGGAGGGCCGCGCCTTCGGCGACGTGCCGCTGAACCTGGAGTACAAGCTGGAGGTCTGGGACTCCCCCAACTCCGCCGGGATCATCATCGACGCGGTGCGCGCGGCCAAGATCGCCAAGGACCGCGGCATCGGCGGCCCGATCGACGCCCCCTCCTCCTACTTCATGAAGTCGCCTCCCGTGCAGTACAGCGACTCCGAGGCGCACGACGCGGTCGAGCGCTTCATCGCGGGCGAGTAGCCCCGGCCGGGGTCCGCCCGGGGCCGGCCCGGCCCCGGGCACGCCCTACCCTGGTGGCGTGTCCTTCTTCGGCGATCTGCGCACCGTGCTGCGGGGCTCCCGGTTCCGACGGCTCTTCGGCACGCGACTGGTCTCGCAGTTCTCCGACGGGGTCTACCAGGCGGGCCTGGCCGGCTTCGTCTTCTTCAACCCCGAGCAGCACACGGGGGCGGCCGCCGTGGCGGCGGCCTTCGCGGTGCTGCTCCTGCCGTTCTCGGTGGTGGCGCCGTTCGCCGGGGTGCTCATCGACCGGTGGCCCAGGCGCCAGGTCCTGCTGCTGTCCGCCCTGGCCAAGGCCGCGCTGGCGGTGGTCAGCGCGGTGGTCGTGGCCGGGGGCGAGAGCCCGGCCTTCTTCGTCGCGGCGCTGCTGGTGCTGAGCGTCAACCGCTTCTTCCTGTCCGGGCTGTCCGCGGGCCTGCCGTACGTGGTGCCGCGCGAGCAGCTCATGATGGCCAACGCCGTCACCCCCACCTGCGGGACCGTGGCCAGTTCGCTGGGCACCGGGGTCGGGCTGGGCCTGGGGGTGCTGGGCGGCACCGGCTCGGCCGGGGCCGCCGCGATCCTGGTGGCGGCCGCGGCGGGGTTCGCCGCCGCCGGGCTGGTCTCCCTCTCCCTGGGCCGCCGGGAGCTGGGACCGCATTTGGAGCGCGAGCCCGAGGAGGTGCGCGCCGCGGTGGGGAGCGTGGTGCGCGGGATGGTCGCCGGGGTGCGGCACATCTGGTCGCGGCCGCCCGCCCGGGACGCGCTGGGCACCATCGGCCTGCACCGGGTGCTGTTCGGGATCTCCTCGCTGATGACGCTGCTGCTGTACAACAACACGTTCACCGGCGGCGGGGTGGCGGGCCTGGCCGGGTTCTCGGTGTCCGCCGGGGTGCTGGCGGTCGGGTTCTTCCTGGGCGCGGTGGCCACGCCGTGGGCGACGGAGCGGATGTCGCCGGGGGCGTGGATCGGGCTCCAGCTGCTGGTGGCGGCGGTGGTGCTGGCGGTGTTCGCGCTGCCGTTCTCGTCCGCGCTGTTCCCGGTGGCGGCGTTCGTGCTGGGGTTCGTGTCCCAGGGCGTGAAGGTCACCGTCGACACGCAGGTACAGCGATATGTCGACGACGCCTTCCGCGGGCGCGTGTTCTCCGTGTACGACGTGCTTTTCAACGCGACGTTCGTGCTGGGCGCGGGGCTGGCCGCCGCACTGGTGCCGCCCTCGGGCCTGGGGACCGCGGTGGTTGTCGGCATGGTCGCCGTCTACCTGGCCGCCGGTCTGGCCTGGGTGCTCCGGGAGCGCCGAGCCGCCTCCCCCGCCCCCGCCTCCTAAGGGGTCACGGGGTGGCGTCCCTTGGTCGACGTGTCGACCTGTTCCCGTGTCGTCCTGTAGACGGACAGGCCTCGGGAGCGGTAGTTGGCGAGCGCGTGCTCGCCGTCCAGGGAGCAGGTGTGCAGCCACACCCGGCGGGTGGGCTCGCGGCCGGGCAGCCGGTCGGCCAGGTCCCAGGCGCGGCGCAGGGTGAGCGTGAGCATGTGGCCGCCCAGGCCGCGGCCGAGGAACCCGGGCAGCAGGCCGAAGTACACGACCTCGACCGCGCCGTCGGGCTGGGCCTCCAGCTCCGTGTACCCGGCGGGGGCGCCGTCGAGGTAGAGCACCCAGGTCTCCAGGCCGGGGCGGTCCACCCAGTCCCGCCACTGCCGGTCGGTCCAGGGCAGGCGGTCGGTCCACTGCCAGTCGCCGCCGACCCGCTCGTACAGGAAGCGGTTGAACGCGGGGCTGGGGATCCCGACCCGGTCGAACCGTACGTCGCCGCCGGGGTCCCGCGCGGGGCGCAGCCCGCCGGGGTCGGTCGTCTCCAGGTACCAGGTGGTCAGGCTCATCGGGCCAGTGTCAGGCCCGGTCCTCCGCCCCCGCAATGACGGGCGTCACCCCCAGGGCGTCCGTGGCCGGCCGGCCCCTGAGCGGGCTGGAGTAGACGACGTTGGTGGTGACGGACCCCATCACCGCGACGCGGGCGACGACCTCCTCCAGGTGGCGCATCGACCGGGCCACGGTCTTGAGCAGGAAGCAGTCCTCCCCGGTGATGTGGTGGGCCTCCAGGATCTCGGGGGTGGTGGCCAGCAGGTCGTGGAAGGGCCGGTAGTTGCCGTTGGGGTAGGCCAGCCGGATGAAGGCGGTCACGGCGAACCCCAGCCGCTCGGGGTCGACGACCGCGGAGTAGCCGGAGACCACCCCGGCGGCCTCCAGCCGGCGCACCCGCTCGGCGACGGCGCTGGCGGACATGGACACCGCCCGGGCCAGCTCGGCGTACCCGGCCCGGCCGTCGGCCTGGAGGGCGGCGAGCAGGCGCAGGTCGGTCTCGTCCAGTGATACGTCGGTCATGGGAGGGATATACCGTGCGATCCACGGTGAGGACAAGGAGGGGCCGTGGATCGCGCCTGTCCGGGCGGGGCGCCCGGATCTAGCCTTGTCGACATGACGACTTCACGCTTCGCCGACCCCGAGTCGGCCGTGGCCCACTTCTCCGCCCGCCTGGGCCTGTACACCGACGTGTCCGACGTGCGGGCGGCACTGGCCTCGGGCGAGCCCGGCTTCACCCTCGTCGACACCCGCGCCCGCGTCGCCTGGGACCAGGGGCACGTCCCGGGGGCGGTGCACCTGCCCCGCACGGAGATCGCCGAGCGGGCCGCGGCGCTGGTCGACCCGGACCTGCCGGTGGTCGTGTACTGCTGGGGGCCGGGCTGCGACGGCGCCGCCAAGGGCGCGCTGGAGTTCGCCCGCCTGGGCCGCCGGGTCAAGGAGATGGTGGGCGGCATCGAGTACTGGATCCGCGAGGGGTTCGAGGTCGAGACCGCGTCCGGTGTCGAGCGCTCCCCGGTCGACCCGCTCACCGCCCCGGTCCACTCCCCCGTCTGCGCCTGCTGACCCGCGACCCGCCGCCGGTACGCGGCACCGCGGGGCTCCGAGCGGGAGGCGTGTCGACATGTCCCCACAGAGACTGATCGATCAGTGACCATCTCACTACTTGCTGTAGTGTCCGGGCCAAGGATGTCTAGTCACGGAGAGATGGTGTGCCATGAACGGTGCTCTGGGGATCGGAGCCCCCTCCAGCGCCTTCGGCCGGCGCGGAGTGGCCAAGCGGATCGGGGCCGTCTCGCGGCACCTGCCCGTCCGCGGGGACCGGCTGCTCGACGTCGGCTGCGGTGACGGGACCTACACCGTCGAGCTGGCCGAGGGGTACGTCCGGGTCGACGCGATCGACCTGGAGCCGCAGCGGCTGGACATGTTCGCCGAGCGGATCGCCGGGAGCCCGCTGGAGGACCGGATCGGCGTCCACAAGATGTCGGCGGACTCGCTGGCGTTCGACCCCAACACCTTCGACCGCGTCACCGCGTTCGAGGTGGTCGAGCACGTCGAGGACCTGGAGGGGGCGCTGGCGGAGATCCACCGGGTCCTCAAGCCGGGCGGGGCGTTCTCGCTCACCACCCCCAACCGGTGGTTCCCCTTCGAGACCCACGGGGTGCTGTGGGGCGGGCACCGCCGGTCGGCGCTGACCGCGCCGTTCCTGCCCTGGGTGCGCCCGCTGCACGAGCGGATGTCCGACGCGCGCGCGTTCACCACCCAGGAGATGGGGCGGCTGCTGCGCGGCGCCGGCCTGCGGGTGCGGGCGATCGACTACCTGATGCCGCCCTTCGACCGCCGCCCGCGCCCCCTCCAGTCCGTCTCGGACGGCCTGGAGGGAACGCCGCTGCGCGTGTTCGGGATGGCCATGGCCGTCACCGCGGTCAAACCCGGCCGCTGACCCCGGCGCCGGGCGCCCTCAGGACGACAGGTGCTCGGCGGCCCAGGCGCGCAGCGCCTCGGTCGCGGCCTCCTTCTCCATCGGGCCGTTCTCCAGGCGCAGTTCCAGGAGGTAGCGGTAGGCCTTGCCGATCTCCGGCCCCGGCTTGAGGCCGAGGATCTCCTGGATCTCGTTGCCGTCCAGGTCGGGCCGGATGCGGTCCAGCTCCTCCTGTTCGGCGAGGGCGGCGATGCGCCGCTCGATGTCGTCGTAGGAGCGGGCCAGCGCCGCCGCCTTGCGCCGGTTGCGGGTGGTGCAGTCGGCCCGGGTGAGGATGTGCAGCCGCTCCAGCAGCGGCCCGGCGTCGCGGGCGTAGCGGCGCACCGCGGAGTCGGTCCACTCGCCCTTGCCGTACCCGTGGAAGCGCAGGTGCAGGGCGACCAGGGACGACACGTCGGACACGACGTCCTTGGGGAAGCGCAGCGCGGTGAGGCGCTTGCGGCTCATGGACGCCCCCACCACCTCGTGGTGGTGGAAGGTCACCCGGCCGGCCCCCTCGAAGGCCCGTGTCTTGGGCTTGCCGATGTCGTGCAGCAGCGCCGCCAGGCGCAGCACCAGGTCGGGCTCGTGCCCGCGGGCGTGCTCCAGCTCGATGGCCTGGTCCAGCACGGTGAGCGAGTGCTCGTAGACGTCCTTGTGCCGGTGGTGCTCGTCGATCTCCAGCCGCAGCTTGGGCAGCTCGGGCAGCACGTGGGGCGCGATGCCCAGGTCGACCATCAGCCCCAGGCCCCGGCGCGGGTCCGGGCTGAGCATCAGCTTGGTCAGCTCGTCGCGGACGCGCTCGGCGGAGACGATGGTCAGCCGCTCGGCCATGTCCCGGGCCGCGTCGGCGACCTCCGGGGCGAGGTCGAAGCCGAGCTGGGCGGCGAACCGCACCGCGCGCATGATGCGCAGCGGGTCGTCGCTGAAGGAGTCCTCCGGCTTGCCCGGGGTGCGCAGCACCCCGGCCCGCAGGTCGGCGAGGCCGCCGAAGGGGTCGACGAACTCCCCGGCGGGCAGGCGCACCGCCATGGCGTTGACCGTGAAGTCGCGGCGCAGCAGGTCGCCCTCGATGTCCGTGCCGTAGGCCACGTCGGGCTTGCGGGACTTGGGGGAGTACGACTCGCTGCGGTAGGTGGTGATCTCCAGCTGGAGGTTCTTCTTGCGCACGCCGACGGTGCCGAAGTCGATGCCGACGGTCCACACGGAGTCGGCCCAGCCGTCGACCAGCTCCAGCACCCGCTGGGGCACCGCGTCGGTGGTGAGGTCGATGTCGTGGGAGGGTCTGCCGAGGAGCGCGTCCCGGACCGGGCCGCCGACCAGGGCCAGCTCCCGCCCGTGCTCGGCGAACCGCCCGCCGAGTTCGTCGGAGACGGGTCGGGCCGACTCGACCAGCGCGGCTATGGCGGACAGCTGCGCAGGGGTCGGCGCACCCGCCGCGGTCGGCATGGCGTCGTTCTCACTCGAAGACTCTGTGTTCGGCACACAACGCAGGTTAGGCGGCCCCGCGGGCAAACCGCGAATCGTTTGCGGGCGTACCGGGGGAGGCCGCGCGGGGTGCGGAACGGCCGCCGAACGCGGTGTACGCGCCCGTTCGGCGGGTGTCGTCCCCGCCGCGACACGTCGCGCGGAGGTCCTCGCCAGAGCCGGGGTGTGAGGGAGACGGTATCTTCAGGTGCAGTGGTGGGACGCCCTTGCCTTCTCCGCGCCCGCCCGACCCGCGAACGCCGTGCGCGCCGTGCGGGCACCCCGACCGTTCCCGCCCCTTGTCGATCCCCGGCGGAACGGCCACCTGGACCCGAATCAGGAAACCGGTCAAGCGTTGCGTCGAATCACCTCCGTGCCGGTGGTCATGGCCCTGGCCACCGCGCTGCTTCCGTTCCCGGCCATGTCCGCGCAGGCCTCGGCCCCGGCCGAACCGGCCGATGACACCGAGCCGCTCGTCGTCGAGCGGATCACGCCGGACGCCCTCGACGAGGACGCCACCCTCCGCGTCTCGGGCGAGGTGGTCAACACCACGTCGGACAGCCTGCACGACGTCACCGTCCGCATGCGCTACTCGAGCCACCCGTTCGCGGACCGCGCGGCCATGGACGCGTTCGGCCCCGACGGCGACTGGCGGCCCGACGCGCCCGGGCCCGACGACGAGATCACCGCGGAGCTGCCGCCCGGCACCAGCCAGACCTACACGCTGAGCGTGCCGGCGGAGGACCTGAACCTGGGCTCGTACGGCGTCTACCCGCTGGTGATCGAGGCGGTCGACGGCGACGGCACCGTGATCGGCACCCAGTACACCTTCCTCCCCTACGTCGGCGACGGGGAGGACGTCCCCTCCGTCGACATCGCCTGGGTGTGGCCGCTGATGGCCCCGCCCCAGCGGGCGGACGACGACACCTTCCTCGGCGACGGGCTGGCGGCGACCGTCACCGAGAACGGCCGGCTGGGCCGGCTGCTGGCGGCCGGAGCCCAGGCCCCCCTGTCCTTCGAGCCGGGCGACGAGGACCTCGTCGAGCTGCTCGGCCTGGACCCCGACACCCCGACCCCGGAGACCCCGCCGGAGGCGACCGCCGAGGAGACCGCCGAGACCGTGCCCGAGGCCTCCGCCTCGGAGGAGGACGACGCCGGGACGGGCGAGAACGAGGAGGAGCCGGAGGAGGCCGAGGCCGAGGAGCCGGCCCCGACCCGCACCGAGGGGGTCCCCGTCACCTGGGCCGTCGACCCCGGCACCCTCGACGACATCCTGCGCCTGGCCGCCGAGGAGCACGAGGTCGTCACCGACCCGCTGGCGGTGCCCGCCGAGTCCGGGCCCGCGCGGGAGACCGCCCAGGCGAACGTGGCCGCGCAGGTGTGGCTGCGCGAGGCCCGCGCGGCGCTGGCCCTGGACACCGTGGTGGCCACCCCCTACGCCTCCCCCGACCTGGCCGCGCTGCTCCGCAACGAGATGGACGGCGACGCCGAGGCGTCGGTCGGGATCGGCCGCGAGGCGGTGGAGACGGCGCTGGGGCTGTCCGCGGACGAGCGCTTCGCCCTGCCCGCCGGAGGCCTGATGGACGGCCCCGTGCGCGAGCTGCTCGCCGAGCAGGGCGCCACCCGCTTCCTCCTGTCGGAGGACGCGATGCCCCCTCAGAGCTGGCTCCAGACGACCCCCACCGCCCAGGCTCCGCTGTCCGGGGGCGGGGACTCCGACGAGGAGCCCTTCGCCCTGGTGGCCGACGAGGGCATCACCGACGTGCTGTCCATGCCCACCGACACCCCGGGCGGCACCGCCCTGGCGCTCCAGCGGTTCGCCGCCGAGACCGCGATGATCGCGGGCGAGAACGCCGGGGGCGACCGCGTCGTGGTCGCCTCCCCCGAGCCCGGCTGGGACCCGTCCCGCGAGTTCGCCGACGGCGTGCTGGCCGCCAGCGACGACCTGCCCTGGCTGTCCCCGGAGCGCCTGGAGGACGTCGAGCTGCCCGCCTCCGGCGAGCGGGAGGACACCCGCGCCCCGCTCGACTACCCGGACTCCGCGGCCGAGGCCGAGCTCGGCTCCACCTACCTCGGCCTGGTCGAGGACGTCAGCCGGGACGTGCGGATGTTCAACAGCGTCCTGGTGGAGGACTCCGACCCGTTCCGCCCGGCCCTGATCCGCCTGGAGTCCGTGTACTGGCGCGAGGAGGAGGCCCTGGCGGGCGCCACCCGCGGGCTGGTCATGGACGAGGTCGACGACGGCCTGTCAGCGGTGCGCATCATCCCCGGCGAGGACGTCACGCTGGCCAGCCGGACCGGGATCACCGGCATCCTCGTCGCCAACGACCTGGAGGACGAGGCCGTCTACGTGCACCTCTCGGTGTACTCCGAGAACGCCGAGCGGTTGAGCATCGGCGAGTACAACACCCACTTCGAGATCGACCCCGGCGCCAAGACGACGGTGTACGTACCGCTGTCGGCCCGGATCAACGGGCGCACGGTGGTGCACGCGAGCCTGCACAACTCCGCCGGCGAGCCGATCAACAGCCAGGACGTCCAGCTGCCGGTGAACGCCACCGGCCTGGGGACCCAAGCGCTGCTGATCAGCGGTGTGGGCGCCCTGATCCTCGTCGCCGCGCTGGCCCCGCGCGCCCTGCGCAAGTGGGTGGCCCGCCGGAGCCGGGCCGCCGCGGCGGAGGAGGCCGCGGGCGGCCCCGCGGAGGCCGAGGACACGGAGGACACCGGGCGGTCCGAGGGGACCGGCGCGTCCGAAGGGCCCGAGAAGCCCGCGGGACCCGGGACGCCCGCCGGGCCGGGGGACGCCGGAACCGACGGTCCCGGAGCGCCCTCTCAGAACGACGGGGAGCCCGACGACACCACGACGGCCGCCGGGGACGCACCGTCCGCGCGCGGCGAAGGGGCGTGAGCCCCGCTCCCCCGTCGACACGGCGCCCTGCCGACAAGGCGCCGTGTCGACACATCCGCACATCGCCGTGTCGGCGCGCCCCGGGCGCACGGACACGGCCCGACCCGGCCGCGGGCTCCCACCCGCGCCGGGTCCCTCCCGGTCGGACGAAAGGAAGCCTGATCCACGGTGGTCACCGACTCCCCGAACGAAGGCGGAAAGCACCGCCGTCGTTCCTCTCAGCCCGAAGGCCCCCTCCCGGGTGAGAGCCCGCTGCGCCCTTCCGGCGGCCCCGTCCCCTCCTTCGAGGAGGGCGAACTGCCCGAGCCCGCCGTCCCCGGGACCCGCCGGGCGGCCGAGGGGGCCGAGGAGCCCGCGGCCCCCGGCGGTTCCGGCGACGCCCCGGCGGGCGGCGGCATGATGCGCTCCAGCGCCATCATGGCGGTCGGCACCATGGCCTCCCGGATCACCGGCTTCGTCCGCACCATCGTGCTGGGCGCCGCCATCGGCACCCACCTGCTCGGTGACGCCTACCACACGGCCCACACGATCCCGTTCATCCTCAACGACCTGCTCATCGGCGGCCTGATGGCCAGTGTCGTCGTGCCGTTCCTGGTCAAGCGGCGCAAGCGCGACGCCGACGGCGGCAAGGCCACCGAGGACCGGCTGTTCACCACGACGTTCGTGGCGCTGTTCCTGCTCACCGCCGTGGCGATCGCGGCCGCCGAGTTCCTGATCTGGCTGTACGGGTCCCGGTTCACCGACGCGCAGTTCGAGGCCTCGGTGCACCTGGCCCGCTACCTGCTGTCCCAGATCTTCTTCGTGGGGCTGAGCGGCCTGCTCACCGCCATGCTCAACACCCGCGGGTACTTCGGCGCCGGGGTATGGGCGCCGGTGCTCAACAACCTGGTGATCATGACCGTGGCGGGCCTGTTCCTGTGGGTCGCGGGCCCCGGTCGGACGCCGGACACCGTCACCGAGGGCCAGCTGACCCTGCTGGGCGCGGGCACCGCCGCCGGCATGGCGCTGCAGGCCCTGGTGCTGTTCGTCGCGCTGGCCCGGACCGGCTACCGCTGGCGCCCGCGCCTGGACCTGCGCGGTTCCGGGCTGGGCGAGGCCGTCAAGACGGCCGGCTGGATGATGATGTACACCCTGCTCACCCAGGCGGGCCTGTGGATCACCACCAACATCGCCAACGCCGCCAACGTCGCCGCCATCGAGGAGGGCCGCTCCGTCGGCGCGGGCATCACCGCCTACAACCTCGCCTACCAGCTGTTCCAGCTGCCGTACGCGATCATCGCGGTCTCCCTCATCACGGTGCTGCTCCCCCGGATGAGCGCGCACGCCGACGACCACGACTGGGACGCGGTCCGGTCGGACTTCTCCCGCACCCTGCGGATCTCCGCGTTCGTGCTCGTCCCCATGGCGTTCGCGATCGCCCTGTTCGCCGAGCCGCTGTCGATCCTGGCGTTCGCCCGCGGGTCGATCTCCCCGGCCGACGCGGCCAACATCGGCCAGATCCTGGCCGTGATGTCGCTCGGGCTGGTGCCGTTCACCGTGTTCCAGCTCATGCTGCGCGTGTTCTTCGCCATGGGCGACACCCGCACCCCGGCGCTGATCGCCATCGCCAACCTGGCTGTTCACAGCGCTCTGGCGCTGGTGTCCTACCTGCTCCTGCCGCCGGAGACGGTCGTCGTGGGCGTGGCCGCGGGCTTCATGTTCTCGTTCCTCAGCGGACTCGTCATCGCAGGTCTGGTGCTCAGCCGGCGGATCGGGGGGCTTGACGGAAAGCACATCATTGGCACATTGTTGCGCCTGCACCTGGCCGTCGTCCCGAGCGTCGCGGCCGGTTTCGGTGTGCTCTGGGCCTTCGAGACCTTCGTCGGCCCGGGTCTGCTCACCTACATCGGCGCACCCGTGGCCGGGTGCCTTCTCGGCGCGTTGTTCTTCCTCGCGGCCGCACGGCTGCTGCGGGTCCCCGAATTGAGCGCCGCGGTGGAACTGATCCGCGGCCGCCTGCGTCGTTGATGCCGCACCGACGCTTCCGGCCCTGGCCCCGGCCGGAGGAACGACCGCTCGACGAGTACAAGGACTGAGGACACGGTGTCCAGCGAAGACCCCCGCGAGCAGGATTCCGGAGCAGGAACGCACGGGCCCGCCACGGCAGGCCGGCAGCGCCGCGCCATGGTGATGCCCGAGGACGTCCTGGACGCCTACGAGCGCGAGGAGCCGGCGACCGAGCCCGAGACCGGGCTCACCACCCGCCGCGACCCGAGCGACATCGGCGACCTGGGCACCGCCGACCGCGCCGGCATGGAGGACGGCGACGAGATCGGCGGCTCCTCCCACACCGCCCCGGGCAACCTCGCCAAGTCCAGCGCGATCATGGCGCTGGGCACCGTGTTCTCCCGCGTCACCGGCTTCGTCCGCACGATCGTGCTGGCGGCGGCGATCGGCACCCAGATGCTGGGCGACGCCTACCAGGTGGCGGGCATGGTCCCGTACATGGTCTACGACCTGCTCATCGGCGGTCTGCTGGCCAGTGTGTTCGTGCCGTTCCTGGTCAAGCGGCGCAGGCTGGACTCCGACGGCGGCGACAGGACCGAGCAGCGGCTCGTCACGCTGATGCTGTCGGCGCTGCTGGTGATCACCGCACTCTCGATGCTGCTGTCGGAGTGGTTCATCCGCATCTACGCGGGCGAGTTCACCGGCGCGCAGTTCGAGGTGTCGGTGGTCCTGGCGCGCTACCTGACCACCCAGATCTTCTTCATCGGGGCCAGCGGCCTGGCCAGCGCGATGCTGAACGCGCGCGGGAGGTTCGGGGCGCCGATGTGGGCGCCGGTGCTGAACAACCTGGTGATCATCGGCATCGGCCTGTGGTTCCTGAACATCGCCGGGACCGGGCGCACCCCCGACACGGTGACCTCCGGCGAGCTGATGCTGCTGGGACTGGGCACCGCCGCCGGGCAGATCGTCCAGGCCCTGGTGCTGGTGTGGGCGCTGGCCGCGGCGGGCTTCCGCTGGCGGCCCCGGCTGGACCTGCGGGGCGCCGGGCTGGGCGAGGCGGCCCAGGCGGCCTCGTGGATGATGCTCTACATCGTGGTGGCCCAGCTGGGCGCCCTCGTCTCCACCAACGTCGCCTCCCGCGCCGGCACGCGCGCGGCCGAGCTGGGCTTCGAGTCGGGCTCGGGCATCGCGGCCTACAAGTTCGCGTCGATGCTCTTCCAGCTCCCGTACGCGATCATCGCGGTCTCGGTGATCACCGCGCTGCTGCCGCGCATGAGCGAGCACGTGGCGGCCGGGCGCAAGGACCAGGTGCGCAGCGACTTCTCGCGGGGCTTCCGGCTCTCGTCGGTGCTGATCGTGCCGATCTCGGTGGCGATGATCGTGTTCGCGATCCCGTTCTGCGTGATGATCTACGCGCAGGGCAGCACGAGCCCCGAGGACGCCGCCGCCATCGGCCGCATCCTCATGGTGTTCTGCGTGATGCTGATCCCGTTCACGCTGTTCCAGCTCCAGATGCGCGTGTTCTACGCGCTCGGCGACACCCGCACCCCGGCGCTGGTCGCCATCCCGTCGGAGGCCGCGCACGCCGTCACGGCGATCGCGCTGCTGTTCGTGGTGCCGCCCCAGCACGTCGTGGTGTGGCTCCCGGTCCCCTACGGGCTGTACTACGTCGTGGGTTCGGTCATCATGTGGTACATGCTGCACAAGCGGCTGAACGGCCTGGACGGGCGGCACACCGCGGCCACCCTGTTCAAGCTGCACCTGGCGACGCTGCCGGCGGCCGTGTTCGGCCTCGCGATGATCCACGTGTTCCGCGGACTGCCGGGCGAGTTCTGGCCCGGATTCGCGGCGATGGTCGTCGGAGGGGTCGTGGGTGGCGTACTGTTCGTGATCAGCGCCAAGTTCCTCAATGTGACCGAAGTCACATCCTTCCTCGAATTGCTCAGAACCCGACTGCGACGTCGCTGATCACCATGAATGGACGAGTTGGGCGGTCCCGAACCGCTACGTCCCGGAAGGTGAACGGATACCCGATGTCCTCCGAAGATGCTGTTCAGGCGTCCTAGCATGGACAGGCACCGCTTGACCGCCACCACATTGTTCATCCGAGCTGCCCGAAGGGAGGCTGGGGACAGCAGCAGAGCCCGAACCCCCTGCGCACACCCCGCGACGCACCGGTCCGCCCAGGACCGCGCCGCCGCGGCCCGTGCGGGGCGACGGCACTGGCACCCGTCACTCCCATCATGAGCACCTTCCTGATCGAGCCCGGGGCGAAGCTGGCCAACCGGTACCGCCTTGACCAGGTGGTGAGCGAGACCGGCGGGGCGACCCGCTGGAAGGCCACCGACGAGACCCTCGCACGGCCCGTCGCCGTGTGGACCTTCGCCGAGGGGTTCCCCCGCACATCCGATGTGGTCCGCGCGGCCCGCGCCACCAGCCGTATCCCCGACGCGCGCGTCACCCAGGTCTTCGACGCCGACGACACCACCCCCGTGCCCTACGTGGTCGAGGAGTGGGTGGTCGGCCACTCGCTGGCCGACCTGCTGGCCCAGGGCCCCCTGGAGCCCGAGCGCGCCGCGGGCCTGGTCGCCGAGGCGGCCGAGGCCATCGCCGCCGCGCACAACGGCGGCCTGTACCACCTGTGCCTCACCCCGAGCAAGCTCATGTGGAGCAGCGGCGGAGCGGTCAAGGTCACCGGTATCGGCGTGGACGCCGCCCTGCTGGGCGTCAACGTCGCCGACCCGGGCGCCGCCGACGCCCAGGGCCTGGGCAACCTGCTGTACGCGGCCCTCACCGGCACCTGGCCGAGCGGCCCGCAGAGCGGCCTGCCCCCGGCCCCGCAGGGCCCCGCCGGGCCCTACCCCGCCGACCAGATCCGCCAGGGCGTCGGCGAGCCCCTGGCCTCCATCACCACCCGCGCCGCCCTGCCCCACCTGGTGGGCCAGGTCGTGCCCGGCCCGGTGATCGGCTCGCCGGGCGAGTTCTGCGCCGCCATGGCCGACGTGCCGCGGCTCATCCCGCTGCCCGTCGCCCCGGCCGAGACCACCCCGCCGCCCGAGCCCGGGACCTCCCGGCGCACCGGCGAGTTCGGGTCCACCGGCCCGCGCCGCTCCTCCCGCAACACGAACGGCGGCAGCGGCGGCGGGACCGGCCCGCGCACCTCCGCCCGCGGCGAGCGGCCGCCCTCGCGGATGGACCGCCGGGCCGCCGAGCGCAGGACCTCACCGCAGCGCATCCTCGTCGGCGTGCTGGCCGTGGTGCTCTTCGCCGCGGTGGTCACCGGGGCCTGGATCTTCGGTGCGTCGATGCGCGCCGACGAGGCGGACCCCGGCACCGCCGGCGGCGGTGGGGAGCCGGACGGCGGCGCGGAGGTCGTCGAGACCGAGGTCCTGCCGATCCAGTCCGCCCAGGGGTACGACCCCCTGCCCGACGGCGACGGCGACGAGCACTCCGACCACGCCTCACGGGCCCACAACGGCGACACCGGCGGGGACCCGTGGAACACCGAGGGCTACAACGACCCCATGGGCACGACCAAGGAGGGCGTGGGGCTCCTGGTCGACCTGGGCTCCGCCCGCGAGGTCCACTCCCTGGAGCTGTACGTGCCCGAGGCCCAGTACGGCATCGAGGTGCGGATCGGCGACAGCCCGGCCTCGCACCCCAGCGAGATGTCCGCCGTGGACGCCGCCCTGCCCGTCGCCTGGCAGGGCTCCGCGAGCGGCCACCAGACCATCGAACTGGACGAGCCCACCACCGGCAGGTACGTCCTCGTCTGGTTCACCGATCTGCCCACCGACGGCGGCAAGTACCGTGGGAGCATCTACGAGGTAGAGGTACACGGTGTCTAGTTGCGGGGATATGTGATCGGCACTGATGGACGCGGTCCAAGAGCTTCCTGACCGGGAACTGCTCACCAGGCACACCCAGGGGGACGATCAGGCGTTCGCGGTGCTCGTGCGCCGCCACCGCGATCGCCTCTGGGCCGTCGCCGTGCGCATGATGGGCGACCCCGAGGAGGCCTCCGACGCCCTCCAGGACGCGTTCCTGTCCGCGTTCCGCTCCGCCGACCGCTTCCGCGGCGAGTCCCAGGTCACCACCTGGCTGCACCGCATCGTCGTCAACGCCTGCCACGACCGGCTGCGCCGGCGCAAGGTCCGCCCGGCCACCCCCACCGAGGTCGACACCCTCGACGTGCTCTCCAACGAGCGGCTGGGCCGCACCGGCGGCGCCCCCGACCACGCCTCCCAGACCGAGTCGCGGCTGGACGTCCACGCGGCCCTGGACACCCTCCCCCTGGACCAGCGCATGGCCCTCACCCTGGTCGACATGCTCGGCTACCGGGTGGAGGAGGCCGCGCAGATCCTCGACGTCGCCACCGGGACGGTCAAGAGCCGGTGTGCGCGAGGTCGCGCCAAACTTCTTCCGTCTCTCGCCCACCTGAGGAACCCTCGTCCCCCCCGAGACGTCACAACTGGGAGAGGAGGTGCCGACCCATCGTGACGTCCCACCCTGACGTGGAGGCACTCGCCTTCTTCGCCGAGGAGCTGTTGGAGCCCGACGAGGAGCGCACCGTTGCCCACCACCTAGAGACCTGCGCGACCTGCGCGGCGACCCTGGACGAGCTCACCGCCGTCGGCGGCGCGCTCGCCGACGTGCCGCCGGTCCCGCCCATGCCGCAGGACGTCGCCGCCCTCCTCGACCGGCGCATCGACGAGGCGGTGCGCGAGCGCGCCGCCCGGCCCGCGGCGCTCTCCGGCACCTCCGGCGACGCCGGCACCGGCCCCGCGGACGCGGCGGCCCCCGTGGTCCCCATCACGCGTGCGCGCGGCGGCTCCCGGCGCGGGTTCAACGGCATGAACCTGCCCCGGCTCATGATGGTGGCCGCCGCTGGCGCCGTCGTCCTGGGCGGCGGCGGGGCCGTGCTCAACACGGTGCTCTCCTCACAGCAGGACGCGAGCGGCGGTGCCGCCGCCCAGCAGCCGATGATGCAGGACGAGGGCGCCGAGTTCGAGCCTGAGGCCGTGCAGCCGTACAAGCCCGGGATCGTGGCCACCGGGACCGAGTACACCGCCGACGGGCTGGCCGGGCAGGCCGCCGAGGTGCTCTCGGGGTCCCAGGCCCCGCCGGCCACCGCCGAGGAGGGCTCCACGGTCGCCGCGGAGGAGTGCGCGACGGTGTTCTCCGAGCGGACGGGCGTCCGGATCACCCTGGTGGACGAGGCCGTGTTCGACGGCGACCCCGCCATGGTGCTGTTCGCCCCCTCCGAGGACGACACCACCGAGGTGTACGTGGTCGACCCGGCGGACTGCGGCGGGGTCCTCGCCCAGGAGACCGTCGACACCCCCTGAGGATGTCGCCGAAGCGCCGTGCCGACATGTCGGCGAAGGCCCTTTCGCGGCATACCCCACCCCGGTAACCGGGGCGGATGTCCCCTTGGGAATCAGGTGCGCCTACCATCGGTTGTGCTATACCGACTCTCCCCCGAGGTCACCATCCCGTGGCGGGGGCATCTGATCGTGTGAAGGGCCTACGAGCGTGAGTGACGTCCGCAATGTCATCATCATCGGTTCCGGACCGGCGGGGTACACCGCCGCCGTCTACGCGGCCCGCGCCGAGCTGAAGCCCCTGGTGTTCGAGGGCTCCATCACCGCCGGCGGCGCCCTCATGAACACCACCGACGTCGAGAACTTCCCCGGTTTCCCCGACGGCATCATGGGCCCGGACCTGATGGACAACCTGCGCAAGCAGGCCGAGCGGTTCGGCGCCGAGCTGGTGCCCGAGGACGTCACCTCCGTGGACCTGACCAAGCCCGTCAAGGAGGTCACCGCCGGCGGCGAGACCTTCCTTGCGCACACGGTCATCCTCGCCACCGGCTCCGGCTACCGCGAGCTCGGCGTCCCGGGCGAGAAGGAGCTGTCCGGCCGCGGCACCTCCTGGTGCGCCACCTGCGACGGCTTCTTCTTCCGCGACCAGGACATCGCGGTCATCGGCGGCGGCGACACCGCCATGGAGGAGGCCCTCTTCCTCACCCGCTTCGCCAAGTCCGTCACCGTGGTCCACCGCAGGGACGAGCTGCGCGCCAGCCGCATCATGGCCGAGCGCGCCTTCGCCAACGAGAAGATCTCGTTCGTGTGGGACACCGAGGTGGTCGAGGTCCTGGGCGAGGACCGGGTGAGCGGCCTCAAGGTCCGCAACAACAAGACCGGCGAGGAGAGCACCCTCGACGTCACCGGCGTGTTCGTCGCCATCGGCCACGACCCGCGGGTCGACCTGATCCGCGGCCAGGTCGACCTCGACGAGGAGGGCTACGTCCAGGTGGACTCCCCCTCGACCCGGACCAACCTGGAGGGCGTGTTCGCCGCGGGCGACGTCGTCGACCACAGCTACCGCCAGGCCATCACCGCAGCCGGAACCGGCTGCGCCGCCGCCCTGGACGCCGAGCGCTTCCTCGCCGAGCGCGGCAACTAACGGCGGCCAGCGGCCACCCGGGGCCGACCGCCCGAGACGGTCGGCCCGCAGTACCCGTCCGAACAAGGAGAACCATGTCCGCCGTCAAGAACGTCACCGACGACACCTTCGAGGCCGAGGTCCTCAAGAGCGAGCAGCCCGTCCTGGTGGACTTCTGGGCCGACTGGTGCGGCCCCTGCAAGCAGATGGCCCCGGTCCTGGACAAGTTCGCCGCGGAGCACGGCGAGAAGATCACGGTCGCCAAGATCAACACCGACCAGAACCCCGAGACCCCGCGGGCCTACGACGTGCTGGCCCTGCCGACCTTCAAGGTGTTCAAGGGCGGCGAGGTCGTCAAGGAGATCCGCGGCGCGCTCCCCAAGCGCAAGCTGGAGGAGCAGCTGGCCGAGTTCCTGTAACCCGGACGCACGGCCGCCGACGGCAGCGAGCACGGAAGGCCCCCAGATCACCTCTGGGGGCCTTCCGCCGTCTCAGGGGAGTCCGCTGTGGCCCCTCCCCCGCCGGGCCGCCCAGGAGCACCTGGGCGGCCCGCGATGTTCCACGTGAAACATCCGGTCCGCGGGAGCACCGGAGCACGGCGTCCCGCACGGAGCACCCCGGAGCGTGTCCGGTGGGTGCCTTCGCGCGGCCCGGCGCTCGCGCCGGGTACCGCGGCCCGGGAGGACCCGCCGGACACTCCCTAGGCGCGGGTCGCGCCCATCTGCGCGATGATGCGCTCCAGGTCCTCGACCGATGCGAACTCCACCACGATCTTGCCCTTGCGCTTGCCCACGTCCACCTTGACCGTCGTGTCCAGCCGGTCGGCCAGCGCGGTCGCCCACTCCTCGACGTGCGGCGGGGTGACCGCCTTGAGCGAGGCGCGGCGGGCCTTCGCCGCCTTCTCGACGTCGTGGCCGTTCTTCCGCAGCGCGACGATCTCCTCCAGGGAGCGGACCGAAAGGCCCTCCTGGACGACGCGCTCGGCGAAGCGCTCCATCTCCTCCGGCCCCTCCAGGCCCAGCAGCGCGCGGGCGTGCCCGGCGCTGATCACCCCGGAGGCCACCTTGGCGTGGAGCGTCGCGGGCAGCTGGAGCAGACGCAGCGTGTTGGTGACGTGCGCCCGCGACTTGCCCACCCGCTGGGCCAGCTCCTCCTGGGTGGTGTCGAAGTCCTCCAGCATCTGCCGGTAGGCCGCCGCCTCCTCCAGGGGGTTCAGCTGCTGCCGCTGGAGGTTCTCCAGCAGTGCCTCGCGCAGCAGCTCCTCGTCCTTGGTCTTGCGGACCAGGGCCGGGATGACCTTCCGCTCCGCCAGCCCGCTGGCCCGGAAGCGGCGCTCCCCCATGATCAGCTCGTAGGGGTGGGACTCCCCCGGCGGCAGCTCGCGCACCACCACCGGCTGCAGCACGCCCACCTCGACGATGGAGTCGCGCAGCTCCTCCAGCGCCTCGTCGTCGAAGTGCTTGCGCGGCTGCTTGGGGTTGGGCCGGATGTCGGTGAGCGCGATCTCCTTCAGGTACGTGCCGTCCGGAATGGCCACCGGCACCACGGGGGCGGACCCACCGTTCACCGATTCGGGAACGCTCTCGGACACCGTGGGAGCCGCCGGCGGCCCCGACGGGATGAGCGCCCCCAATCCCTTGCCCAGTCCGCGCGGTCGCTGACTCACCGGTACTTCCCTCCACACTTCTCGGTTCACGCCCGGCGGGGGCCGGGTCCAGGTTCGCGGTTAGCGCTTCGCCCGGTGGGCGATCTCCCGGGCCGCGTCCAGGTAGGCGACGGCACCGCTCGACGACGGGTCGTACGTCATCACCGACTGGCCGTAGCTCGGCGCCTCGGAGACGCGGACGCTCCGCGGGATGACGGTGTCCAGGACGGTGTCCTGGAAGTGCGAGCGCACCTCGTCGGCCACCTGCTGGGAGAGGCGGGTGCGGCCGTCGTACATCGTCAGCAGGATGGTGCTGACCGCCAGGCCGGGGTTGAGGTGCGACTTCACCAGGTCCACGTTCCGGAGCAGCTGGCCCAGGCCCTCCAGGGCGTAGTACTCGCACTGGATGGGGATCATGACCTCGTCGCAGGCCACCATCGCGTTGACCGTGAGCAGGCCGAGCGAGGGCGGGCAGTCGATGAGGATGTAGTCGAGGTCCGAGGTGTCGTACGCCGCGAACGCGCGCTTGAGGCGCGCCTCGCGGGCCACAAGGGAGACGAGCTCGATCTCCGCGCCCGCCAGGTCGATGGTGGCCGGGGCGCACAGCAGGCCGGGGATGTCCGGGACCGGCTGGGCCAGCTTGCGGATCTCCTCGTCCTCGACCAGGCAGTGGTAGATCGAGCGGGTCTGGTTGTCGCGCTCCATGCTCAGGGCGGTGGAGGCGTTGCCCTGCGGGTCGAGGTCGACGACCAGGACGCGCTGTCCGTGCATCGCCAGGGCCGCGGCGATGTTGACCGTCGTGGTGGTCTTGCCGACGCCGCCCTTCTGGTTGGCGACGCTGATCACCCGGCAGGATGCCGGGCGGGGCCAGATCTCATCCTGCCCCCGCGAGGCCATGGCGGCCTGGGCGGCACGGGCGAGGGGGGTCGTGTGGGTCTCCGACGTTTCACGTGAAACATCGAGCAGGTCGCCGTAGAGGGATGTTTCACGTGAAACATCGGGGTCATTGTGGGGCACGAATGAGTTCACCTCTTCCGTCCGCGCTTCTTCTTGCCGCCCCGCGTCTTCGACGGGGGCGAACCACCGTCGGATGTCACCGTGACGCGAACGACCGTGGTAGCGGGATCGACTTTACCCCGGCCCACCCGGATCACATCGCTAACACTGGGCCGCAGTTTTGAAACGTCTTGTTCGGCGGCGGCCAGCTCGGCCTCCGCCTGCTCGCCCTTGAGCGCCAGCAGGCTGCCGCCCTTGCGCAGCAGCGGCAGCGACCAGCCGGCCAGCCGCGGCAGCGGGGCGACCGCCCGCGCGGTGACGAAGTCGGTGAGGAGCTCGCCGTGCGCCTCCTCCGCCCTCCCCCGCCGCACCTCGACGTTGGGCAGGTCCAGGATCTCCACGGCCTCGTTCAGGAAGACCGTCCGGCGCAGCAGCGGCTCCAGCAGGGTCATGCGGATGTCCGGCCGGACCAGGGCCAGCACCAGGCCGGGCAGGCCCGCGCCGGAACCGATGTCCACGACCTCCGCCCCCTCGGGGAGGAGCTCCTCGACCACCGCGCAGTTGATGACGTGCCGCTCCCACAGGCGGGGCACCTCGCGCGGGCCGATCAGTCCGCGCCGCACACCGTCGTCGGCGAGCAGCTCGGCATAACGGCGGGCCTTCGGCAGGGCGTCGCCGAAGATCTCCGCCGCCCCGGCCGGGGGTTCCGGCAACACGGCACCGGACTCCTCAGCGCCCGCGGTCATCGGTCACCACCGCCCATCTTTCATCGTCCATCGTCATCGCCACTTCCAAGAGACCGCAAGAGACCGCAAGAGGTCGTAGCCGCACCCGACGGATGCAGACAGCGGAGGGAAAGACCCCCACCGATCCTACGCGTCCACCGCCCCGGAGTTTCACGTGAAACATGGCGGCGCCGCCGTTTCACGTGAAACCTCGCGTCCCGCCGGAGGCGTGGACGTCGGGCGCCTCGCCGAGGGATCGACCGTTTCACGTGAAACACCGAATCCCCAAGGGGACTTGTCGACACCTCGACCCATGGATGACCCCCGCCCTCGGTCTCTGCTTCTTCCTCCGGAGCACCCGCCCCGGGGGTCCGGGACGCGGGGGCCGCCCGCTTTCTCCCCTGGCGCCGGAGGACACGGCTCTCCCGTCGGCGGTGACGGGACCCCGTGCGCGCACACCCCCGCCGCCCACCGCGTTGGAGTCGAGGGGGACGCTTGGACACGCGCCCTCATGGGAGCACCCCTCCCCCGAATCGCGGACACTCTGCGGCGGGCGGCCGCGGCCGGGCAGGGACCGCGGGGAGCCCCCTGTCTCACAGCAGGCTCCCCCGCCGCGGGTGTGCGCGGCAGGAAGCACAAGCCCGCGGGTGCCGAGCGCCGGTGCCGTAGGGGCTCTCCTCCGGGCCGGGGGTCCGGGGGCGGGGACTTGTCGACATGCGGGTTAGGGGATTCGTGGTTTCACGTGAAACACGGGCATGCGAAAGGGGCGGTGTTTCACGTGAAACACCGCCCCTGCTTCGGCTCGCGCGGTCTACGGGACCGGGTGGACCACCACGTAGCGGTTGGGCTCCTCGCCCTCGGACTCGCTGCGCAGGCCCGCGGCCGCGACCGCGTCGTGGACGACCTTGCGCTCGAACGGGGTCATCGGCTCCAGCTCGTACGCGTCGCCGGTCTCCTTGACCTTCTGCGCGGCGTCGGCGCCGACCTGGAAGAGCTCCTTGCGGCGCCCCTCCCGGTACCCGCCGATGTCCAGCATCAGGCGACTGCGCTCACCGGTCGCCCGGTGCACCGCCAGCCGGGTCAGCTCCTGGAGGGCCTCCAGGACCTCGCCGTCCTCGCCGATCAGCTCGTCGAGGGTGGCCCCGACCACGGAGACCATCGCACGGTCGCCCTCGACGTCCATGTCGATGTCGCCGTCGAAGTCCGCGATGTCGAGAAGTCCCTCGATGTAGTCCGCGGCGATGTCGCCCTCGTTCTCCAGGGCCTCGATGTCGATAGGCGCCTCAGCCACCGCTACTCCACCGCTTCCTTCCTGGCTCGCTGTCACGGCGTTCCCGTCTCCTGTTCCCGCGTTCGGTACGCAGCTCGCTAGCGGGGCCCGCCACCGGTGCGCTTGGAGCGAGACTGCTTCTTGGGCTGCTTGCGTTCGATCTTAGGCTGTTCCACGGGCTGCGGCGCGGATTCGGGCTGCTTCTTCTTGCGCCCCAGCATCCCCTTGGCCGAACCGTTCGTGTTGCCGGCCTTGGCGTCCACGACCTCCCCCGGCGCGGGCTGGTTGCGGTACAGGAAGTGCTGCTGCACCATCGTCCACACGTTGGAGGTGACCCAGTAGATCAGCACGCCCACGGGCATCATGAGGCCGAAGAGCCCGAAGAGGGGCGCCATGTACATCATGATCTTCTGGGTCTGCATCATCGGGTTGTCGGGCATCTGCGCGACGCTGCGCTTCATGCTCTGGCGCATGGTGAGGAACGTCGTGGTGCCCATGACGACACAGGAGATCGCGATGACGACCTTCGCCATGATGGCGTTGGTGGCCCCCAGGGCCAGCAGCTCCTCCGAGGAGCTGTTGAAGTGGGCGGCGATGGGGGTCCCGAAGACCAGGGCCTGGCGGGCGCTCTCCACCAGCTCTTCGGTGAAGTTGTAGCGGACGTTGCCCTCGGCCACGCTGCGGAGCACGTTGAACAGGGCGAAGAAGACCGGCATCTGCAGCAGCAGGGGCAGACAGCCCATGAGCGGGTTGGTGCCGCTCTCCCGGTACAGCTCCATCGACTCCCGCTGGAGCCGCTCCTTGTCGTGCTTGTAGCGCTCCTGGAGCTTGCGCAGCTTGGGCTGGATCTCCTGCATCTTGCGCTGCGTGTTCATCTGCTTGACGAACAGCGGCACCATCAGCAGGCGCATCAGCATGGTGAGCAGCACGATGGACAGGCCCCACGCCCACCCGCTGTCGGGGTTCAGGCCGATCAGGCCCAGACCCGCGTGGATCTGGACCAGAATCCAGCCGACGATGTTGTAAAGCCAGTCCAGCACCGGCCAACTCCTATGTGCTTCGGTTCAGCTACTGGTCCCCGGGAGCGTGGCCGGTGGACCCGGCGCCGCCCGCAGACTCCTCGGACTCCTGGACCCGTCCCCGCGGTGGGGGGACCGGGTCGTAGCCACCCCTGGTGAAGGGGTGGCAGCGGGCGATGCGCCGGATGCCCAGCCACAGCCCGTACAAGGCACCGTGCGTGCGCAGGGCCTCGACGGCGTACGCGCTGCACGAAGGGTAGAAGCGGCAGACGGGCGGCAGGAGCGGACTGATGAAGCGCTGGTATCCCCGGATGGGGAGGATCAGCGCACGCGCGAACACCGTCGGTTCGTGCTGGGTCATCGGTCCGTCCACCGTTCTCCGCCCTCTGTGGCCGGGCGGCCGCCTTCCGTGTCGCTCTTCGCCGGTTCCGGCGCCGAGGGGCCACCGCGTCCTCGTCGACGGCGCGCCGACCCCTTGGGCCGGGGCCGCATCGCCGAGGCGATGGCGCCGTCCAGCTGCGCGCCCAGGTCCTCGTACCGCGCGGTGGCGGCGGAGGGTTTGGCACGCACTACCAGCAGGCTACCGTTTGGCAGTTCGGACAGCCGTGGCCGCATCAGGTGCCGCAGCCGTCGCTGGACGCGCTTGCGCACCACGGCCCCGCCGACCGCCTTGCTCACGATGAATCCCACGCGCGGGGGTTCCCCTACCGGCAACGCCTCCGGTCCGGCGGTGGTTCCCCCGGCCCTCGGCGGTGGGAGGTAGACCACGGCGAGGTCGTCGCGGGACGAACGGCGTCCGGAGCGCATGGCGGAGCCGAACTCGGTGCTGTGGCGCATCCGGTTCTCCGGCGACAACATCGGTGCCTCCCATGACAAAGGGACCGGCCGGCGCAAGGCCGGACGGTCCCGAAGAACGTGGGGCTGTGCGTGGCCTAGTGGCTCACGGTCAGCGCGGCGCGTCCCTTGCGGCGACGCGAGGCGATGATGGCGCGACCGGCGCGCGTACGCATGCGCAGCCGGAAGCCGTGGACCTTCGCGCGACGCCGGTTGTTCGGCTGAAACGTACGCTTGCTCACTACTGGCTCCAGGGGCGTGTCAGGAAAGTACTACGACAGGACCCCCAGGATATGCGGGGCCGCAGAGTGCCATGGCCGCGTGCACGCCGTCACCTGGACAGGCGTGGGCAGAATCGTCGGCATAAGCATAAAGAAGATACGACCCGGTCCGGGCGCGGTCAAATCAGGCGGGGTCGCGGGGGGTGTGTCCTCGCTCTCGCCCCCTCGCGGAGGGCCCGGGGGGCGGGGGGACAAGTCGACAGGGAGACCTGTGGACAGATCGTCGTCCACAGGCGTGTGAGACTTCCACAACCCCCCACCCCTGTGGATAACCTCAGCCTGTGGATAACTCTCCCCACGACCGGCGCCACCACCCCGGCGCCCTGGACGGCATCGCCTTGCACACGGCCTGACCTGCATATTGTGGATAACTCTGCGAGGAGCCCACAGATCTGCCATCCTGTGGATAACCCTGTGGACAACCTGTGGACAACCGGCGCGGGCTGTGGATACCGGGAGGCGGCCGACACCCCGCCGACCGGCGGGCCCCGAAGTTTTCCACAGGCCCGTGCCGACCTTCACACCGGACATTCCGCCCACCCTGCCCCGGCAGTACCACGGGGGGAGGACAATGGAGAGCCGCCCTGCGCCGCCTCCGAGCCGGCGCGGGCACCCGCGTACGCCCCCGTCCCCTCCTCCACCCGCACGAACAGACCCGTACCGAAGGGACAGCAACATGGCAGGTCGCCTTGGCTGACGCACAGGTCAACCTCGCAGCTGTCTGGTCCAGCGTGCTGGACGGGATCGACAACGACTCCCTGCCCGCGCACCAGCGCGCCTGGCTGCCCCAGACCCGGCCCCTGGGTCTGATCGAGGACACGGCGCTGATCGCGGCGCCCAACGAGTTCACCAAGAAGGTGCTGGAGAGCCGCCTCTACCCGGCCATCAGCAAGGCGCTCTCCGCCCATCTGGGACGGGACATCCGGGTCGCGGTGACGGTCGACCCCACCGCGGTGCCCACCCCGCCGCCCCCGCCCGCGGCTGCGCACCCCTATCCCCCTTCCCCGCGCGACACCGACGGGGCGCCCGAGACCCGCTCCGAGCCCCCGGCGCAGCACGGCGGCGCCCCCGCCCTGTTCGACCAGGGCTCCGTGCCCGAGCCCCCGCGGGAGCCGCGGGGCGGACACCACCGTCCCACCGCGCCCGAGCGCGCCTACGGCCGGCACGCCGCCCTGCCCCCCGAGGCCGACCTGCTCGGTTCGGGCCCCGACGCCTACTCGCACCCGGGCGCGCCCGGGCACCCCGCCGACACTGCTCCCCCGCGGAACGACTCCTTCACCCAGGAGGAGCTCCAGTACGGCGAGCCGGCCCCCTGGGCCGCCGCGGCCGCTCCGCCCCGGCGGCAGCCGCGGCAGCAGCCCCGGCAGTCCACCACTCCCCCGCTGTGGGAGCAGCCCGTCCACTCCGCCCCCTCCCCGGAGGACTCCTCCTGGGGGCGCTCGGCCTGGCCCGCCGAGGACCAGGGCTGGGAGCGCCCCAACCGCTGGGAGACGCCCGAGCCGCAGGCGCCCGCCGCCCCGGCCGCGGAGGAACCCGAGCCCGGCCCGGACCCCGACCTGCCGCCGCCCCCCGAGGACGACGGCGCCGCCGGCGCGCCCGAGCCGCAGGCCCCCCCGGCACCGGCACCGGCTCCGAAACCGGAGGCCGCGAAACCCGCCCCGGCCGCCCCGCCCGGGCGCTCCCCCGAGGTGCCGCCGGGCGAGCACGCGCGCCTCAACCCCAAGTACACCTTCGACACCTTCGTCATCGGCTCCAGCAACCGGTTCGCCCACGCGGCCTCGGTGGCCGCCGCCGAGGCGCCGGCCAAGGCGTACAACCCGCTGTTCATCCACGGCGGCTCCGGCCTGGGCAAGACCCACCTGCTGCACGCCATCGGGCACTACACGCACCGGCTCTACGAGGGCTCCCGGGTGCGGTACGTCAGCTCGGAGGAGTTCACCAACGAGTTCATCAACTCGATCCGCGACGGCAAGGCCGACGGCTTCCGGCGCCGGTACCGGGACATCGACGTGCTCCTGGTGGACGACATCCAGTTCCTGGAGAACAAGGAGCAGACGCAGGAGGAGTTCTTCCACACCTTCAACACGCTCCACAACTCCGACAAGCAGATCGTCATCTCCAGCGACCGGCCGCCCAAGCAGCTGACCACGCTGGAGGACCGGATGCGCAGCCGGTTCGAGTGGGGCCTGCTCACCGACGTCCAGCCGCCCGAGCTGGAGACCCGCATCGCGATCCTGCGCAAGAAGGCGGTGCAGGAGGGCCTGGCCGCCCCGCCGGAGGTGCTGGAGTTCATAGCCAGCAAGATCTCCACCAACATCCGGGAGCTGGAGGGCGCGCTGATCCGTGTGACCGCGTTCGCCAGCCTGAACCGGCAGTCGGTGGACCTGGACCTCACCAGCCAGGTCCTGCGCGACCTGGTGCCCGGCGCCGACGTCCCCGAGGTGACGGCGGGCGCCATCATGTCCCAGACGGCGGCGTACTTCGGGCTGACGGTGGAGGACCTGTGCGGGACCTCCCGCTCCCGGGTGCTGGTGACGGCCCGGCAGATCGCCATGTACCTGTGCCGGGAGCTGACGGACCTGTCGCTGCCCAAGATCGGCCAGCAGTTCGGCCGCGACCACACCACGGTCATGCACGCCGACCGCAAGGTCCGGGCGCTGATGGCCGAGCGCCGCTCCATCTACAACCAGGTCCACGAGCTGACGAGCCGGATCAAGGACCAGTCCTCGCTGACCTGATCCCGGCCGCGCGCCCCGGGGCGGCATGTCGACACGTCCACAGGGACACGTCGACATGTCGCCCCTCCGCCGTTCTCCCCTCGCCGTGCCCCGCCCCCGGGTCCTCCGCTCCCACAGCCGTGGAGGAAGGAGGAGGAGGAGGTGCGGTCGGGGGCCCGGGGGCCGCCGCCCCGGGTGGGCCGCCCGGTCGACGTGTCGACGTGTCGCTCCGTCCACCCGTCCCCTTCTCGACCCGCCCCCGTGGTGCCCGCCCGCCGGCCGCTCCCCGGGGGTCCGCTCCTCCCCCGCGCCCCTCGGGGGCCGGGACGCGCCCCTTCCTCCACAGACCCGCCCCGTCTGTGCACAACCCGCCCGGATCAGGGCCGAGAACGTTGTCCACAGGAAGTTATCCACAGGCCGCGGCTCTCCACAGACGGTTATCCACAGGCTTATGCCCACCCTCGCCCGGGTTCGGGAGCCTGGCGAGGTGTGCGGCCGAACGTCCCCGTCCCTGCCCGGAGCTGCGGTGTCGTCCCGGTTTCCCGGCCCGGGGAAGGGCTGTTGCCCTGCCCACACCTGCGGGGACGGCCGATCTCGCCAACGAACGATGGCCTCTTTCCTGTGGACAACCCTGTGCACAGCCTTTTTGCCGGGCTTCGCCGGGAATGCGCAGGGGGTCGAAAAAAAATTTTCGCCGAGCCGGGGCGAGTTATCCACAGGGGAGGGCTCAAATCTGTGGACAACCCTGTGGATAACCTGTGGACAACTACGCCGGGGCTGTGGGTAACCCGGGGTCGCCCTGTGGACAGGGATGGGGGTCATCGGGTCACCGGACCACCGGCTGCTGTGGACAACCTGAGGAAAACCTGTGGACGGGCCTGTGGACGGACTGTGGAAAACTTGGGGACGACCCGATTCATCCACAGGACCCCGAAGTTGTGCACAGGGTTCTCCACAAGCCCTGTGGATAAAAATTCCGGTGCTGACCTGGTAAAACGAGGGTTATCCACAGTATCCACAGGCCCTACTACTACTGCGCACCTTCATTAGCCCAAGGGTGGCTTCGAAACGGCAACGCGGAAAATCTGTGGACAACTCGCCGTGACCGCCGAGACGGCCGAGGCGTCAGCGGCAGCGGGTGAATCCGGGTAACGTGGGATCTCGCCCCTGTCCTCCGCCGCCCGGCTCCGAGCGGTGACCCCTAGCAGGAGACCGCGGCCCGGCCAGCCTCGACGGATCCGGCGACGCAGCAGGTCGGAGCGCCCACCCGGCGCCCGCCCCGCTCCCGTCGTCCACAGCCTGTCGATGAGTGTTGAGCCGGCCCGATCCCCACAGACATCCGTCAGCTGCAACGTTGAGGCCTTCGGCCGGGTTCGACCCGTCCGGGGCGGAAAGTGAGTCGGCAAGTGAAGTTCCGGGTCGAACGCGACGTACTGGCCGAAGCGGTCGCCTGGACCGCGCGCACACTCCCGACGCGCCCCTCGGTCCCCGTCCTCGTCGGCGTCCTGCTGGAGGCCGGCGAGTTCGACGGCCGTCAGCAGCTGCGCCTGTCCGGCTTCGACTACGAGGTCTCCACGCAGGCCGTCGTCGACGTCGACGTCGAGGAGCCGGGCACGGTCCTGGTCACCGGCAAGCTCCTGGCCGAGATCACCCGCAACCTTCCCGCACAGCCTGTGGAGATCTCCACCGACGGCTCGAAGGTCGTGGTGACCGGCGGCAGCGCCAAGTTCACGCTCACCACCATGCCGGTGGAGGACTACCCCACGCTCCCGGAGATGCCCGGTGTGAGCGGGACCGTCGGCAGCGACGCCTTCGCCGCCGCGGTCAGCCAGGTGGCGGTCGCCGCCGGGCGCGACGACACCCTGCCGATGCTCACCGGCGTGCGCGTCGAGATCGAGGGCGAGACCATCACCCTGGCCTCCACCGACCGCTACCGCCTCGCGGTGCGCGAGCTCACCTGGAAGCCGGAGGACCCGGGCCTGTCCGCGGTCGCCCTGGTCCCGGCCAAGACCCTGCACGACACCGCCAAGTCGCTCACCTCCGGGGCCGAGGTCTCCATCGCGCTCTCGGGCAGCGACGCCGGCGAGGGCATGATCGGTTTCGAGGGCGGCGGCCGCCGCACCACCACCCGCCTGCTCGACGGCGAGTTCCCCAAGTACCGCGCCCTGCTGCCGGACACCTTCAACTCCGTCGCCGAGGTCTCCCGCTCCGAGTTCGTCGAGGCCGTCAAGCGCGTCTCCCTGGTCGCCGAGCGCAACACGCCGCTGCGCCTGTCCTTCACCCCGGGCCGGCTGGTCCTGGAGGCCGGGACCGGCGAGGAGGCCCAGGCGGTCGAGGTCCTGGAGGCCGAGCTCGAGGGCGACGACATCCAGATCGCCTTCAACTCCGGCTACCTGCTCGACGGCCTCGGCGCCATCGGCACCGACGTGGCCCGCCTGAACTTCACGACCTCCACCCGGCCGTCGATCCTCACCGGGAAGCCGGCCGCCGAGGGGGCCGAGCCCGAGTACCGCTACCTGATCATGCCGGTACGACAGCCGAACTGATCCGGGCGTTGCGGCCCGGCCGGCGGCGTCCCCGACACGCCCGGCCGGGCCGTCCCGCGGTCACCATCCACGGTCACAAGAACCCGCCCGCAGACGGCGTACAAGGGGGAGCGAGAGCATGCAGCTCGGAATGGTCGGCCTGGGGAAGATGGGCGGCAACATGGCCGCCCGGCTCCGCGAGAAGGGGCACGAGGTGGTCGGCTTCGACGTCGCCTCCCCCGAGCGCGACGTCGACGACCTGAAGACCCTGGTGGCCCGGCTGGCCGCCCCCCGGGTCGTCTGGGTGATGGTCCCGGCCGGGGAGCCCACCGAGTCCACCGTCTCCGCGCTGGCCGACCTCCTGGAGGAGGGCGACCTCGTCATCGAGGGCGGCAACACCCACTACGTGGACGACCGCCCCCGCGCCGACCGCCTCGCCGCGAAGGGCATCGGCTACATCGACGCCGGGGTCAGCGGCGGCGTCTGGGGCCGCCGGAACGGCTACGGGATCATGGTCGGCGGCGAGGCCGCCGACGTCGAGCGGGCCCGGCCGGTCTTCGACTCCCTCACCCCCGACGAGGGCGGCGGCTTCGTGCACGCCGGCGCGGTCGGGGCGGGCCACTTCGTCAAGATGGTCCACAACGGCATCGAGTACGGCATGATGCAGGCCTTCGGCGAGGGCTTCGAGCTCATGGCCGCCTCCGGCATCGTGGACGACGTCCCGGGCACCTTCGAGAGCTGGCGCGAGGGCACCGTGGTGCGCTCCTGGCTGCTCGACCTGCTGTCGCGGGCGCTGGAGGAGGACCCGGACCTGTCGGGCCTGCGCGGCTACGCCCAGGACTCCGGCGAGGGCCGCTGGACGGTCCAGGCCGCCGTGGACCTGGCGGTCCCGGCCCCGGCCATCACCGCCTCGCTCTTCGCCCGCTTCGCCTCCCGCCAGGACGACAGCCCGGCGATGAAGGTCGTCGCCGCGCTGCGCAACCAGTTCGGCGGCCACGCGGTCACCAAGGCCGACGGCGCCACCGCGGCCCGGGACTGACCCCGGCCCGTCCGTCCCGGACCCGCCCGGGTCCGGGACGCGCCCCGCGGCGCACTGCGCTCCCCCGCCGCGCCCTCCTTTCCCCTTCCCACCGTCCGTTCCCCTGACCAGGAGGAAGGCCGGATGTACGTTTCCCATCTGCAACTGGCCGACTTCCGTTCCTACCCGGAGGCCCTCGTCGAACTGGGCCCGGGCGTGAGCGTGTTCGTCGGGTCCAACGGCCAGGGCAAGACCAACCTGGTCGAGGCGATCGGCTACGTCGCCACCCTCGGCAGCCACCGCGTCTCCTCCGACACCCCGCTGGTCCGCCAGGGGGCGGCCCGCGCCATCGTGCGCGCCCGGGTGGTGCGCGACGAACGGGACATGCTGGTCGACCTGGAGATCAACCCGGGCCGCGCCAACCGCGCCCGGATCAACCGCGCCGCCGCCGGGCGTCCGCGCGACGTGCTGGGGATCCTGCGCACGGTGCTCTTCGCCCCCGAGGACCTGGCCCTGGTCAAGGGCGATCCCGGGGAGCGCCGCCGCTTCCTCGACGACCTGCTGGTGGCCCGCTCCCCGCGGATGGCGGGGGTCCGCGCGGACTACGACCGGGTCCTCAAACAGCGCAACGCCCTGCTCAAGACGGCGTCGGGGAGGATGTTCCGGCAGCGCTCGGCCCCCGACCTGAGCACGCTGGAGGTCTGGGACGCCCACCTGGCGGAGGCCGGCGCGGAGCTGCTGGCCGCCCGGCTGGACCTGGTGGAGGCGCTGCGCCCGCTGGTCGGCGACTCCTACGCGGGGCTCACCGACTCCGGCGGTCCTGCGGTGCCCGCCTACCGCAGCTCCCTGGCCGAGGACGGCGGGGAGCCGCCGCGCGGGCGCGCGGACCTGGCCCGGGCCCTGCGCGAGGCGATGGCCGGGCAGCGCGACCGCGAGCTGCAGCGCGGGGTGAGCCTGGTGGGCCCGCACCGCGACGACCTGTTCCTGGAGCTGGGCGGGATGCCCGCCAAGGGCTACGCCAGCCAGGGGGAGTCGTGGTCGTACGCCCTCTCCCTGAAGCTGGCCGCGTTCGACCTTCTGCGGGCCGACGGCGACGACCCGGTGCTCATCCTCGACGACGTCTTCGCGGAGCTGGACACCGAGCGGCGGCGCCGGCTGGCCGAGCGGGTCCGCGACGCAGAGCAGGTGCTGGTGACGGCGGCCGTCCCCGACGACATCCCGGCGGAGCTGGACGGGGCCCGGTTCGGCGTGCGCGAGGGAGAGGTCCGCGGCGAGGAGGTCGCCGGTGGCTGAGCACTATCCACAGCCTGTGGATCCGCGCCGCGGTCCGGCCCCGGCGGACCCGGGCGCCGCGGCCCGCCGTCCACAGCCTGTGGACGGCCGCGCCGACCTCCCCGCCGGGCCCCGCTCCCCCGCCGCCCCGGAGGGGCGGCCCGCCCCTGCCGCGTCCGGGGCCGACCTCGCCCGCCAGGCGCTGGCGCGCGCCCGGGCCGAGGCCCGCGACCGCGGCGCCGTCCCCCGCGGCACCGGGACGCGCCGCCGTGGCCGGTTGCGGTCACGCAACGAGCCGCAGATGTTCGGTGACGCGGTGAGGACCTGGCTGATCGAGCACGGCTGGCAGGAACAGGTCGCCATCGGCGGCGTCTTCGGCCGCTGGTCGGAGATCGTCGGCGAGTTCAACGCCCGCAGGCTGCGGCCGGAGAGCTATTCCGAGGGCGAACTCGTCCTGGTCGCCGACTCGCCGACGATGGCGGCGCACGCGCGTTCGATGGTCCGGGACCTGATGCGCCGGCTCAACGAGGAACTGGGCGACGGCACCGTCGTCTCCATCAAGATCAAGGGCCCCGGTTCCCGTCGGCGTTGAGTCCCCCGGCGGTCCGCGCGGCGGGCCCGGCCGTCCACAGGCTGTGGATATCCGCAGGTGGAGATGGTTGTGCGGGGGCGCACGGGGTAGGTGCCCGGTGGTGTCCACCGGTGTGACGGGGCGGGCGCGGGGGAATCGGAACCGAACCCTCCCCCAAGGCATCTGAAGCGCCCACGGAACTCCGAAGAGCCCCTCCCGTGTGTGGGGAGTCGTCTCCCTCCCCGAACGTTCGTTGTGATGCGGCACAGGGCCGCCAATGCCACTTTGTCGTACCGCGCGGGGTATCATGGAGACGGTTCTTCAGACGCCTGTAGCCGGTATCACGCCCCCAAGAGAGGGTGGGCGGACGGACCGTGCGGCGAACGGTGATCCCCCAGGTGTCGCGGTATCCCCGACCCTGCGGTCCCCGTGCCGTCGGCCCGTCGTCATCCGCTCGGCCGCGGTCGGCAGGCGTCCCCAGCAGGAGGGTGTACCCACTTGGCCTACGACGCTCGATCAATCACGGTTCTGGAGGGGCTTGAAGCGGTTCGCAAGCGCCCCGGGATGTACATCGGTTCCACCGGGGAGCGCGGCCTTCACCACCTCGTCTACGAGGTGGTCGACAACTCCGTCGACGAGGCGATGGCGGGCCACGCCGACGCGATCGAGGTGACCCTGCTGGCCGACGGCGGCGTGCGGGTGGCCGACAACGGCCGCGGCATCCCCGTCGACCTCCACCCGGTGGAGAAGCGCCCGGCGGTCGAGGTCGTCCTCACCACGCTGCACGCGGGCGGCAAGTTCGACGGCAAGTCCTACGCGGTCTCCGGCGGCCTGCACGGCGTCGGCGTGTCCGTTGTCAACGCGCTGTCCACCGCCCTGGACGTCGAGATCCGCCGCGAGGGCCACGTCTGGCGCCAGCACTACGAGATGACCGCCCCGACGGGCGAGCTCGTCAAGGGCGAGGCCACCGACGAGACCGGCACCCAGATCACCTTCTGGCCCGACGGCTCGATCTTCGAGACCACCACGTTCTCGTACGAGACCCTGTCCCGTCGCCTGCAGGAGACGGCGTTCCTCAACAAGGGGCTCGCCATCACCATCCGCGACGAGCGGCCCGACCACACCGACGGCGGGCCCACGGTCAACACGTTCCACTACGAGAACGGCCTCTCCGACTTCGTCAGCTACATCAACGCCAAGAAGGAGCCGGCGCACGCGTCGATCATCTCCTTCGAGGAAGAGGGCGAGGGGATGTCGGCGGAGATCGCCATGCAGTGGAACCACTCCTACACCTCGTCGGTGCACACCTTCGCGAACGTGATCAACACGACCGAGGGCGGCACCCACGAGGAGGGCTTCCGCTCGGCGCTCACCACCATCGTCAACCGGTACGCCCGCGACCAGAAGCTGCTGCGGGAGAAGGACGACAACCTCACCGGCGACGACATCCGCGAGGGCCTCACCGCCATCATCTCGGTCAAGCTCGCCGAACCGCAGTTCGAGGGCCAGACCAAGACCAAGCTCGGCAACACCGAGGCCAAGTCCTTCGTCCAGAAGGTCACCAACGAGCACCTGCGCGACTGGTTCGAGCGCAACCCCGGCGAGGCCAAGGACATCGTGTCCAAGGCCAGCCAGGCGGCCCGCGCCCGCATCGCCGCCCGCCAGGCCCGCGACCTCACCCGCCGCAAGACCCTCCTGGAGTCCACCTCCCTCCCCGGCAAGCTGTCCGACTGCCAGTCGACCAACCCGGAGGAGTGCGAGCTCTACATCGTGGAGGGCGACTCCGCGGGCGGCTCCGCCAAGGGCGGCCGCAACCCGAACAACCAGGCCATCCTGCCCATCCGCGGCAAGATCCTGAACGTCGAGAAGTCCCGCATCGACCGCATCCTCAAGAACAACGAGGTCCAGGCGATCATCACCGCCCTGGGCACCGGGATCCACGAGGAGTTCGACGCCGAGAAGCTGCGGTACCACAAGATCATCCTGATGGCCGACGCCGACGTCGACGGCCAGCACATCCGGACCCTGCTGCTCACCCTGCTGTTCCGCTTCATGAAGCCGCTGGTGGAGCTCGGCCACGTCTACCTGGCCAACCCGCCGCTGTACAAGATCAAGTGGGACCAGCGAGGCTCCGACGCCGACTACGCCTTCTCCGACGCCGAGCGCGACCGGGTGATCGAGGCGGGCATCGCGGCGGGCAAGAGGGACCCGCGCCCGCGCGACATGGTGCAGCGCTTCAAGGGCCTGGGCGAGATGAACGCCAACGAGCTGTGGGACACCACCATGGACCCCGACCGCCGCGTCCTGCTCCAGGTCAGCCTGGAGGACGCCGCCCAGGCCGACGAGATGTTCAGCGTGCTCATGGGAGAGGACGTCGAGTCCCGGCGCTCCTTCATCCAGCGCAACGCCAAGGACGTCCGCTTCCTGGACATCTAGGGACCGGGCCCGGGCCGTGTCCCGGGCAGTGAACCGAGCTCAACGAAGCTTCGTAGAAGGGATCGACATCCGTGACGGATGCGAACAACCCGGACGCCCCTGAGGGAGCGGAATCCTCCGTGGAGGAGCTGGAACGCGTCACCGACCGCATCGAGCCGGTCGACATCCAGGTCGAGATGCAGCGCAGCTACCTCGACTACGCGATGTCGGTCATCGTCGGCCGCGCCCTGCCCGACGTCCGTGACGGACTCAAGCCCGTCCACCAGCGCGTGCTGTACGCGATGTACGACGGCGGCTACCGCCCCGACCGCGGGTTCTTCAAGTGCGCCCGCGTCGTCGGCGACGTGATGGGCAACTACCACCCGCACGGCGACAGCGCCATCTACGACACCCTGGTCCGGCTGGCCCAGTGGTGGTCCATGCGCATGCCGCTGGTCGACCCCAACGGCAACTTCGGCTCCCCGGGCAACGACCCGGCGGCCGCCATGCGGTACACCGAGTGCAAGCTCGCCCCGCTGGCCATGGAGATGCTCCGGGACATCGACAAGGAGACCGTCGACTTCCGGCCCAACTACGACGGCCGCTCCTCCGAGCCCGTCGTGCTGCCGGCCCGCTTCCCGAACCTGCTGGTCAACGGCTCCTCGGGCATCGCGGTCGGCATGGCCACCAACATCCCGCCGCACAACCTGCGCGAGGTCGCCGAGGGCGTCAACTGGTACCTCGACAACCCCGAGGCCTCGGACGAGGACCTGCTCGACGCGCTCATCGCGCGGATCAAGGGCCCCGACTTCCCGACCCGCGGCCTCATCGTGGGCAAGCGCGGCATCGAGGAGGCGTACCGGACCGGGCGCGGCTCCATCACCATGCGCGCCGTGGTCGAGGTCGAGGAGGACAAGCGGGGCCGCCAGACCCTGGTCGTCACCGAGCTGCCCTACCAGGTCAACCCGGACAACCTCGCGCTGAAGATCGCCGACCTGGTCAAGGACGGCAAGATCAACGGCATCGCCGACGTGCGCGACGAGAGCAGCGGCCGCACCGGCCAGCGCCTGGTCATCGTGCTCAAGCGCGACGCCGTCGCCAAGGTCGTGCTCAACAACCTGTACAAGCACACCCAGCTCCAGGAGACCTTCGGCGCCAACATGCTGGCGCTGGTCGACGGGGTGCCGCGCACCCTGCGCCTGGACCAGATGATCCGGCACTGGGTCAAGCACCAGGTCGAGGTCATCGTCCGGCGCACCCGGTACCTGCTCCGCAAGGCCGAGGAGCGCGCCCACATCCTGCGCGCGCTGCTCAAGGCCATGGACCGGATCGACGAGGTCATCGCCCTCATCCGCTCCAGCGCCTCCGCCGACGACGCCCGCACCGGCCTCATGGGCCTGCTGGACATCGACGACGTCCAGGCCCGCGCCATCCTCGACATGCAGCTGCGCAAGCTGGCCGCCCTGGAGCGCAACCAGCTCACCGCCGAGTACGACGAGCTCATGGCGCAGATCGCCGACTACAACGACATCCTGGACTCGGACACCCGCCAGCGGACCATCATCCGCGAGGAGCTGGGCGAGATCGTCGACAAGTACGGCGACGAGCGGCGCACGCACATCATCCCGTTCGAGGGCGACATGCGGATGGAGGACTTCATCGCGGAGGAGGACGTGGTCGTCACGATCACCCGCGGTGGGTACGCCAAGCGCACGCGCATCGACAACTACCGGGCGCAGAAGCGCGGCGGCAAGGGCGTGCGCGGCGCGCAGCTCAAGCAGGACGACATCGTCCAGCACTTCTTCGTCACCACCACCCACCACTGGATCCTGTGCTTCACGAACCAGGGCCGGGTGTACCGGACGAAGGCGTACGAGCTGCCCGAGGCCGCCCGCGACGCGCGCGGCCAGCACGTCGCCAACCTGCTGCCGTTCCAGCCGGGCGAGGAGATCGCCCAGATCATGGCGCTGCGCGACTACGAGGCCGCGCCGTACATGGTCCTGGCCACCCGCGAGGGCCTGGTCAAGAAGTCCCGCCTGGAGGACTTCGACTCGGCGCGTTCGGCGGGCATCATCGCGATCAACCTGCGCGAGGGCGACGAGCTGATCGCCGCCCGCCTGGTCTTCGGCGACGACGACCTGCTGCTGATCTCCAGCGACGCCCAGGCGATCCGCTTCCCCGCCTCCGACGAGTCGCTGCGCCCGATGGGCCGGGCGACCAGCGGTGTGATCGGCATGCGGTTCCTGGAGGGCGACTACCTGCTGAGCATGGACGTCATCCGGCCCGGGGACGGGTCCACCGACGTCCTGGTCGCCACCGAGAACGGCTACGCCAAGCGGACCCCCTCCGACCAGTACCCGGTGCAGAACCGGGGCGGCAAGGGCGTGCTGACCGCCAAGGTGGTCGAGGCCCGCGGCAAGCTGGTGGGCGCGCTCATGGTGGACCCGGAGATCGACGAGGTCTTCGCGATCACCTCCGCCGGCGGCGTCATCCGCACCGGCGCCGCCGAGGTCAAGCAGTCCGGCCGCACCACCATGGGCGTCCGGCTGATGAACCTCGACAAGGGCAACAAGATCGTCGCCATCGCCCGCAACGCCGAGGCCGGTGACGCCGAGGAGGAGCTGGAGGCCGCCGAGGGCGACACGGTCGAGGAGACGGTCGCGGCCGAAGGCGAACCCGAGGCCTAGACTGCGCGTTAAGTCCCGATAGGACCCGTGGGGGTACGGACCATCCCCGCGGGTCCAGGTCGCTTCAACCACCCGCTCTCAAGGAAAGTCCAGCGGAACGTTTCTATGTCTGACAACCAGCGGAACACCACCACGAACGACACCGCTCCCGCAGGGGACGTGGAGACGACCGACACGGCCCTGGAGGGCGGCGGAGAGGCGGCCACCATGACGGAGACCCCGGGCGGTTCCGAGCCCCAGGAGGCGGCGGCGGGCAAGGCGACGCTCAGCAGCCGCAAGGCGCACCTGACCGTGTCCCGCGTGGAGCCGTGGTCGGTGATGAAGTTCAGCTTCGTCGTGTCGTTGGTGTGCTTCATCATCCTGTTCGTCGCGATCGCCGTGATCTACGTGACCCTGTCCATGCTGGGCGTGTTCGACGAGCTGACGAACATGATCACCGCCCTGCTGGAGGGCGACGGCGGCGGCGAGGACGAGCTGGGCCTCAACCCCGCCGCGTGGTTCTCCCCCGGCAGGGTGCTCGGCTACACGGGTGTGGTCGGGGCGCTGAACATCGTGCTCATCACCGCCCTGTCGACGGTGGGCGCCATGGTCTACAACCTGGTCGCGGACCTGGTGGGCGGGCTGGACATCACCCTCTCCGAGGCCGAGTAGCGATCCTGCCCCGGCGGGCCCGGTCCCTTGGGGGCCGGGCCCGCCGGCGTTCCGGCGGGTGTTCGGAGCACTCTTCGCAGCCGGTAAAATCGAAGGTGAAGAGGGCCGCGCGTGCCGCGTCCCGGCTTCACCCCGCCCCCGGATACCGGTTCGCCCCGGTCCACCGGATGCGGTAGAGTTCCACACGGAACAAGGGCGTATAGCTCAGTCGGTTAGAGCGCATCCCTGATAAGGATGAGGCCCCAGGTTCAAGTCCTGGTACGCCCACACTGTCTGCACAGTCGAGAGCCTTGCTCCTCCACCCGGAGGGCAGGGCTCTTTCCCTTTTTCCGGGCCGCCCGGCGCGGGGTCCTTCGCGGCGCCCGGGCCGGAACCCCTGCTCCCGGCGGGTGGGGCGCCGGGTCGACAACGCGTCGAATCGCCATGTCGACCCGGCTCCGGCGGCCGGCTCCGGTCCGGGCGGCCGCCGCCCGGTCACTCCTCGCCGGAGCGCAGGTCCACCACGGCCCAGTCGCCGCCGTTGTTGATGACGAGGCACGTGTAGTCGGTGGGCACCTCCGAGTCGTAGAAGTCGCCCGATTCGACGCTGCCGGCGACCTCGTACTGCCACAGGTCCTCGTCGTCATCGTCGACCACGGTGACCTCGGAGGACGCGCCGAACTCGACGGAGCCCGGCGGCTCCGCGTCCCGGCTGATGTGGTTCTCGCACTCGGCCCGGGCGTTCTCGGCGGTGGGCTCGGAGCCGCCGCAGCCGGTGAGGGCCAGGACTGCGAGGAGGGCTGCGGGGGCGAAGCGGGTGGGGCGCATGGTGTTCCGATCGGGCGAAGTGCGTTCTGGGAGGGGAGACGCCCGCCGTCGCGCCGTGGTTCACCTGTTCGAAGGCGCAGTCCCTGGTCGGAGGGCGTCGTGCCGCCGCTTCCGCTGCCGCTCCGCCTATGCCGCCGGGGTGCGCGGAGAGGTCATCCGCCGCAGGACGACCCCGAGAACTCGGCCGTCCGGGATGGGGCCCCACACCCGCGAGTCCGTGCTGTGGCCGGTGTTGTCGCCCAGGACCACCAGGTGCCCCGGGGGCACCGTGCCGCCCCTCGCGGGAACGGAGGCGGGGACGCGGTCGCCGGGCAGTGCCGCGACCCGCTTGACCACCCAGGGCGGTACGGAGCCCATGATCAGGGCGAGGTCCCGGAGGTCGCCCGTGTCGGGCCGGCCCAGGACTGCCACGTCCCCCACACGCAGCCGCTTCGCGGGGACCCTGCGCACGAGCACCCGATCGCCGTGGTGGAAGGCGGGCTCCATGCTGTGCCCGACCACGTCCACGGCGACCAGCGTGCGGTTGGCCCATAGGAGCAGGGCGAGCGGGGCCGCCGCCGCGATCCCGGCGGCGGCGAGGAGCACCGCCGTCACGGCCGTGCCGCCTTCCGGAGCGGTTCGGGCGCGGTCACGGTCATGGGCGGTGCTCCTCGGCGGCCGAGCGGGTCAGCAGGGCCTGTAGTAGGTGCAGGTGACGGGGGTGCTGCCGGGCGGGTCGCAGCAGTAGCGGCGGATGCAGGGGGAGGTCACCGGCGCGTACTGGTACCAGCAGTAGGGATTGGCCGCCGCCTTGGTCTTGGGGACGATGCGGGCGAGCAGCCGGTCGCCCAGGGAACCGATCATGGGGTCCTCTCCGGTCGTTGCGGTCGGGGGGTCAGCAGGGGCGGTAGGAGGTGCACTGGACCCCGACGTGCCCGCCGATGTTGCAGCAGGTGCGCCGGATACAGGGGGAGCTGATGGGGGCGTACTCGTACCAGCAGGAGGCGGCGCCGGCCGCGGTCCTGGGGACGACGCGGGCGAGCAGCCGGTCGCCCAGCCTTCCGATCTTCCCGAACATGACACTCCGTTTCCGGGCCACGGCTCCGCGGCCCCGTACCGGGCCTCCGGTGTGCCCCGGAGGCCGACGACCACGGTAGGGAGGCCGGATACATCCGGGATACACGTGCGATACACGCGGGGGCGGGCACCGGCCCGCCCGGCCGTCCCACCGGGCTGCGAGCATCCCGTGTATGCGAAACGACGACACCCCCGCGGGCGGCGAGGGCGCGGCCGCCCTCCCGGCCGCCCCGGAAGAACTGCTGGAACGGCTCGCGGAGCGGTTCGAGGCGCTCGGCGACGAGCGCGGCGCGGAACTGGCCGAGGACCTGTACGAGCGCTCCCCCGCGGTGATGCGGGAGCTGGCCGGGCACGTCTCCGGCGCGGGGGACCCGGAGGCCGCGGCCCTGGTCGAGGCCCTGTGGACCGCGCTGGCCGACGACGGGGTCCTGGAGGCGGCCCGCTACGAGGACGGGGGGATCGCCGGGGCGGAGGCCTGGCTGCGCCGGGCCGCCGAGGCGGGGCACCCGCCCGCCATGTCCGCCCTGGCCGGCCTGCTCTTCGACCTGGGGCGGCACCCCGGCGCCGAACGCTGGTGGCGCAGGGCCGCCGCGCACGGGGACACCGGGGCCGCCGGCGGCCTGGGCGCCCTCCTGGAACGGGAGCGGCCCGCGGAGGCCGAGGAGTGGTACCGGGTGGCGGCCGACGCCGGGTCCGGGTTCCACATGTTCGTCCTGGGGAACCTCTGCCGCGGCCGGGGCCGCCTCGACGAGGCCGAGGACTGGTACGCCGCGGCCGCGGCCGCGGGCCCGCCGCGCGCCGAGGACGCCGCCTACAACCTGGGGGTGCTGCTGGCGGTGCGCGGCCGCGCGGACGAGGCACGGGAGTGGCTGTGCCGGGCCGTGCGGGAAGGCGTCCCCGACGCCCGGATCCACCTGGCACTGCTGGAACGCGGGAGGGGGCGGGCGGAGGAGGCCGCGGAGTGGCTGCGGCGCGAGGCGGAGGAGGGCTCCTCGCGCTTTGCCGCGGCGCACCTGCTGGCCGAGTGGTCCGCCGGCGCGGGCGACACCGGCCGGGCCGACGCCTGGCGGCGGCGCGCCGACCGGGGAGGCCCCGGGGAGATGGTCCGGCTGGGGGTGGTGCTGGACGAGCACGGCCTCGCGGACGAGGCCCGGGAGTGGTGGCGGCGCGCGGGCGGGCAGGGCGACGCCCGGGTCCGGATGGACCTCGGCTCGCTCTTCCACGGCAGGGGGCTGCCGGACGAGGCGGAGCACTGGTACCGCGCCGCGGCCGAGGTGGACGACTGCGGGGCGGCGGCGATGTACCTGGGCGAGCTGCTCCGGGAGAGGGGCCGGACCGGGGAGGCGGCCGACTGGGCGCGGCGCAGCGCGGCGGAGGGGCAGCCCGGTGGGGTCCTGCTGCTCGGCCGCCTGCTGGCGGAGCTGGACCGCGCGGACGAGGCCGCGGAGCGGCTGCTCCCCGCCGCGGAGGAGGGGGTGCCTGCCGCCGGCCACCTGCTCGCCGGGCTCCTGGCCGCCCGGGGGGAGGACGCCGGGGCCGAGGAGTGGTTCCGCCGCGCGGCCGAGACGGGGGCGCCGGAGTACCTGGGCGACCTCGGCGTGTTCCTGCTGGAACGGGGGCGCTCGGCGGAGGCCGAGCCATGGCTGCTCCGCGCGGTCGACGCGGCGCAGGACCCGGACCGCCTCGGTATCGGGGAACCGGGGGACCTCACCGCCCTGTACGGGCTCGGCCTGCTGTGCGCGGGGCAGGGGCGCGCCGACGAGGCGTTCGCCTGGTTCGAGAGGGCCGCCGAGGCGGGCGTCCCCGGGGCGGCGGACCGGTTCGCCGCCCTGCTCGACGATCGCGGGCGCACCGCGGAGGCCGCCGGGTGGCGCGCCCGGGGCACGGCGGCGGGGGCCTGAGGGGCGGGTCGGCCGGGTTCCGCGCGCCGTGTCGACAAAGCGCCGTGTCACCGTGTCGGCCTGTCCCCGTATCGGCCCGGCGACCTGTCGATCCGGCGGCGGCCGTGTCCGCGGCCGAGAGAGAACCGCGGGGGGAGTGCGCACGTCGAAAGGGCGTCGGTCTCCCGCCCCGAGCCCCTGACCTGAAAGCGAGATCCCCTTGTCGTACCCGCACCTCCGACAGCCCACGGCCGCGCCCCGTTACCGCTCACGGGTCACGGTGGCCCCGCTCGTGCGCGCCCTCGGCTTCCTCATCCCCCTCCCCCTCATGGCGATCGCGTCGCTCGGCTACATCAATTTCGAGTTCTGGCAGGCGACCTTCTACGTGTTCCTGGCACTGGGGATCGGGCTGCTGCTGAGTGCCCTGGTCTCGCGGGTGGCCTCGGTCCGCGTGGAGGTGCGCGACGGTGTCCTGACCCTGTCCAAGGTGCCGCTCGCGGAGGTGCTGCTGCTGGGGATGGGCGAGATCCCCGAGAGCGAGCGCCTGCGGCTGCCCGTCGCGGAGATCTCCTACGCGGGCTCGGCCCGCTTCCGGCTGCGCGACATCACGCTGCGCACCGACGGGAACTTCACCAAGCGCCGCGCCGGAGGGGGCATGGAGTTCGTGACCCGGGACGGCCGGTACCTGGTCGCCCGGGTCAAGGACGCGGACGGTCTCAAGCACGCCCTGCTGGCGCACGGCATGCACCCCGCCGCCCTCCAGGTGCCCTTCCCGCCGGGGATCGGGAGCCCGGAGACGGTCCGCGAGCAGCGCGCGTACCACCCCGGCCCCCCGGTCCCCCCGCCGTACGGCCGCTGAACCCGTCCGGAGCCGGGGCCCGGCACCCGCCGGGACCGCGTGTCGACAGGGGGACATGCGGTCCCGGCGACTCGTCGACGGGGCCGCCCCGAAGGACCGCTCTCAGATCCCCGCGTAGTCGCCCCAGCCCGTTTCGCCGGACATCAGCTCCCGCCAGGTGGGCCACCGCTCCCCCGTGTGCTGCCGCAGGAGCTCCCCCGGGGTGCTGAACGGCGGCGCCTTGCCCGGGTCGGCGAGGGCCTGGCCGACGATCGCCTCGTGGAGCGCGGCGGCCGCGCGCAGGCGGGGCAGCACCGCGTGGACCCGGTCGGCGTACCCCTCGGGCAGGGCGGGGCCCTCCGGTCCCAGGTCGTACCCGGCGCCCGCGGTCACCAGGGCGATCTCGGGCCGCTTGCGGATCGCCACGTCGAAGCACAGGTGCAGGGCGACGGCGTCCCAGACCACCTCGACCCGGTCGGCGGCCACGCCCCGGTCGTGGAGGAAGGCGGCGGCCGTGTCGGCGCCGTCGATGTCGAACCGCCCGCCCCGGTCCCCGTGCGGGGTGAGGCCGATGTCGTGCAGTACGCAGCCGAGGAACAGCAGCTCGTCGTCGTAGTCGTGGTCGGGGCGCAGCCCCTGCCGCTCCCCCAGGAACCGGCCGTAGAGATAGCTGCGCATGCTGTGGTTGAAGATCGCCGGGGACTCCGTGTCGCGGGCCAGGCGCAGGGCGTCGAGCGCGAGATCGGTGCGGGGGAACGGCAGGTCGCCGTAGGTGTCCATCAGGCCTCCATCCTTCAGGTTGCCTGAAGCATACGCTTACCTTCAGGCTGTCTGAAGGCGGGGCGGGGTCGGGGGTAAGCCCTGAACGAAAGTGGGGTGACGGGACGACTCGGGCGCGGTAGAACGGCACGGAGACCGACGCACGACCCCGAGGAGTCCTGACCTTGACCGAGACCGAGAACCCGTTCTTCGAACCCAGCGGTCTGCCCTACGGGCTCCCCGACTTCGCGAACATCCGCGAGGAGCACTTCGTCCCCGCCTTCGAGCGCGGCATGGCCGAGCAGCTCGCCGAGATCGAGGCGATCAAGAACGACCCGGCACCCGCCACCTTCGAGAACACCCTGGTCGCTCTGGAGCGCTCCGGCGCGATCCTGCGCCGTGTCTCGAACGTCTTCTTCACCTTCACCTCCTCCGACGCCTCCGACCGCGTCCAGGAGATCGAGACGGAGATGATGCCCCGGCTGAGCGCGCACGCCGACGCCATCACCCTCGACCGCGCCCTGTGGGAGCGGATCGAGCAGGTGACCGCCGAAGGCCCCGAGGACGAGGCGCTCCTGGAGCGCTACCGCACCGACTTCGTCAAGGCCGGCGCCCGGCTCGACGGCGACGCCCAGGAGCGGCTGCGGGAGATCAACGGCGAGCTGGCCCGGCTGTCCACCGAGTTCGGCCAGAACGGCGTGACCGCCGCCACCGAGTCCGCGCTGGTCGTGACCGACGCCGCCGCGCTGGACGGCCTGGACGGCGACCGCGTCGCCGCGGCCGCCCGCGAGGACGGCACCTACGCGCTGCCGCTGCACAACACCACCCTGCACCCCCTGATGGCCCGCCTCACCGACCGGTCCGTGCGCGAGCGCCTCTTCCGGCTCAGCGTCGACCGGGCCCCGGAGAACACGGAGATCGCCGCCCGCATGGCGGTGCTGCGCGCCGAGCGCGCCGCCCTGCTCGGCTACGCCGACCACGCCTCGCACAAGGTCGCCGACCAGACCTCCAAGACCCCCGAGGCGGTCGAGGAGCGGCTGGGCGCCATGGTCGAGCCCGCTGTGCGCAACGTCCTGCGCCAGACCGAGGAGCTGGCGGAGCTGGCCGGGCACCCGATCGAGCCGTGGGACTGGCCGTTCTACGCCGAGCAGGTGCGCCGCGACCGCTACGAGGTGGACGAGGCGGCACTGCGCCCGTATTTCGAGCTCGACCGGGTCTACACCGACGGCGTCTTCCACGCCGCCACCGCCCTGTACGGCATCACCTTCGCCGAGCGCGCCGACCTGTCCGGCTACCACCCGGACGTGCGCGTGTGGGAGGTGTTCGACACCGACGGCTCGGGGATGGGCCTGTTCCTGCTCGACCCCTACGCCCGCCCCACCAAGCAGGGCGGCGCGTGGATGCACAACCTGGTGGAGCAGTCCGAGCTGCTGGGGCAGAAGCCGGTGGTGGTCAACAACCTCAACATCACCAAGCCGGGCTCGGGGCCGACCCTGCTCACCCCGGACGAGGTCAACACCGCCTTCCACGAGTTCGGGCACGCCCTGCACGGGCTGCTGTCGGCGGTGCGGTACCCGCGCCTGGAGGGCACCGAGGTGCCGCGCGACTTCGTCGAGTTCCCCTCCCAGGTGAACGAGATGTGGGCCAACCACCCGCAGATCCTGGCGAACTACGCCCGCCACCACGAGACCGGGGAGCCGGTGCCCGCCGAGCTCATCGAGAAGCTGGCCGCGGCCGAGCGCTACGACCAGGGCTTCGCGACGGTCGAGTACCTGGCGGCGGCGCTGCTGGACTGGTCCTGGCACCGGATCGCCCCCGGGCAGGAGGTGGACCCGGGGACCTTCGAGGCGCAGGCGCTGGAGAGGTGGGGCCTGGCCCTGGACCTGGTCCGCCCCCGCTACCGGACCGCGTACCTCCAGCACTGCTTCGCGGGCGACTACCACGCGGGCTACTACTCCTACGTGTGGAGCGAGGTCCTGGACGCCGACAGCGTGGAGTGGTTCAACGAGAACGGCGGCCTCACCCGGGAGAACGGCGACCGCTTCCGCCGGTACGTGCTCTCGGTGGGCGGCAGCGTCGACCCGATGCGCGCCACCGCGGAGTTCCTGGGCCGCGAACCGCGCCTGGAGCCGCTGCTCCGCCGCCGCGGCCTGGCCTAGGCCGCGCTCTTTCGAACCTCCGCTCCGCTGCGGCCCGCCCGTCGAGCGGCGGAAGGCCCTCAACGGACGGCCCACGGCCACAGGCTTTCCCCGAGGGCCGCTTCTCCGGGACCTCCGGAAACCCCCGGCGGCGCGGGAGAGCGTTCGAGGAACAGGCACTAGGAGCTTCCGCGGGCCGGTCCCCTCCCGGGGGGACCGGCCAGGGGCAGCCGGAGGGTGAAGGCCGTGCCCTCCCCGACCGTGCTGCTCACCGCCACCGTCCCGCCGTGCAGCTCCACCAGCCCGCGCACGATGGCCAGCCCCAGGCCGCTGCCGCCGGTGCGCCGGTTGCGGGACTTGTCCGCCCGCCAGAACCGGTCGAAGACGTGCGGCAGGTCCTCCCGGGCGATGCCGACCCCGGTGTCGCTCACCCGGAGCACCGCCTCGGAGCCCGCTCGGTGCGCCTGCACGGTCACGGTCCCGCCCTCCGGGGTGTGCCGCAGCGCGTTGCCGACCAGGTTCCCCAGCACCTGGAGCAGCCGGGTGCGGTCGGCCACCAGGGTCACGTCGCGGACCTCGGAGACCAGCCGCACCCCGGCCTCCTCCGCGCGCAGCCCGTGGCCCGCGACCACCTGCTCGACCAGCGGGCCGGCCTCCACGGGCTCCGGGTCCAGGCGCAGCCGCCCGGCGTCGGCCAGGGCGAGGTCCTGGAGGTCGTCGATGACCGCCTGGAGCAGCAGGGTCTCCCCCAGCAGCATCCCCATGCGGTCCGGCTCGGGGTCGACCACCCCGTCCTGGACGGCCTCCAGCCAGCCGCGCAGGTTGCTCAGCGGGGTGCGCAGCTCGTGCGACACGTCGCTCACCATGGCCTTGCGCTGTTCCTCGGCCCGCTCCAGGTGCTCGGACATCTCGTTGAACGCCTCCGCCAGGCGGCCGATCTCCCCGGAGTCGCGGACCTCCACCCGGGCCGGGCCGCCGCCCTCACGCATCCGGTTGACGGCGTCGGTGAGCGCGTGGACGGGGCGGAGCAGCCGGGTCGCCAGGGTCGTGCTCACCACCACGGTCAGCACCAGCACCAGCACCACCACCCCGCCCACGCGCAGCACGCCCTCGCGGGACAGGGAGGGCCCCGCCGCGGCGTCCTCCGCGGGGTCGTCGATGAAGAGCAGCGCGGCCGGGGCCACGTAGGGGTCGAGCTGGGCGCGGCGGGCGGCGTCCAGGCAGGGCGCCGCCTCCGGCGGCACCTCGACCCGGGACCCGGTCAGGCTCCCGGTGCCGGAGGGGTCGGGGGCGTGGGACGGTGCGGGCTCCCAGGGGCTCTGCGGGTCCTGGGGGACCTCCCACGGGACCTCCTCGCCCGGTGCCGGGGCGTCCGGGACGATGGAGGGCTCCCCGCCGGGGAGCGGCTCCTCCGCCCCGGAGTCCTCCCCCGCCCCCTCCTCGGGCGGGGCGGCGCCCGGGTCCTCCGACGGCGACACGTTGCCGGGGTCCTCCGGAGCGGCCGGGGCCCGGGCATCGTCCGCCGCCTCAGGAGGATCGGCCGGCGGGGGGCCCGTGATCACGAGGCCCCCGGTGCGGCCGTCCATGGCGTACACGAGGTCCGTCCCGGAGTCGGGCGCGCAGTCGGCGGCCAGGGCGTTCAGGTCGGCCAGGGCCTCCTCCTCGCCCCCCACCGGCCGGTCCAGGGCGTCGAGGCCGCAGTCGTCCCACATGTACGCGTCGGCCTGCTCCGTCTCGACCACGGGGCGCCCCGTCGGCCCGGTCACCGCCTCCGCCGCCACTCCGTACAGCGTCCGAAGGCAGTCCGCGCCCTGCTCCGCGTCGGCGCGCAGCAGGGCGCGCTCGTGGTCGGTCAGGGCGAAGGGGCCCACCGCCCGCGGGTCGATGCGGTCTCCGCTCTCGGCGGCCAGGGTCACGTCCACCGCCAGCGCGTCCACCACCGACGACGTCCGGGGCGGCAGCGGCGGGGCGTCCCCGGCGGCCCCCTGCGGGGGTTCCGCGGCGAGGAGGGCGGAGTCGGCGATCACGGCCCGGCCCTCGGTGGTCAGGACGATCCGGCGGCCGGTCTCGCCGGCCAGGACCCGGACGGTCTCCTCGACCCCCTCCCACCCACGGTGGGTCGCCGCGTAGCCGACGAGGGTGTCGTGGATGTGGGTGTCCACCGCCAGGGTCTCCCCCTGCTGGACGTTGATGGACTCCGAGGTCCGCTGCACCGAAAGCCAGGCCGTCGCGGTGATCGAGCAGACCGCCACCAGGACCGAGCCCGTCAACAGGCGGAACAGTAGGCCGTGCCGGAGCGAGACCCGCCGTCCGGACCGGTTCCGCCCGGAGCGGTCCCGCCCGGGCCGCCGGCGCTCAGCGGCCACGTTCGGGCCCCACCAGCTTGTAGCCGACCCCGTAGACGGTGACCAGCCGGACCGGTCGCCGCGGGTTCGGCTCGATCTTGCGGCGCAGGTTCTTCACGTGGACGTCGATGGTGCGCTCGGTGATGTACCCGCTGATCCCGTGGATCAGCTCCAGCAGCTGGGCCCGGCTCAGCACCCGGCCCGGCCGGGCGGCCAGGGCCCGCAGCAGCTGGAACTCCACGGGGGTGCACTCCACCGGCTCCCCGTCCACCAGGACCGCGTGCCGGGCCGGGTCCACGGTGATCGGCCCCGCGTTCAGCACCCGCTCCTCGTCCCGGACCGGGGTGCGCGAACGCCGCAGCAGCGTGCGCACCCGCGCCATCAGCTCGCGCGGGCTGTAGGGCTTGGTGACGTAGTCGTCGGCGCCCAGGTCGAGCCCGGCCAGCAGGTCCTCCTCCGTGGAGCGCGCGGTGAGCAGCAGCACCGCCACGTCGGACTCCGCGCGCAGCACCCGGCACGCCTCCAGACCGCTCATCACCGGCATCATCACGTCCATCACGATCAGGTCGGGGCGGTCGCGGTGGTGCTCCTCCAGCACGGCGCGACCGTTGTGGACCACGCGGACCGCGTGGCCCTCGTGCTCCAGATAGCGCCGGATCAGCTCGGCCTGGTTCACGTCGTCCTCGGCCACCAGGACATGCGCGCACACGTGGAGGACCTCCGTTCGCCGATGGGGGGAGAGGGCCCCCGACACGGACGATCGTACGGGCGCCGCCCGCCGGCCCGGCGGGGCCGGAAGAGGTCTCCCCAGGTCGGAACACAGGACGCACACGGCGGCCACACGGGTTCTTCACATTCCTCGTCCACTCTTCATGGCGTCCGGCACGGAGAGCCCGGCCGGACCACCCCGACCGGATGGACCCCATGCGCCGATCCCTGATGCCCCGCGGAGCCTCCGTGGCCCTGCCCGCCCTGGCCGCCGCCGCGGTCCTGGCCGCGGCCACCGCCTGCTCGTCCGCTTCGGACTCCCCGGAGGAACCCTCCGGCACGTCCGGGCGGGCGGAGGAGTCCGCGGCACCCGAGGGCTCCTACATCGCCACGGCCGTCGGCGACGAGGTCGAGGTCCGCTCCGAGCCGGACGGCGGCGAGGTGGTGCACACCCTCGCCAGCCCGAACGACTTCGGCGCGGACCGCACCTTCCTCGTCCGACAGGTCCGGGGCGACTGGCTGGAGGTGCTGCTGCCGGTGCGGCCCAACGGCTCCACCGGCTGGATCGAGGCCGACGACGTCGAACTCACCGCCACCGCGTTCCGCGTGGAGATCGACATGTCGGAGTTCTCCTTCACCGTCGTCGAGGGCGGGGAGGAGCTCCGGACCGGCCCGATCGGCATCGGGACGAGCGAGACCCCGACACCGCCCGGTGAGTACTACTTCACCGAGCTGCTCCGGCCCTCGGACCCCGCGGGCGCCTACGGCGCCTACGCCTTCGGGCTCAGCGGGCACTCCGACACCCTGGAGACCTTCGCGGGCGGGCCCGGACAGCTCGCGGTGCACGGCACCGACGACGAGTCGGGCCTGGGCGGCGAGGTCAGCCACGGCTGCATCCGGGTCTCCAACGAGGACATCACCTGGATGGCCGAGCGCCTGCCGCTGGGAACCCCGGTCGAGATCACCGAATGACCGCTCACCGAGCGGACCCCCGAACACCCGACAGCGAGAACGACAAGAGGTCGACCATGCGAGTGAAGTCCCGGATGCTCATCGTCGCCGCCATGGCGGCGGCCTTCTTCGGCGCCGCCCCGGCGCTCGCGTCGGACGACGCCCCGGCCGAGCCGGCCGCCGTCGCCACCCCGGCCCCGACCCCCGGCGACGGAGGCCACCCCGGCGTTCCGACCGACCCGCCCACGGAGGAGGGGAACGCGCCCGTGGACCCGGGCGACCCGGCCCCCGTGCCCTCCGAGATGCCGCAGGACGACCCGTGGGACCCCGACACCCCCAGCGCGGTCCCGGCCCCGCCCATCGCGGAGGACCCCAACTACACCGGCTGACCCCCGGGTCCGCGGCCCCGGGGCGGGCCGCGGACCGGGAACGGCGCCGCGTCGGGTAATCCTCTGAGCATGGAGAACACCGACGCCCACATCCGGGTCCGCGGCGCGCGGGTGCACAACCTGCGCGCCGTGGACGTTTCCCTGCCCCGCGACGCGCTCGTCGCGTTCACCGGGGTGTCCGGGTCCGGCAAGTCCTCGATCGCGTTCGGCACCCTGTACGCCGAGGCCCAGCACCGCTACCTGGAGTCGGTCGCGCCGTACGCGCGCCGCCTCCTCCAGCAGCTGCCCGCGCCGGACGTCGACGGCATCACCGGGCTGCCGCCCGCGGTGGCCCTGGCCCAGGCCCGTTCGGTCCCCTCGGGGCGGTCCACGGTGGGCACCCTGACCGCGGTCTCCAATTCGCTGCGCATGCTCTTCTCCCGGGCGGGGACCTATCCGCCCGGGGCCGAACACCTGGATTCCGACTCCTTCTCCCCCAACACCGCGGTCGGCGCCTGTCCCGTCTGCCACGGGGAGGGCGTGGAGTACGAGGTCACCGAGGGGTCGCTGGTCCCCGACCCGTCCCTGAGCATCGCCGACGGCGCCATCGCGTCCTGGCCCGGCGCCTGGCAGGGCAAGAACCTGCGCGACATCCTCGACACCCTCGGGTACGACGTCCACCGCCCCTGGCGCGAGCTCCCGAGCGAGGAGCGCGAATGGATCCTGTTCACCGACGAACAGCCGGTGGTCACCGTGCACCCCGTCCGGGAGGCGGGCCGGGTGCAGCGCCCCTACCAGGGCACCTACAGCAGTGCCCGGCGGCTGGTCCTCAAGGCGTACGCGTCCTCGGCCAGCGAGGCCCGCAGGGAGCGCGCCCGTTCCTTCATGGACGAGCGGGCCTGCCGCGGGTGCGACGGGCGGCGGCTCAACGCCGCGGCGCTGCGTGTGACCTTCGCGGGCCGGAGCATCGACGAGCTGGCCCGGATGCCGCTCTCCGCGCTGGCCGACCTGCTCGCCCCCTGGCACGACGACCCCGGCCCCGCGGGCGCCCTCGTCCAGGACATCACCGCCCGCGTCGGGGTCCTGGTGGAGCTGGGCCTGGGCTACCTGGGCACCGCCCGCCCCGCCCCCACCCTCTCCACCGGGGAACTCCAGCGCATCCGGCTGGCCACACAGGTGCGCACCGCCCTGTTCGGGGTGGTGTACGTGCTGGACGAGCCGTCGGCCGGGCTGCACCCGGCGGACTGCGAGGCCCTGTCGGGCATCCTGCGGCGGCTGCGCGACGGCGGAAACACCGTGTGCTTCGTGGAGCACGACATGGACATCGTGCGGGGAGCCGACTGGGTCGTGGACGTGGGGCCCGGGGCGGGGGCCGACGGCGGCCGGGTGCTCTACAGCGGTCCGGTGCCCGGGCTGGCGGAGGTCGGGGAGTCGGTGACCCGCCGCTACCTCTTCGATCCCCCCGTCCCCGAGCGGGTCGGCCGCACCCCCTCCGGGACCCTGGAGCTGCGCGGGATCGACCGCAACAACCTGCGCAGGCTCGACGTCGACGTACCGCTGGGAGTGTTCACCGCCGTCACCGGTGTGTCCGGCTCGGGCAAGTCCACCCTGCTCGGCGCGATCGGGGAGCACGCCGCCGCACGCGGACGGGCGGTGTGGGTGGACCAGAAGCCCATCGGCCGCACCCCGCGCTCCAACCCGGCCACCTACACGGGGCTGTTCGACACGGTGCGCAGGCTGTTCGCCGACACCGACGAGGCGAAGGCGCTCGGGTACGGGCCCGGGCGGTTCTCCTTCAACGTGCCCGAGGGGCGGTGCCCCACCTGCGAGGGCGAGGGGTTCGTGTCCGTGGAGCTGCTGTTCCTGCCCAGCACCTACGCCCCCTGCCCCGACTGCGGGGGCGCCCGCTACAACCCCGACACCCTGCGGGTGGCCTACCGGGGGCTCACCGTCGCCCAGGTCCTGGACCTGTCGGTGGACGAGGCGCTGGAGTTCTTCGCCCGGGTGCCCTCCGTGGCGCGCTCGCTGGACACCCTGAGCGCGGTCGGCCTGGGCTACCTGCGGCTGGGCCAGCCCGCCACCGAGCTGTCCGGCGGGGAGGCGCAGCGGATCAAGCTCGCCGCCGAACTCCAGCGCCGCACCGTCGCCGACACCGTCTACCTGCTGGACGAGCCCACCACCGGGCTGCACCCCCACGACGCCGACGTGCTCATGGAGCGGTTGCGCGACCTCATCGACGCGGGCGCGACCGTGGTGGCCGCCGAGCACGAGATGCGGATCGTCGCCACCGCCGACCACGTCGTCGACCTGGGGCCCGGCGGCGGTGACGAGGGCGGCCGGGTGGTCGCCGCGGGCACCCCCGCCGAGGTGGCCGCCGTGCCCGGGAGCCGTACCGCCGCCTACCTCAAGGACCTCGTCCGGTGAGGTGAGGCCGCTCCGCCGGCGGAGCGCCGTGTCGCCGTGTCGCCGGGTCGAGGAGGCGACACGGCGACGAGTCGACAAGGGGACGCGTCGACAGGGCGGTGGGTGGACGGGGCGGCGGGTCGACGGAGCGATGGGCCGACCCGAGGAGGCGGCGCCTCCGACGAAGGTCGCAACCACGGTGCCGATCCGCGTCCGATGTGGCCGGGGCACCGTTTTCGCGACGCTGGGACCACACCACCGGAAGGAGGGGTCCGTGATCCCCGCGAAGACCACCGCACCGCCGCGCGCACGCCGCGCCCCGGCCCCCCTGGCGGCCGCGGCCGCCGCCCTCGCCGTCCTCGCCTCGGCCTGCGCCGCGCCCGCGGGCGGGGACGGCGCCCCGAACGACGGCGCCCCCGCGCCCGCGGCGGCGCCGCCCACCGCCGAGCTCACCGAGCAGGACGTCAACGCCTGGCTCGACGGGGTCGTCCCCGGGGCCCTCGACGTCTCGGGCATCCCCGGCGCCGTCGTCTCCGTCGTCCACGACGGGGAGATCCTCACCGTCCGCGGCTACGGGTACGCCGACACCGGCGCGGACGGGGGCGGACCCGTCCCGGTCGACCCGGAGGAGACCCTGTTCCGGGTCGCCTCGGTGTCCAAGCTGGTCACCGCGACCGCGGTGATGGGGCTGGTCCAGGAGGGCGCCCTCGACCTCGACACCGACGTGAACGAGTACCTCGACTTCACCCTCCCCACCCGGTTCGACGAGCCGGTCACCCTGCGGCACCTGCTGACGCACACCCCGGGGTTCGAGGAGCGGATCAAGGGCATGTTCCTCAGCGGCCAGGACGCCCCCGACCTGCGCTCCTACCTGGTCGAGGACCCGCCCGAGCAGGTGTACCCGCCGGGCACCGTGCCCGCCTACTCCAACTACGGCAACGCGCTGGCCGGGTACATCGTCGAGCGCACGGCCGGCGCGCCGTTCGAGGAGTACGTCGCGGAGACCGTGTTCGAGCCGCTCGGCATGGACTCCTCCACCTTCGCCCAGCCGCTCCCCGAGGGGTTCCGGGACCGGCCGGCCTCCGGGTACACCGACGACACCGGGCCCGCCGGCGAGTTCGAGACCGTCCCCGACGCCCCCGCGGGGGCGCTGACCACCTCCGCCCCCGACATGGCCCGGTTCATGCTCGCCCACCTGGGCGACCTCGAGGGGCTGGGGCTGGACGGGGACACCCTCGACCTCATGCACTCCCCGGCCCTGGACGAGGACTCCCTGGGCACGCTCGCCGCGGGGCCGCGCATGGCCCTGGGGTTCTACCGGGAGGACCGCAACGGGCGGCCCGCGCTGGGGCACGGAGGGGACAGCATGTACTTCCACTCCCACCTGCAGATCCACCCCGAAGACGGCACCGGCGTCTTCGTGTCCTTCAACGGCGGCGGGTACCCGGACGGGCAGGGGTACTACCTGCGGGAGGAGATCACCGGCGGTTTCATGGACCGCTACCTGCCCCGGGAGGAGGGGCCCGCGGCCGGGACCGACACCGCCGCCGAGCACGCCGCGATGGCGGACGGGAGCTACATCGGCACCCGCGCCGTCCAGAGCAACTTCCTGTCGGTGCTCGACCTCGTCGGCGGGCTGGAGGTCCGGGACCGCGGGGACGGCACCATCCTGGTCACCCCCGGCACCGCGAGCGGCCACCCCCAGGTGTACGAGGAGGTCGAGCCGTGGCTGTGGAGGGAGGTCGGCGGGCACCGGACGCTGTCCATGCGCGCCGAGGACGGCCGGGTGGAGGCGCTCGGGACCGACCCGGCGTCCGCGTTCCTGCGCGCCGGCCCCGGGCACGTCGCGGCACCGGCGGTCCTGGCCTTCTCGCCGGCGGTCCTGCTCGTGGCCGTGCTCTCCTGGCCGGTCGGCGCGGTGGCGCGCCGGAGCCTGTCCCTGCCCGCGCGCGACCGGGCGGGGCGCACCGCCCGGGTCCTCACCCGGGTCGGCACGGCCGCGGCCCTGGCCGCCGCGGTCGGGTGGGTGCTGGTCCTGTCGTTCCTGATGGGGATGAACGAGGTGCCCGCGGCCGTGCTGCTGGGCCTCCACGGTCTGCAGCTGCTCGGCGCGCTGGGCGTCGTCCCCGCCGCGTGGTCGCTGGCCGGTGACGTCCGGCGCCGTGCCGGGTGGAAGCGGTACGCGGCCGGGGCGCTGGTACTGGCGGCACTGGCGGGCACGGCGTGGTTCGCGCTGTCCTTCGGGCTGCTCTCCTTCGACCCGACGTACTGAGGTCCCGGGTGTCGGCGGGGATCATGTCCACGGACGAGTGAAGGGGGACCCGATGGGCGGGCAGGACCACGGCCCCGCCGCGCGAACGGCGGTGCCGGTGCCGGCGACGCCGTTCTCCGGGGCGGGCGAACTGGCGGACGCGCTGCTGGACCGGGTGGGGCTGCGCGGGCGGGCCCGCAGGGACGCGGCCCTGGCGGCGGCCGTCGCGGCGGCCTCGGTCGGGATGCTCTGGCTGCTGCTGTTCTCGTTGGTCCACGTGGACGCGGTGGCGCTCTCCGCGGCCGCGGGGGCCGTCCTCACCGCCGCCATGGCCGCGCAGTCGCTGCTGCTGGCCGTGCGCCGCCGGTACCCGGTCGTGTGCCTGGTCGGCGGGACGGCGCTCCAACTGCCGGTCATGGCGCTGCTGCCGCCGGAGGTCGGGGTCCAGGGGCTCGCGCTGTTCATCGCCGCGTACACCTGCGGGACCCTGCTGCCCGTGCCCCGGCTCCTCGGGGCGGTCACGGGCGCCGTCGTCCTCTACTGGCTGGTCGGCGGTCCGGCCCAGGGGCTGCTGGCGCCGCCCGCGGACCTGCCGCCGGCCTCCGGGGACTCGGCGGTGCCATGGCTGGAGCTGCTGGCCTCGGGCGTTCCCACGTTCGTGCTCCCCGCCCTGGTCGGCGCCTACGTGGGCACCCGGCGCCGCTACCTCGGCCTGCTGCGGACGCGTGCCGCGGAGGAGGCCCGCGCCGAGCGGGAACGCGCCGAGTCGGCCATCCGGGCCGAGCGCACCCGGATGGCCCGCGAACTGCACGACATCGCCGCCCACCACCTGTCCGGCATGGTCGTGCAGGCCGGGGCGGCGGAGAGGCTGATCGGCCGGGACGACGAGGCCGCCCGGGAGGCGATGGCCTGGGTCCGGTCCCAGGGCAGGGAGACCCTGGCCGGCCTGCGCTCGGTGGTCGGCGCGCTGCGCGACCCCGCCGAGGACGGCGGCGCCGGGGCCGAACAGGGCGCGCCCGTGCCCGGGCTGGCCGACCTGGACCGGCTGGTCGGCGCCGAGCGCGAACTCGGCACGGAGATCGAGGTGGTGCGCGAGGGCGAGCCGTACGGGCTGGCGCCGATCGCCGACGTCACCGCCTACCGGGTGGTGCAGGAGTCGCTGACCAACGCCCGCGACCACGCCGCGGGGGCACGGGTGCGGGTGCTGCTCCGGCACGGGGCGGAGGGGTTCGTCCTGGAGGTGGAGAACGGGCCGGGCGGGGCCCGTGCGACCGGGCGGGAGCACCGCGGGCTGGGCGTGCTGGGCATGCGCGAACGCGCCCAGGTGGTGGGTGCGGCGCTGGAGGCCGGGCCCACCGGTGATGGAGGATGGCGGGTGCGGTGGGAGTTGCCGGCGGACGGGGGCGAGCGGTGATCAGGGTTCTGCTGGTGGACGACCAGGCCATCGTCCGGGCCGGGTTCCGGGTGATCCTCGACATGGCCGACGGCATCGAGGTGGTCGGCGAGGCGGGGGACGGCCCGTCGGCGGTGGAGCTGGCGTCCCGGCTCAGGCCCGACGTGGTCTGCATGGACGTGCGCATGCCGGGCGGCGACGGGCTGGCGGCGACCCGGGAGATCCTGGAGCGGTCGGCCCGGCGGCCCGGCGAGCGGCCGCCGGAGATCCTCGTGATCACCACCTTCGACCTCGACGAGTACGTGTTCGGGGCGCTGGAGTCGGGGGCCGCCGGGTTCGTCCTCAAGGACACCGACCCCGACGACCTGGTGGACGCGGTCCGGCGGCTCGCGAGCGGGCAGGGGCTGGTGGACCGGGCGGTGACCCGCCGGGTCATGGCCGAGTTCGCCCGGCGCAGGCCCCCGGGCGGAGCCGACCCGGACGCGCGGGGCCTGCTCACCGCCCGGGAGGCGGACATCGTGCGGCTGCTGGCACAGGGGATGTCGAACGCGGAGATCGCCGGGGCGCTGTTCATCGAGACCAGCACGGTGAAGTCGCACCTGACCCGGGCGATGGCCAAGATCGGCACCCGGGACCGGCTGCAGACGGTGGTCTGGGCCTACCGGACGGGGGTCGCCCGGCCCTGACCCGGGAAGGGGGGCGGGGCCGCGGCCCCGCCCGGCGCCCCTCACCCCGGGTAGGGGGCCGCCGCACGGGCGGCCCGCAGCGCCCCGGCCCACCAGGCCAGCTGCTCCAGCATCGCCTTGGCGTACCCCTCGGCCTCGGGGTCCCGCGGGAGGCCGTCCTCCCAGGTGAAGAAGTAGTTGGGGAAGCTCAGGCCGTCGCGGACGGTCACCGCGTGCAGCTCCGTCAGCACGTTCTCCAGGTGCAGCACCGCGTGGCGGCCGCCCGCCGCTCCCCCGTAGCTGACGAAGCCGACCGGCTTGGCCGCCCACTGGGTGAAGTGCCAGTCGATGGCGGCCTTCAGCGAGGCCGGGTAGCTGTGGTTGTACTCGGGGGTGACCAGGATGAACGCGTCCGCCCCCGACAGCGCCTCTGTCAACGGGGCCAGGGAGTCCGGGAAGGGGTAGGCGTCGCCCGCCATCTTCGGCGGGACCGCGGGCAGGGCCAGGGGGAGGTCGAAGTCCGCGAGGTCGACGACCTCCACCTCGAAGGCCCCGTGGGCGTCCGCCCTGTCGGCGACCCAGGAGGCGACCGTGGGGCCGAACCGGCCCTCCCGGACGCTGCCGACGACGATCACGAGCTTGAAAGCGTGTGCTGTGTTGTCCATGCCGACCACGATCCGCCCCGGCGGCGGACGTGAACAGGCCGTGGTCAGGCTGGCCCCCACAGGGCCACGCTGAGGCCGTGACCCGCCGGGCGGGCCCGCCCTAGGATCGCGGCATGGGTACTCCTCTGGGCGATTTCATCCGGGCCAGGCGCGACGCCATCCAGCCGGAGGCGCTGGGCCTGCCGGCCCGCCACCGCCGCCGCTCCCCCGGGCTGCGCCGGGTGGACCTCGCCTCGCTGGCGGGGATCAGCGTCGAATACCTCACCCGGATCGAGCAGGGGCGCGACGGCAACCCGTCGCCCGCCGTCGTGAACGCGCTGGGCGACGCGCTCGGACTCGACGGCTCGGAGCGCGGGCACCTGCTCTACCTGGCCAAGATCACCGGCGGCGGGTGCCCCTCCCACAACCGCCCCGCGCCGCCGGACCGGGAGGTCGCGCCGACCGTCCTGCGGACGCTGGGGCTGCTGGAGCCGGGGGCGGCGGCCGTGACCAACCGGCTGGGCGACCTGCTGGCCCGCACGCGCGGGTTCGACGCGGTGTTCGCGGGGACCGGCCTGTTGGAGGGGTCGGGGGCGGACGGCGGGTTCCCCAACCTGACCCGGTACGTGTTCACCGACCCCCGGGCGCGGGAGCTGTTCCCCGACTGGGGCGCCGTCGCCGACGAGCAGGCGTTCGACCTGTGGACGGCGCCGTCCCGGGAGTCCGCGGAATGGATGGGCGCCGAGCTCGCCCCGGTGGCGGGCCCGGAGTTCACCGACCGCCTCCAGAGCCACAGGCTCCCCGAGCGCGGGGTGCTGACCCTGGCGCACCCCTCGGCCGGGGTCCTCCACCTGCACCGGGAGGTCCTGGAGGCGTCCCCGCGGGACCAGCAGGTGCTGGTCATGCTGCCCGCCGACGAGGCGACGGAGGCCGCCGTCGCGCGCCTGCGCGACCGGGCGGCCGCGGGCGCCCCCGCGGCCGGCTGACCCCCGCCCTCCCCGGTCACACGTCCCGGCGTTCGAACACCGCCACCGCGACCGCCACGAAGACCGCCACCCACGCCACGAGCACGAGCACGGCGGCCGCGGTGGGCAGGTACCCCTCGCTTCCCGGGACCGCGATGCCCGCGACGCTCTCCGTCGCCGCGCCGTAGGTGAACCGGGGCACGCTCTCCATCCACCACTCCCCCAGGAAGGGGGCCGTGACCACCGGCAGCAGGTTGACCAGGAACACCGCCGTGAACGCCCCGGCCGCGCTGCGCAGCACCGCGGCCGCGCACGCCGTGAGCACCGCCTGTACCGCCATCCCCAGCGGGATGTAGACCAGCGTCGCCCGGAGCATCCCCGGCGCGCCCAGGCTCAGCGTCGGCTCCCCCGCCGCGCGCAGGGCGGCCTGGCTGACGTGGAAGTTCACCTGGGCCACGGCCAGTCCCACCACCAGCGCCAGCGCCGCCACGATGACCAGCTTGGCCAGCAGCGGGCGCCACCGGCGGGGGGACGCGGCCAGCGTCCACACCGCGGGACCGCGGAACTCCGACGCCACCATGCCGCCCGCGAGGCCGGCGAAGGCCAGCGTGCCGAACCCTCCCGCGAAGAAGATGACGGCGTACTCGCCCTCCGCCTGCTCGCGGGCGATCGCGGCGCTGTCGCCGAACACCACCATGAGCACGGTGACGCCCACCGTCAGCACGAACGCCAGCACCAGCACGAGCCGGTTGGCGGGCGTCGCCAGGAACTTGCGCCACTCCGACCGCAGCACCGGCCCGAACCCCGGGCCCGGGCGCGTCCCCCGTCCGTTCTCCCGTACCCCGGCGGTCATCGCCTCCCTCCCGTCCGGGCCACCGGCGCGGACACGTGACCCGCGTCGGCGCCCGTGAGCTCCATGAACACGTCCTCCAGGCTGGGCCGCTCCGTCGTCAGCCCGTGCAGCACCAGCCCGTACCTCGCGGCCAGCTCACCCACGTCGGCGGCCTCGGCCCCGGTGACCAGCAGGTCGGCGGTCCCGTCCCCGGCATCGGTCTCGACGGTGCAGCCGTGGTCGCGCAGGACGGCGGCGAGCGGCCCGGGCCGCGGCCCGCCGAGCCGGACCCGGCCGCCCGCACCCTTGCGGACCAGGTCCGCCACGGTGGTGTCGGCGATCAGCCGCCCCAGGCCGATGACGACCACACGGTCCGCGGTCTCGGCCATCTCCCCCATGAGGTGGCTGGAGACCAGCACGGTGCGACCCTCCGCGGCCAGCGACCGCATCAGCGTGCGCACCCACCGGACCCCCTCCGGGTCGAGCCCGTTGACCGGCTCGTCGAGCACCAGGGTCCCGGGGTCGCCCAGCAGGGCGGTGGCGATGCCCAGCCGCTGGCGCATGCCGAGCGAGAAGCCGCCCACCCGTTTCCCGGCGACCCCGGACAGCCCGACCGCGCCCAGCACCTCGTCCACCCGCCGGTCGGGCAGGCGCGCGGCCGCCGCCACCCAGCGCAGGTGCCCCGCGGCGGTCATGCCGGGCGGTATCCCGTCGGTGTCGAGCACGGCGCCCACCGCCCGGAGCGGGTCGGGCAGGTCCCGGTAGCGGAGCCCGTCGATCGCGGCCCGGCCGCCGGTGGGCCGGTCCAGCCCGAGGATCATCCGCATGGTCGTGCTCTTGCCCGCGCCGTTGGGACCCAGGAACCCGGTGACGCAGCCGGAGGGCGCGGTGAACGTCAGGCCGTCCACCGCCCGGGTCCGGCCGTAGTGCTTGCTCAGGTCCTCGACTTCGATCACGCCGTCCGCCCTCCGTCGTCCTTCGTCCGTCACCACCAGGCAACCGCCCGGGGGTGTGGCGGCGGGAGCGCCGAATGCGGTGAGGGAGACGACGAATGTCGTCGATCCCCGCCCGGACGGGTCCGGGAGGGGGCCCGCCGCCTACGGTGGGGGCATGGACGACCACGCGGTTCCCCCGGCCCCGCCGCCCGGAAGGGGGCGGCCCGCGCGTCGCGGGGCGATCCTGCTCGCCTGCGCCTTCGGGCTCCTCGCCGTCGCCAACGGCGTGTTCTGCCTGGTGGTCATCGACGGGGCCGGGCCGCTCCCGGTCCTCGCCGGCGCCGCGGGCATGGCCGGCGCGTCGGCGGTGCTGGTGCCCCTGGGCCCCCGGTTCCCGGGCACCGTCGCCGCGGCGGCGGTGGTCCTGGCGGTGCTCCCGTACCTGGCCGGCGGGGCCTGGCGGGAGCTGGCCCTGGTGGGCGGCCTGGTGTGGCCGGTCCTCGTCCTGGCGTGGGCCGCCGCGAACCTGGTGAGGTGGGCGCGCGGTCCGCGCGGGGCGGCGGTGGGGGCGGCCGCCTTCGTCGGCTACGCGGTGTTCATCGCCGTCGTGCGCGGGACGGAGGGGTTCGCGTTCCTGGAGGCGCTCAACGCCTCCTCGCCGGTGCTGGGCGGCGCGGCCCTGGCCCTGTACGGGCGCCTGGCGCAGGCGCGGAGGGAACGGGCCCGGCAGGAGGAGCGCGAACGGGCGCTGCTGGCCGAGCGGGCCCGCGTCGACGAGCGCCGGCGGCTGGCCCGGGAGATGCACGACGTGGTGTCGCACCAGGTCAGCCTGATCGTTCTCCAGGCGGGAGCGCTGGCCGCCGCGTCCGCCGACCCCGGGGTGCGCGAGGTCGCCGACCGCATCCGGGCCGCGGGCGGGCGGGCCGTCGACGAGCTGCGCGAGATCGTCGGTGTGCTGAACGACCCGGCCTCGGTGCGGCCGGACCCGCCGGTGTCCTTCGGGCCGGCGGTCGGCGTCCCCGATCCGCTGGCGCCGGTGCGCGAGGCGCGGGAGGCGGGGCAGGCGGTGGAGCCGGACGTTCCGGACGACCTCGCCGGCCTGCCGCCCCATGTGGCGCGGGCCCTGCACCGGGTGGTCCAGGAGTGCCTGACCAACGCGCGCAAGCACGCCCCCGGCGCGGCGGTCCGGCTCAGGGTGGTCCGCGAGCGCGGCGCGGTGCTGGTGGAGGCGGCCAACCCGGTGGAGGACGATCGGACCGGTCCCCTCATCGAGGGGACCGGGACCGGCCTGGAGGGGCTGCGGCACCGGGTGGAGATGCTGGGCGGGTCCCTGCGCGCCGGACGGGACGGCGACGGATTCCTGGTGGCGGCCGTGGTGCCCCTGCCCGGGGAGGGAACGGAGGAGGAACGGTGATCGACGTGGTGCTCGTGGACGACGAGCCGATGGTCCGCGAGCACCTGCGGGTCATCCTCGGCGCGGCCGAGGACCTGCGTGTGGTGGGCGAGGCGGCCGACGGGGCGGAGGCGGTGGAGGCGGTGCTCCGGCACCGGCCGCGCGTCGTACTGATGGACCTGCGGATGCCGGGGGTGGACGGGATCGCCGCCACCGAGCGCATCGCCGCCCTGCCCGATCCCCCGGCGGTGGTCGCGCTGACCACGTTCGCCGACGACTCCCACGTGGCGCGCGCCCTGGAGGCCGGTGCGGCCGGGTTCCTGGTGAAGTCCACCCCCATGGAGGACCTGGTGGGGCTGGTGCGGGTGGCGGCGGGCGGGCACGCGGTGCTGTCCCGGGAGGTCGCGGGCGGGTTCACGGGGCGGTCCGGGGTGTCGGCGCGCGCCCGCGAGCTGGTCGCGGGGCTGAGCCCGCGGGACCGCGACCTCCTGGGGTGCCTGGCGGAGGGGATGACCAACGCGGAGATCGGGGCGCGGCTGTTCCTGGCGGAGTCGACGGTACGGGGGTACGTGTCGCGCCTGCTCATCCGCCTCGGCCTCACCAACCGGACCCGGGCCGGACTCCTGGGGAGGGAGGCGGGGCTGCGGGCTCCGGAGCGGCCGTCCGGATGACGGCCTAGGCGGGGACCTCGTCCTCCATGAAGTCGGCCAGGGGGATCAGCCGGATGGCGGTCTCGACGCCGTCGTCGTGGAGGACCAGGCGGATGGCCGACATGTCGATGATCATGTCCTCGACGCGGTGCGAGGCCAGCATCGACAGGGCGGTGCCGTACTTGGCCATGGACTGCGCGCCCGGGATGAACACGGACAGCTCCTCGCGGGACTCGAAGGCCCGGACCTCGGCGTGCTCCGCGAGCGCTGCGGTGTCCCCGGCGACGGGGACGTCGACCCGCCATACGGGGCCTTCGGCCGAGTGGTACCGGTGCAGCTGCTCCTCGGTCTCCAGGGTCATGGACGCCCACGCCGGGCCGGCGACCCGGCCGCCGTGCTCCTCCACCAGCGCGGCCAGCCCGCGCGCGGTGGCGGCGACGGAGGTCATGGTCGGCCCCCAGACGTCGTCCTCCAGTTCGGTGGGCGGGGACTCGGGGTCGGGCGCCACCGCGGTCACCACGGCGCGGCCGGGCGCGGTGCCCCGGCGCACCGTCGGCCGGGCGGTCAGCAGCTCACGCGCGGTGGCGATGGCGTCGTCCTCGGCCGCGCGCTTCAGCCGCAGCTCCTCGGTGTGCTCCCGCAGCAGGTCGGCGGCGGACGCGGGCTCGTCGAGGGCCCGCCGTACGAGCTTGACGCTCATCCCGGCCCCGCGCAGGGCCATGACCGTCATCGCGGTCTCGATCTGCGCGAATTCGTACCCGCGGTACCCGGTCCGCTCGTCGACCTCGGCGGGGACCAGGAGGCCTTCGGCGTGGTAGAAGCGGAGCGTCTGCGGCGAGAGGCGGCACATCTCGCTGAAGTCCTTGATGGAGAGCATGCGACGAGTGTGCGCCCTCCAGTAACCGCAAGGTCAACCCCGCCGCCGTCGCCCCGCCCCCCCGGGCGGTCAGTCCCGGTCCCGCTTCCCCCGCTCCTCCCGGGGCGGCTCGTCCGGGACCGCCGGGGGTTTCGTGTGGAGGACGTCGCGGACCTGTTCGGCGGCGCGCAGGATGCTCTCGCTGATGAAGTCGCTGAAGCGCGCGACGTTCTCCAGCCGGGTGGCGGCCACGCTGCCGCGTCCGACCAGGTCGACGCCCTGCCGCGCGGTCTCGGCGAGCTCGGCGGTGCCCCGGGCGCTGGCGATCACCGACTGGTACCACACGTCGTCGTCGACGAAGTAGCGGTCGCGGCGGCCCTCGTCCCGCTCCCGGCGGAGGAGGCCCTGGCCCTCCAGGAACGTGACCGCCTTGGAGACCGACGCCGGGCTGACCCGGAGCCGGTCGACGAGCTCGGCCGCGGTGAGGCTCCCGGCCTCGGCGGTGAAGAGGCAGGTCAGCACCCGGGCCGTCATCGTGGGCAGGCCCTGCTGCACGAAGATGGCCGTGAACTTCTCCTCGTACTCGGCCAGCGCGGCGTCGTCGCGGGCGCCCGGGCCGGAGGAGCGGCCCCCTGGTTCGGCCTTCCTACGCCGGCGCCCGCGGCGCTCGGTGGCCCGCTGGGCCAGGTCGGCGTGGTAGGCGGTGGGGCCGCCGTTGCGCATCACCTCGCGCGTGACCGTCGAGGTGGGACGGTCCAGGTCGCGGGCGATCTCGGCGTAGGCGAGGCCGTCGGCCAGCCCCTGCGCGATCCGCCGGCGCTCCTGTTGGGTGAGCCTGCCTCCCGGCACCGTGGGCCCCTTTCTGTCCGCTGATGGGCCCAGCGTAGCGTTCGGCTTCAATCAATGCAACACGAGGCGATCATCCTGTTGCGTTAATCGACATCCCATTGCAAAGAATATGACGTATCTACCTGCTAATACTCAATCTCTTGGCAACGAGTGTGTTGCCAGATCCGCGAATGCAACGTAGCGTTTCCATCATCGGAAACAGCGAGTGCAAGGAGAGAGCACCATGGAGAAGTTCGACACCACCACCCCGGTCTCCGTCGTCCTGGACATCCCCGCCGGGCGCGTCCAGATCATCGCCGCCGACCGGTCCGACAGCACCGTCGAGGTCCGGCCCGCCAAGGCCGGCCGCGGCCGCGACGCCAAGGCCGCCGAGCAGACCTCCGTCACCTACGACGACGGCGTGCTGCGGATCCTCACCCCGGAAACCGGGAACCGCCTGCTGGGCCCGACCGGGGCCCTGGAGGTCACCGTCCAGGTCCCCTCCGGCTCCCGGGTCGAGGGCCGCACCGGCGGCGCCGAACTGCGCGGGGTCGGCCGACTGGGCGAGGTCGTCTTCGAGGGCGCCTACCGGCAGACCAAGATCGACGAGGCCGCGGCCCTGCGCCTGGCCGTGCTCGACGGCGACGTCGAGGTCGGCCGCCTCACCGGCCCGGCCGAGATCCGGACCGACCGGGGCGACATCCGCATCGACGAGGCCGCCGCGGGCGAGGTCGTGCTGCGCACCGGCTCCGGAGACATCTCGGTGACCGCCGCCGCCGGGGTGTCCGCCTCGCTGGACGCCGGTACCGGCCTCGGCCGCATCGACAACGGGCTCCGCAACGACGGCACCGCCGCGCTCGACATCCGGGCCACCACCGACATGGGCGACATCACCGCCCGCAGCCTCTGAAACGCCGACCCGGTGCGGGCGGCCCACCCGCCCGCACCCCGACCGGCACGCCCCCGCACCGCACACCGCACGAAGACACAAGGAGAAGGAACATGACCGGCGGCAACGGAACCCGCACCGAGACCCCCTGGACCGGCATGGTGCCGGTGGACGACACGGCCCTGGCCGTGACCGACACCGGCGGGACCGGCACCCCCGTGGTCTACCTCAACGGCCAGTTCGCCACCCAGGGCTACTGGCGGCGGACCATCGCCGAGCTCGGCCCGCAGTGGCGGCACATCACCTACGACGAGCGCGCCCGCGGCAGAAGGTCCAAGACCTCCTCGGACTACTCCTTCGAGGCCGCCGTCCGCGACGTGACCGCGGTCCTGGACGCCCGGGGCGTGGAGCGGGCGCTGGTGGTGGGCTGGTCCTACGGCGCCTACGTCGCGTCGCACTGGACCGCCCGGAACCCGGAACGCGCGATCGGGGCGGTCATGGTCGACGGCGCCCAGCCCTACGACTGGATGGACGAGGCCATGGCGCAGCGGATCCGCGTGATGTTCCGGCGGGTCGCCCTGCTCGGGCCGCTGCTGCGCCCCACCGGGCTGCTCCCCCGGATGAACGCCGAGCAGATGGCGCAGAGCAACATCGAGCTCGGCCTGCTCGGCGGGGAGAAGGAGCTGGGCGCCGTCCTGGACTCCATCACCGTGCCGACGAGGTACGTCCTCGCCTCGGGGACGTCCTTCGGGAGCAAGGGCGACGAGCAGGAGGTCATCCGGGCCGGCATGGACGCGGTGTACGAGCGCAACGAGAACATCCGGCTCTTCGCGAAGGTGCCGAGCAACCACGGCGCGATCCTCCGGAAGGACTTCCGGGCCGTCGCCGGCGCGGTGCGCGAGGTCGCCGCCCTGGACGGCCGCGGCCGCTGACCGCCCCGGCGGCGCCGACTCCCCGACATGCGGGCATGACGACCTGTCGACATGCCCGCATGTCCGCGTCCGCCCGCGGCACCCGCCGCGGGCGGACGCCGCCGTTCGCGCCGGAGCGCGCCTCAGGGCACCACCACGCCGAACTCCGGGTCCGGTGCCTCCAGAACGCCCAACAGCGTGCGGAGCACCCCGGGGTCGCCCTCGTACCCGGCGTCCCCCCGCCCCCGGCCCGCCAGGAGGCCGACCAGCCCCCGCCTCGTCGTGGTGACCACCAGGTCGGCCCGCGGGTCGGGGGCGTCGCCGGGGTGGTGCACCAGCACGCCGTTGGCCAGGCGCACGTGCCAGACGCGGTCCTGGTCCGTCAGCCGCAGGTCCACGCGCAGGTCGAGGTCCCAGGCGGCGGGCCCGTCGACCCGAACGGCCAGGGAGTCGAGCAGCGATCCGACGTCGAGCGCGGCCAGCATGCCGCGGCCGCCGCCGCGGCGGCGGGGGGCCGGGCCGCCGAGGAGTTCGCGGGCCCCGGTGAGGTAGGCGTTGCGCCAGGTGGCGTTCTCGCAGCCGTGGCCGAGCGCGGTGTAGACGTCGGCCAGGCGGCGCCGCGCCCCCTCGTGGCCGGGGTCGGCGAAGACCGCGTGGTCGAGCAGGGTGGCGGCGAAGCGGAGGTCGCCCTCCCCGACCAGGGAGTCCGCGTGCGCGAGGGCCGCGTCGACTCCGCCGAGCAGGCGCATCCAGCGTTTCGCCTCCTCGACCGGCGGGTGCTCCCACAGGTGGGCGGGGTTGCCGTCGTACCAGCCGAGGTAGCGCTGGTAGATGCCCTTGACGTTGTGGCTCAGCGATCCGTAGTACCCGCGGTTGGCCCACCGCCGTTCCAGCGCGGGCGGCAGGGTGAGCTGCTCGGCGATCTCCCGCGGGGTCAGGCCCCGGTTGATCAGGCGCACGGTCTGGTCGTGCATGTAGGCGTACAGGTCGCGCTGCCCGGTCAGGAACTCCTCGATCCGGTCGGCGCCCCAGGTGGGCCAGTGGTGGGTGGCGAAGGCGACCTCGGTGCGGTGGCCGAAGAGGTGCAGGGCCTCCGTGAGGTAGCGCGCCCACTGGCGGGCGTCGCGGACCCGGGCCCCCCGCAGGGTGAGGATGTTGTGCATCGTGTGCACGGCGTTCTCGGCCAGGCACAGCGCCCGCCGGGCGGGGAGGTACATGTTCATCTCCGCCGGGGCCTCGGTCCCCGGCGTGAGCTGGAACTCGATCTCGACGCCGTCGATCACGCGCACCTCGCCGGTGCGGGTGACCGAGTCCGTGGGCTCGACCAGGCCGATGGTGCCGGTGGACAGCCGCTGTCCCAGGCCGCAGCCCAGGTGGCCGTCGGGTGCCGCCTCCAGTGCGGTGCCGTACATGAAGCCGGACCGCCGGGCCATCGCGGGGCCGGCCTGGACGTTCTCGGAGACCGCGTGCTCCATGAACCCCTCGGGCGCCAGCACGGGGACGCCGGGTGCGGCCCCGGCGAGGACTCCGGCCGCGCCCCCGAAGTGGTCCGCGTGCGGGTGGGTGAGGATCACGCCGGTGACCGGGCGGTCGCCGCGGTGCGAACGGTAGAGCGCCAGGGCCGCGGCGGCGGTCTCCGCCGAGGTCAGGGTGTCGATCACGACGACCCCGGTCGCGCCCTCCACCAGGGTCATGTTGGCCAGGTCGAACCCGCGGACCTGGTAGACGCCCTCGGTGACCTCGAACAGGCCGTGCCGCGCGGTGAGCCCGCTCTGCCGCCACAGGCCGGGGTGGGCCGTGTCGGGCGCGGGCCCGTCCAAGAACGCGTACGCGTCGGCGTCGTAGACCGTGCCGCCGGCGGCGTCGGTCACCACGGCGGGTTCGAGCGTCCCCAGGAAGCCGCGTCCGGCGTCGCGCAGGTCCTGCCCGTCCTCGGCGGGGAGGGGGTCTCCGGGGCGCGTCATGCCGCACCCCCCACGGACTTCACCAGGTCGCGGACGATGCCGTTGCGCTGGATCTCCGACGCCCCGGTCAGCACCCGGAACATGCGCAGCTGCCGCCAGATCACCTCCACCGGCGCCCCGCGCACCATCCCGGCCTTGCCGTGCATCTGCACCGCGCGGTCGGCGATCTCGAAGGCGCGCTCGGCCACGAACAGCTTGCACATGAAGGACTCGATCCGGGGGCGCTCGCCCGCGTCGAGCGCGGCGAGGGCGTCGTAGGTCATCGAACGGGCCGCGTAGTAGTCGGTGGCCATGTCGGCGAGCGTGTGCTGGATCGCCTGCTTCTCCAACAGGAGGCCGCCCGAGACCCGGCGCGTCGCGGCGAAGTCGAGGGCCAGGCCGAGCGCGCGCCGCGCCGCGCCCAGGGCGGTGGGGCAGTGCAGCAGCCGGTTGGCGGTGACCCGGCCCAGGCTGATCCGCAGCCCCTGGCCCTCCTCGCCGAGCAGGTTCTCCGCGGGGACGAAGCAGTCCTCCAGGACGACGTCGCTCTCGATGTTCTGCCCGGACAGGGGCACCCGGCCGGGGGTGACGCGGCAGCCGGGCGAGTTGAGGTCCACGAGGAACGCGGAGTAGACCTCCTCGGCGCCGTCCATCCGGGCGACCAGGATCGAGAAGTCCGCGAAGGTGCCGCCGGTGCTGAACACCTTGTGGCCGGTGATCCGGTAGCCGCCCGGGACCGGGGTGGCGGTGGTCCGCATGCGCCGCACGTCGGAGCCGGCGTCGTCCTCGGTCATGGAGAAGCAGCAGGCCCGTTCGGCGCGCACGACCGGCAGCAGGTACTTCTCGATCTGGTACTCGGTGGCGTGCTCGAAGATCGCGCCGATGCGCAGCGGGCCGCCCATGTCGCCCAGCACGCTGGTGGCCAGGACGCGGCCGGAGGCGCCCACCTCCTCCTTGAGGGCGGCCAGCTCGGTGAAGGACAGCCCCTGCCCGCCCAGGTGCTCGGGCAGGTGGACGCCGTAGAAGCCGAGCTCGCGGCTGCGCCGCCACACCGGCTCCAGTACGGACCGCTCCAGCGGCGTCTCGTGCTCCAGGCCGAGGCCGGCCTCGTATTCGGCGAGTTCGCCGTCCAGGTAGTCCCGGAGCCGGGTGACCAGCCCGTCCAGGTGCGGACGGTCCCCGTAGGTCGGTCGCAGTGAGAAGGCCATGGTTCCCTCACCCCACCTTTCGTTCGGCGCCGGCCCACTCGCGCTGCCGGAGCGCGCGCCGGTCGATCTTCCCGTTGCGGTTGCGCGGCAGCTGTCGGACGAACTCGACGACCCGCGGCAGCTTGACCCTGGACAGCCGGGTGGCGCAGAACTCGCGCAGCTCGTCGCCGGAGGCCTCCCGGCCCGGGTGGAGCGCCACGAACGCCTTGACCGTCTCGCCCCACCGCTCGTCCGGCGTGCCCACCACGCAGACCTCGAAGACGGCGGGGTGCTCGTAGAGGGCGGCCTCCACCTCGGTGCAGTAGACGTTGTAGCCGCCGGAGATGATCATGTCCTTCTGGCGGTCCACGATGAACAGGTAGCCGTCGTGCCGCAGGTAGCCGAGGTCCCCGGTGTGCACCCAGCCGTCGCGGAACGTCTCCGCGGTGGCCTCGGGGGCGTGGAAGTACTCCCGCACGCAGTCGGGGCCGCGCGCCACGATCTGCCCGACCTCTCCGGCCGGGAGCGGTGAGCCCGCGTCGTCCACGACGCGGACCTCGGTGTCGAAGACGGGGCGCCCGCAGGAGAGCAGGAGTTCGGGGTCTGACTCGATCCCCCGCACCACGTCCTCGGAGGTGAGGAAGGTGATGGCGCTCGTGGTCTCGCCCTGTCCGTAGCCCTGGTTGACCACGGGGCCGAAGAGGCCGACGGCGTCGCGCAGGCGGGCCGGGCTCACCGGTGCGCCGCCGATCGTGACGCTGCGCAGGCGGGAGAGGTCGCGGTCGCGCGCCGTCGGCGAGGCCAGCACCAGGTTGAGCATGACCGGCACCAGGAAGGTGTGGGTGACGCCCTCCCGTTCGAGGACGTCGAGGTAGGACTCGACCTCGAAGCTCGGCAGGACGACGACGGCGGCGCCGCGGAAGAGGCAGCCCAGGATGCCCATGCCGCTGGCGTGGGTGATCGGGCCGGGGGCGAGGTAGACCGAGTCCCGGCCCACCGACCCCTGCGGGTTCATGGCCAGCTTGCGCATGTTGGACAGCCGGTTGCCGACCGTCTGGACGGCCGCCTTGAGCGTGCCCGTGGAGCCGGAGGTGAAGTTGAGCACCGCCGGGTCGTCGAGGTCGAGGTCGACGGCCACAGGGGCCGGGTCCCCCTCCGCCAGGAGGGAGGCGTAGGCGGGGTCGCCGTCGTCGAAGGAGACGACGAGGCAGTCGGGGGCGCGGGCGGCGACGATGGCGCGCACGGTGTCGAGGTTGGCCGCGTCCACGAACACCAGGCGCACCCGCGCGTCCAGCAGGACGTGTTCGATCTCGGCCGCCGCCAGCCGTGCGCTGATCGGCACGCGCAGGCACCCCGCCTTGCAGATCGCCATCTCGGCGACGACCAGTTCCCCGCGGTTGTTCGCCAGCGTGGCGACCGCGGTGCCGGGGACGCAGCCGCGCGCCAGGAGCGCGGAGGCCAGCCGGTTGGCGTCCTCCTCCAGGACGCGGTAGCTCCAGCGCCGGTCCCCCGACACCAGGGCCTCCGCCTCGGGCCAGTGGGTCGCGCTTCGGGTGAGGTAGGTACCGAGGTTCACGGGCCCTCCAGAGGTCGATGAGCGAGCATCGAGATACTAGACACAATGTCCAGGATGTGTCCAGCGGTCGAGGGGTTGCTAGAAAGGCCCCATGACACATGAGGATCGCCGGATACTCCGGACACGCGCCGCGCTGCGGGCGGCGTTCGTCTCCCAGGTGCTCGAACGCGGGTACGCCGGCGTCAAGGTGGAGCACATCGCCGCCGCCGCGGACGTCGGGCGGGCGACGTTCTACACGCACTTCCGGGACAAGGAGGCGCTGTACGACCACGTGGTCGAGGTCGTCCTGGACGAGCTGCGCGAACGGATGGCGCCGCTGGACCGCGAGGGGGTCGGGTTCACCGGGCGGCCGGTGGCCGAGCTCTTCCGCCACGCGGCGGAGGAGCCGGACGTGTACCGCCTGATCCTGCGGGGGGAGGGCGACGGGCGGGGGCTGCGGGCGCTGACCGACGCGTGGACCGCGACGGCCTACGGCATCTTCGCCGAGCGGGTCCGGGCCCAGGGTGCCCGCCCCCGTGTCGACCTGCGCGTCATCGCCCGCGCCTGGGTCGGCGAGCAGGTCGCGGTGCTGCTGTGGTGGCTGGAGTCGCCCGCCCCCCGGCCGGACACCGAACAGGTCGTGGAGACGCTGGTCGAGCTGTCCCGGCGCGGGCGCTACTGGGCCTCGGGTTTCGACTCCTTCTCGGACTAGGGGCGGCGCAGGGGGTTGTGTGGCGCCGGTCACTGTGCTTATCTTCTGGACACCTCGACCATTCCTGGACGTGGTGTCCAGGATTTAGAGAAGGGTCGGTCCCGTGTCCTCGCACCGAAGACTCCTGCACGAGTACCCCACCGGAGCCCGCCGCCGCCTCCTGCTGGCCGTCGTCGTCCTGGCGCTGTTCATCTCCGCCTACGAGGGGCAGCTCGCCCCGGTCCTGCCCCTGCTGCTGGACGACATCGGCATGTCCCTCCAGACCTACGGGCAGATCACCGCGGCGTCGCTGCTCTTCGGGGCGGTGTCCGGGTACCTGGGCGGAGAGCTGGTGGACCGGTTCGGCCGGGTGCGGATCCTGGTGCCGTTCATGTTCCTGTCCGCGGCGGCGTGCCTGTTCATGGCGATGTCGCAGACGGTCGTGCACTTCACCGCCGCGCGCATCCTGCTCGCCTTCGTCGAGGGCGTGGCGATGGCGGGGACGCAGCCGCTGATCCGCGACTTCACGCCGCGGATGGGGCGGGCGCAGGCGTTCGCGTTCTGGAGCTGGGGGCCGGTCGGGGCGAACTTCTTCGCCGCGGCCGTCGCGGTGCTGACGCTCGACCTGTTCGGCCACTCCTGGCGTTCGCAGATCTTCCTGATGGCGGGCCTGGCCTGCGTCGGAGCCACGATCGTCGCCCTGACCCTGCGCGACCTGTCCCCCGAGCTGCGGCGCACCATCAGGCTCAGCGAGCGGTCCACCCGGGAGGGCGCCCCGGCGCCGTCCGGGAACCGGCTGCGGATGCTGCTGGGGCACCGGGTCGTCTGGGCGCACGTGGCCGCGATGTCGCTGCTCTACGTGCTGCTCGCCACCATGAACGCCTACGGGCAGGCGATGGTGGCCGAGCACTTCGGGATCTCGGTGCGCATGGCGTCCGCGGTCGTGATGTGCTTCTGGGCGAGCAACCTGCTGGCCTCGCTGGCCTTCGCCCGGTTCTCCGACAGGCTCCAGATGCGCAAGCCGTTCCTGGTCTACGGGGCGGTGGCGGCCACGCTGCTGCTGGGGGCGCTGGTGCTGACGATGAGCGCGGGCGCGGGCGCTCCGGCATGGCTCGTCGTCGTGCTGCTGACCGGCCTGGGGGTGGCCCTCGGGACCGTCTTCGGGCCGTGGATGGCGAGTTTCTCGGAGTACGCGGAGGAGTCGGTGCACCCGGACGTGCAGGGGGTCGCCTTCGGCCTCAACCACTTCGTGAGCCGCATCTTCATCCTCGGCGCGGTCCTGCTGGCGCCGGTCGTGTCGGCGGCGGGCGGCTGGCAGGTGTGGGCGACCGTCACGCTGGTGACGACCGCGGCCTTCGCGGTCGCCGCCACCCGGGTCCAGGGCGGTATGCGCCGGCCGCGCGGCGGCGGGGAGCCGGTCCCCGCACCGGACGCGGCCGACCGCACCGGGGGTGCGTGAGCCGCCGCCCCGGGACCGGGGCGGCGGAGGGGCGCCCCACGGCCCTTCCCGAAGGCGGACGGGCGTGTCGGTGAGTCGACATGCCCGTTCGCCGACACGTCTACCCCCGGGTCAGCCGGTCCAGGAACCCGTGCAGGTTCTCCTCCAGCCGCTTCACCTTCTCCTCCACGGTCAGCGTCTCCGCGAAGCGCCCGCCCGGCTCGGGCTGCTTGAGCCCGCGCACGTACAGCGAACAGGCGAAGTCGGTGCACATGTGCAGCCCCACCGTGTTCCCCTCGCGTCCCGCCTTGCCCACACGCGGCGCCACCATGAGCGCCACGCCGGGACCCTGGCGGCTGGTCACGCACACCGAGCACAGGGCCCGCCGGGCCCCGGTCTCCGAGCCGGTGAGCCGGAAGGCCACGCCCACCGGACCGTCACCGCGCTCGACGACCAGGTACGCGCGCTCGTGCGCCATCGGGTCGCGCCAGCCGAGGAAGTCCAGGTCCTCCCACGGCCGGGAGTCCAGGTCCCGCGGGAGGGAGAGGCGCTTGGCCTCGCCCTTGGAGCAGTTGATGAACGAGCCGCGGATCTCGTTCTCCGTCACGGGGATCATTCCTGCGACGCTAACAGCGACCCTCGCGACCGGGCAACGGTATTGTTCCCGCTGGTCCCGGGGCCGCACGGCGAGCGCACCGCCTCCTCCCCTCCCGCGGCGCGCGGCCGCGCGCACCCGCCCCGGGCCCCTGCGGGTCGAACACCCGCGGGGTGCGCTCTGGAGGGTTCCGTCGGCCGAACCGTGCCCGCCGGGGGCCGTCTCCGCGGTGCCCGGCGGTGTCCGCCGCCGGACACCGGGTCAGGCGGCGGAGCCCGGCCGGACGATCATGAGCACGACCACCACCGCCCACAGCAGGTTGTAGATCCCGCTCCACATGGACAGCCGCCCCAGCGCCGACTTCTCCCCCGGCTCGCGCAGCGCCTCGCGCTGGCGGGGGTGGATCTGCCAGGCCAGCAGCACACCCGCGGCCGCGGTGAGGACCATCGCGACGTTGACCCAGAGCTCGGCCATCCGCCCCTGGAGCAGGGCCAGGGCGATGCCGACCACCGGCACGACGATGCCGATGAGCGCGTAGACGCGGGTGATGCGGTGCAGGGCGAGGGCCGTATCGCGGCTGCGCCCGCCGCCGTCCCCCGGGGCCTCGACGGGGGCGCCCGCCGGGACGGCGACCGGGACGTAACGGGGGAACAGGCTGGTGGCGACCGCCGATCCGCCGACGAACACGATGCCCGCCAGGACGTGGATCGAGAGCAGGAGGTCTTCCATGGGTGGGCTCCTCGGTGACAAAACCTTCAGATTGCCTGAAGCTTAGGGCATGCTTCAGCCACCCTGAAGGCGGGGTGAGGTTCAGTCCCGAGGCAGGGAGGAGAACGCCTCGCGGAACGCCGCGCCGACCTGCTGCTGGATCGGGTCCGCGTCCGGACCGAACAGCTCCTCGTCCACCCGTGTGATCTCCCGGCCCGCGCGCTCCAGCAGCTCGCGCCCCTGCCGGGTCACCTCGATACTGGACGCCGCCCCCGGCCGGGCGGTGAGGTCGTGCACCAGGCCCGCCGCGACCAGGGCCTTCACGCCCGAGTGCGCGCTCTGCACGGTGATCCCCGACATCCGGGCCAGGTCGCTGAACGAGACGCCGGGCACCCCGGCGATGTGGCCGAGCAGGCCCAGGCGGGCGACGGTGAGGTCGAGCGGGGCCAGCGCGGCGCCGAGTTCGCCCTCCACCCGGCGGGCCAGAGTCAACACGAGGACGGAGACGCTCAGCGCGGGCGGTCCGGGGCGGGTGTTCTCGGTGCTCACCGTTCCAGTGTCCCCCATCGGAGGGCCGGGCCGTCCCCTGTGTCTCCTCGTCCACGTGTCCCCTCGTCCCCTTGTCGGCGTGTCGACAAGGGGACGTGCCGCCGTGCGGCCGGGCCCGGGGACGGGGGTGTCGAGTCCCTCTTCCGTGCGTTCCCTCGCGTTCCCTTCATACCCCCAGGGGGTACAGTCCGACCATGAGCGATTCCCCGTGCAGTGCCCACTGCCCCCTTCCGTCCGGCCTCGGCCCGCTGGAGCTCTCCCTGCCGCTCCGCCTGCTCGGCCTCTGCCTGCGTTTGCGCGTCGTGCTCTCCGGGTCCTGTCCCGGGGGGCGGTGACGCGGGCCCGCGGCCTGCGGCGATGGTCGGACGGTGTTCGTACACTCACCGACCGTTCGGTCAGTACACATGCCCTGATCAGGGAAGATTCCGCCCTGCTGTTCATAATGCCGTGGGTCACATGGCATAGTGTCCTAGGGCTCGTGACCTATGTCTCGGCACAACCGTCCTGTGCCGATTCGGTACCCCCCGTCCCCGGGTGCCGGGCACGGGCCCCGGCAGTGACCGACCCCCGGTCGGCAGACATTACGGAGCAGCAATGGCAACATCCGACGCCACGGCCTCGGCACCCGCCCCGCTGGATGGCAGGGAACGGCGCAAGGTCCTCGCCGGGACCATGGTCGGCACCACCATCGAGTGGTACGACTTCTTCATCTACGCCCAGGCCGCCGGCCTCGTCCTGGCGCCCCTGTTCCTCGGACCGCTGGAGCAGTCCAACCCCGGCCTCGCCCAGATCCTGTCGTTCGCGACCATCGGCATCTCCTTCCTGTTCCGCCCCCTGGGCGCCATCGTGGCGGGCCACCTGGGCGACAGGTTCGGCCGCAAGAAGGTCCTCGTCGCGACGCTGGTCATGATGGGCATCGCCACCTGCCTCATCGGCCTGCTGCCGACCTACGCCCAGATCGGTATCGCCGCCCCGATCCTGCTCATCACCCTGCGCATCCTCCAGGGCTTCTCCGCCGGCGGCGAATGGGGCGGCGCGGCCCTGATGTCCGTGGAGCACGCGCCGGTGAACAAGCGCGGCTTCTTCGGCGCCTACCCGCAGATCGGCGTCCCCTGCGGCATGATCCTGGCGACCTTCGTCGTCTGGCTCATCACCGTGATCATCGGCCAGGACGCCTTCCTCGCCTGGGGCTGGCGCATCCCGTTCCTGCTGTCCTTCCTGCTGATCATCATCGGCCACCTCATCCGCAAGTCCGTGGAGGAGTCCCCGGTCTTCGAGCTGATGCAGAAGCGCCGCGCCAAGTCCTCCGCCCCGCTGGGCACCCTGTTCCGCAAGAACACCCGCGAGGTCGTGCTCTCCGCGCTGATCTTCCTCGCCAACAACGCCGCCGGCTACCTGGTCATCGCCTTCCTGGCCACCTACGCCTCCACCGCCCTGGGCATGGAGCGCGGGCCGGTCCTGCTGGCCACCACCCTGGCCTCCTTCGGCTGGCTCATCTCCACCCTGTACGGCGGCTGGGTCAGCGACCGCTGGGGCCGGGTGCGCACCTTCCAGATCGGCTACGTCCTGCTCGCCGCCTGGGCGGTGCCGATGTGGTTCCTGGTCGACACCGGCGACGTCCTCATGTACTTCGTGGGCGTCTTCGTCTTCTGCCTCACCCTGGGCCTGAGCTACGGGCCCCAGTCCGCGCTGTACGCCGAGATGTTCCCGGCCGAGATCCGCTACTCCGGCGTCTCCATCGGCTACGCCCTGGGCGCGATCCTGGGCGGCGCCTTCGCCCCGATGATCGCCCAGATGCTGCTGGAGAACACCGGTGTCTCCTGGAGCATCGGCGTCTACATGATCGTCGCCGCCGCGGTCTCCTTCCTGGGGGTCTCGCTGGTCAAGGAGAAGATGGGCGTCGACCTGCACGTCGACGACGACGGGGCCGACACGGCCGAGAAGGCCGCCTGACCCGTTCGCCCGGGGGAGGCGCGGCGACCTGTCGCCGTGCCTCCCCCTCGCCTTGTCCCCCTCTCGCCACGGCGCCTTGTCGACATAGGGTCGTACCGACGTTCACAGGAGCGCTCCCACACCCCTGAACGAAAGGCGCCACCGTGTTCACCGACATGGCCTGGATGAACGAGCCCCCGTCCTGGACGGTCGAGGACGGCGTCCTCACCGTGACCACCGGGGACCGCAAGGACTTCTGGCGGCACACCCACTACGGGTTCGTGCACGACGACGGCCACTTCCTGTCCGCCGAGGCCACCGGGGACTTCACCGTCCAGGTCACGTTCGACGGCGACTACCTGGAGCAGTACGACCAGGCCGGCCTGATGCTCCGCGCCGACGAGGAGAACTGGATCAAGACCGGCACCGAGTTCGTCGGCGGCGGGCTCAACGTCAGCGCCGTGGTCACCCGCGGCCACTCCGACTGGTCGGTGGTCTCCCTGCCCCGGACCGGGGGCTCCTTTCCTCCGGTGACCATCCGTGCGATCCGCACCGGCGAGACCGTCAACGTCCAGTACCTCGACGGCTGGGGCGCGTGGCGGCTGCTGCGGTTGGCCCACCTGCCGCTGGGCGGGACCTGCCGGGTGGGGGTCATGTGCTGCTCGCCGCAGCGGGAGGGGTTCCGCGCGGTGTTCCGGGACTACTCGATCACCCCGGAGATCCCCGAGGACACCCACGCCTGACCCGGGGACGGGGGCGGGCCGGTGCGGTAGGGGCGCCGGTCCGTCCCATCCGGCGCCCGCGGAACGGGCCGGGGCCGCGTCCGTCCCGGCATACCGCTCGGGCGGACGGTGTTTCACGTGAAACACCGGCCGTGACACGGCGGCACAATACGGGGTCGCCCCGTACCCGGTGGGGAACAATGTGCGGGACGGCTCCCCCAGGAAAGGCGCCACGGTGTTCCACCAGCCAGGACTGCCCTCCGACCTGCCCCATCCCGAGGTCCTGTGGGCCCGGGTCGGGGCCTACGCGTCCGTCTGCGCCGGGCTCGGGCTGACCGAGTGCGTCCCCGGACCCGCCGCCGTCCACTTCCGGTTGGTCCTGGGATCCCGCTTCTGCCTGGCCCGGGTGGCCGGCGGCGGGTTCCTGCTCGTCGGGCAGGACCCCGAGAGCGCAGGGGAACGGGCCCGGACCCGGCCCATCGACCCCTTCCAGGGCGCCCCCGAGACGCTGCCCTGGGACTGGCTGGCCGAGCGGCCCCGCCCCGACTTCGCCTACTGGTGGGACGGGGAGTGGGCGCGCGCCGCCTACCCCGACGACTGGGCGGACGACGGCCTGGCCGCCACCGTCGGCTGGTGCGCCGACCTGGACGACTTCACCGAGTGGGTGGTCCGCGCCGCCCTGGCCACCGCCGACCCCGCGGACACCGTGTCCGCCCGCAAGGCCGTGGCCGACCTGGCGGCCCGGGCCCGGGAGCGCACCCTGGACGCCGACGCGCTCACCGGGGTCCTGGACCACGCCGCCCGCGACGACGCCGACCCGGCCGCGGGGCTCGCGCTGGCCCGCCGACTCGGGCTCACCGGCGAGCGGGAGCCCGAGGAGATGGAGCCGGGCGGCTCCCGGCCCGCCGCCGCGCACCCCGCCATCGGCGGGCGCTCCCTGATGCTGCTGCTCGGGGACGCCATGCGCGCGGCCCGCGAACTGCCCGGCCGCGGCGACCCCGTCACCGCCCTGGCGGCGGACGCCGAACCGGACGGCCGCGCCGAGGAGGCCCTGGCCCGGGCCGCGGCCCTGGTCCGCGACCACCTGCTCGGCGACGCCGACCGCAGGGTCCTCCTCTACCGCGCCCCCCACCCGCACGGCCTCCTCCACGACGACCTGGTCCCCGTCGCCGCCGGCCCCGGGCTGCACGCGGTCCTGGAGCGCCTGCGCCTGGACGAGGGCGGCGCGGACGGGCGGTGGCTCTTCGCCCGCCTGACCGTCACCCGCGAGGGCGCCACCCTGGAACGCGCCTACGACCACTGGCCGGAGTGGATGCCCGGGCCGGTGGACGAGGACGTCCGCGAGCTGGGATTCGCGCACCCCACCGGCGAGCCCGCCGACGTGGACGGACTGCGCGCCGAGATGGCCCGCCGGGCCCCCTCCCGCCGCCCCTCCTGGGCGGACCTGCTGTCCGACCGCGCCGCCGACGACCCGCCCTGGCCGGGCCCGCCCGACCGCCCCAGCGTTCCGCCGCTGCGGCTCCCCCTCGCGCGCCGGGTCGCCCTGCTCGACGACATCGCCGACCGGATGCGCTGCCTGGCCCGGGGCCTGGAGTGGTCCCGGCTGCGCCTGACCTACCGCGCCCTGGCCGGGTACGCGGGCGGCACCCTGACCGCTGCCCGGCCCGACGGCGACCGCGACCTGCCCGTGGACCGGGACCTGCGCGCCGCACTGGAGGTGCTGCGCTCGGCCACCTACGTCGAGGAGCGGGGCGCCTGGTTCACGGTCGACATCGTCGTGGGGCCGTCCTCCGGGTGGCGGGTCTCCTACGACCGGGACGGCGAGCCCGCCTTCTCCCTGCCGCCGACCGCCTTCGACCACGCCCTCGACCTGCGGTACTTCCCCCGGTCCTCGGTGAACGTCCCGCTGTGGCTGGCCGAGCGGCTGCGCATCGCCGCGTCCTGACCGGCCGGGGCGGGGCTGGCAGGCCGACGCGTGCGTTTGCTTCACTTGCCGGGTGCAGACCATCGACCTGACCGCCGCCTCCCGGAGGTCCCTCCCCCGCGCCCTCGCCGCCGTCCTGATCCTGCTCACGGTGAGCGCTGCGGGATGCGCGGGCCTGATGGTGTACGTCCGCCCGCTGATCGACCGGCACCTCGACCCGGCGTTCGCCGGAGTCCTCGGCGTCGTCACCGGTATCGCCGCGCTCCTGCTCGGGGTCTTCGCGTTCGGCGCCGCCGGGGTGCTGGTCTTCCTGCTCGTCCGTGCCCCGGCCTTCCTGGCCCGGCAGGGCATCCGCCTCGACCCCGGCGGGCTGACGCTGTACCAGGAACGGTCCGGCTGGTCACGGGAGCGGAGCCTGCACATCCCCTGGGGCGGACTGGCCGGAGTGGGCGAGCCCGCGAACCCGGAGGCGAGGCGCGGGTTCGCCGGTTCGGTGCTGCACCTGGACGGCGCGGCCGACGCCGCGCCGCCGCAGTGGGCGCACGTCGTCGCGCCCGGCGCGGAGCCCCCCGAGGGCGAACCCGTATCGGACGCCTACCGCGTCTTCCTCCAACTGCCCGAGGACGTCGCCCGGGACCTGCCGCGGACCGTCGCCGGGTACCGGGCCGCGGTGGCCCCCGCGGCAGCCCCGCCTCCCGCCGCCGACGGCCGGTGGTTCTCCTTCCGCGGGATGCGGGTCCTGGGGTGGGCGGTCGCAGGGTTCCTGCCCGCCCTGTTCCTCACCGGTGTGCTGGGGTGGTCCTGGTACGACTCCGGGGACCCCTTCCTCGCCGTGCCGGCCGGGGCGGCCGGGGCCGCCGTGCTCGGCGCCCTCGCGGTGGGGCCCCGGTTCTGGGCCCCGCAGGGGGTCCGCCTGGACGCCCGGGGCCTGTCGGTGCGCCGCGGCCCGGGACCGTTCCTCCGGGGCACCCGCCACTTCGTGCCCTGGGAGGAGGTGCACGCCCTGACACGGCACGAGCGTCCGCGCGGGACCGGCACGGGCAGCGCGCGGCTTCCGGTGCTGGAAGTGCACGCCACCGGGCCCGCTCCCGAGAGCCCCCTCCCCCGCTGGGCGCGGTACGTCCCCGCCGGGACGCCGGGATGGGGGACCGTCACCGACACGCCCCGGCTGGTGCTCGCCCCGGCGGACGCCCGCGCGGCCTCCGAGATCCTCCACCTCGCCGAACGCCTGCGCCCCGTCCCGGCCTCCGCACCGGTGCCCGGACCCGGGGCCGTTCCGCCCCGTACGGACGTCTGGGTGGAACTCCCCCGGCGCGGACTCCAGCGGGCCGTCGGCGCCCTCGGGTTCTTCCTGATCACGGTGCTCATGGCCGTGACCCTGGGGTTCGACCTCTTCGCCGAGCCTCGGATGCTCCTCTTCGTCGTCCTGCCCTCCGTGCTCCTGGCCGCCTGGGCGCTGTGGCGGCTGCCGGAGGCCGCCGCCGGTTCCGGCATCCTCATCACGGACGACGCCGTCGAGCTCGTCCGGAACCGGTGCCTGTGGCGGTCCGGGGTGCGCACCGTCGTGCCCCTGTCGTCGGTCACCGCCGTGCGCAGGGTCCGGGCCCCGTCGCTGACCGGCCTCGCCGGCGGATGGCCGGTGGAGGACGCCGTCGATCTCTTCGTCACCGGGAACCCCGGGCGGACCCCGCACTGGGTGCGCCGCGGCCGGGGCGGGGAGCCCGGGACCCTCCGGCTGCGGGTGATGGGCGGTCCCGCCGTGCTGCCGCTGACGGGCGGGGTCGGGGGACGCCTCCGGCCGGAGGCCGGTGCCGCCCCGGTGAGGTCACCGGAGTGAGCACCGGTGGCCGCCGTCCGGGCCCCGGATCCCGGACCTCCCGAGCGCGGGGGCATGACGGACCTGCCGCCCACCCGCGCAGCCCCGGTCCCGGGGCGTGTCCGGCGGAACATTCCGCCTCGCGACCCCTGGGCCGCCTCTCGCGGCGCCGCTTCCGCTCGGACGGCCCCGGACCGGCCTGCGCCCGCCGTCTTGCGAGGGATCGCCCGTAGGCCGCCCGTGCTCCTTCGGCGCAAGCGCCGAAGGAGCACGGGAACATCCGCTGAAAACGTCTCAGGAGTCGAGGACCTGGCCCTCGCGGGAGACCACCGGGGGCAGCACCGACCAAGGGAAGTCGATCCACTGGTCGGTGCGCTTCCACACGTACTCGCAGTCGATCAGCGAATGGGACTTCTGGTAGATGACCGCGCTGCGCACCTCGGCGACGTGCTCGGCGCAGAAGTCGTGGACGAGCTTGAGGGTCTTGCCGGTGTCGGCGACGTCGTCGGCGACCAGGACCCTCTTGTCGCTCAGGTCCACCACGTTGGGGACGGGCGGCAGCATGACCGGCATGTCCAGGGTCGTGCCCACGCCCGTGTAGAACTCCACGTTCATGACGTGGAGGTTCTTGACGCCGAGGGCGTAGCCGAGGCCGCCCGCCACGAACAGTCCGCCGCGCGCGATGGACAGGATGATGTCGGGCTCGAAGCCGTCGTCGGCGATCTCCTGCGCCAGCTCCCGCATCGCGGTGCCGAACAGCTCGTACGTGAGTGTCTCGCGGTCGTCGCTCACCGGTACCTCGTTCCTCTCGTGTCACACCCTGCCACGCATGCTAGGACCCCGTCCCGGCCCGGGGCTCCGGGGGCGCGGCGTTCCGGCAGGTGGGCGGGCGCGCGGGGGTGACCGGGAGTGTCGGCCACATGTCCATCCGGGGACGTGCCCCGGGTCACATATCTGGACGAACGGTCACGAAAGCCGATGTCATCTACGACGTTTTCTCGACTTCGGCACGCCTATGGCGAACAGATGGCAAGAAACCTCACCATATGTCTGTACACGTCACCTTCGACACATCCGACTCTCGACATATGGAGGCAGAGGCATGGCCGACGACCGGGACCTGCTCCCCTCCGAGCAGCCGGTGCAGCTGCTCGATGAGTCGGGGAGGCCGGTCGAGAACCCGACCCTCCCCTTCCCCGACAACGGGCGTCTCCTCGCCGCGTACACCGCCCTGGTGGTCGGCCGTCGCGTCAACGACCAGGCCGGCGCACTGGTCCGCCAGGGCCGCCTGGCGGTCTACCCCTCCTCGCACGGCCAGGAGGCCTGCCAGGTCGGCGCCTCCCTCGTGCTGGGCGAGAACGACTGGCTCTTCCCCACCTACCGGGACACCGTCGCCGTCGTCACCCGCGGCGTCGACCCCGTCGAGGTGCTCACCCTCCTCAAGGGCGACTGGCACGCCGGGTACGACCCCTACGAGCACCGGGTCGCCCCGCAGGCCACCCCGCTCGCCACCCAGCTGCTGCACGCCGTCGGCGTCGCCCACGCCGCCCGCCTGCGCGGTGAGGACACCGTCGTGATGGCCCTGTGCGGCGACGGCGCCACCAGCGAGGGCGACTTCCACGAGGCACTGAACTTCGCCGCCGTGCTCAAGGCCCCCGTCGTGTTCTTCGTCCAGAACAACGAGTACGCCATCTCCGTCCCCCTCGCCCGGCAGACCGCCGCGCCCTCCCTCGCCCACAAGGGCATCGGCTACGGGGTCAACGGCGAACGCGTCGACGGCAACGACACCGCCGCCGTGCTGGCCGTGCTGGACGCCGCCGTCGCGGCCGCCCGCTCCGGCGCGGGCCCGCAGCTGGTCGAGGCGCACACCTACCGCATGCAGGCGCACACCAACGCCGACGACGACACCCGCTACCGCGACAGCGACGAGGTCGGTCCGTGGGTCGCCCGCGACCCGCTGACGCGGCTGGAGGCGCTGCTCAAGCGCAAGCGCGTGCTCACCAAGGCGCGCCGGGACGAGATCACCGAGCGGGCCGAGGCCGTCGCCGCCGCCATGCGCGAGGGCATCTCCCGGGACGACGACCCCCACCCCTCCGAACTGTTCGCCCACGTGTACGCCGAGCCCACCCCGCAGCTGAGGGAGCAGGCCGCCGTCCTGGCCGACGAACTGAGCAGAGAGAGCGACTGACCCATGGCGACCGACCCCACCAAGCTCACCATGGCCCAGGCCCTCAACCGGGCGCTGCGCGACGCCATGGCCGAGGACGAGACCGTGTACGTCTTCGGCGAGGACGTCGGCCCCCTCGGCGGCGTCTTCCGCATCACCGACGGCCTCACCGCCGAGTTCGGCGAGGACCGCTGCTTCGACACCCCGCTCGCCGAGTCCGGCATCGCGGGCCTGGCCGTGGGCATGGCGATGAACGGGATGCGCCCCGTCATCGAGATGCAGTTCGACGCGTTCGCCTACCCGGCGTTCGAGCAGATCGTCAGCCACATCGCCAAGCTGCGCAACCGCACCCGCGGCCGGGTCTCCCTGCCCATCGTCATCCGGGTGCCCTACGCGGGCGGCATCGGCGGCGTGGAGCACCACTGCGACTCCTCCGAGGCGTACTACGCCCACACCCCCGGCCTGAAGGTGGTCACCCCGGCCACCCCCGCGGACGCCTACCACCTGCTGCGCGAGGCCATCGCCTCCGACGACCCCGTCGTGTTCATGGAGCCCAAGAAGCTCTACTGGGCCAAGGAGGAGTTCGACCCGGGCGACGGCTCGCGTCCGGGCATCGGCACCGCGGTGGTGTGCCGCCCCGGCACCGACGCCACCCTCATCGCCTACGGGCCCTCGGTGCCCACCGCGCTGGAGGCCGCCGAGGCCGCGGCCCAGGAGGGCCGCAGCCTCCAGGTGGTGGACCTGCGCTCCATCGTCCCCTTCGACGACGAGACCGTGTGCGCCGCGGTGCGCTCCACGGGCCGGGCCGTCGTGATCGCCGAGGCCAGCGGGTTCGCCAGCGTCGCCTCGGAGATCGTCGCCCGGGTGACCGAGCGCTGCTTCCACTCCCTGGCCGCCCCGGTGCGCCGGGTCACCGGGTTCGACATCCCGTTCCCGCCGCCCAAGCTGGAGCGCCACCAGCTGCCGAGCGTCGACCGCATCCTCGACGCGGTGGACGACCTTCAGTGGGAGGACGACCAGTGACGATCCGCACCTTCGAACTGCCCGACCTGGGCGAGGGCCTCACCGAGGCCGAGGTGGTCAAGTGGCTGGTCGCGGTGGGCGACACCGTCGCCATCGACCAGCCGATCGCCGAGGTGGAGACCGCGAAGTCGATCGTGGAGGTGCCCACCCCCTACGGCGGGGTGGTGCACGCGCTGCACGGCGCCGAGGGCGAGGTGCTGGCGGTGGGCTCCGCGCTGATCAGCGTCGCCGACGAGGCGGCGGCCCCGGCGGCCCCCTCCGCGCCCGCCGCCCCCGCGCCCTCCGTGCCGGAGCCGGCCGCGGTGTCCGCGGCCGGTGAGCGGTACCGAGAGGAGGAGCGCGCCGGGAGCGGCTCGGGCAACGTCCTCATCGGCTACGGCACCCCGGAGGCGGGGGCCCGGGGGCGCCGCCGCCGGCCCCGCGGGGCCGTTGCGGCGCCCACCGCCGCGCCCGCGGCCCCGGTCGCGCCCGAGTCCCCGCCCGCGCGCCGCGTCCCGCTGGTGACCTCGCCGCTGGTGAGACGGCTCGCCCGCGAGGCCGGGCTGCGCGTCGCCGACATCGAGGGCAGCGGCCAGGACGGGCTCATCACCCGCCGCGACGTGCTCGCCGCCATCGAGGCCGCCCGGTCCCCGATCGCCGCGCCCGCCGCCGAGGCGGCCCCGGCACCGGCTCCGGCACCGGTCCCTGCGGGCGCCGTGGACCCGCGCACCGGGCTGGCCGAGTCCGCCAGGGTGCCCATGAGCGGGTTCCGCAAGAGCGTCGCCGCCGCCCTCTCGCGCAGCAGGAGCGAGATCCCCGAGGCCACCGTGTGGGTGGACGTCGACGCCACCGAGCTGGTCCGCCTGCGCGCCGCCCACCCGGACGGCCCGGGGCTGCTGTCCTACGTCGCCCGGTTCACCGTGGCCGGACTGCGCGCCCACCCCGAGCTCAACGGGCTGGTGGACACCGAGCGCGGCGAGCTGGTCCAGTACGACGGGATCAACCTGGGCCTGGCCGTGCAGACCGACCGCGGCCTGGTCGCGCCGGCCGTGCTCGGCGCGCACCGGCTCACCACCGCCGAGCTGGACACCGAGATCAAGCGGCTCACCGCCGCCGCCCGCGCGGGCCGGGCGACCCCGGCCGAGATGACCGGCGGCACCTTCACCCTCAACAACTACGGTTCGCTGCGGGTCGACGGAAGCGCCGCCATCATCAACCACCCGCAGGTGGCCATCCTCGGCATCGGCCGGATCATCGACCGCCCGTGGGTGGTGGACGGCGAGCTGACCGTCCGCAAGGTCACCCAGCTGTCGTTCGCGTTCGACCACCGGGTGTGCGACGGCGGCGCGGCGGCCGGGTTCATGCGGGTCGTCGCCGACGCCATCGAGGACCCCGCCGCGGCCATCGCCCGCCTGTAGCGGGTCCCACGACAGCGCCCCGGGGGGAGTCGGCACCCCCGGGGCGCTCCCGTCGTCAGGCGGCGGGCTCCGGGTCCCCGGGGAGCACCGCCTTCAGGTACTCGGCGATGGCCCTGCGGTTCTGCTCCAGGCAGCGGATGCGCCGGTCCATGCGCGAGAGTTCACCGCGCAGGGTGGCGATCATCTGCGGGGAGACGTCGGAGATCAGGATCGAGCGGGGCCGGTCCAGACAGGGCAACATCTGCCTGATGATCTTGGTGGGCAGGCCGGCGTCGAGCAGCCCCCGGATCTGGAGCACCCGGTCCACGGTGTCCTCGTCGTAGTCCCGGTAGCCGTTCTCCAGGCGCCGGGACACGATCAGCCCCTGCTCCTCGTAGTAGCGCAGCAGCCGGCGCGAGGTCTCGGTCCGCTCCGCCAGCTCCCCGATCCGCATGTGGCCCACCTCACCGGTCGCCCCGTTGACCTTCACATAGATGTGAGGGTTTGAGCATGGCGGTCATGACCACCACCGCACAAGGGGTTATCCCCGAACGGGCGGCCCGGCTTCCGTGGGCCGCCCTGCTCGCCCTCGCCGCCGTCGCCCTCCTGGTCGTCCTCACCGAGCTGGTGCCCGCCGGGCTGCTGCCCGCCATGAGCGCCGACCTCGGAGTGGGCGAGTCCACCATGGGGCAGGCCGTGACGGCCTACGCCGCCGGTACCGCGCTCACCGTGATCCCGCTCGCCGCGGTCACCGCCGGAGTGCGACGCCGCCCCCTGCTGCTGGGGACCGTGGCACTGTTCGCCGTGGCCAACACCGTCACCGCCCTCTCCTCCGACCACCTGCTCACCCTGGCAGCCCGGTTCGCCGCCGGGATCGCCGCGGGGCTCGCCTGGGCGATGCTCGTCGGCTACGCCCGTTCCCTGGTGCCGGAACACCACCAGGGCCGGGCGATCGCCATCGTCCTGATCGGCATCCCGCTCGCCCTGTCCCTGGGGGTGCCCGCCGGCGCCTTCCTCGGGGACATGGTCGGCTGGCGCTCGGTGTTCCTGGTCATCACCGGGATCGCCCTCGTCCTGGCCGGGTGGATCCTGGCGGCCGTACCGGACCGCCCGGGGCAGCCCCGGGCGGAACGGGTGCCGTTCGCCAGGGTGTTCGCCCTGCCCGGCCTGCTGCCGCTGCTGGCCGTCACCCTCCTGCTGGTGACCGCCCACACCGTCCTCTACACCTACATCGCCCCGGTCCTCGCGAACGCGGGGCGCGGCGGCGGCGTGGACCTGGTCCTCCTGGTGTTCGGGGCGGCCTCCGTGGCCGGCGTCTGGATCGTGGGCGCCCTTATCGACCGGAGGCTGCGGGCCCTGGCCGTCGGCGCGGTCCTGCTCATCGGCGCGGCGGCCGTCCTCCTGGCGCTGGCCGCCGGCCTACCGGGCATGGCCCTGGTCGCGGCCGCCCTGTGGGGGCTCGGGTGGGGCGGGGTGCCGACCCTGCTTCAGACCGCGGTCGCCGACGTCGGCGGGGCGGCGGCCGTCACCGCCCAGTCCGTGTACGTCACCCTGTGGAACGTCGCCATGGCCGGGGGCGGCGCGGCGGGCGGGGCGCTGCTCGCGGGGGTGGGCGCCGGAGCGCTGCCCTGGGGCGTGCTCGCCCTGCTCGTCCCGGTGCTGCTGCTGGTCCCGCTGTCCCGCAGGGCCTTCCCCGCCTCCCGGGTCTGAACGCGGCGGTGGCCCCCCCCCCCCCCCCCCCGGGCCCCCCCCCCCCCCCCCCCCCCAACCCCCCCCCCCCCCCCACCCCCACCCCCCCACCCAACCCCAGG
>NZ_JBHVLR010000005.1:0-27871 GCF_042797335.1 Nocardiopsis sp. NPDC057823 | reverse complement strand
GGGGGGGGTGCCCGCCCTGCTCGTCCGGGTGCTGCGGCTGGCCCGGCGGTCCCGCCGGCCCTCCCCCGCCCCCGGGGTCTCACCGGGGGGGGGCCCCCGGCCGCCCGGCGGGGGCCACCGCCATGTCGACACGGCGATACGCCGCCATGCCTCTTCGCCGCTACGCCTCCTCGTCGCCCTTGGCGACCAGGGTGAGCACGTCGTAGGTGGCGACGGCCTCGCCGTCCTGGTCGGTGACCACGGCGTCCCAGCGGACCTCGCCGTACTCCGCGTTGGTGCGCGGGGTGATCTGCTTGGCGGTCAGCGTCACCCTGATGACCGCGTCCTCCTTCACGGGGGTGAGGAACCGCAGGTTGTCCACGCCGAAGTTGGCCAGCACCGGGCCCGGGGCCGGGTCCACGAACAGGCCGGCGGCCAGCGACACCACCAGGTAGCCGTGCGCCACGATCCCGCCGAACAGCGGGTTGGCGGCGGCGGCCTCCTCGTCGGTGTGGGCGTAGAACGTGTCCCCGGTGAACTCGGCGAAGTGGTCGATGTCGGCGCGGGTCACCCTGCGCTCCGCCGACTCGATGGTGTCGCCGATGCGCAGCTCGGCCAGGTTCTTGCGGAAGGGGTGGACGTCGCCCACGTTCCTCTTGGAACCCGTGGTCCAGTGCCCGGTGATCGCGGTGAGCATGTCCGGCGAGGCCTGGATCGCGGTGCGCTGCATGTGGTGCTTGACGCCGCGCACACCGCCCATCTCCTCGCCGCCGCCGGCGCGGCCCGGGCCGCCGTGCACCAGCACGGGCAGCGGGGAGCCGTGGCCGGTGGACTCCTTGGCGTCGTCCCGGTCCAGCACCAGGATGCGGCCGTGCCAGGGGGCGACGCCCAGGACGACCTCCCGGGCGACGTCGGGGTCGTGGGTGACCAGCGAGCCCACCAGGGAGCCCTTGCCCAGGGCGGCCAGCTCGACGGCCTCGGCCACCGAGCCGTAGGTGATGACGGTGCTGACCGGGCCGAACGCCTCCACCTCGTGCGGCTCCCGGGCGCCCGGCTCGGCGCGCAGGAGGATCGGCGACATGAACGCGCCGGACTCGGCGTCGGCGCCCACGACCTCGACCCGCTCGGGGTCGCCGTACACCAGCTCGCAGGAGGTGCGCAGGGCCTTGACCGCCTTGCGGACCTCGTCGCGCTGGGCCAGGGAGACCAGGGCGCCCATGCGGGTGTCCGGGTGGTCGGCGGCGCCCACCACGACCTTGGCCAGGCGCTCCTTCAGGGCCTCGACGACGGTGTCGGCCATCGCCTCGGGGACGATGACGCGGCGGATGGCGGTGCACTTCTGGCCCGCCTTGACGGTCATCTCGGTGACGACCTGCTTGATGTACAGGTCGAACTCGGGGTCCTCGGCGGTGACGTCCGGGCCCAGGATGGAGCAGTTGAGGGAGTCGGCCTCGACGTTCAGCTGCGTGCCGCCGCTGACCACGTTCGGGTGGTTGCGCAGGATGGCGCCGGTGGCGGCCGAGCCGGTGAAGCCGACGATGTCCTGCGGGCCCAGGCCGTCGAGCAGCCCCCGGTGCCCGGCGACGAGCAGCTGGAGGGAGCCCTCGGGGAGGATCCCCGACTCGACGGCCCTGCGGACCACGGCCTCGGTCAGGTAGGCGGTCTGGGCGGCGGGCTTGACGATGCTGGGCAGCCCGGCCAGGAACGCGGGGGCGAGTTTCTCGAGCATGCCCCACACGGGGAAGTTGAACGCGTTGATCTGCACCGCGACGCCGGGCCGGGAGGTGTAGACGTGCTGTCCCGCGAAGGTGCCCTCGCGGCTGAGCCGCTCCAGGGGGCCGTCGAGGATGACCGTGGAGTTGGGCAGCTCGCGGCGGCCCTTGCTGGAGAAGCTGAAGAGGGTGCCGAAGCCGCCGTCGATGTCCACGGCGCTGTCGCGCTTGGTGGCGCCGGTCCGGTGGGAGAGCGCGTAGAACTCGTCCTTGTACTGCATCAGGTGCTGGGCGAGGGCCTTGAGCAGGTTCGCGCGCTGGTGGAAGGTGAGGGCGCGCAGCGCCGGGCCGCCGACGGTGCGGGCGTAGTCGACCATGGCGGAGACGTCGGGGCCGTTCTGCGACATGCGGGCGACGGTCTCACCGGTGTTCGCGTCGGCGAGGGGCTCGCCCCCGTCGGTGGGGGTGAACCACGATCCCAGCGCGTAGCTCTGCAGTACTTCGGACACCTGACGGTCCTCTCCTCGGGCTGAGTGTCTTCCGGCACAGTATTACAGACCGATCGTTCAGTAAATAGTGCCCGGCCGGTCGCGTCCGCCGCCACCTGCGTTTTCCCACCATGTGGACGTGCGGACAGGTGGTTCTGTCGACATCTCGAAAATGCCGTGTAATGAACGGCCCGCCGCCGACAGAAGAGGGGTGACGGCACACCGAGAGGAGAGGGATGAGCGGCGATGACACGGAGGAGGGGGCGGGTGGACTGTTCACCCGCTTCTTCACCGGCCACTACGACGACGTCCGGCGCTACGCCCTGCGGAGGCTGGGCCCGGACGCGGCCGACGACGTCGCGGCGGAGACCTTCTCCGTCGCCTGGCGCCGGTTCGACCGGGTGCCCCGGGACGAGCCGCTGCCGTGGCTGTACGGGGTGGCCCGCAACATCGTGCGGGCCCGGTTCCGGGAGCTGAGGCGACAAGGAGAGATGTCGACCCCCTTCCCCGAGGGCGACCACCGGGAGCCGGGCGCGCCGGACCCGACCGGGGCGGTGGCCGAACGCGACAGCGCGCTGCGGGCGCTGGGGCGGCTCGGCGAGACCGACCGGGAGCTGATCATGCTCGTGGCCTGGGAGGGGCTGGAGGTGCGCGACGCCGCCCGGGTGCTGGGCTGCACCACCGCCACGGCCCGTGTGCGGCTGTACCGGGCGCGGCGGCGGATCGAGCGCTTCCTGGACCAGCCGCCCCCCGACGGGGAGCGCCGCCCCGCGGCCGCCCCCCGGACCCCCGCCCGCACCGCCCTGAAGGAGAACCCATGAAGGACACCGCGTTCAACGACGACGTCGCCGCCGTCCGGCGCCTGTTCGCCGGGCACGACCCGGCCGCCGGGTATCCGGAGGACGCGGCCGCGCGCGAGCTGTCCCGGATCGAGGTCATCGCCGCCGGGCACCGGCCGGGAGGCGCCCCGGCGCGGCCCCGCCGCCTCCTGCGTCCGGCCCTCATCGGGGCCGCCGCCGCGCTGACGGCCGTCGCGGTCGTCGTCCCGGTGTCGCTCCAGAGCGGACGGCCCGCGTACGCGGAGCCGCCGCCCGCCCCGCTGGACGTGCCCGCCTCCGAACGCACCGGGGGGCGGGAGCACCTGCTCGACCTGGCCCGCGCCGCCGCGGCGGCGGAGCCGCCCGCACGCGACGGGGACGTGGCGTACGTGCGGACCTCGGAGTGGACGTTCACGTACTCGCAGGACGTGGACAGCGGACGGGTCGGCTGGGGGATCCTGCCGGAGGAGCGCAGCGTGTGGCGGGCCCCCGACGAGTCCGGGGTCGAGCTGTCCGTGCCCCGCGAGCCGGAGCACGTCGGCGGGGACGAGGGCCCGCTGGGCTTCCTGTTCGGCGACGGCACCGAGCGCTTCGAATGGGGGGACGGCGAGGGCGGCGACGGGATGTTCTTCACCTGGGAGCCGGACACGCTGGCCACCGACCCGGAGGAATTGGAGGAGCAGCTGGTCGACGGGGCCGGGTTCGACGCCGGCACGCCGGAGGCGACCCTCTTCTACGCGCTCCAGAGCCTGTACACCGAGGCCCCCGTCGACCCGCGGGTCCAGTCGGCCGTGCTGCGGGTGCTGGCCGGGCACGAGGGCGTGCTCTACGCGGGTCCGTCCGAGGACCGGTACGGGCGCGAGGGCGAGCTCTTCCTGGTGGAGGAGGAGGGCGAGGAGACCCTGGAGCGCCGGATCATGTTCGACGCCGACACCGGGATGCCGCTCTACTTCGAGGTCGTCGCGGTGGAGTCGGAGTACGAGCAGCCCGAGGGGGTGGAGCTGCCCCTGGTCAACCACTACTCGGTGATCGTGGAGACGGCCTGGGTCCCGGAGGTCGAGGACCGGCCCTGAGCCGCCCGGCCGGGTCCGTCCACAGCCTGTGGACGGACCCGGGCCCCCGCCGCGGCGGGGGCCTCGTGGCGCTGGTGCTGTACCCGCCCCCGGGCCGCAGGACTCGGGGCCGGGGACTCCCCCACTGTGGTGGGGAGTCCTGTGGTGCTCGCCGCCGGTGCTGCGGGACCCGGGACCAGGGGCTCTCCCGCTGCGGCGGGGGTCCTCGTGGTGCTCGGTGTCGTGCCCGTCCCCCGGTCCGCGAGACCCGGACCGGGCTGCCCGGCGGAGTCCATCCACAGCCTGTGGACGGACCCGGGGCTCCCCCGCCGAGGCGTGGCCCTCGTGGCGCTCGGCGTCGTGTCCACCCCCGGGCCGCGTGACCCGGGGCCGGTCCGCCCGGCCGGAACCGGGCACACCGCCGGGCCCGTGGGACCCGGGACCGGGCCGCGGGTCAGTGCTGGGCGAGCGGGACGACCTCGGCGCCCGGGAGGGCGGCCACGAGCTTGCCCGGCACCCACAGCTTGGACCGGCGCAGCCCGCTGCCCACCACCACGTACGGGGTGGCCGCCACGGCCTCGTCCACCAGGATCGGCCACTCCCGCGGCAGCCCGAACGGGGTGATCCCGCCGTACTCCATCCCGGTCAGCCCCGTGGCCTCCGCCATCGGCGCGAACGACGCCTTGCGCGCGCCCAGGTGGCGGCGGACCACGCCGTTGACGTCGGCCCGGTCGGTGGCCAGGACCATGCACGCCGCGTAGGTGGTCTCGCCGCCGCGCTTGGCCGCCACCACCACGCAGTTCGCGCTGGTCTCCAGCGTCATCCCGTAGTGGGTGCAGAAGGCCGCGGTGTCCGCCAGGTTCGGATCGATCGGCGCGACCCGCACCTCGGCGTGGCCCCGGACGGCCTCCCGGACGGGGGCGGCCATCAGGTGCTCCTGCTCGCCGGCGTCCACCCAGTTCAACGACACGGACATGGGCATGCTCCTCGTTTCGTGTTCCGGACGGCCCCAGCCTAGGGCGTGTTCGGTGGATGCTTTCGAGCGTTTCGGCGCTTGCGCCGAATACCGGGAGCGGCCGCGAGGCGATCTCTCGCAGGACGACCGGCGCAGGTCGGCCCGGGTTCGGCCCTCCGAGCGCGGGCGGCGCGGCGAGAGGAGGCCTCGCGGCCGCGACCCGGAATGATCCGCCGAACACGCCCTAGGGACCTACGACGCGGAATGCCGCCGCAGGATCTCCAGGGCGAGTCCGGCCAGGTCGTCGGACCGGTACCCGGGCCACCCGTGCACCGCCGACACGTACCCCGCCGGGATCCCCGACAGGCCCCACCGGGCCCCGGCCAGCGCACCGGCGATCGCCGCGACGGTGTCGGTGTCGTTGCCCGCCCGCACCGCCGCGTGCACGGCCGCCACGTACCCCTCCGGGTTGCGGGTGAGGGCCGACCACGCCGCCTGGAGCGCGCTCACCACGAACCCGTTGTTCGCGAACGTGTGCGGCGCCGCCGACTCCGCCTCGTCCAGCCAGGTCTTCCAGCGGCCGCGCGCGTCCTCCGGCAGCAGTTCCACCCCGTCGCGGACGCCGTCCAGGGTGCCCTCCAGCACGGCCCGGCGGATCCCCTCGCACCACAGCACGCAGGCCTGCGAGGCCAGCGGGTCCCCGTGGGTCAGGAGGCTGTAGGCGTCGGCGGCCCGGGCCAGCCCCTCCGGGTCGCGCAGGTAGGCCAGGGCCAGCGGCCCGGTGCGCATCAGCGACCCGTTGCCCGCGCTCGCCACCCCCTCCTCGAACATGGACGCGGCGTACGCCGCCATCACCTCGGCGACCTCCGGGCGGCGGAAGGCGCCCCCGGCACCGCCCATCACCCGGCGGGTCTGGTTGCCGATGTCGGTGGCCCCGCCGTTCGCCCACTCCAGGAAGGCGTCGGCGGTCGCGCGCAGCGCCCCGGCGGACAGCGGGTCGTCGTGGTCGCGCAGCGCATGGGCGATGCACACCGTCATCTGGGTGTCGTCGGAGTACTCCCCGGGTGCGTAGGGGCCCAGGCCGCCGCCGATCATCTCCGGCACCCGGCGCTCGGACAGCGTGGGGCCGAACTCGTAGGGCACGCCCAGCGCGTCGCCGCAGGCGGCGCCCAGCAGGACGCCCAGGGCGCGGTCCTCGATGCTTCCGGTGGGCGGGGTCTGCACGGTCGCCTCGCAACGGTTCGGGGGAAGGGCGGACAGCGCCGACATTACCGTTCCGGCCTCCACCGGGGAGTTCGGGTGAGCGAACCGGTACGGGGTGAAATCAGAGCCGAATTCCGGAATTCCGGCCCGTACAATTCCGATTCATGGAGACCCCCACCCCCGATCCCCACTCCGGCGCGGTCCTGGACGGACGCTACGTCCTCGGGGAGCGCCTTCGCAGTGATGCCTCGGGGAGCGCCTACGCGGCCCACGACCGCGCCACCGGGACGACCGTCGTCGTCACCGTCCTGCACCCGTGGCTGGTCGGCGACGCGCCGGCCGTGCACGCCTTCCGCGGCAGGGCGCAGCACCTGGAGGCCGTCTCCCACCCGGGCCTGGCCCGGTTCCTCGACCACGGCCGCGACGGGGACCGCGTCTACGCCGTCAACGAGTACCTCCGCGGCGAACCCCTCGCCGAGGTCCTGGACGGCGCCTCCCCCGTCCACGAGCCGCACCGGGCGCTCACCGTCATCGCCTCCGTCCTGGAGGCGCTCGACGCCGCCCACGCCCAGGGGATCGTGCACGGCGCCCTGACCCCCGACCGGGTCGTCGTCGGCGACGACGGGAGGGCGGGCATCACCGGCTTCCCGCTCCTCTTCGACGCCGCCGAGGACGAGGCCCCCGACACCCGGACCGACGTGCGCGCGGTGGGCCTGCTCCTGCACGCGCTCATCACCGGCGAGCCGGCCGACCCCGGCGAGGCGCGCCCGCTGCGCCCCTCGGCGCTGGTGGACTCCCTGCCGCCGGACCTGGACATGCTGGTCGCCAACGCGACCGACCCCAACCCGCGTTACCGGCCCCGCGACGCGGGCCAGTACCTCACCCTGGTCGAGCAGGTGATGCGGTCGCTGTCCCGGCCGTTGGAGGAGGGCGGCGCCGACACCACCCGCCCCATCCCGATCGCCGCCGCCGAGCTCCCCGCACCCCGCCGCGGACCGCTGCGGCGCCGCGTCCCCGTGCTGGCGGCCGCCGTGCTGCTGGTCGCCGCCCTGTTCGCGACCGGGTGGGCGCTGTTCCCCCGCGAGCCCGAGGCCACCCTCCCCGACCTGGCGGGGGTCGCCGCGGAGGAGGCGGAGGCGCGGCTGGAATCGCTCGGCCTGGGGCTGGTGGTCCGCTTCCGGGACACCTACCACGACACCGTCGAGCCGGGCGGGGTCGCGGGCAGCGAGCCGGGCCCGGGCGCCGTCCTGGCCGAGGGCGACGCGGTCATGCTGGCGCTGTCCGTCGGACCCCGCCACGCGGATGTCCCTGACGTGGTCGGCGACACCGAGAACGAGGCCCGCGACCTGCTGCGCGAGGCGGGGTTCACCCGCATCGACGTCGTCCAGGAGCACTCCGCCGAGCAGCTGCCGGGGACCGTCCTGGCCACCGAGCCCGCCGCGGGCCGGGAGGGCGACCGCGAGGACCCGGTGGTCATCCGGGTCAGCGAGGGCGTCATCGTCCCCTCGCTGGACGGGATGACGCAGGAGGAGGCCGTGGACGCCCTCACCCGGGTCGGCCTGACCGCGGTGGTCGTCGAGCAGCACCACGAGACCGTCGAGCCGGGCGGGGTCAGCGCCCAGAACCCCGAGCCGGGGTCGATCCTGCCCGAGGAGGGCGAGGTCTCGGTGACCGTCTCGACCGGCCCGGAGCCCGAGGAGGAGCCCTCGGAGTCCCCGTCGGAGACCCCCTCGGAGGAGTCCGAAGGCGACCGCGACGAGGAGTCCGACGACGGGGACGGCGGCGGGCACAACGACGGGCACGGCGGAGGCCAGGGCGGAGGCTGGGACGACCACTCCTGCTCCGCGCCCGCCTGGAGCCCCGGCACCACCTATGAGGAGGGGGAGCGGGTCAGCCACAACGGCCGCGAGTACGAGTCCCGCTGGTGGAACCAGGACAACGAGCCCGACTCCGGCACGCTCTGGGGCCCCTGGTCCGACCGCGGCCGCTGCTGAGCCCGGCGCCGGGCCCGCGCCGCGCCCGCCCCGGGTGCGGCCCGGGCCCGGCGGCGGGCGCCGCGCGGCGCGGTCAGCGGAAGTCGTCGGCGCGGTCGCGCGCCCACCGGGAGAAGGGCAGCGCCGGGCGGCCGAGCACCCTCTCGACGTCCCCCGACACCTCCTCGGGGCGCTCGGCCAGCGAGGCCCAGTACTCCAGCGCCGCCTCCGCGTACCCGGCGTCCCCGAACAGGGCGGTGAGCTCCGCCGCCGCCTCCTCCCGGGGCTGCTCCTCCCACCGCGCCGCCACGCCGACGGCCTCGCCGAGCATCCGCACCTGGTCCCGCTGGGACACCGCCTCCGGGCCGGTCATCAGGTAGGCCCTGCCCGCGTGCCCCTCGTCGACCAGGGCCCGCACCGCCACCTCGGCGACGTCGCGCTCGTGCACCAGGGACCGCCGCGCGTCCCCGTACGGGGCCCGCACCGTGCCGGTGCGGACCCGCCCGGACCACTGGAGCGCGTTGGCGGACAGCCCGGTCACCCGCAGGAAGACCCACTCCGCCCCGGAGTCCCGGACCGCGTCCTCCACCGCGCCCCACGACCCCCGCTCGCCGGGGTCCCCGCCACCGGCCTGCGCCGCCGAAAGGTAGACGACGCGGTCCGCGTGCCGGGCCAGCGCCGCCGCCACCGGCCCCACCCCCTCCGCCGTCATCAGCGGCCACACCAGGTAGGCGGCCCGGACGCCCTCCGCCGCACGGGCCACCGCCTCCGGGTCGGTGACGTCGCCGGTCACGGCCTCCACCCCGGCCGGCAGGCCGTGGTCCTCCCGGCGGACCAGGGCGCGCACGGGCACGCCCTCGGCCAGCAGTCCGGCCACCACGTGCCGGCCGGTGTTACCCGTCGCCCCGGTCACCAGTACGGGTCGCTCCATGGTCGTTCCCCTCGGTTCCGCGGCCGGATCGCCCGGCCGTCGGAGGACAGCCTGGTTCCTCAACAAATGTTGAGGTCAAGGCCCGAGGTTCCCGAAAGGACCCTATGGCGCCCCTCTACACCGGTTCGCGCCCGAATGTATGTCACATGTACATGTGAAACGGATCACCGTAGCTCTACCTTCGGGTTGGCACCCCATCCCCCAGCGCGGGCGATCGTGACGAGGCGGTGCCGACTGGAGGAAGAGAAATGCGCAAGACCCCCCTGACCGCCGCCTCCTGCGCGGTCGTCCTCGCCCTCACCGCCTGCGGCAGCCCCGGCGAGGCCGCGGGAGGGGGCGGGGACGGGCCCGTCAGGATCGGCATCGTCTACTCGGCCACCGGCCCGCTGGCCACCTACGGCGAGCAGTACAGGCAGGGCCTGGAGGCCGGACTCGACTACGCCACCGGCGGCACCATGGAGATCGACGGCCGCGCCGTCGAGGTCGAGTACATGGACGACGGCGGCGACCCCACCGCCGCGGTCTCCGCCGCCCGCGAGCTCATCGGCACCGGCCACGACATCATCGCCGGGTCCACCGCCTCGGGCATCGCCGTCCAGGTCGCCCCGTTGGCCGAACAGGACGACATCCTCTTCATCTCCGGCCCGGCCGCCACCGACGCCGTCACCGGCATCAACGCCAACACCTTCCGCTCCGGCCGCCAGACCTACCAGGACATCCTCGCCGCGGGCAGCTTCATGGACGACGCCGAGGGCTCCAAGGTCGTCGTGTTCGCCCAGCAGGGCACCTTCGGCCAGGCCAACGTCGACGCCGTCACCGCCGTCCTGGGCGGGGAGGGAGCCGAGGTCGACAGCATCCTGGCCCCGGCGGACACCACCGACCTCACCCCCTTCGCCGAGCAGGTCGGCAAGGCCGACGCCGACCTGGTGTTCGTCGCCTGGGCCGGGGAGACCGCCGCCGCCATGTGGCAGGCCCTGGACCAGCAGGGCGTCCTCGCCGACACCGAGGTCGTCACCGGCCTGGACATCAGGGCGTCCTACCCGGTCTTCGGCGAGGCCGGCGGCGACATCTCGTTCCTGTCCCACTACTTCGACGGCGCCTCCGACACCGAGGCCGCTCAGGCCATGCGCGAACGCGTCGAGGAGGCGGGCGGCACCGTCGACCTGTTCACCCCCGACGGCTTCACCGCCGCCCAGATGATCGTCCACGCCGCCACCGAGGGCGACACCACCGCCGACCGCGTCGCCGCCCTGGAGGGCTGGACCTTCGACGGCGTCAAGGGCGAGCTGACCATCCGCGCCGAGGACCACGCCCTGCTCCAGCCCATGTACCAGGTCGAGCTGGTCGGGTCCGGCGACTCCGCCGAGCCCGAGCTGGTCGCGGAGATCCCCGCCGCCGACGTCGAGCCCGTCGTCGCGGAGGGGTGATGGCCACCGACACCCCCGCGGGCGCGGCCACCGCCGCCGCGCCCGGCGCGGCCGCGGCCACCTCCCTGGCCCTGGACCACCTGAGCTGGTCGGTCGGCGGCGCCGTCATCGTCGACGACATCACCATGCACGTCGCCGAGGGCGAGTTCGTCGCCCTCATCGGACCCAACGGCGCCGGCAAGACCTCCCTGTTCAACCTCGTGTCCGGCCTCACCCGGCCCACCGCGGGCACGGTCTCCCTGGGCGGCGCCGACATCACCCGGTACGCCCCGTACAAGCGGGCCCGCCTGGGCATGGGCCGCACCTTCCAGACCTCCAGCGTCTTCGCCGACCTCACCGTCGGCGCCAACGTCGGCCTGGCCGTCCAGGCCCGCACCGGCGACTCCCGCAGGTTCTGGAAGCGCGCCGGGGACGGCGGCCCCGAGGCGGCCGCCGCCCTGGACCTGGTCCGCCTCTCCCACCGCGCCGCCGCACCGGCCGGAGACCTCTCCCACGGCGACAAGCGCAAGCTCGAACTCGCCCTGCTGCTGGCCCGCCGCCCCCGGCTCATCCTCCTGGACGAGCCCATGGCCGGGGTCAGCGCCGGGGAGGTCGGCGAACTCACCACCGTCATCCGGGACGTGCACCGCGAACAGGGATGCACGGTCCTCATGGTCGAACACCACATGGAGGTGCTCCTCGACATGGCCGACCGGCTGGCCGTGATGCACCACGGCGCACTGCTCGCCTTCACCGACCCCGACTCCGCCATGGCCGACCCCGACGTCCAGGCCGCCTACCTCGGGGACGGGGCGTGACCGCCGCCGGACCGCTGCTGGAGGCGGTCGACCTCAACGTGTGGATCGAGGGCTCCCACATCCTCCAGGGCGTCTCCTTCGCCATGCCCGAACGCGGCGTCACCTCCCTGCTCGGCCGCAACGGCGTCGGCAAGACCACCACCGTCAAGGCCGTCCTGGGCCTGGTGCCCCGCACCGGCCGGGTGGTCTTCGACGGCGCCGACACCACCGCCGAGCCCACCCACGCCATCGTCTCCCGGGGCATCGGCTACGTCCCCGAGGAACGCGGGATCTTCGCCGCCCTCACCGTCGCCGAGAACCTGCGCATCGCCGAGCGGCGCCCCGGACCCCACCGCTACGGCCTCGTCCACGAACTGTTCCCCGAGCTCGCCGCGCGCAGGGACCAGCCCGCGGGCACCCTCTCCGGCGGCCAGCAGCAGATGCTCGCCATCGGCCGCGCCCTGCTCAACGACAACCGCCTCCTCATCGTCGACGAGCCCACCAAGGGCCTGGCCCCCCGGATCGTCCGCGAGGTCGCCGACGCGGTGGCCCGCGCCGCCGAGGAGGTGCCGGTGCTGCTGGTCGAACAGAACCTGTCCCTGGTCCGCCGGGTCGGGGGCGACGCCGTCGTCCTGGACGCCGGCCGGGTCGTCCACACCGGCCCCGTCCCGGACCTCCTGGACGACGCCGACCGCGTCCGCGAACTCCTGGGCGTGTCCCGCGCGGCGGCCGCCCCCGCCGCCGCGCCCGCCACGGGCACGGCCGCCGACACCGAAGGGAGGCCGACCGCGTGAGCACCGTGGTCCTCCTCATCGTCACCGGGCTCGGCCTGGGCGCCCTCTACTTCCTCATCGCCTCCGGACTGTCGCTGATCTTCGGCCTCATGGACGTGCTCAACTTCGCGCACGGGGCGTTCCTCGCCCTGGGCGCCTACGGCACGTGGTGGGCGGCGAACTTCCTGCCCGGGGCCGGCCCCGACGGGCCCGGGTTCCTGCTGGCCCTGGTGTTCGGCGTCGCCGCCGGGACCCTGGCCGCCACCCTCGTCGAACTGTGCGTCATCCGCCCGCTCTACGGCAGGCACCGCGAGCAGATCCTCGCCACGGTCGGCCTCAGCCTGGCCACCCCGGCGCTCCTCCAGGCCGTCTGGGGCGCCGACCCGCTGACCTTCCCCAAGCCGGACCTGGTCCGGGGCACCGTCGAGGTGCTCGGCGCCAGCATCCCCAGGGACCGGCTGCTGCTCATCCTCGCCGCGGCAGCCCTGTTCACCGCCCTGTGGCTGTTCAACTCCCGCACCCGCTACGGGCTCATCGTCCGCGCCGGGGTCCAGGACCGGGCCATGGTCACCGCCCTGGGCATCGACGTGCGCAGGTCGTTCACCCTGGTGTTCGCCATCGGCGGCGCCGCGGCCGCGCTGGCCGGGGCGCTGGGCGGCCTCTACTACGGCGTGGTCACCCCCACCCAGGGGATGTCGCTGCTGATCTTCGCGTTCATCGTCGTGGTCATCGGCGGCACCACCTCCCTGACCGGCTGCGCGATCGCCTCCGTGACCGTCGCCCTGGTCCAGCAGTTCGCCAACTACTACACCGTCGCCGGACTCGGCGACATCGCCGTGGTCATCGTCCTCGCCCTGGTGCTGCTCACCCGGCAGGGCGGACTGGCCGCCAAGAAGTCCGCGGAGAGGGTGGCATGATCACCGAGACCGAACCCCGGGCGGCCGCCCGGGCCGACGACACCGCGGCCCCGGCCGCGGGCGGGCGGCGCCGACTCCCCCGCTGGGCCGGCCCTGCCGCCGTGCTGGTGGTCCTGGCCACCCTGCCCTTCTCCACCCTGACGGTCCCCGGCCTGTTCGAGGGCGCCCTCAACAGCCCGGCCACCCTGCACCTGCTCGCGTTCTGCCTGGTGTTCGGCGGCCTGGCCACCAGCTACGACCTGCTGTACGGGAGGGTGGGGCTGCTGTCCTTCGGGCACGCCCTGTACTTCGCCTGCGGCGCCTACACGGCCGCGCTCCTGATGCGGATCCTGGAGCTGCCCCTGCTGTGGGCGGCGCTGGTCTCCGTCCTGGCCGGAACCCTGCTGTCCCTGCTGCTGGGAGCGGTGGCACTGCGGGTCAACGGCATCGCGATGGCCATGGTCACCCTGGCGTTCGCCCAGGCCGGGTCCATCCTGGTGGCCCGCGACCCGGGCCGGGTGACCGGCGGCGAGGAGGGCCTGTCGCTCAACACCGCCGTGGTCCCCGACGCGTTCGTGGGCGTCATGAACACCGCCAACCTGTACTGGGCGGCGCTCGCCTACGCCGCGCTCGCGACCGTCGTGGTGTGGTGGCTGTCGGCCTCCCCGGTGGGCCGGGTCTGGCAGGGCATCCGCGCCAACGAGCAGCGCGTCGCGGTGCTGGGCGTCGACCCCTACCCGTACAAGCTGGCGGCGTTCACCGTCGGCGGCGGCCTGGCCTCCCTGGGCGGCGTGGTCTACCTGCTGGTCACCGGCGGGGTCACGCCCACCATCACCACCGCCGAGTTCACGCTCACCCTGCTGGTGATGGTGGCCCTGGGCGGGGCGGGCAGCCGCTGGGGCGCGGTGCTGGGCGCCGGGCTGTACACCTACGCCGAGCACCGGCTGCGCCAGGCGGGCGGGGAGGCCTTCTCGGCCCTGCCCGACTGGATCGCCGCCCCCCTGTCCCAGCCCCTGTTCATCCTCGGCGCGCTCTTCGTCCTGATGGTCTTCTTCTTCCCCGGCGGCCTGACCGCGCTGCCCGGGCGGGTCCGGTCCGCGCTGCGCGGCCGCCGGACCGCACACGAGTGAGAGGGATATCCGCATGAGCGACACCACCCCGGTCGGCGGGGACGAGTACACCGTCCCCGTCCCCGGGGGCGACCTGGCCGTCACCCGGTGGGGTGACGGCCCCGGCGTCCCCGTCCTGGCCGTCCACGGCATCACCGCCAACGGCCACTCCTTCGCCCGGACCGCGGCCGAGCTGGCCGCCCGCGGCGGCCCCCCGCTGCACGCGCCCGACCTGCGCGGGCGCGGGGCCAGCGGCACCCTGCCCGGCCCGCACGGCCTGGCCGCCCACACGGACGACCTCGTCGCCGTCCTGGACCACCTGGGCGTGGAGCGGACCGTCTGGGTCGGCCACTCCATGGGCGCGTTCGTGGCCTGCCTGGCCGCCGTGCGCCACCCCGACCGGGTGGCCGGGCTGCTGCTCGTCGACGGCGGCCACGGGCTCCCCGTCCCCGCCGGGACCGACATCGACGCCGTCCTGGGCCCGGCCATGGCCCGGCTGCGCATGACCTTCGGCTCCCCCGACGACTACCGGGCGTTCTGGCAGAGGCACCCGGCCTTCGCCGGTCGGTGGAACCCCTGGGCCGACGACTACGTCCTGCGCGACCTCACCGGGACCGCCCCCGAGCTACGCTCCACCTGCGACGAGGCGGCCGTGCGGGTCGACGGCGGGCAGGTCCTGTCCGACACGGAGGTCCTCGGCGCGATCCACCGGCTCACCGTCCCCGCCCGCCTGCTGTGGACGGCGCGCGGGCTCATGGACGAAACGCCCGGGCTGTACACGCCCGAGCGCCTCGCCGGCCTGCCCGACACCCTGGCCACCGTCGAACTCCCCGACGACAACCACTACACGCCGCTGTTCTCCTCAACCGCCCGGCTGCTCGCCGAGCAGGTCCACACCCTTGTCCAGGAGACCGTGCAGGTGCAGGGCCAGCTGTAGCTCCAGCGCGCGGTCGGGGTGCTGCCAGTCCTCCCCGAGGAGCTGGCCGATCCGCTCCAGGCGCTGCGACACCGTGTTCACGTGGATGTGCAGCGCGGTGCGGGCCCTGGACAGGTTGCCCCCGGCCGCGAAATACGCCTTCAGCGTCTCCACCAGCACGGTCCCGCGCCGCTCGTCGTACTCCAGCAGCGGACCCAGCGCGGACCGCACGAACCCCGGCACGTCCCGGTCCCGGCCCAGCAGCAGCCCCGAGAACCCCAGGTCCTCGGCGGTCGCCAGGTCGCCCTCCCGGCCCAGCGCCCGCAGCGTCTGCACGCACCGCGCCGCCTCGGCGAACGCCGGCCGGAACCGCTCCGGGCCGCCCGTCGGCCCGGCCAGCCCCACCGTCACCGGCGCACCCCCGGCCGCCAGGGCCAGCTCCTCGGCCGCACGCCGCCCCGCGGCCCTGGGGTCGGTCCCCGGCAGCGCCAGCACCAGCCGCCCCGCCCGGCTCCCGGCCAGCCCGCCGGTGGTCTCGGCCACGTGCGTGGCCGCCGACCGCAGCCGCCCCGGGTCGGCGCCCGGAGCCTCGGCCACCACCAGCACGTGCGGTGCGTCCAGGTCCGCGTGCAGCAGGGCCGCGCGCTCCCGCAGCGAACCCGGGTCGCGCGCCGGGGTCTCCAGCAGCTCGTTGAGCAGGTCGCCGCGCACCCGGTGCTCGGTCTCGCTCACCGAACGGCGGATCAGCAGCAGCAGGGCCGTCACCATCGCCGCCCGCTCCAGCACCCGCTGGTCGGTCTCGTCCAGCTCCACCCCGCGCAGCACCAGCGTGCCCAACGGTTCGCTGCCCGCCGCGGCCGACGCCACCCAGGCGTTCCCGGCGCGCACCGCGCGGCCGCTCGCCAGCGCCGCCCTCACCGCCTCCTCCACGGCCCCGTCCGGCTCCGGCGGGTGCGAACTCTCGGTCACCGACCCCTGCGGGGTCGCCGTCACCGTCACGTCCGTGGTCACGTCCCGGACCGTCACCGACCCGCCCAGCACCTCGGCGATCGCCGCCGCCACCTCCCGCACCCCGCCGCCGCGCAGCACCAGGTCGGTGAGCCGGTCGTGGGCGGCCGCCGACCGCTCCACCGACGCCGTGTGCCGCTGCAACCGCTCGTTGACGGTGTGCAGCTCGTCCAGCGCCCGCCGGGTGTCGTCGATGAGGTTGGCGCTGTCGATCGCGATCGCCGCGTGTGTGGCCAGCGACGACAGCAGCGCCACCTCCGAGTGCGCGAACGGCCGCTCCCGCCGGTTCGCCGCGAACAGGACCCCCACGTCCCGGCCGTTCATCTTCAACGGGACGCCCAGGATGGCCACCAGGCCCTCCTCGCGCACCGCGTGGTCGATGTTCTCCGCGTGGGCGAACCGCGGGTCGGCGAAGTAGTTGGCCGTCACGTACGGCAGCGCCGTCTTGGCCACCAGGCCGCCCAGCCCCTTGCCCGCGCCCAGCCGCAGCTGCTGGAACGACGCCGACACCGACCCCGACGTCACCCGCATCACGGTGCCGCCCGCCTCCGGGTCGCTCAGCGTCAGGTACGCGATGTCGGTGCCCAGCAGGTTGCGCGCCCGCTCCACGATCGCCCGCAGCACCTGGTCGAGGCTGCGCATCCCCGCCAGGTCGTTGGCGGTCTCGAACAGGGCGCTCAGCTCCGACTCGCGGCGCTGCCGGTCGCGCATCACCGACCGCACGCGAAGCGCGGTCAGCTTGGCCGCCTCCAGGGCCGCCACCACCTCCGGGTCCGCGCCCTGGGCGCGGGCCCGCAGCACCGGGCGCTCGTACTCCACCGCCGGCGCGTCGCGCAGCAGCAGGTCCAGGAAGGGGGCCTGGCCGGCGACGCCCGCCGGGTCGTCGCCGGGCCGGGAAGGGGTCGTGTTCAGCTCGCGCTCCATGCTCCGTCCACCGGCAGCGACGCCCCGTTGATGTACGACGCGTCGTCACCGCACAGGTAGGCGACCAGCTCGGCCACCTCTTCCGGTTCGATCAACCTCTTCAGCGGGGTCCGTGCCAGCAGCACCTCCGACACCACCCGCTCCTCGGGGATGCCGTGCGCCGCCGCCTGGTCCGCGATCTGCTTCTCCACCAGCGCCGTGCGCACGTATCCCGGGTTCACACAGTTGGAGGTCACCCCGTGTGGGGCCCCCTCCAGCGCCACCACCTTGGAGAACCCCTCCAGCCCGTGCTTGGCCGTCACGTACGCCGACTTGTAGGCCGAGGCGCGCAGCCCGTGCACCGAGGAGATGTTGACGATCCTTCCCCAGCCCCGCCCGTACATGTGCGGCAGGGCGCCGCGCACCAGCCGGAAAGGCGACTCGACCATGAGACGAAGGATGAACGAGAACCGCTCGGGAGGGAAGTCCTGCACCGGCGAGACCGTCTGCACGCCGGCGTTGTTCACGACGATGTCGCAGCCCCGCGCGGCCTCCTCGGCGGCGTCGAGGTCGGTCAGGTCCAGTACGACCGGCTCGCCCACACCCCGGTCGGCCAGGGCGCCGAGGGCGTCGGCGTCCACGTCGGCCAGACGCACGGAGGCGCCCGCGTCGGCCAGGCGCAGGGCGCAGGCCCGGCCGATGCCGCCGGCGGCACCCGAGACGAAGGCGGTCTTGCCGGTCAGGTCGACCCGGGCGGTGCGCTCCGCGGGCCGGGGGGAGGGGGTCCGGGGGGCGCGCCGCGCCGTATCCGCCGGGAACTCGTGCGTCGTCATGGCAGCAAGGTAGGCCCGAGCGCGCGGCCGGGGGATAGGAGGCGGGGACACACCACCGGACTCGGACATGTGGACATCGGCCATGCCCCCGGAGTCCCCTGTGGGGTTCGCACTGGACAGCGGCGTGTGATCGGGGTCTCTGCTACATGTCGCATGGGTCACACGCGCGTTAGGGTCCGGGCAACGGTTCGGCCGAACCCCCCGCTCACGCCGTATCCCAGGAGGCAACCCCCATGGACTCCGCCGCCCGCCGGGCGCGGGTGCCCCTCGCCCTCGCCCTGGCCACCGTCCTCGTCACGGCCGCCGCACTGCTGGCCGCCCTGGCGCCCCGCGCGCACGCCGCCGCCCTCACCCCCGTCACCTCGTTCGGTACCAATCCCGGCAACCTCTCCCTGTACACGTACGTGCCCGACGGGCTGTCAGCCGACGCGCCCCTGGTGCTGCTCTTCCACGGCTGCGCCCAGGACGCGGCCGCCTACCACCGCCACTCCGGCTGGGCGCAGGCCGCCGACGCGGGCGGGTTCGCCCTCGCCTACGCCGAGCAGAAGACCGCCAACAACGCCAACCGCTGCTTCAACTGGTTCGAGCCCGGCGACGTCGCCCGCGACTCCGGGGAGGCCCGCTCGGTCCGGTCCATGGTGGAGCACACCGTGTCCGCCCACGGTCTGGACGCCGACCGCGTGTACGCCTCCGGCCTGTCCGCCGGCGGCGCCATGGTGAGCGAGGTGCTGTCGGCCTACCCCGACCTCTTCGCCGGGGGCTCCATCGTCGCCGGGATCCCCACCGGCTGCGCCTCGAGCATGATCGACGCCTTCACCTGCATGAACCCCGGCCGGACCCAGACCCCGCAGCAGTGGGGCGACAGGGTCCGCGCCAAGAACCCCGGGTGGACCGGGCCCTGGCCGCGCGTGGCCGTCTGGCACGGCACCTCCGACACCACCGTCGCCCCCGCCAACGGCACCGGCAGCGTGCGGCAGTGGACCGACGTCCACGGCATCTCCGGCTCCCCCACCGCCACCGAGTCGCTGCCGGGGTCCACCACCGCGTCCTACTACGGCGGGGCCGACGCCGCCTCGGCGCGGGTCGCGCACTACTCGGTCTCCGGGCTGGGGCACGGCACCCCCGTCGACCCGGCCTCGGGCTGCGGCACCGCGGGCGCGTACTTCCTCGCCTCGGTCTGCTCCACGGGGTACACCGCGGGGTTCTGGGGGCTGGCCGACGGCCCCGGCCCCGATCCCACCGACCCGCCAACGGAGGAGCCCACCGAGGACCCCGGGTCCGGGGAGTGCGTGCGCGCCACCAACTACGACCACGTCCGGGCGGGCCGCGCCGTCCAGCGGCTCGGCCTGGCCTACGCCGCCGGCTCCGACGACCCGCTCGGCCTGTGGAACGTGTTCGTGACGACCTCCCTCACCGAGACCTCGGCCGGGTACTGGGAGAACACCCCCGGCGCCTGCTGAGCCCCCGGGAAACGGGAGCGGGCGGGCCGGGGATCCCTCCCCGGCCCGCCCGCCGGTCCCGGGCCGGGCACGACCCCCGCGGCGCCCGGACCGCCCGTCGCCGCGTTCATCCCCGAACGGGCGCGGTGACGGAGACAGGCACCTCTCGGGCCTGTCAGTCCTGTGTGCCGGGGTCCGGCGCCCCGCGGGCGCCCTCCCCGGCGAGCGCGGCGAGCCGCGCGGGCATCCGGGCGCGGCCGCCCAGCACGTTCCCGGTCAGCCGCCGCAGGGCCAGCCGGGTGGCCTCGAACTCCTCCTCGGGGAGGTCGATGGCCTCCCCGACCGCCTCCGGGATCCCCTCGGCCAGCTCCCGCATCCGAGCACCGGACGGGGTGAGCGCGACCAGCACCGACCGCTCGTCGCGCGGATCCCGGCCGCGGTCCAGCAGCCCGCGCGCCTCCAGCCGCTTCAGCAGCGGGGTGAGCGTGCCGTAGTCCAGCTGGAGCGCCGAGCACACGTCCTTGACCGAGCACTCCCCCCGCTCCCACAGCAGCATCATCACGAGGTACTGGGGATAGGTGAGGTTCAAAGGCTCCAGGAGCGGCCGGTAGAGGTTGGTGACCGCACGCGAAGCGGCGTAGAGAGCGAAACACATCTGCTCATCGACGCGGGGGAGGGGGAAATCGTCCTCGGACGTTTCAGGTCGGTCGGGCATCGGCAACATGGTAGTAACCCCGTACCCGATGTCAAAGCACACAAATGTCTTGCACGCGAGGAAAAAAGGAACCCAATTCCCCGAGGATTCGGATTCCTTTCATGGTCCGGCATTTCCGCACGCCCGGGCCCGGGGAGGGGACGGCACCCGGACCCCGCCGTCACTGGCGCGGAACGTCGAACGGAAGCCTGCGCTTGACCACCTTTCCGGCGGCGTTGCGCGGCAGCTCCTCCAGGAACACCACGTCCCGGGGCACCGAGAACCGGCCCAGCACCCCGCGCACCCGCATCCGGATCTCGTTCGGGTCCGGCGACGCGCCCTCGTGCGGCACCACGAACGCCGCGAAGCGCTGGCCGAACTCCTCGTCCGGCACCCCCGCCACCACGACCTCGCGCACGCCCGGGAGGGCGACGATCGCCTCCTCCACCGGACGCGGGAACACGTTCTCCCCGCCGGAGACGATCATGTCGTCGTCCCGGCCGGCCACGTGCAGCAGCCCGTCCGCGTCGATGTACCCCCGGTCCCCGGTCTCCATGAGACCGTCGGCCACCCGCTTGCTCCTGCCGTTGGTGTACCCGTCGAACAGCATCGCGTTGCCGACGAAGATCGACCCCTCCCGCCCCGGCGGCAGCTCCGCCCCGTCGGCGTCCACCACCGCCAGCCGGGTCCCCAGAGGAGCCCGCCCCGCCGTCGTCGGCGAGGTGCGCATGTCCTGCGGCGTCGCGATCGTCGCCCACGACACCTCGGTGGACCCGTACAGGTTGTAGAGCACGTCCCCGAACTCGTCCATGAAGCCCGTGATCAGCTTGGGGCTCATCGCCGACCCGCTCACCGCCACGATCCGCAGCGACGACGTGTCGTAGGCGGCCCGCGTCGACCTGGGCAGGTCGAGGATCCTCTGCAGCATCACCGGCACCGCGAACAGCGCCGTGCACCGCTGCTCCTGGACCGTCCGCAGCACGTCCTCCGGCTCGAACACCCGCCGCATCACCAGGGTCGCCCGCATCGTCATCCCCAGCTGCACCCCCGCCAGCCCCCAGGCGTGGAAGGCGGGCGCCGACACCAGGATCCGGTCCGAGGACCGCAGCGGGATCCGCGACAGGATCGACGCGGCGTCCTGCGGGCCCCGCGGGGTGGGCCGCCGGGCACCCTTGGGCGTACCCGTCGTCCCCGACGTCAGCACGATCAGCCGACCCGGGCTCCCGGGCGGCTCCTGGTCCGCGCCGTCCAGGGGCACGCTCCCCCACGCCAGGTCCGAGGCGCCGGAGTCGCTCCACGCCGTCAGCCGCGGGATCTGCGCCGGGATGAGCGCGCACAGCTCCGCGAACTCCTCGTCGGCCACCAGCACGGTGATCCCGTTGGCCTGCGCCACGTCCGCCAGCTGCGGTGCCGAAAGGCCCGTGTTCAGCAGCACCGTGTCCGCGCCCAGGCGGCCGCAGGCGATCATCGTCTGCACGAAACCGCTGTGATTGCGACACAGCAGCCCCACCCGGCTCTGGGGACCCGCGCCCGCCTCCCGCAACGAGCGGGCCAGCGCACGCCCGCGCAGGTTCATCACCGCGAAGGTGCTCTCCCCGCGCTCGTCGACGACCGCGGCGTGGTCGGGGGCGCGCTCCTCGGCGGCCGCGTATCCGCCCGCGATCGTCGCCCCCCACGTCCTGAGGGCGCGCAGCTGTCGGGCGATCCTGTCCGGGCGGCCCGGCGCGAGGACGCCCGCGCGCACCAGGACCCGGGCCACCTCGAAGGTGTGTCGTACACGGGACGGACCATCGGTAGCCATGCTGTCTCCGGGGGGTACGGGGACGGGCGAAGCCTTCCGCGCCTCACCGGGCGGCCTTCGCCGCGTGGACCACCCGGAAATACTGCGACCGTAGGCGACGGGGCGGAGCGTTTCTCCGTACGCGGATGAGCGGTCACCCGCCGTTCCTTGTCACTTCGGGACACGGTCGCCCCGCCGACATGTCGACACCGCATGTCGACACCGCGTGTCGACACGTCGCCTCACATGTCGATGGTGAGCTCCTCCCCGCTCGGCTCCGCCCTCTCCCCTTCCGGCTCCAGGGACACCCACAGCTGGTCCGGCGAGCCCATCCCCCCGGCCAGCCCCGCGTGGTGCCCGCCGTCCGAGGCCTCCAGCACGCCGGCCGGACGCACCTCGCCGCCCGAGAACCACCACATCCGGTAGTCCATCCCCTCCGGTGCCCGCGGCAGCCCCTCCACCACCAGGACAGCGGCATCCCGGTCGTACGAGGCGAACAGCGTCGCGCGGGCGTCCCCCAGCGGGGCCTCCATCATGTTCGTGTCGGACGCGGCCAGCAGCGCCTCCATCTCCGCCGCCCGGGCCTCCTGCGCGGCCAGCCGCTCGTTGGCCGACACCAGGGCCCCGGCCAGCACCGTGCAGAACAGGGCCAGCGCCGCGGCCAGCCCCCACGGGGCCCACCGCGCCAGGTTCCGGACCCGGGCGCGCCCGCCGGCCTGCCCGGCACGGCGCGGCGGCTCCTGCCGGGTCCGCTCCGCCTCGGCGCGCAGGGCCCGCCACACCTGCTCCCCGGGCCGGACCGCCTCGGCACGCGCCAGCCTGGCCGTGGTCTCGCGGAACTCGGCGAGGTCCCGGCGGCAGTCCTCGCACTCCGCGAGGTGCCGCTCCGCCCGGCGGGCCTCCTCCGGCTCCAACGCGTGGACGGCGTACCCGGCCGTCAGCCCGTGCTCCCCGGTCCGTCTCACACCGTCACCCCCAGGCAGTCCCTCAACTTGATCAACCCGTCGCGGAGCCTGCCCTTGACGGTGGTCAGCGGCACCCGCAGCAGGTCGGCGGCCTGCCGCTGCGTGTACCCGGTGTAGTAGGTGAGGCGGACCGCCTCACGCTGCCCCTCGGTCAGCCGCCGCAGGCAGCGGCGCACCTTCTCCTGCTCCAGGCGGTTCTCCACCTGCTCGGGCACCGCGTCGTGCGGGGTCGCCCCCGGCTCCAGCCGGCCCGCCGCCGACAGCCTGTCCGACGCCGCCTGCTCCGACCGGACCCGGTCCACCGCCCTGCGGTGGGCGATGGTGCACACCCACGCCGCCACGCTCCCCAGCTCCGGATCGTGCCGCGAACCCGTCCGCCACACCTCCAGGAAGACCTCCTGGCACACCTCCTCCGCCTGCGCAGTGTCCACCAGCACCCGCCTGGCCACCCCGAAGACCGGCCCCGACAGCTCCCGGTACACCTCTTCGAACGCCTCCAGGTCGCCCAGGGCGACCCGGCCCAGCGGCTCCGCCAGAGGGTCGCCCCGCCATGTCCCCGCCCCTTCCGGAGCCGGGTGCGATCCCGCCCGTATCACCGGACCACCAGCCTTCCCTGTTCGTTCACCCCGGGGTTCGGACCAGAGGGGCGCCGGGAGACCCCGTCCGCGGATCCGTGATCCTTCTGTTACCCGAAGACGTGTCGCCCTCCCGGAACCGGCTCCGAACGAGGGGCATGACCGACACACCGAGCAGCCTCCCCGCGGTCCCCGCAGCCGTCGCGGGACTCGTGTCCGCGGGCGCCGCCCTGGCCGCGGCCGAGGCCGTCGGCGCCCTCGTGTCCCGCCCCGCGGCGACACCGCTCCAGGCGGTCGGCGCCGGCGTCATCGACCTGGTGCCCCTCCCCCTCAAGCAGTTCGCCGTGGACACGTTCGGTACAGCGGACAAACCCGTCCTGCTCGGCGGCATCGCCGTCCTCCTGGCCTGCGCGGCCGTGCTCATCGGCATCGCCGCCGTACGCAGGCGCGCCGCCGCGATCACGGGGACGGTCCTGTTCACCGCCGTCGGCCTCACCGCCGCACTGACCCGGCCCGACGCCGGACCTCTCGACGCCCTGCCCACCCTGGCGGGCGCCGCCGCCTTCGCCGCGGTCCTCACCCTCCTCACCCGGACCCCCGCCCCGCCCGGCGGGGACGGCCGGGGAGGCTTCGACCGGCGCAGGTTCGTCCTCCTGGCCGGAACCGCCGCGGCGGCCTCGGCCGCGGTCGCCGCCGGAGCCCGGCTGGCCCCCGCCGGCCGGGGCGGCCTCACCCCCGCCGACGTCACCCTGCCCGTCCCCGGCGACCGCGCCGCGCCCCTGCCGGACGGCATCGACCTGGAGATCGACGGGCTCGCCCCGCACTTCACCCCCGACGCCGACTTCTACCGCATCGACACGGCCCTGTCCGTGCCCCGCATCGACGCCACCGCCTGGTCGCTGCGCATCCACGGCCTCGGGGTCCGCGACGAGCTCGTGCTCACCTACGACGACCTGCTCGGCCACCCCGACCTCCGCGAACGCGACATCACCCTCGCCTGCGTGTCCAACCCCGTCGGCGGCGAGTACATCGGCAACGCCCGGTGGACCGGCGTCCCCCTCGCCTCCCTGCTGGCACAGGCCGGGGTGCGCTCCCCCGCCGACGGAGGCCCCGCCGACCAGCTGGTCTCCCGATCCGAGGACGGGATGACCATCGGCACCCCGGTCGCCGACGCCATGGACGGGCGCGACGCCATGCTCGCGGTCGGCATGAACGGCCGCCCCCTCCCCCGCGAGCACGGTTTCCCCGTCCGCATGGTCGTCCCCGGGCTCTACGGCTACGTGTCGGCCTGCAAGTGGATCGTCGACATCGAGCTGACCACGTTCGACTCCTTCGACGCCTACTGGGTCCCCCGCGGCTGGGCGGCCCGGGGACCGGTCAAGACGCAGTCCCGCATCGACACCCCCCGCGAGGGGGCGGACCTCCCGCCGGGCCCCACCACCGTGGCCGGGGTCGCCTGGGCCCAGCACACCGGCATCGACAGGGTCGAGGTCAGCATCGACGGCGGCCCCTGGACCGAGGCCCGGCTCGCGCCGGAGGGGACCGCCGACACCTGGCGCCAGTGGGTCCTGGAATGGGACGCCGAACCGGGCGGGCACCGCATCGCCGTCCGCGCCACCGACCGCGCCGGCCGGACCCAGACCCCCGACCAGGCGCCTCCCGCGCCGGACGGGGCCACCGGCCACCACAGCGTCACCGTGACCGTGGTCTGAGACCCCGCCCCCCGCACGGGGGCGACCCCGGCCCGGACCGAGGGCCGGGGAACCGAGAGAAGAGGAACCGGAGATGCCCACCACCTTCCACAGGGCCCGCCGCCTGCTCGCCGCCGGGGCCATCGCCGGTGTCGCCGTGTTCGGTGTCGCCGCATGCGAGAACACCGCAGAGGGCGGCCCGGTCGACACCGAGGAGATGTCCGAGGAGCCCATGGACGACGAGATGTCCGAGGAGCCGATGGAGGACGGGACGGAGGAGTCCGGCGAGATGACGGACGACATGTCCGGGGACGACTCCATGTCCGAGGAGCCCATGGAGGACGACATGTCCGAAGAGGACCCCATGGACGGCGAGATGTCGGAGGAGCCCATGGACGACGAGGGCTGACACCCCCGCGCCCGGGCGACGGCCCCCGACCGCTCCCCGGAGCGGAACGGGGGCCGCCGGCCGCGTGCGTCAGCCGGTCACGGTGATCGGCGAGGACGGGTCGTCGGCGTTCGTCACCAGGTAGGTCGCGGTGAAGCCCGACTCCGTGGCCTCCACCGGGCAGCCGAAGCCGCCCTCCACCACCACCGGGGCGGAGGTGTCGAAGGCCAGCGTCGAAGCGGGCGAGCCGTTCGTCCAGGTGCCCGACACCCCGACCGGGGCGTCGGGGCTCACCGTCGCGGTGCACGAGGCCAGGCCGCTGGTGGTCACCACGATCCCGCCCGCGGGGACGGTCATGGTGCCCACCGACGGGGAGCCGTTCTGCATGGACATCTCCCACACCGGGTCCGCCACCGTGACGGTCGCGTCCACGAACAGCACGTTCGTCGAGCAGTCCTCGAACGTGGGCGCGTTGATCGGCCCGGACACGGCGCCGTCCGGGTTGTGGTTGCCCGGGGCGGCGGGCACGAGGTTGTTCCCGCCGCCGGGGTCGGTGGCCGAGACGTCGCAGGTGATCACGACGCTCCCGGCGGTGAAGGTGGCGCTGCCGGACAGGGACGCGGAGAACGCGGCCCCGGCCGGCTCGACCGTCGTCGGACCGGCCTGGGCGGCCAGCGCGGTGCCGCCGGGCAGCAGCAGGGCGGCGCCGGTCAGGGCGAGCAAGGAGTAGGTGCGGGATCTCGGTCGCGGAACCGACATGAACACTCCTAAGAGAGGACTTGTGCCAGGGATGCGCGCCATTCGGTAGCCGTGGTTTTCCGGACGGACCGGGACGGGCGGCGCCCGTCCCGGTGGTCTCAGGCCCCGGACCGGTCCCGCCGGGCCCCGCGCCGCGGCGGCCGTGCCACGGGCCGCCAGGCGAAGGCCAGACCGCCGCCGACCAGCGCCAGCAGCGTCCCCACCACCAGACCGCCCAGGTTGGACAGGACCAGCGCGCCCAGCCCGAGGAACCCCGCGAGGGAACCCGTGATGACGTGCTGGGCGGGGGTGAACCAGGTGACCAGCCCCAGGACGACGAGCATGCCCCCGAACAGCACCGAGGAGACGGTCCCGACGCCGGTGTGCACCATCAGCTCGACCGGCATGGCGACCAGCGAGGCCATGACCACCCCGGAGGCGATGATCAGGAGCCCTCCGGCGAACGGGCGGCGCCTGCGCCAGGCCGTCCACCGGCTCAGAAGCACTCGTCCTCCCCGAGGCTGACGCCCAGGTTCAGATCGGCGAGGCGGAACGTGCCCGCGGTCGCGGCCCGGGCGGTCTGCTCCAGGTCCTCGACCACGATGACGTCCGACTGCATGCCGAACAGGTCGTTGAACCCGGCGGCGCCCCGCGGGCCCTTGTCGAGGGTCCCGGCGTCCCGGCCGATCTCGATGTTCTCGAACTCGGCGTCGCCGCCCATCTGCGACATGTCGATGACCAGGTTCTCCGCGATCACCGGCGAGCCCTGGTCGCCGGCGGTCAACCGGAGCGAGATCGCGCCGACGATGGGGAACTCGGTGAGCACCGACTGGCACAGGCCGACGATCTCGGCCTCCCGGATCCCGGCGACCGCGACGGGGACGGCCTCCCTGCGGACGGTCTGGTCGAGCCAGCCGTACTGGACGAAGCCCTCGCCGTGCAGGCTGTCCGCGGAGATCTTGAACTCCTGCCCGGACACGGAGAACGAGGCGGCCAGGGCGCCCTGCGCCATGGCGACCAGCAGCCCGCCGACGGCGACGCCCGCGGGGACGCAGAACAGCGCGAAGCGCTTCCAGCTGGTGTGGCTCCGGGGGGAGTCGGCGCCGACCTCTTCGGGGGATGTGCGGTCCATGAACGTCCTTCCGGGTGCGCCCGCACAGGGCACGGATGCGAACACGTGCGACCGCGTCGCGCCCGCCGTCCCCCCGAACCACGGCACACGGTCACCGGCCGGATGAAGGGCCGGTAATGCTGCACATCATGGAACGGGGTCAGGGCGATTTCAAGGGTGGTCCCGGAACTTTCCGGCGATTCCCGCAATTGCTCACGAAAAGGCTCTGACGTGCGGCGACCGAGAAAAAGAAGAGCGTGTGCACCGCCTCCGCCCCCGACCCGGACGCGCCGGCCGCCGGAGGAGCCCGCCGTTTTGTCACCCCGGTGAGCGAAGCCCCGCGCGAGCCCCGTCCACCGGTGAGCGGGGCCGGCGCGGGCCGATCGCGAAGGGAGCCGGAAGCACTGCGGGGCGGGGGATGCGGCGTGTGAGTGGCGACACAGGCGGTTCGGTTTGCCGCGGCCCCCGGAGGGGGGTAGTGTTCTCCGAGTCGCCAACGGGACGGCGAGCGGCTCCACAGGATGTCGACTCGGAACCGGACCGGGATCAGCGACGAACTCCCTTCCGAAGTGAGCGGTTCGAAGCACTGCTTCGACCATGTAAACTCGGTCGGGTCGCCTCGAAAGAGGCACACGCCTTCACCGAAATCAGAAGGACCCGGAAAACGCCGATTTGGCGGGGAACGGGAACACTGATAAAGTGAAGACACAACAAAGCGGAAACGCAGACGCCTTCCAC
>NZ_JBHVLR010000004.1:374271-424412 GCF_042797335.1 Nocardiopsis sp. NPDC057823 | reverse complement strand
CGATCTGGCACAACTGGCTGGTGGGTGCCCCGGTCAAGCGGTCGTTGATCGCCTACGACCACTGACCAGGACACATTTCCCCATCAACGATCTAGGCCGGTGCCGGGGGGCGGACGACGGCGGTCCGGGACAGCCGGTCGTGCAGGGCGAGCCCGTCGGGGGAGGCGGCGCCCAGGCTCTCGACCAGCGTGAAGCACAGGCCGACGCAGGGCAACGCCTGGGGCAGGCAGAGCACGGCGGCGCGCGCCGCGGCCTGGCCGCGGGTGGGGCGGCCGCCGCCGGGGCCGACCACGGAGATGCCCGTCATCATCTTGCCCGGGGTGGCGCCGCGCGCGACCAGGAAGCCCCACTCGTACAGGAACAGCAGCGCCACCCCGCCGAACAGCAGCAGCCCCGCCCAGCCCATGGCCGCGAGGTACCCGTCCACGGGGAGCGCCGCGGCCGGCAGCGCCGCGAGGGCGAACAGCGCCGAGACCGCGGTCGCCGCCAGCACGATGTCGATGAACCGGGCCGTCGCGCGCAGCGAGAACGGCGCCGGCTCCGCGTCGGGGCCGGCACCGTCCGGTAGGGGCCGGGGCATCGGGACCTCCTCAGGGATGGGAGTGCACGACGACGGTCTTGGACACGCGGTCGTGCAGTGCGAGCCGGTCCTCGCCCACCGCCGCCATGCTCTCCATGAGGCTCAGCACGTGGCCGAGGCAGGGCAGGGACTGGGGCAGGCAGAAGAAGGCCGAGCGCCCGACGGCCTGGCCCTGGGTGAGGCGGCCGCCGTCGGCGCGGGTCACCTTGATGCCGAGCATCATCTTGCCCAGCGTGGCGCCCCACGTGACCAGGAACAGCCAGTCGTAGAAGAACAGCAGCACGCCCCAGCCGAAGAAGAACAGCAGGGCCCACACCGTGCCCTCGGCGTCGCTCGTCTCCGTCGAGAATCCGTTCAGGGCCCCCGTGATGGTCAGCATGCCGATGAAGAACGCCGTGGCCGCGATCGCCGCCAGGATGTAGTCGATGAACCGGGCGGCCAGGCGGCGGCCGAAGGAGGCGGGTCCGGGGCCGGCGGGCACCGGTTCCGGTCCGTGCGGCATCCACCCGCCCTGCGGGCCGTAGGGGGTCGGGACGCCCGGACCCGGGCCGCCCTGCGGAGGGGGGCCGCCGTGGCCGGGACCCTGCGGGTTCCAGTAAGGCGAGGACATCGTGCCCTTTCGGTGGTCGGGGAGGCGGCACCCGTCGGCCGCCCTCAGAGGGTACGACGCACCGGGGAGCCCCGGAGACCCCCGGGACCGCGCCCGCTCCCGCCCCACATGCGGTGAGGGGCGGCATCCGCCGCCCCTCACCGCTTCGATCCCCGCCGGGGACCCGCCCTACATGCCGCTGTAGGGGACCGCCTCGATGATCTCGACCCCGAGGCTCTTGCCGTTGGGCAGCTGGTAGCTGACCTTCTCGCCGACGGCCTTGCCGTTGATGGCGGAGCCGAGCGGGGAGCGCGGGGAGTACACGTCGATCGGGGAGCCGCTCTCCTCGCGGGAGGCGAGCAGGAACGTCACCTCCTCGTCGTCGCCGTCGAACATGACGGTGACGGTCATACCGGGGCCGACCACGCCCTCGGTCCGAGGGGCCTCGCCGACCCGCGCGGTGCGCAGGATCTCGGTGAGCTGGAGGATGCGGGCCTCCATCTTGCCCTGCTCCTCCTTGGCGGCGTGGTAGCCGCCGTTCTCCTTGAGGTCGCCCTCCTCGCGGGCGGCCTCGATCTTCTCCGCGATCTCGATGCGCCCGCTCCCCGTCAGGTGGTCCAGCTCTGCCTTGAGCCGGTCGTACGCCTCCTGGGTGAGCCAGGTGACGTTGTCATCGCGGGTCTGGGTCACGGGAACTCCTTGTGTACTAGTAGCAAAGGCCACCAGGCGGCCAGAGCTGAACTTACGAGAATATCACCGTGCGTCATGGCACACGGTTCCCGAAAGGCCGGCTCCACCGCCCGAACCGGTGGGGAAAGGGGTTCGGCGGTGTCAGTCCTGCGAACCTTGTTCCCTGCACGAGGCCACTTCTACCGTTGCGGCCTGACGAACCGTTTCAACGGTCGTGGTGACCATGCGGTTCCCGGCCTCCGTCGCCACGGTCCTCTGGCCCACCTCCACCAGGCGCTCGTCCAGCGCGCGGATCAGGCACACGGCCCCGTCGCGGCTGTTCACCTCGTAGGTGATGGTCGCCTCGGCCGCCGTCGGCGCCGAGGAGGAGACCACCTGGTGGTACACGCCCCCGCCCAGCCCGGTGTAGCTCATGACCGCGTAGCCCCACCCGACGGCGCACAGCACGGCGAACGCCGCCGCGATCACGAAGAAGACCGGCCCGTTGCCGTGGCGTTTGCGCAGGGCGGGCGCGGTCTCCGCGGCGGGGGCGGCCGCGTCGGCGGCCGGTTCGTCGGCGCTCTTCACGGCGTCTTCCTCCGGGGTGGTGGGCATCGGGAATCTCCGTACACGGGGACGGTGTTGTCTAAGATATCCCCGACCTGACAGCCCCCCCGCGCGGCCCGCACCAAGTCGCCGGATGTGCCGTGATCAGGGGAGCAGGACGGTACGCCCCTGCGACCGTCGACCGAGTCAAGGAGAACCCTTCGTTGTCCGAGCGCCTGCGGCTCATGGCCGTGCATGCCCACCCCGATGACGAGTCCAGCAAGGGCGCGGCCACCATGGCGCGCTATGTCGCCGAAGGAGCCGACGTGCTGGTCGTCACCATGACCGGTGGTGAACGCGGTGACATCCTCAACCCGGCCATGGAGCGGCCCGACGTCCGCGAGAACATCGCGGAAGTGCGCCGCCGCGAGATGGACCGGGCCCGCGAGATCCTCGGGATCCGGCAGGAGTTCGCCGGTTTCGTCGACTCCGGCCTGCCCGAGGGCGACCCGCTGCCCCCGCTGCCCGAGGGCTGTTTCGCCCTCACCCCGGTGGAGGAGGCCGCCGCGCCCCTGGTGGAGTCGATCCGCCGCTTCCGTCCGCACGTGATCCTCACCTACGACGAGAACGGCGGGTACCCCCACCCCGACCACATCATGACCCACAAGGTGTCGATGCACGCCTTCGACACGGCGGGGGACCCGGACGCCTACCCGGGCACCGGCGACCCCTGGCAGCCCCTCAAGCTGTACTACTTCGTCTCCTTCCCGTTCGAGCGGTTCGAGGCGATCGCCGCGCTGCTGGAGGAGAAGGGGCTGGAGAACCCCTACCAGGAGTGGATCGACCGCATCAAGGACCGCGGCGACCGTCCCACCTGGGAGATCACCACGCGCGTGGAGTGCGGCGAGTACTTCGACCTCGCCGAGAAGGCGCTGAAGGCGCACGAGACCCAGGTCGACCCCAACGGGTTCTGGTTCGCGGTGCCCAACGACCTCCTCGCCCAGGCCTGGCCGACCGAGGACTACCACCTGGTGCGGTCCCTGGTGGACACCGAGGTCCCGGAGACGGACCTCTTCGCGGGTGTCCGCGACGCAGTGAGAGTATGAACCCATGAACAGCCTTCTCGTGTCCGCCGCCGCGAACACCGACACGTTCACCCTGGACAAGTACACGGTCACCCCGGGCGTCCTGGGGTTCCTCGTGATCTTCGCCGTCGGTGTGGCCCTGTACCTGCTCATGCGCAGCATGACCGGCAAGCTCAAGACGGTGCGCGGTGAGCGCACCATCGAGGAGCCGGTGGACGTCGCGGCCGCCCCGACCCTGATCGAGGACGACGCCGCGAAGCGGAAGGACTCCTAGGACGCGTTCGGCGGATCGTTCCGGGTCGCGGCCGCGGGGCCGCCTCTCGCCGCGCCGCCCGCGCTCGGACGGCCGGCCCCGGGCCGACCCGCGCCGGTCGTCTCGCGAGAGACCGCCCCGCGGCCGCTCCCGGCGTCCGGCGCGAGCGCCGGAACGCTCGAGAGCATCCGCCGAACACGCCCCGGCCGGGCACCCGGCCCGCGGCGCGCCCGGACCCCTCCGGTCGCGCGGCGGGCCGCGGACGGCGGGCCCGGAACGGCCCGCCGGACACGGCCTACGATGGGGTCCATGCCGCCCGCGCCCTCACCGTCCCCGTCGCTGCGCGACCGGGCCTACGCCGAGCTCAAGTCGCGGATCATGGACCTGCACCTGCCGCCGGGCCACCGCATCACCGAACGCGAGACGGCCGCCGAGCTGGGCGTCTCCCGGGTGCCCCTGCGCGAGGCCCTGCGGATGCTGGAGGCCGAGGGGCTGATCGTCCTGGTCCCGCGCCAGGGCGCCATGGTGGCCGGCTGGTCGCGGGAGGACATCGTGCACCTCTTCGAGGTGCGCGAGGAGCTGGAGCCGCTGGCCGCGCGCCTGGCCGCCGCCAAGCGGAGCGAGGACGACCTGCGCCTGATGCGGCGGTGCCTCGACGAGGCGGCCCGGGCGCTGGACGCCGGTGACGACTCCGCCACCGCCGCCGCCAACGCCGGGTTCCACCGCGCCGTGCTGGGCGCCTGCGGCAACCCCCTGCTCCAGGAGATGATGGCGCCGCTGGACGCCCGCGTGCAGTGGCTGTTCCACCTCACCCGGCACCGCGACACCCGCGAGCAGCGGGAGGAGCACGTCCGGCTGCTCGGGCTGATCGAGCGCGGCGACGGCGAGGGGGCGGCGGCGCTGTACCGCGAGCACGTCGCCGCGGGGCTGGAGCCCACGCTGGCCATCGCCGAGACCTGGGAGCGCTTCGACCCGGTCGACGTCACCCGCACCCGCACCCGCAGGTAGCGCCGCCCGTCGGGCGGGCCGGCCCGGTGCGGGGAAACGCGGTGTTTCCCGGCGGGCAACACGGAGGTCACGGGCCGCTCCCATGCTGAATTTAGTGGTATACCGCTAACTCGGCAGAGGAGCACGTCATGTCACCCCGAACCACCCGAGGCGCCGCCTGGGCCGCCGCCGCACTGACCGGATCCCTGACCCTGGCGGCCTGCGGCTCCGGGGGCGGCGGGGGCACGGACGACCGGCTCCGCGTCTCCGTCCTGCTGCCCGGGTCCATCAGCGACACCGGGTTCATGCAGTCCGGGCACGCGGGTGTGGAGCGCATCCGGGCGGAGCGCTCCGACGAGGTGGACATCACCTTCGTCGAAGAGGTCGCCGCCGCCGACTTCGAGCAGGTCCTGGGCCGGATGGCCGGGGAGTCGGACCTGGTCGTCTCCGTCGGCGGCCAGACCGACGCCGACGTGCGCGCCGTCGCCGCCGCCGCGCCGGACGTCACCTTCGTGGAGATCGGCGGACCCGCCGACGCCGAGCCACTGGAGAACCTGGCCTACTACGACCCCCGCCAGCCGGAGGGCGCCTACCTCGCCGGGGTCGTCGCGGCCCTGACCTCCCGGAGCGGGAAGATCGGCTTCATCGGCGGCGCCGAACTGCCCGAGATCGTCAACTCCTCCCACGCCTTCGAGAACGGCGCCCGCAGCGCAGACCCCGGCATCGAGGTCGTCGAGCCCCAGTTCCTCGGCGACTTCAACGACCCGGCCCGCGCCCTCCAGGCCGCCTCGGCCGACCACGGGGTCGGCGTCGACGTGATCGGCCAGATCCTCAACCTCGGCAAGTCCGGCCTGGAGCAGGCCGCGCTGGAGGCCGGGGCGCACGTGGTCGGCGGCCCCATCGCCGGCGACTGCGCGGACGGCTCGCCCTACGTCGGATACGTCGTCACCGACACCGGCGTCCAGATCGAGTACGCCGTCGACGCCGTCCTGGACGGCACCTGGGAGGCCGCCCAGGTCCCCTTCGGCCTGGCGGGCGACCGCGTCGGCACCGACTTCGTCCTGTGCGCCGACGACCCGGAGGTCGAACAGGCCCTGGACGAGGCGGCGGAGGCCATCGCCTCCGGCGCGGTCGAGCCCTACTAGACCGGTGCGAACGGAAAGGCCCCCCATGACCGGCTCCGACGGCCGCCCCGCGGTCCTGCGCCTGGACGGCGTCACCCGAAGCTTCGGCGACCTGGTCGCCCTGGACGGCGTCGACCTCTCCGTCGCCGCGGGCGAGATCCACTGCGTCCTGGGCGAGAACGGCGCGGGCAAGTCCACCCTGTGCAACATCGTGTTCGGCGGCACCCCGCCCCTGCGGGGCCGGATGCTCCTGGACGGCGAGCCCTACGCCCCCGCTTCGCCCGCCGACGCCGCCCGCCGCGGCATCGCCATGGTCCACCAGCACTTCAGCCTCGTCCCCACGCTGACCGTGGAGCAGAACCTCCTGCTCGGGCGGTCCCGGTTCCGCCCCGACCGGCGCGCCCTGCGCCGCCGGCTCGAACGCATCGGGGAGGAGTACGGGCTGACCGTGGACCCCGGCGCACGGGTCGACCGGATGTCGGTGGGGCACCGCCAGACCGCCGAGATCGTCAAGGCCCTGGTGGACGGGCCGCGGCTGGTCCTCTTCGACGAGCCGACCGGGGTCCTGGGCCCCCGGGAGATCGACGCGTTCCTGGCCACCGCGCGGCGCATCGCCGACTCCGGCACCGCGGTCGTGCTCATCACCCACAAGCTCCAGGAGGTCCGCGCCGTCGGCGACCGGGCCACGGTGCTGCGCCACGGCCGTGTCACCGGCGGCGGGCGCCTGGCCGACCTCGCCGACGACGACCTCGTCTCCCTCATGGTCGGCCGCCCGCCGCGGGACCCCGCCTCGGCCGCCGCCCTGGGCCTGCGGGGCGGCGCCGGGCGCGTGCGGCGCGGGGAGGCCGGCCCGCCCGCCCTGGAGGTGGCCGGGCTGCGCGCCCGCGACGCCCACGGGGCGAGCGCCGTCGACGGCGTCGACCTCACCGTCCGGGCCGGGCGTATCACCGGGATCGCCGGTGTGGAGGGCAACGGCCAGTCCGCCCTGGCCGACGCGCTCTCGGGGGCGGTCCCGGTCGGGTCCGGGACGATCCGGCTGGCCGACCGCGACATCACCGCGGCCTCCCCGGGCGAGCGCACCGCCGCCGGACTGGCGGTCATCCCCGAGGACCGCCACCACGAGGGCGTCGTGGAGGACCTGAGCCTGGCCCAGAACCTCATGCTGGGCCGCCTGCGGGAGTTCACCGGCCGCTTCGGGGCCCTGGACCGCCGCGCCCTCCGGGACCGGGCCGCGGACCTGGCCGCCCGCTTCGACGTCCGCGCCCCCGGGCCGGACGCCCCGATGTCCGCCCTGTCCGGAGGCAACCAGCAGAAGGCCGTCCTGGCCCGCGAGCTGTCGCTGGACCCGCTGGCCTGCGTGGTCGCCGCCCACCCCACCCGCGGCCTGGACGTCGGCGCGGTCGCGGCCGTGCTCGGCCACCTGCGCGCCGCCGCGGACCGGGGCGCGGCCGTCCTCGTGATCTCCGGGGAGCTCGAAGAACTGCTGGCGGTCTGCGACGAGGTCCGCGTCGCCTACCGCGGGACGCTGGCCGGACCGGTGGACCCCGCGGACCCCGCGGCCCGCGACCGGATCGCCCACCTGATGGCGGGGGCCGCCGCATGAGCCCGCTCCGTCCCGACCCCCGCCACCCCCTCTCCCTCGGACTGCTCTGCGGAGCCGGGGCCCTGCTGTTCACCGTGCTCGCGGCGGTCGCCGCCGGGTCGCCGCCGGGCACCACCCTGAACGCGCTGTGGACCTCGACCGCGGGCAACCCCTTCGCGCTGGGGGCGGCCGTCAACACCGCGGCCGCGATCCTGCTGGTCGCCTGCGGGTTCGTCATCGCGTTCCGGGCGAACCTGGTGAACGTCGGCGGCGAGGGGCAGTTCGCCCTCGGGGCCGTCGGCGCCACCGCCGTGGGGGTCCACCTGCCCGAGTCCGCGCCGGCCCTCCTCGCCCTGCCGCTGGTGCTGGGGGCGGCCGCCCTGGGCGGCGCCGCCTGGGCCGCGGTCGCCGCCGGGCTGCTGGTCCGGCGCGGGGTCAACGAGATCATCACGACCCTGCTGCTCAACTTCATCGGGCTGGCCCTGCTCATGCTCGCCGTCCACGACGAGCGGCTGCTGCGCCAGCCGGTGACCAGCGCGGAGACCCTGCCCCAGTCCGAACCGCTGGTCGAGGCGGCCCGTATCCCGCTGCTCGGGCTGCCCGGCTCTCCGATGACGGCCGCCGCCGTCCTCGCCCTGCTCGGCGCCGCCGGAACGGCGTTCCTGCTGCATCGGACCGCGACGGGGCTCCGGCTCACCGCGGTCGGGCGGGGCGCCGCGGCGAGCCGCCGCCTGGGCGTCCCCGTGGGCCGGGTGCGCTTCGGCTCGCTGACCGCGGCCGGGGCCTTCGCGGGCCTGGCCGGGGGGACGGTCGTCGCCTCGGCGCCGTACGTCCTGGCCGACGGGATCGCTGCGGGGTACGGCTTCACCGGCCTGGTGGCCGGGCTGCTCGCCCGCGGGTCGATGACGGCCCTGGTCCTCATCACCCTGGCCCTGGGCCTGCTGGCGGCCGGGGGCATCGGCGTCCAGCTGGCCGCCGGGGTGCCCGCCGCGATCAGCCAGATGACCGAGGCCGTGCTCGTGCTGCTCGTGGCCGGCACGGCGCTGCTGGTCCGTACCCGGCCGAGGGCGCGCCGGACCGCGGGGCCGCCGCCCGCCGGCCCCGTTCCCTCGGCCGCGCCGCCGGAGAAGGGGACCGCGCGATGATCCACACCCTCACGGAACTGCTCGCCATGAGCGTCGCCCTGGGCCTGCCGATCATGGTCGCCGCGGCGGCCGAGGCCGTCTCCGAACGCGCCGGGGTCCTGAACATGAGCGTCGAGGGCATGATGGTCACCGGCTGCCTGGCCGGGGTCCTGGCCGCGGTGGCCACCGGCTCCCCCTGGACCGGACTGGCCGCCGGGACCGCGGCGGGCGTCCTGGTCGGCGTCCTCCAGGGCCTGCTGAGCGTGACCTGGCGGGCGGACCAGATCGTCACCGGCCTGGCGCTGAACACGCTGGCGCTCTCCGGCACGGTGTTCGCGGCCCGGCTGCTCCTGGACCGGGACACGGTCACCCCCGGCTTCGACCGGGCGGCCCTGCCGCTGCTCTCCGACCTGCCGGTGCTGGGCCGGGCGCTGTTCTCGCTGCCGGCCCCGGGCTACCTGCTGATCGGCGCGGTGGTCGCGCTGACCCTGCTCACCTCGCGGCGCACCGCCTGGGGCCTGGCCGTCGACGCCACCGGGGAGGACGCGGTCAAGGCCGACCGGGCCGGGCTGCCGGTGGCCCGCATCCGCCACCTGGCGGTCCTGCTGGTCGGCGGGGCGGGCGGGCTCGCCGGAGCCTACATCGCCCTCGCCCAGGTCAAGACGTTCACCGACCACATGACCGCGGGCGTGGGCTACCTCGCCGTGGTCGCCGTCATCGCCGCGCGGTGGCGGACCGGGCGCGTGGCCGCCGTCGCCCTGGTGTTCGGCGCGGCCCAGGCGCTCCGGTTCACCCTCCCCGCCCTGGGCGTCGCGCTGCCCGCGGCCCTGCTCGTGGCACTGCCGTACCTGCTGGCGCTCGCCGCCGTGGCCGGGCTGGTCTCCGGATCCCGGCGCCCCTCCGACCTGACCGTCCCGTTCGTCCGAGCCGGACGCACCGGCTGAACCACCGGAAAGGCCCCCATGACGCTCATCCTCACCCGTTCGGAACTCACCGGCCTGGTCGCGCCCGCCCGGGTCGCCGCGGCCGTGGAGGCGGCCTTCGCGGAACTGGCCGGCGGCCGGGCGGCGCAGCCGTACGGGGAGCCCGCGCGCGTCGCCGGGCTCGACCCGCAGTTCGTGCCGATGACCGCGCTGCTGCCCGCGAGCGGCCTGGCCGCGGGCAAACTGCTCAGCGACATCCCCGGCAACCGCGCCCGCGGGCTGCCCGCCCAGCAGTCCGTGCTGGTCCTGGCCGACGCCGAGACCGGCGGCCCGCTGGCCGTGATGGACGGCGCGGTGCCCACCCGGCTGCGCACCGCCGCGACCACGCGCGTGGCCACCCGGCACCTGGCCCGCCCGGGCCCGTACGTGCTGGGTGTGGTGGGCGCCGGCCCGCTGGCCGCCGCCCACGTGGTCGCGCTCGCCGACGAGCGGCGCCCCGAGCGGGTCCTGGTGTGGTCGCGCCGGGAGGAGACCGTGCGGGCCCTGCGCGAGGAGGTGGCCGCCCACGTGCCGGGCCTGGAGGTCGCCCCCGCGGACTCGCCGCGCGCGGTGGTGGCCGGGGCGGACGTCGTCTGCACCGTCACCCCGTCCAGGGAACCGCTGGTCGAGGGCGCCTGGCTGCGCCCGGGGCAGCACCTCAACGTCGTCGGGGCGCCGCCGCGCACCGACCACCGCGAGGTGGACGCCGCCGCGCTGGCCGCCGGCCTCCTGGTCGTGGACTCGTCCCCGGTCGCCCTGCACGAGTCCGGGGCCGTGGCCACCGCGATCGCCGAGGGTGCGATCACCGCCGGGGACTGCGCCCTGGACCTGGCCGCGGTGGTCTCCGGGCGGCACCCCGGCCGGACCTCCGAGGCCGGGATCACCGTGTTCGCCTCCGTCGGCCTGGGCCTGGAGGACGCCGCGGTCGGCCGCCTGCTGCTCGACGCCGCCCGGGAGAGGGGGCTGGGCACCGAGATCGCCCTGGCGGGCTGACCCCGCCGTCCCGGTACGGCCGTCCGCTCCCCGCCGCGGGCGGCCCCGGGATGGCAGAGTGGGGACATGTCCAACCGCCTGCGCGACGCGACCAGCCCGTACCTGCTCCAGCACGCCGACAACCCCGTCGAATGGTGGCCCTGGGGGGAGGAGGCCTTCGCCGAGGCGCGCCGCCGCGACGTGCCCGTCCTCATCTCCGTGGGCTACGCGGCCTGCCACTGGTGCCACGTCATGGCACACGAGTCCTTCGAGGACCGGGCGACCGCCGAGCGGATGAACGCCCTGTTCGTCAACGTCAAGGTGGACCGCGAGGAGCGCCCCGACGTCGACGCCGTCTACATGGAGGCCACCCAGGCCATGACCGGCCAGGGCGGCTGGCCGATGACGGTCTTCGCCACCCCCGACGGCGCGCCCTTCTACTGCGGCACCTACTTCCCGCGCGACCACTTCCAGCGCCTCCTGGAGGGCGTCTCCCAGGCCTGGCGGACCAGGCGCGGGGAACTGCTCGACCAGGGCCGCCGGGTCGTCGAGGCCCTGGGCGCCCCCCGGGCCCTGCCCGACGCGCCCCCGCCGGACGCCGCCGTGCTCGACCTGGCGGTGCGGGCGCTGGTGCGCGACTACGACACCCAGGAGGGCGGGTTCGGCGGCGCGCCCAAGTTCCCGCCGTCGATGCTGCTGTCGTTCCTGACCGCGCACGACGAGCGCACCCGGCCCCTCCAGAGCGCGGCCGAGCCCACCCCCTCGTGGCTGATGGCGCTGGGCACCGCCGACGCCATGGCCCGCGGCGGCATCTACGACCAGCTCGGCGGCGGGTTCGCCCGCTACTCGGTGGACCGGGAGTGGGTGGTGCCGCACTTCGAGAAGATGCTGTACGACAACGCCCTGCTGCTGCGCGCCTACGCCCGGATGGCCCGCCGCCCCGCCGAGCCCGGCCCGGCCGGGGAGGCGTCCGCGGCCCTGCTGCGCCGGGTCGCCGGGGAGACCGCCGACTGGATGCTGCGCGACCTGCGCACCCCCGAGGGCGGGTTCGCCTCCGCGCTGGACGCCGACAGCGACGGGGAGGAGGGCACCTACTACGTGTGGACCCCCGGTCAGCTGCGCGAGGTGCTGGGGGAGGAGGACGCCGCCTTCGCCGCCGAGGTGTTCGGGGTGACGGAGGAGGGCACCTTCGAGCACGGCTCCTCGGTGCTGCGCCTGCCGTCCACGCCCGTCGACACCTGGCGCTACGAGCGGGTCCGCGCCGCCCTGCTGGCCGCCCGGGAGGAGCGCACGCCGCCGGCGCGCGACGACAAGGTGGTGGCCGCCTGGAACGGGCTGGCGATCGCGGGCCTGGCCGAGGCGGGGGTCCTGCTGGACCGCCCCGACCTGGTGGACGCCGCCCGGGAGGCCGCCGACCTGCTGCTCTCAGTGCACCTGGGCGGGGGGAGGCTGGTGCGCACCTCCCGCGACGGGGCCGCCGGGAGCAGCCCCGGTGTCCTGGAGGACTACGCCGACGTCGCCGAGGGGCTGCTCGCCCTGCACGGCGTCACGGGGGAGGCCCGCTACGCCCGGGCGGCCGGAGAGCTGCTGGACGTGGTGCTGGAGCGCTTCGTCGACGACGAGGGCGGTTTCTACGACACGGCGGACGACGCCGAGAAGCTGTTCAACCGCCCCCAGGACCCCACCGACAACGCCGTGCCCTCGGGCCGCTCCGCGGCGGCCGGCGCGCTGCTGTCCTACGCGGCGCTCACCGGCTCGCGCCGCCACCGGGAGGCCGCCGAGCGGGCGCTGGTGCCGGTGGGCCTGCTGGCGGAGAAGGCGCCCCGGTTCGCCGGGTGGGGGTTGGCGGTCGGCGAGGCGCTGCTGGCCGGTCCGCTGGAGATCGCGGTCGTCGGCGACCCCGGGGACCCGGCCACCGGCGAGCTGGTGCGCACCGCGCTGGCCCACGCCCCGCTGGGCACCGTGCTCTCGCGCGGCGACGGCCTCGACGACGGGGGAGTGCCGCTGCTGCGCGACCGCGTCCGGGTGGACGGGCGGCCCACGGCGTACGTGTGCGAGGGGTTCGTCTGCCGCCTCCCGGTCACCTCGCCGGACGACCTCCGCGACCTCCTCGCCCGCAGGGCGTGAGGGCGGGCCCCCGGGCCCGCCGGCGGGCGCGGTGGCGGGGCACGCGCGGGAGGCGGCGGCCGGCCGTCAGCCCAGGACCGTGTTGTCGATGATCTCGTTCACCAGGTCGGGCCGGTAGTCCGGCTGGCGGATCTCCATGTACACCGTGGAGGGCTCCCCGGGCCGGTGCACGGCGGCGCTGGTGAAGGCCCCGTTGCCGTTGCACTCGGGCCAGTCCCACACCGTGCCCTGCCAGTCGCCGGTGTCGACCCGGCGGCTGGCGGGGTCCCCCGGGCAGGGGTCGTGGTCGGCGACCCGCGACAGGTCGCGGGCCCCGGGCATCACGGTGGCGTACACGCCGTAGGACGGGACCTCGGTGGAGTGCCAGTCGTCGGCGTCGGTGGCCACCAGCAGGCCGGGCCCGGCCCCGGCGTCGGCCGCGGCGGGCTGCGCCTCCAGGTCGGTGTGGAACTCCCGGGCCCACACCGCGGGCACCCCCATGCGGATGTTCTGTCCGGCGTGGCGCACCGTGGTCAGCGACAGCCCCGGGGCCCCGCCGGACATGGTGAGCACGCCCGCCCCCAGCACGGACGCCGCCACCAGGGCGGCGGCCCGACGCCACGGCATCCGGTACCGCTGCCACCACTGGTCGGCCCGGGGCAGGTCGGGGGCCATACGGATGGCGCGGACCCGGTCGGTGAAGGTCTTGGCGTCGGCCGGGCGGCTCTCCCGGTCGACGGAGAGCGCCGACAGGATGAGCTCGTCCAGCTCCCGCGGCAGCCCCGGCCGGATGCGGCCGGGCGGGACGCGCACCGGCGGGCGGGAGGGCGGCTTCCCGGTGATCAGCTCGTAGGCGACGGCGCCCAGCGAGTACACGTCCGAGCGCACGTCCAGGTCGCCGCCGGGGATGCTCTGCTCCGGCGACATGTACCCGGGGGTCCCGGCCGCGGCGGTGAACCCCGACGCCTCGTCGATGGCCTTGGCGAAGCCCAGGTCGGCGACGAGCACCCGCTGGCCCACCGGGGAGGACTGGAGCAGCACGTTGGACGGCTTGATGTCCCGGTGGATGGTGCCGTGGTTGTGCAGCACGGTGATGCCCTGGCCGATCTCGGTCAGCAGCCTCAGCGCCTCGTCCAGCGGCAGCGGCCCGCGGCGGATGAGGTCCGCGACGCTGCCCTGGTCGGCGTAGGTCATGACCATGTACGGGCGGCCGTCGGGGAGGACGTCCACGTCGTGGACCGCGACCAGCCACGTGGAGTCGGTCTGGCGCAGGATGCGCGCCTCCTCCAGGAACCTGTGCTGGATGTCCATCTGGTGCGCCCAGTTCTCGGCGAGTACCTTGATGGCCACCGGGTAGTTCAGCAGGTCGTCCTGGGCCAGCCAGACCGTGGCGAAGGAGCCCGACCCCAGGCGTCTGATGACGCGGTAACGGCCGAAGGCCTCGGGTTGGCTCATTTCCGCCTCGGTCTGTCAGGGGTGAATACGCGGTCGTTGCCCACTAATACACCATCTACACCTTCGCGTTGACTCTTGCGGATATGATCCCCTCTCCGGGTGGCGCGGATCCCGCCGGGGGAGGGAAACTGGTGGAAACCCCCACGGGCACCCCCGCGCCCGCGGAATGGCAGTGTGAAATGTGAACTTTCGTTGTCCGTGGGACTCCGGGTGACGGAGAACCGGGAGGATGGAACGAGGCGGAGCCGATGGGGGCCCGTAGACGTCCTATTGACGTGTGACCCTCGAATCGTGGACGCACAGCGCCGAACAGCGGACGGCCGGACGTCTGCCGTCAGTCAGGGAGAGACCAGCCATGCGCAGTAGTGACAACAACGAGCACGAGGTGACCCCGGCGCCCCGTCGACGGGTGGCGAGCAACGTCGACGAGGAGCTGGAGGAGCTCGCCCGCAGGTCCAGGGACGGCGACGCCGTCGCCCTGGACGAACTGCTCCGGCGGATCCAGCCCGAGGTGCTGCGCCGGTGCGCGCGCTTCCTGCCCTACCGGCAGGACGCCGAGGAGGCCTGCCAGGACGCCCTGCTCCGGGTGGCCCGCAAGATCGACAGCTTCAAGGGCGACTCCCTGTTCACGACGTGGCTGTACACCGTCGTGTCCAACTCCGCCCGCCAGACCTACCGCTCCATGAAGCGCCGCGCCGCCGAGTTCCCGACCGAGGCCGAGCGCATGCCCCACCAGCGCGACCCGCGCACCACCAGCGTGATCGCCGGTTCCCGGATCGACCTGCTGGAGGCCCTCGACCAGCTGGAGAAGGACCGTCCGAACCTGGTGGCCCCCCTGGTCCTGCGCGACCTGTGCCAGATGGACTACAACGAGATCGCCTCGGAGCTGAACCTCGCCCTGGGCACCGTGAAGTCCCGCATCCACCAGGGGCGCAAGCACGTGCGCAAGTCCCTGGCCGTAACGTGACCTCTCGCGGCGAACTACCCTGGACGGTATCCCCGTCGGCACCTCCTGGCACAGGAGGGTGCTGTCCCTGATCCAGCTCTGAGAGGTTTTCGCCCATGGGGCTTCGCGACCCCTTGTACTGGCTCTACGAGCGGCGCCTGGAACGCCAATTGCAGGGCCGGCAGATTCCCCGCCATGTCGGTGTCGCCATGGACGGCAATCGCCGGTGGGCGAAGAACAGCGGTCTGGCGGAGGCGGCGGAGGGCCACCGGGCCGGAGCGGACAAGATCTTCGAGCTGCTCCGGTGGTGCGACGAGATCGGCGTCCAGGTCGTCACCCTCTGGATGCTGTCCACCGACAACCTCTCGCGCGACGAGGCCGAGCTCGGCGCTCTCGTGCAGATCATCGAGGAGACCATCGCCCGGCTGCGCGAGGAGGGGTGGAACACCCGGCCGGTCGGGGCCCTGGACGTGCTCCCCGCGTCGACCGCCCGCGCCCTGAAGGAGGCGGAAGAGGCCACATCCGGCAACCCGGGCCTGGTTGTCAACGTCGCCGTCGGGTATGGAGGTAGACGTGAGATCGCCGACGCGGTTCGGTCGCTCCTCCACGAGGAGGCGGCCAAGGGCACCGGTATCCAGGAGCTCGCCGAGCGCCTGGACATCGCCGACATCGCCCGGCATCTCTACACGCGCGGCCAGCCCGATCCGGACCTGCTCATCCGTACCTCCGGGGAGCAGCGCCTGTCCGGGTTCATGCTGTGGCAGAGCGTGCACTCGGAGTTCTACTTCTGCGAGGTCTTCTGGCCGGCTTTCCGCAGGGTGGACTTCCTGCGCGCTCTGCGCTCCTACGGCGCGCGCAACCGGCGCTACGGTTCCTGACCCCCGGCTCCCGTCACGGCATCGCCCCTTAACACGGTGTTCACCCCGCGGGGCGGAAACGGACTGGAAAACGGGTTCGCGGACGCGTAGCTTCGGAAGAAGCGGGTGGCGTTCGTCCACCCGTTCGGGAGGCCCCGGCTCATTGATCCCCTCCGCCACCGCGGAACGTCAACGAGGAGGGCCGGACCCGGCCCTGTGGGGCCTGGTCCCGGTCCTCCATGATCCCGTGACAGCGGGGCGCCCCCGCGGCGCCCAAGGGGAGAACGAGTGGCTAGTTCCTCGACCGATCGCCGTGACACCCAGTCCCCCATCGCCCCCTCTGCGGAGACGGGCGCGGAACGGCGCGTCTACGTGCTCGACACCAGCGTCCTGCTCGCCGACCCGCTGGCCCTGACCCGGTTCGCCGAGCACGAGGTGGTCATCCCCGTGGTGGTGATCACCGAGCTGGAGAGCAAGCGGCACCACCCGGAGCTCGGGTACTTCGCCCGCAACGCGCTGCGCTTCCTGGACGACCTGCGGGTCGCCAACGGTCGCCTGGACGTCCCGGTCCCCGTGAACGACGACGGCGGCAGCGTGCGCGTCGAGCTCAACCACAGCGATCCGGAGATCCTCCCGGCCGGTTTCCGGCTGGGCGACAACGACACCCGGATCCTGACCGTCGCCCGCAACCTCCAGGAGGAGGGCGGCGAGGTCGTGCTGGTGAGCAAGGACCTGCCGATGCGCATCAAGGCCTCCTCGATCGGCCTGGCGGCCGACGAGTACCGGGCCGAGCTGGCGATCGAGCACGGGTGGACGGGCATGGCCGAGCTGGACGTGGCCGCCCACCAGGTGTCGGAGCTGTTCGAGCACGGCGCCACCGACATCGAGGCGGCCCGCGAGCTCCCCTGCCACACCGGCCTGGTGCTGGTCTCCGAACGCGGCAAGGCGCTGGGGCGGGTCCGCCCGGACAAGTCGGTGCGCCTGGTGCGCGGCGACCGCGACGTGTTCGGCCTGCACGGCCGCAGCGCCGAGCAGCGCGTCGCCTTGGACCTGCTCACCGACCCCGAGGTGGGCATCGTCTCCCTGGGCGGCCGGGCCGGCACGGGCAAGTCGGCGCTGGCGCTGTGCGCCGGCCTGGAGGCGGTCCTGGAACGCCGCCAGCACCGCAAGGTGATGGTGTTCCGCCCGCTGTACGCGGTCGGCGGCCAGGAGCTGGGCTACCTGCCGGGCACCGAGAACGACAAGATGACCCCGTGGGGGCAGGCGGTGCACGACACCCTGTCCGCGGTCACCAGCGAGGACGTCATCGAGGAGGTCGTGGACCGGGGGATGCTGGAGGTCCTGCCGCTCACCCACATCCGCGGCCGGTCGCTGCACGACGCGTTCGTCATCGTGGACGAGGCGCAGTCGCTGGAGCGGGGGGTCCTGCTCACCGTGCTGTCGCGGCTGGGGGAGAACTCGCGGGTGGTCCTCACCCACGACATCGCCCAGCGCGACAACCTGCGGGTCGGCCGCCACGACGGTGTCGTCGCGGTGATCGAGAAGCTCAAGGGGCACCCGCTGTTCGCGCACATCACGCTGACCCGGTCGGAGCGGTCCCCGATCGCCGCCCTGGTCACGGAGATGCTGGAGAACTGACGCAGGGCACGGCGGCGGCCCGCTCCCGGCCGGGAGCGGGCCGCCCGCGTCAGCCGGGGCCCGGTCGGAGCGGCCCGCCGGTCAGCGCATGCCCCCGATGAAGTGCCCGAGCCTGCGCACCCGCTCCAGGCTCGCCTCGTAGCGGGCGCCGATCAGCAGCAGCAGCGCGCCGATCACCGCGAACGGCACCCAGTTGGGCAGCAGCCGGGTCAGGTCCCACAGCGGCGGGCCGAACGCCCGCAGCGCCGTGCCCAGCAGGGTCAGGCCGCCGATGACCAGCGCCGCCTGGCTGCGTCGGCGCAGGCCCCACAGGACCACGGCCAGTGCGGCGGCCAGCAGCGCGGGCACCCGCCACAGCGTGTCCTCGCCGGCCAGCACCATGCCCAGGCCGGGCAGGAGCAGCAGGCACAGGCCGCCGGACAGGGACGCCCAGCTCGACGGGGTCCGCTCCGCCTTGCGGGTCCACTCCCAGCCGACGACCAGGGCGGCCAGGGCAGGGAGCACGGTGTAGGCCTCGGGGACGGTCACGTCCCACGCGGCCAGCGCGGTCCACAGGGCGGCGAGCATGAGCAGCGCGCCGACCGCCGCGGCCCACCGGCGCTCCGGCCGGACCGCCGTGGCCAAGGCGATCACGCCGACGACCGCCAGCGCCAGGGCGGTGATCCCGCCGTGCGCGCCGTGGACCGCGGCGACCGCCACGGACACCGCCGCCCACAGCGCGGCCGGGACCTCGGCGGCCTCCACCAGCGGAGAGCGCATCCGCGGCGCGGCGGCGGCCACCCCCGCCACCAGGGCGATGGGTGCCAGCGCCGCGTACTCCGCCGGGGCGCCCAGGGCCAGGGCGAGCGTGAAGGCGAACCCGCCGGTGGCCGCGGTGGCCGCCGCCGTCGCCGCCACCGCGGGCGGGACGGTGCGGGCCGGCGCGGCCACCGCCGAGCCCAGCGCCGCGACGGCCAGCAGGACGGCGATGGTCGCGTACCGTTCGGCCAGCGCCCAGCCCAGCGCCTGGGCCAGGACCAGCAGGCCGGTGAGCCCCGGCAGCCAGGAGAAGGACCGGTCCCGGGACAGCGCCGACCACAGGGCCAGCCCCGCGCCGACCGCGACCGACACCGCCAGCGCCACCGCGAAGGGCGCGCCGACGAGCACCGCCACCGGTACCAGCGCGGGCGGGACGGCCAGCGCGGCCGTGTGCCCGGTCCACCGGCGGGCGGCCAGGGAGGCGGCGCCGACCGCGGCCGCGCCGGCCGCCACGACCCCCAGGGCCACCAGCGGGTCGGGCCGGTCGCCCAGGCCCAGGAACACGTACGCGGGGTCGAGCAGGGCGCCCGCTCCGGCCGCCGCCACCCCGTGGTTCCAGGAGACCGGGACCAGGGCGGTGGCCGCCGTCGTCCCGGCCACCAGCGGGGCGGCGCCGCCCAGCAGCAGGCCGACCGCGGTGAGCGGGAGCGCGTCCGTGCCCTCGCCCAGCACCAGCGCCGTCGCCCCGAGCAGGACGGGGACCGCCGCGAGCAGCCACCAGGCCGCAACCCCGGTCTCCGCACCCGCGGCGCCCGCCAGGCACAACGCCCACGCCGCCGCGGCCGGGAACCCGGTGCCCAGGGCCGCCCCGAAGGCCGTGCCGATCCTGATGCCCGGGGCGGCCCCCGCGGTGCCGGCCACCGGCCCGGCGGTCGGCACGGGCGGCAGGGCCCGGGCCTCCGCCGGGTGCCGGGGCGCGGCGGCCCGGCGGGAGAGCAGCGCGCAGCCCAGGGCGGCGCCCGCCGACAGCAGGACCACGAGCAGCGTCGTGTGCTGTTCGGGCAGCGACCAGTACAGCGCCGCCGCCAGGGTCAGCGGGCCGGTGACCGCCGGCGCCCACGCCAGGCGGTCGCGGACCAGGGCCGCGCCCAGGGCGAGCAGGGCGCCCACCGCGGCGGCCCACAGGACGGCGACGGCGAACGGCGCGCCCAGCATCACCGGCAGCGGGACCAGCGCGGGCGGGGCCGCCAGCGCCGCGGCGGGCAGCAGCCACCGGCGGTCGACGGCCCCGACCAGGGCCACGGCCAGCGCCCCGGCGACCAGCAGCCCGGCCGCGGTGCCCGGGCCGACGGCGACGGCGGTCCCCAGCACCTCGGTCGCGGGTTCGAGCATCACCTCGGGCGGCGCGCTCCAGACCTCCAGGGAGGTGCCCCCGCTCCACAGGGCGCCGCCCGGGGGCGCCAGCACCAGGGCCAGTGGCAGGAGCAGCAGCCCGAACACCGTGAAGGCGGTGCGGGCGTCGGGGGCGCCCGGCACGGCCGGGCGCGGGGAGGTGCGGCCCAGCAGCAGCGCGGTCACCCCGCTGAGCAGGATCGCGGCGGCGGTCCACCAGCTGCCCTGCGCGGGCATCACACCGGCGCCCAGCGCGGCCCACGCCGAGGCCCAGGCAGGCAGGCCCACCGCCCACAGGGCCAGGGCGGCGCCGTACAGGACCCGGCCCGGCGGCACGGGGACCGCCGTCCCGGGCGGAACGGGGGCGGCCGGGGCCCCGAAGCCTGGGAACCGGTGGCGCAGGAGCAGCAGCGCGGCCAGGGCGACCAGGCCCACGCACGGCAGCGCGGCCATGAAGGTCCAGAACAGCCCTGCGGACCACAGCAGGGCGGTGACCAGGGTCGCCACCCCGGCCGCGGCGGACGCCCAGGCGTACGGGCGGGCGGGGATCGCCGCGGTGCCCAGGACCAGGAGCCCGCCCAGGCACAGCGCCCAGGCGACCGCGACCGGGTGCGGCAGGCCCAGCAGCAGCGGCGGGGCCAGCAGCACCGGCGGGGCCGCCAGGAACGCCACCGTCGGCAGCAGGTCGCGGCGCAGCAGCGCCGTCACACCGGCGGCCAGCGCCGCGCCGACCGCGATCGCCGCCAGGTAGGGCAGGCTCTCCGGCCAGGCGGTGCCGGGGCCGTCCACGCCCAGCACCGTGGTCGCCGGGACGTCCGCCGAGCGCAGGCTCCACGGTTCGCCGGCCGGCGGACGGGGCAGCACCGGCAGGACCGCCGGACCGGCGGCGAGCGGCACCAGGACCAGGGCGGCGACGGCGGGGAGGGCGGCGATCCGGCCGTTGGCGCGGTCGCGCGCCAGGACCAGCCAGGTCGCCCCGGACAGCAGCAGGGCCAGGGCCGGGCCCCACCAGCCCGGCGGGTCCGCTTCCGTGACGGCGAAGACCAGCAGCGCGGAGACGGCGGCGGTGAGCACGGCGAGGACCACCGACAGCACGGTCAGCGTCCTGCGCGGCGCGTGTTCGCCGAGGGGCGCGGTCACGCGGGCCAGGACCAGGTCGGCGAGCCCGGTGGCGGCCAGGACCGGCAGGATCCAGGGGAAGGGGTCGTCCAGCGGCAGGGCGAAGAGCAGCAGCAGCGGCACCGGCTGGGCGGCCAGTGCCGCGATGATCCGGGGCGCGCGCAGCGGCACCAGCAGCGGGTAGAGGGCCGTCAGCGCGGCGATGCCGGCCAGCGCCCCGGCCGAGTAGCCGGGGCCCTCGGGCAGGCGTTCGGGCATGAGCAGCCACAGCGCCAGCGCGTCGATGCCCAGCAGCACGGCGGCCAGCACGCCGAAGGTCTCGGCGGTGGCCTGGAGGCCCCGGCGGTACAGCGGCACGGCGACCAGGGCGAACGCGAGCGTGGTCGCCCCGAGCACCAGGGCCCGGGTGCCGGTGCCCATGTCGCTCCACGTCCAGATCGCGAACACCAGGGCCGAGATGCCGACGAGCAGGCCGCCCAGGCCGAGGATGACGTTCTGGGCGGAGCGGCGGCGCATCTCGCCGTCCGGCCGGGGCGGCACGGCGGCGTGCGGTGCGGCGGCGGGGACGGCCGCCGGATGGGCCGCGGGCGGTACGGGACCGGCGGCCGGGGGGACGGCGGCCGCCCGGCGGGAGGCCGCGCGCAGCGCGTGCAGCAGCCCCGAGCGTTCGCTGCGCAGGCGTCTCAGGTGCTCGTCGGCCCGGCCGATCTCGGTGTCGACCTCCCACAGGCGCTGGGCGAGCGGGCCGGTGAGCAGCAGTCCGCACCGGGCGCAGGCCGCGGACCCGGCCGCCAGCGGGGAGCGGCAGTCCGGGCAGCGCAGGGACGGCCCTGCTGCGGGCGGCGGGGATGCGTTGACGTCCATGTTGGCCATCCTGTCCCCGGGACCGGGCCGGGCACATCCGTACGCGTACTCAGTCCGGACCCGGATCCGGGGGCCGCGGCCGGAGTGGGAACGCCCACTCCTTGGAGTCCCCTTGGTCACCCCTTGACTCTCCGTGTCCCAGTACAGGTCAGAGCCCGGCAATGCGGACACGTTACGTGATGTGAGTCAAGCCACAGTATCTACGGTGTTACGTGGTCGTAATGATGGTGCAGGCTGAATCCGCTGCACAGAGCACCCCCACCGTGCGGACCCGCCGTGCGGGCGGAGCGCGATCGCGCCCGCCCCCCTTCTCTCCCGGCCCCGAGGCCGACGGCGGAGATCCACCGCACGCGCGCGGCCCCGGCCCGGCCGGGCGTCCCGTAGGCGCGTGCGGCCGTCTACGCGAAAGGGCGATCTTGCCACTCCCACGGATTCAGTTGCGTTACGCGGGCGCCGCAGGCGCCGCGGTCCTGGTCGCCGCGGGCACCTTCGGTGTCGCGGCCTTCGCCGACTCCGGGACCCCCGACCCCCGTGACGCGGCCTCGGCGGCCCTGCCGCCGGAGCCCTCCCCGGTCCCGACCGCCCAGGAGGACGACGACTTCTTCCAGACCCCGGCCGCCGCAGACCCGCAGCGCCGGCAGGAGGACCTCGAACAGGCCCGCGAGTCCGCCGAGCAGGCCGGGCGCGACGCGGTCCTCAGCGGCGACGCGCAGGCCTCCGACATCCTCGAGGAGCCCGAACCCGAGCCCGACCCCGAGCCGCGGGACAGCGGATCCTCCGGCGGCTCCGGCACCCCGGTCCCCGCCGGGTCGGCCAAGGAGATCGCCCTGGAGATGGTCCTCGCCGAGGGCTGGTCCGAGAGCGAGTTCACCGACTGCCTCGAACCGCTGTGGCAGAAGGAGAGCGGCTGGAACCACCTGGCCGAGAACCCCAGCTCGGGCGCCTACGGGATCCCCCAGTCGCTCCCCGGCGACAAGATGGCGTCCCACGGCTCGGACTGGCGGACCAACCCCGCCACCCAGATCGCCTGGGGCATCGACTACATCAAGGGCCGCTACGGCACCCCGTGCGGTGCGTGGGCCCACTCCCAGGCGAACAACTGGTATTAATAGGGCTTTCCCGCCCCATGACCCCCTCTTGGGAAAGGTAACCGTGTTACTCAACCGCATGTCGCTGCGCAGTACGGCGGCCATCGGTGCGGCCACCCTCGTCGCGGGCGCGACGTTCGCCGTCTCCGCGTTCGCGGACGAGGGCGTCGACCCGGAGGTGGCGGCCAGCGCCGCCCTCCCGGACGAGGAGGCCCCCGCCGAGGAGGCCGTCGAGGACGACTTCTTCTCGTCCTCCGAGCAGCCGACCGAGGAAGAACTCCAGGCCGCCCGCGACGAGGCCCGCGCCGAGCGCGACGCCGCCGTCGGGGCCCGGACCCAGACCACCGCCTCCGAGGCCCAGGACATCGAGGAGGAGCCCGAGGAGCCCGAGACCCCCGTCTTCACGGGCGACGCCCAGGGCCTGGCCCTGGACATGGTCCTCGCCGAGGGCTGGCCCGAGAGCGAGTTCACCGACTGCCTCCAGCCGCTCTGGCAGAAGGAGAGCAACTGGAACCACCTGGCCGAGAACCCCAGCTCGGGCGCCTACGGCATCCCGCAGGCGCTTCCCGGCAGCAAGATGGCGTCCCACGGCTCGGACTGGCAGACCAACCCCGCCACCCAGATCGCCTGGGGCATCGACTACATCAAGGGCCGCTACGGCACCCCCTGCGGTGCCTGGGCCCACTCCCAGTCCGTCGGCTGGTACTGATCCCGACGCGCACGACGGCCCCCGGCGATCGCCGGGGGCCGTCGCGGTGTCCGGCACCGGTCACAGGTGCGGCTCGAACGAGTCCATCACCTCGCCGGGCAGCTCCTCGTAGTAGCCCGAGTCGCCGCGCGGCACGTTGACCGTGACCATGTAGAACACCCGCTCGCCCTGGTGGTCCATGCTGACCGCGTAGGCCCAGAAGCGGCGGGCCGGGCTCGGCCACGTGTCATTGGTGAGGTTGGACCGGACCAGCGCGACGTCCCAGCCGTCCTCGTACTCGTCTTCCCCGAACTCGTGCAGGTTGAGCTGGAGGTAGTCGGTGGTCACATCGCCCTCGACGTCGGTGCCGCCCTTGGTCTCCTCCAGGTACTCGGCGCTGGTCCCGGTGAACTCCTCCTCGGTCCACCCGGCGACCCACACCTGGTGGTCGGACCCGGGGGCGACGAACACGACGAGGCTCTCGTCGATCCTGCTGTCGTCCACCGACCAGGTCTCGGGGTAGTCCACGTCGAACCACTGGGACTCGAAGGTCTCCATCTCCTCGTAGGACGGCGGGCCGTCCTGGTCGTCCCCGGCGTCGTCGGGCACGTTCGAGGGGGTGGGCTCCACGGGGGCGCTCTGCTCGCCGGGGAGCGCGCTCTCCGACGGGTCGGCCTGCGGGGCGGGGTCCTCCCCGCCGCCGTTCGACAACAGCATGCCGCCCACCGCGACCACCGCGATGAGCACCAGCGCGAGGACGCCGCAGCCCAGGCCGATGAGCAGCTTGTTCACACCGCCGGAGGACCGCGCCGGGGGCCGGGGCGGCGCCAGGGTGCCCTGCCCGCCGGTGGGGCCGCCGTGGCCCGGGCCGTGGCCGCCGCTGTGCGAGGCGAAGGACGGCTGCGGCCGCGAGGGGCCGAAGGGGGTGCCCGGGGTCGTCGGGCCGTGGGGCGGGAACGGGCGCGGCGGGGTGTGCGGGCCGCTCGGGCCGCCCATGCCCGGGTGCGGTCCGCTCAGGGGGCCGCTGGTCGCCCCCGGGCCGGGGCCGGCCGGGTGGCCGCCGGTCGGTCCCGTGACGGGGCCGCTGGGGTGGCCGCCGACCGGGCCGCCGGGGATCGGACCGCTGGGGTACCCGCTCCCCGGGCCGGGGACGGGACCGCTCGGGTACCCGCCGCTCGCCGCCGCCACCGGACCGCTGTCGGAGGCCGGGCCGGGACCCGGGAAGTGGCCGCCGGCGTACGCCGCGGCGGCGTCCGCCCCGCCGCGTTCGTCGAGCAGGGCCAGCGCACCGTCCACGGTCAGCCGCCGGTCGGGGTCGCGCTCCAGCAGGCCGGCGATCACCGGGGTGAGCCGGCCCGCCCTGCGCATGGGGGGCAGCGGGGAGCCCAGCACCGCGGCGATGGCCGCGGTGATGGAGTCGCGGCGGAAGGGCGAGAGCCCCTCCACCGTGGCGAACAGCGTCACGCCGATGCTCCACAGGTCGCCCCGGTGCTCGGCGGGGCCGCCCTCCAACCGCTCGGGCGGCATGTACTCGGGGGACCCGATCAGCGCCCCGGTGCGGGTGATGCTCGGCCCGCCCTCCATCGTGGCGATGCCGAAGTCGGTGAGGATGACCCGGCCGTCGGCGGACATCATGATGTTGCCGGGCTTGATGTCCCGGTGCAGGACCCCGGCGGCGTCGGCCGCCTGGACCGCCTTGAGCAGGGCCTCGGCGATGGTCGCGGTGGTCTCCACGTCCAGGGCGCCGCGCTGTTCGAGCATGTCCTGGAGGGAGCCGCCCTCGACGAGCTCCATCACGACCCACGGGTCGCCCTCGAAGTCGAACACGTCGTGGATGGTGATCACGGAGGGGTGCGAGATCCGGGCCGCCGACCGGGCCTCCCGGCGCACCCGGGCGTGGGCGTCGGCGCGCTCCTCGTCGGTGAAGTGATCGGGCAGGAGCACCTGTTTGATCGCGACCGTCCGGTCCAGGGAGGGGTCGAACGCCTCCCAGACCACTCCCATGCCACCCCGGCCGAGTTCTCGGCGCAGGATGTAACGGTTCGCGACGATGCGCTCACTGTCGCTGTTACTCGACATGTACTGCCCTCTCGGACGCGGGCTCGTGCTCACGGGTGCTCTGTCAAGAATGTCCGACGCCTCCCGAATGGGGAAGGTTCCTGAACAGTGGGCATCGGAACGGAAGTGTCACCTTCCCGCGCCCTCCCCGGGGAGGGCGCGGACACATGACGGGGCACCCCGCCCGGCGGGGTGCCCCGCGGTCACCTCGGGTGACCGGTGCCGTCGTGTCCGGCGTCCCGGAGGGCGGGGACCCCCGGCCCCGGGACCCCGGCGGCGCTACTGCGAGTTGGTCATCTTCAGGACGTCGAGGGCGGCGTCGAGCTGCTCCTCGGTGAGCTTGCCGTCCGCGATGTAGCCGCGCTCCAGGACCACCTGGCGGATGGTCTTCTTCTCCTTCAGCGACTGCTTGGCGACCTTGGCGGCCTCCTCGTAGCCGATGTAGCGGTTGAGCGGCGTGACGATCGACGGGGAGGACTCCGCGTAGGTGCGGCACTGCTCCTCGTTGGCGGCGATCCCGGCGACGCAGCGGTCGGCGAACACCCGCGAGACGTTGGCGAGCAGGCGGATCGACTCCAGCACGTTGCGGGCGATCAGCGGCAGCTGCACGTTGAGCTCGAAGTTGCCGCTGGCGCCGCCGAAGGCCACCGCGGCGTCGTTGCCGACGACCTGCGAGGACACCTGGAGCACGGCCTCGCACAGCACCGGGTTGACCTTGCCCGGCATGATCGAGGAGCCCGGCTGGAGGTCGGGCAGGAACAGCTCGCCCAGGCCGGTGGTCGGGCCCGAGCCCATCCAGCGGACGTCGTTGGCGATCTTGGCGAAGCCGACCGCGATGGTCCGCAGCTGGCCGGACAGCTCGACCAGGCCGTCGCGGGCCCCCTGGGCCTCGAAGTGGTCGCGGGCCTCGGTCAGCGGCAGGCCGGTGTGCGCGGCGATCTCGGCGATCACCCGGGCGGAGAAGCCCTCCGGCGTGTTGATGCCGGTGCCCACGGCGGTGCCGCCCAGCGGCAGCTCGGCCACCCGGGGCAGGGAGGCCTCCAGGCGCTCGACGCCGTAGCGGACCTGGGCGGCGTACCCGGCGAACTCCTGGCCCAGGGTGACCGGGGTGGCGTCCATCAGGTGCGTGCGACCGCTCTTGACCACCGAGGCGAACTCGACGGACTTGCGGGTCAGCTCGCCCTCCAGGTGGCGCAGCGCCGGGATCAGGTCGTTGATCACCGCGGAGGTGGCGGCGATGTGGATGGAGGAGGGGAAGACGTCGTTGGAGGACTGCGACGCGTTGACGTGGTCGTTGGGGTGGACGTCGAGGCCGGTCCGCTCCTTGGCGATGGTGGCGATGACCTCGTTGGTGTTCATGTTGCTCGACGTGCCCGAACCGGTCTGGAACACGTCGATCGGGAACTCGGAGTCCCACTTGCCGTCGGCGACCTCGAGGGCGGCCTCGCGGATCGCCTTGCCCAGGTCGTCGCCGATGACGCCCAGCTCGGCGTTGACCTTGGCGGCGGCGGCCTTGATCTGGCCCAGGGCGGCGATGTGGGCGCCCTCCAGCCCCTGCCCCGAGATCGGGAAGTTCTCGACGGCGCGCTGGGTCTGGGCACGCCACTTGGCGTCGGCCGGGACCTTGACCTCACCCATCGAGTCGTGCTCGATGCGGAACTCACTCATTGGCTACCACACTCTCCTGGGAAAACCTGTGAATCCCAGCCTGCCAGACGCACGGGGGCACACCGCCACCTCACCCCGCCAAGGCGGTGTTACGCGCATCATGTTGACATCGGGGCAGGTCAGGACCCGATGCCGGGACGCCGTTCGCGCCGCCGCAACCGGGTGAGGAAGGGCCGCCGGGGCGCCCTGATCCGGACGGTGCCCAGCAGGCAGAACCCGTTGATCTCCAGGACCGGGGGATCGGACAGGTCCGACCTCCGCGCCGTGGTGCTCCGCAGCCCCAGCACGGAGCGGCCGTTGACGCGCACCTCCACCCCGTCGGGCACCAGGATCTCCACCCGGCCCAGCACCGCGGTGACGGTCATCCGGTGGTGGCCGCGCAGCAGCAGCGCCTCGCGCATGTCCACCTCGACCCGGCCCGCCACGGCCAGGGCCAGGTCGCCGGGGTAGGCGACCCACCGCCCCTTGCGGACGGCCGTGCCGAACACCCCGAAGGCGGGCTGGTGATCCAGGCGGATGGGCTGCTCCTGCGCGGGCAGCAGGTCGGCGGTGAGCGGCGGCAGCTCGCCCAGGGTCCTGGCCTCCTGGGCCCTGTCCGAGCGCTCCTGGAACTCGTCGAGGTCCAGGCGCCCGTCCGCGGCGGCCTCGCGCAGTACCTTCAGCACCCGTTCGCGGTCGCTGTGGGAGGCCCGCAGCCGTTCAGGGGGGATCCGCTCGCTCACACCGCCAACCCTAGACGACCGGGGTCCCCGGCGCCGGTACGGGTTCGCGCGCTGTTCCCCACACCGACGCCCGGCCGCCCGCGCCCGGTTCACCGGGCACTCCTAGCATCCGGTCCGTTGCTGCGAGTACGGACGCGGAGGACGGAGACCCCCCATGCGCGCGACCGGAACGTGGAAGACCCCGACCCACCGGGCGGTGGCCCTGGGAGCGGCACTGGCGGCACTGGCCGCCACCGCCCCGGCCGCCGCCGAACCCGCTCCCGCGGGACCCCCGGCCGACACCGCCACCGCCGCCGCGGCCGCCGCCGCGGAACTCCCGGCTTCGGTGGACGGCGGAGCCTGGGACTCCGGGCACGTCCAGGGCATCGGCCTGGACCCCGAACGCGGGCACATGTACTTCTCCTTCACCGACACCCTCGTCAAGACCGACCTGTCCGGCACGGTCGTCGGCACCGTCACCGGGCTCACCGGGCACCTGGGCGACCTCGACGTCGACGAACGCGACGGCCGGGTCTACGGCTCCCTGGAGTACAAGGCGGCGGAGGCGTTCTACATCGCCGTCTTCGACCCCGAGCGCATCACCCGGGTGGGCATGGACGCGGAGGACGACGGCGTGCTCACCACCGTCCACCTGGAGGAGGTCGCCGCCGACTACACCGCCGACATGGACGGCGACGGCGTCTTCGACGGCAACGTCGCCGACACCGCCGACCACCGGTACGGGTGCAGCGGCATCGACGGCGTCTCCTTCGGCCCCGAGTTCGGCCGCCCCGGCGGGCGGACGATGCTGACCGTCGCCTACGGCGTGTACTCCAACGCCGACCGCGGGGACAACGACCACCAGGTGCTGCTCCAGTACGACGTGTCCCGCTGGCGCGGCCTGGACCGCCCCCTGGACCAGGACGACCCGCACACCAGCGGCCCCCGCCGCCCCGAGGGCAAGTACTTCGTGTACACCGGCAACACCACCTACGGGGTGCAGAACCTGGAGTACGACGCGGCCACCGGCGACTGGTACATGGCGGTCTACAACGGGGTGAAGCCGGACTTCCCCAACCATTCGCTGTACGTCGTCGACGGGTCCCGCCGCCCCGTGCACGGCCCGATCCGGGGCCAGGCCCGGGACGAGCGGGGGTGGCTGCTGCACCTGAGCCGGGGAGGCGAGGTCCACGAGCCCTCCGGGGTGTCCGGCTGGCCGGTGAGCGGGGGGCCGTACGGACTGGCCTCCCTCGGCGACGGCCGCTTCTACGTGGTCGAACGCGGCCGCCGGGAGGAGGGCGGGACCACCCTGGAGACGGGCGTCGCCCGACTGCACCGGTGGACCGGCGCGGTCCCGGACCCGTTCGAGCCCCTGCGGGGCTGACCGGGTCCGGGACCCGCGCTCACAGCCGGACCAGGGCGTCGCGGGCCACGGAAGCGAACCCCGACGGCGCCCCGGCCAGCGGGCGGACCGCCAGCCGCACCAGGGCGCGGGCGTTGTCGTCGCCCGCGATCCGGTTGACGCTCAGCTCACCGCAGCGGGCGCAGCGGTGGACCAGCATCCATTCGCCGTCGGCGCGGCTGGCCATGCTCACCGCGGACATCGGGCCGCGGCAGTCCGCGGCCCGGTCGCCCGGGACCCGCAGGTCCACGTGCAGGCTGGTCAGGCAGTGCGGGCAGTGGTTGCGGTGGGAGGTGCCCGGAGCGGTCGCGGGCACCTCCAGCCGGCAGCCCGCGCAGCGGAACGACCCGGCCCGGCCCGCCTCGCCGTGGGCGTGCAGGACGGTCTTGGGCCGCTGGGGCCGCCGTTCGCGGCGGTCCCGGTTGCGTCGTGCCACGTCACACCTCCCCGAACAGGTCGAGCGGGAAGGGCGGGTCGGCCAGCGGCCGGACCGCGATGCGCATGAGCACGAGGTGGTTGTCGTCGGCGGCGACGGCCGCCTCGGCCAGCTCGTCGCACCGGGTGCACCGGTGGATGAGGACCCAGGCGCCGCTGCGCGGCACGGCGATGGAGATGGGCACCATCCGCCCGCCGCAGTCGGAGGCCCCGCCGTCGACGCGGTCGACGGTGTGCCGGGAGCTCAGACAGCTGGGGCAGTGGTCGCGCCCGCGCCCGTCGGGATCGAGGGCGGAGACGGTGAGGCCGCAGCGCACGCAGGTGAAGGTGGCGGTGCGCAGGGTGGGGCTCGGTTCGGTGGTGGACACCGGAGGAACTCCTCGCTGGAGGTGGAACGGGTCAGCGGGAGCAGGCCGAGCGCTACTCGGTGGTCGGGTCAGCGGCTCCGGTCGGAGCGGGCGTTCCGGTTCTGGTGAGGCGCGCTCGGCGCGTTCCGGGTCATCAAGACACTCTCCCCTTCACCGGGGAGGGTCCCTCGGTGTCCGTCGTTGCAAGGTCGCCGTCGATGGTAGGCCGCGGTCCGGGGCGGGGCAACGGATTTTCCGGGTGAGGCGGGACACCCGCCGGGCGGGCCGGGGCCCCGGGCCTCCGGGCCGTCCGGACGGCGGGAAAGGCCGCGGTCCGTATGTCTCCGTGAAAGGCGGGGATTTTCCCGGGAAAAGCGGACGTCCGTTTTTCTCCGGGTGTTCCGGGCAATGGTCGGATCCCTTTTCGGCCGACCGCTCGACCGCCCGCCGACCGGCCCGCCGTGGCCGGGAAGGGGGAGGTGGAACGGTGTTCCGGCGCTGCCGGAATTCTCCGTGAAGGGGTGCGGACCGGTGTCCCGGGGCGCTGCCGCGCCGCCCGCGGGCAGGGCCTCCCTTTTCGGGCACCGTGCCCCCGGCGGCGCGTAAAATCCGTGGATTTCCGTCACACCCACGACCTACCGTGGGCCCCATGACCTCTTCCGAACCCGGTCTCCACACCCCGGACCGCGCGGCGGCGTCGGCCGCCGCGGACGTCCCCGCCCTGCACCTGCGCGGAGTCGTCAAGCGTTTCGGATCCTTCACCGCGGTCGACGGCCTCGACCTGGAGGTTCCCCAGGGCGTCGTGCTCGGCCTGCTGGGCCCCAACGGCGCCGGCAAGTCGACGACCATGAAGATGCTCACCGCCCAGTCCATGGCCGACGAGGGCGAGATCCGCATCCTCGGCCACGAGATCCCCGCCGAGTCCAAGTGGGCCCGCGCCCGAATGGGCGTCGTGCCCCAGCACGACAACCTCGACGAGGAGCTCACCGTCGAGCAGAACCTCCGGATGTTCTCGTTCCTGTACCGGGTGCCCCGCGCCCGCCGGCGCGAGGCCATCGCCCGGGCCATGCGCATCGCCCAGCTCTCCGACCGCGGCGACACCGTGGTGGAGGACCTGTCCGGGGGCATGCGGCGCCGGCTCCTCATCGTCCGCGCCCTGCTGCACCGACCCGAGCTGGTCCTCATGGACGAGCCCACCGTGGGCCTGGACCCCCAGGTCCGCCAGGACCTGTGGGGCGTCATCGACGCGCTGCGCCAGGAGGGCGCCACGGTGCTCATGTCCACCCACTACATCGAGGAGGCCGAGCGGCTCTCCGACGAGGTGGCCCTGATGGCCGCCGGACGCATCATCGAACGCGGTACGCCCACCGACCTGGTCGCCAAGTACGCGGGCACCACCGTGGAGGAGTACCTCCCCGACGGGGAGGGCATCGACGCCCTGGAGGGACGCATCAGAAACCACGGATTCACCACCCGGCGCACCGGTACCACCGTTTCGGTCCTGCGTGCCGAGGAGCTCCCGCAGTCGCTCCGGGACCTGCTCCCCGTGCCGCTGCGCCGCGCGAGCAACCTGGAGGACGTGTTCGTCACCCTGACCGGGGAGAACGTGGAATGAGCACCGACCAAGCCGACGCCCGGCGGCTGCGCGACCGGGAGGACGCCCGCCCCGACGAGCACGCCCGGCCCGGCCGGTTCGAGGCCGACGCCGTCCTGGGCGTCGTCGCCCGCGAGTGGATCCTCTACGGGCGGTCCTGGCGGGCCACCACCTTCGCCGCCGTCGTCGAGCCCACCCTGTACCTGCTCTGCTTCGGGTTCGGCATGGGCGCGCTCATCGGGACCCTGGCGGGCTTCAGCTACATCGACTTCCTGGGCACCGGCATCGTCGCGGTGTCGGTGATGTTCCAGTCGATGATGCCCGCCGTCATCAACACCTTCATCAAGCGCCGCTTCCTGCACACCTACGAGGGCATCCTCGCCGCCCCCGTCGACGTGCGCGAGCTCGTCACCGGCGAGGCCCTGTGGCTGGCGATGCGCTCGGGCGTCTACGGGTGCGTGCCGCTGCTGGTCGCCATGGGGTTCGGGCTGCGGCCCGGGTGGGGCGGCCTGCTGGTGCCGTTCATCGCGTTCTTCGCCGGGTTCGCCTTCGCCCTGTTCGGGATCTGGATCTCGGCGGTGATCAACTCGGTGCGGTCCATGGACTACGTGTTCAGCGGCCTGTTCACACCGCTGTTCCTGGTGGCGGGCACGTTCTTCCCGCTCACCGAGCTGCCGGACTGGGTCCAGGGGCTGGCGGTGGCCAACCCGCTCTACCACGCGGTGGAGCTCATCCGCGGCTCGGTCTTCGGCGGCCTGTCCGCCGGGGCGGCGCTGCTGCACGTCGGGGTGCTGCTGGCGTTCATCGTGCTCATGTGGTTCCTCGCCGGGTCGCAGATGCGCCGCCGCGTGGTCACCTGACCGGGAGAGCGCGAAGGGGGGAGCGGCCCGCGGCCGCTCCCCCCTGTGCGTGGTCCCGGTCAGCCCGCGCTGGGGGCCCAGCGCAGTTCGACGCTGCTGCGCTGCCCCTCGTCGGTGACGCTCAGCGCCAGGCCGAGCGCGCCCCACTCCTCGGGGGCCTGCACGTCCTCCGGGGTCAGGACCTGGCGCATGTCGAAGTACCCGGCCACGATCGCCTCGTCCATCTCCTGCATGGTCTGCTGGAAGACGGGGTCGTCGGACAGGCGGCCGGTGCCGCTGCTGCCCTGGGAGACCACCACGGCGTCGCCGTCGGAGGAGACGCCCGGGGGAGTGGAGTACGGGTCGGCGACCATGGCCTCGACGAAGTCGCCGATGACGGCCTCGTCACCGCCCACCGCCCGGTACTGGAACGAGAACTGCTCGCCGCCGTAGCCGCCGAAGAAGTCGTCCAGGCTGATCCCGGTGACGCCGAACGCGGTCGAGGAGCCCAGCAGGTCGCTGATGCCCTCCGGCATGGAGACGCCCATGCCGTTGAACTCGCGCTCGAACTCCTGCTGCTGGCCGGAGCTGCTGAAGAGCGGGATCTCGTCGTTGTTGTAGGCGTCGATCAGCGCCTGGTCCAGCCCGCTGGCGCCCAGGGCCATCACCGTGTCGTCCGGCAGCGAGCCCAGCGCCGCCACGCTCTCGCCCGGGGTCTCCGCCAGCCATGACAGGTCGGCCTCGTTGACCTCGAACGCGAAGGCGTCCATCCGCGCCTCCAGGTACTCGCCGTCCACGCGCACCGAAGCGGTCGCCCGGCCGGAGAAGTCGGCCGGCTCCGCGGCCAGGTCGGCGGAGAACTCGTTGGCGAACGACTCGATCTCCATCGCCGCGCCCAGGTCGGCCCAGGCCAGGGCCAGGCTGCCGTCGGGGACGCCCGCGATGTCGTCGGAGAAGACGTCGGCGTCGGCCAGCGACCCGTGCTCCTGTACCTGCGCCTCCAGGTCGGACAGGGCGGCCTGGGAGTGGGTGAAGACGACGTAGTCGCCGTCCACCGAGTAGAAGATGTCCTCCTCGGCGGCGGCGATGTCGGCGAAGTCCTCCTCCGCCATGCGCGGGTCCTCCACGGCCAGGGCGATGGCGAGGGCGACCCCCGCCCCCTCCTCCAGCTCGGCCTCGCCGGAGGCCGGCCACACCGAGAAGCCCGCGCGCTGGCCGATCCACTCCTCGACCCGGTCCTGGCTCGGGGCGCTGTCGGGGAACGCGTCCACGAACGTCTCGGCGAAGAACTCGGTCATGTCCCCGTCGGGGCTCCCGGTCTCCTCGACGACCTCGGCGGGGAGGCGGTCGACGAACTCCAGCAGCTCGATCGCCTGCGACCCGTCGATCGCCAGGTCGACCTTGCCGAAGGCGATGGAGCTGCCGGGCAGCACCTCCTCCGGCTGCGGGCCGCCGAAGGAGACCAGGGACACCGTGGCCCACACGGTCCCGGCCATCACCACGACGGCGGTGCCGGCCGCGGCCGGGATGAGCCAGCGGTTGCGCTTGCGCGGGGCCCCGGGCGGCACCGGTCCGCCGGGGAAGCCGGGTCCGCCCGGACCACCGGGACCACCGGGACCGCCGGGGAAGCCGGGTCCGCCCGGGCCGGCGTACTGCTGTCCGGACACGCCGGGGGGCACGGCGCCGGGCGCCGGAGGCTGCCCGGGGACGGGGCCCCCGGGCTGGTTCGGCGGCTGCCACTGGGGCTGCCGGGGGGGATCGGGGTAGGACATCGGACCTCCGACGGATTTCTCACAGGCGCGGTGTCCGCGCTGCCAACGAACTTTCAGATGCCGCCTCCCCCCGCCGCGGTTCTCACAGGGAGGGGGGAACTCCCGCGCGACATGTGACACGGGTGGCCGGTGCGACGGGGTTCCGGGGCCCGTCCTCCGACCACCCGCCGGGGGTGGGGGCGGCCGTCAGGCCTGCGGGGCGGAGGTCAGGTCCACGCCGCTGTAGGCCGACAGCTTGCTCAGCCGGTGCTCGCTGAGCACCTGGCGGACGGTGCCGCTGCGGCCGCGCATCACCAGCGAGTCGGTGATGACCCGCGAGGACTCGTAGCGCACGCCGCCGACCAGTTCGCCGTCGGTGATCCCGGTCGCCGCGAAGAACACGTCGTCGGAGGAGACCAGGTCGTCGGTGTACAGCACCCGGTCCAGGTCGTGCCCGGCGTCGACGGCCTTGGCCCGCTCGGCGTCGTCCTTGGGCCACAGGCGGCCCTGGATGACGCCCCCCAGGCACTTCATCGCGCAGGCCGTGATGATGCCCTCCGGGGTGCCGCCGATGCCCAGCAGCAGGTCGACGCCGGTGCCGGCGCGGGCCGCCATGATCGCGCCCGCCACGTCGCCGTCGCTGATGAACTTGATCCGGGCGCCCGCGTCGCGGACCTCCTTGACGATCTGCTCGTGGCGCGGGCGGTTGAGGATGACGACCGTCACGTCCTGCGGCGACTTGCCCTTGGCCCGCGCCACCGCGCGGATGTTGTCGGCCACGGGCGCGGCGATGTCCACCACGTCGGCGGCCTCGGGGCCGGTGGCCAGCTTCTCCATGTAGAACACGGCGGACGGGTCGAACATCGAACCGCGCGGGCTCAGCGCGATGACGGCGATCGCGTTGGGCATGCCCATCGCGGTCAGGGTGGTGCCGTCGATCGGGTCGACCGCCACGTCCCAGTCGTGTCCGCCGCCGTCGCCGACGCGCTCGCCGTTGTACAGCATCGGGGCGTTGTCCTTCTCGCCCTCGCCGATCACGACGGTGCCGTTCATCGACACGGTGCTGATCATGTGCCGCATGCCGCGCACGGCCGCGCCGTCGGCTCCGTTCTTGTCGCCCTTGCCGACCCAGCGGGCGGCCGCCAGCGCCGCGGTCTCGGTCACACGGACCAGTTCGAGGGCGAGGTTGCGGTCGGGCGCGGTGGGACCGCCGGCCTGTGACATGGGAAGGTGCCTTCCGTCGGGGACAGGGTGGGATTCACGTCTTAGGGTAGTCACCCGGCATGATCGGCCGCCTCGGCGGGCACGCTCCCGTGTCCGGTCGGAAGCGTAAGGTCTACGCTGGCGTGATCCGGACGGGAGTGAGGCATGACAGTGGAAAAGACGGACCGGCCGACCCGGGTCTCCCCGCGCGGCGCGGCGACGCGTACCGCGCTGCTCAAGGCCGCCGCCCAGGTCTTCCGCACGGTGGGCTTCGCCAAGGCCGGGGTCAGCGAGGTCGTGGCCGTCGCCGGTGCCAGCGTGGGCAGCCTCTACCACCACTTCACCGGCAAGGCCGACCTCTACCTCGCCCTGTACGAGGAGTTCCAGCAGCGGCAGCAGGAGCGCACCCACCAGGCGGTGGTGGACGCGCGGGCCCGCGGCGAGAGCGACCCCACCCGGCTGATGAACATCGCCGCCCGCGCCTACCTGCTCGGCTGCATCGAGGAGAGGGAGACCACACGCCTGTTCTTCAGCGGTGACGGCCCGCCCGGTTTCGAGTACCAACTGCGGGCCCGGCTCACCCAGTGGACCGACCGCAACGTCGCCCTGTACCGCAAGGCCGACGAGCCGGTGGACGAGGCGCTGCTGATCGTGGTGAGCGGCGCGATGCTGCTGGCCGTCGCCGAGGTGGTCAACCGCGACGACGCCGACTCCCTGCGCCTGGCCGACGACATCACCCGGCTGCTCGACCAGCTCCAGCCGCTGCGCCGCGACGACGACCGGCCGTGAGGCCCCGCCCGGCGCGCCGGACCCGCCCGACCCGCCCCGCGGGGCCGGGTCGGTAACCGCACCCCGGGTCGGAGCGGGCCGCGACCTGCGGCAAGCTGGAACCGTCATGAGTGAGTACAGCCGGTCCAGCGCGACCTTCAAGAACTACGCCATCTCCCTGGGCGTCATCATCGCCATCGTCCTGGCGCTGGCGTTCGTGGTCTCCACGCGATCGGGGGAGAACATCCCGTCCGTGGACTACCGGCCCGAGGCCGAGGTGCTGCGCGGGAGCGCCGACTACCCGGTGACGATGCCCGCGGACGACCTCGCCGAGCAGGGGTGGACGCCCACCAGCTCGACCCTGGAGACCGCCGGACCGGTCGAGTGGAGTGTGGGGTTCGCCACCGCCGCCGACAGCCACGTGATGTTCACCCAGAGCGACGGCGACCCCGACGCGGTGGTGGCGGACCGCTCCAGGGGGGCGGAGGAGACCGGCACGGTCGCGGTCGGCGGCCGGGAGTGGGAGCACTACGAGTCCGAGGACTGGTCGGCCCTGGTCCTGCGCGAGGACGGGTACACGCTGGTGGTGGCCGGCCCGGCCGACCTGGACGAGCTGGCGCACTTCGCGGGCGGGCTGGAGACGGACGCCGAGGGGGGCGACGGGGCAGGGGCCGCGGAGGAGCCGGCCGGGGACTCCTGAGGGGGACGCCCGACGACGTACGGAAGGGGGCCCGGACCGCATGGTCCGGGCCCCCTTCGCCGTTGGGTCCCGCTACTCGGCGCGCAGGTCGCGGCGCAGCTCCTTGGGCAGCGAGAAGGTCAGGGTCTCGTCCGCGGTGGTCACCAGGGACACGTCGCCGTAGCCGTACCCGGCCAGGCGGTCCAGCAGCTCCCGGACCAGGATGTCGGGCACCGAGGCGCCGCTGGTGACGCCCACGGTGGTGACGCCCTCCAGCCACTCCTCCTTCAGGAGGGAGGCGTTGTCGATGAGGTGGGAGGCGTCGGCCCCGGCGGCCAGGGCGACCTCCACCAGCCGCACCGAGTTCGAGGAGTTGTCCGAGCCGACCACGATCACCAGCTCGCACTCGGGCGCCATCGTCTTGACGGCGACCTGGCGGTTGGTGGTGGCGTAGCAGATGTCGTCGCTGGGCGGGTCGAGCAGGTTCGGGAACTTGCGGCGCAGGGCGTCGACGGTCTCGTTGGTCTCGTCCACCGACAGGGTGGTCTGCGAGAGCCAGGACACGTTGTCGGGGTTGCGCACCTGGAGCCGGTCGACCTCGGCCGGGCTCTCCACGATCTGGATGTGGTCGGGCGCCTCGCCGCTGGTGCCCTCGACCTCCTCGTGGCCGATGTGCCCGATGAGGACGATGTCCCGGTCCTCGGCCGCGAAGCGCTTGGCCTCCTTGTGGACCTTGGTGACCAGCGGGCAGGTGGCGTCGATCGTCTTGAGGCCGCGGTCGGCGGCCTCGACGTGGACGGCCGGGGAGACGCCGTGCGCGGAGAACACGACGATCGCGCCCTCGGGCACCTCGTCGGTCTCCTCGACGAAGATCGCGCCGCGCTCCTCCAGGGTCCGCACCACGTGCGTGTTGTGCACGATCTGCTTGCGGACGTAGATCGGGGCGCCGTACTGCTCCAGGGCCTTCTCGACGGTGATGACCGCGCGGTCCACACCGGCGCAGTAACCCCGGGGGTTGGCGAGCAGCACGCGGCGTTGCTTGGTGGCGGTGGTCGTCGCTGTCATGCAATACATCCTAGGTGGGGTACGCGGGTGCGCCGCGCGGGCGTGGGGGAGCGCACGTCCGGACAGGGCGGAGGACCCGGGCGGCCGCGGTGGGCCGTGTCCCGGCGTCAATGGTGACGGTATCGCAACAGGAGGCCTCCGGTTCCGCTTCGAAGTGGCGAAATCGTTCACTTATCCCCTGCTCATGGTGTTCTCCCCTCCTCTATCCTGGTTCACCATCGCATTGTGTTATAGGCGGTTCGCCCTCACCCGGTCCGGCCGGATCACGGGGTGCGATTCGCCCCGCCGAGAGCAATCAGGAGCCCCCGCCCCATGTCGAACCCGACGTTCGCCACGAAAGTCGCGACCCTGTTCAAGGGCCTTTTCGGGCGCAAGGACACGGCCGCCGCGCCCGAGTCCGCCGCTCCCCGCGCCGAGGAGGCCGCCGCTGCGGAACCCGCCGAGGCCGCCGCCGCTCCGGTGAAGGCCGAGGAGAAGGCGCCGGCCGCCGAGGCGGCGCAGGAGGCCGGCGAGGCGGAGGAGGCGGCCCCGGCCGCTCCCGCGGCCGAGCCCGCCGCCGCGGAGCCCGTCGAGGAGAAGCCCGTCGCCGCCGAGCCGGCCGAGGCCGCCGCGCCGGTCGAGCCTGCCGTTGAGAAGCCGGCCGCCGAGGCCGCCGAGCCCGTGGCGGAGAAGCCCGCGGAGGAGGCCGGTCCGGCCGTCCCCGCCACCGCCGACCTGCCCGACGGCGGCGAGTCCGTCGCCGAGGAGCTCGCGGTGGCCGAGGCCAAGACCGAGGTCGCCGACTCCGAGGTCCTGGAGAAGGTCCGCCGCGAGAACGCGCCCGCCGTCGAGGACCTGGCCGTCCCCACCTACGACGAGCTCACCCTGCCCTCCGTCCGCGCCCGCCTGCGCAAGCTCACCGTGGAGCAGGTCCGCGACCTGCGCGCCTACGAGGTCGCGCACCAGGGCCGCGCCGAGTTCATCAAGATGTACGACAACCGCATCGCCAAGCTGGAGGACGCCGAGGCCTGATCCCGGCCCCCGCGCGCCGTGCCCGAACGGGGGAACCGGGCGCGGTCCGGGGACCGGCGGGGCCGCCGGGGACGGCGGCCCCGCCGCCGCACCGGGAACCCGGACGGCGCCCGGAGCGTCACATCCGGTGAGAGACATCTCCGTTCCCGGCTCGAAAGGCCCACCGCCATGACCGCTTCCGCCCTCCGCACCCCGGCCCGCCTGGCCGCCGTGCTCGCCACGGCCGCGGCCTTCGGGCTCACCGGCTGCTCCTTCTCCCTCCCCGGCGGACAGGACGTCTCCGTCGACCCCGACGGTGTGAGCGTCCGCGACGGCGAGAGCGAGGTCTCCGTCGACGGCGAGGGCGGGGTCAGCGTCGACAACGGCGAGGGCGAGGTCTCCGTCGACGGCGAGGGCGGCGTGGGCGTCGGCGGCGACGAGGTCCTCAACGTCACCGGGGGCGACCTCACCGAGGACTGCGAGGGCCGCGCCGTCAACATCGCCTCCGAGGACGCCGTGGTCGTCCTCAACGGCTCCTGCACCACCGTCACCGTCGCGGGCAGCAACCTGACGGTGCACATCGGCTCCGCCGACTCCATCCACGTCATCGGCGCGGACAACACCGTCCACTACGCCTCCGGCGAGCCCGAGGTCACCGACCTGGGCGGCAACAACTCCGTCTCCTCCGGCGGCGACGCCACCCCGTAGGGCCCGCCCGCCCCGGGCCCGGAACCCGCCGGGCGCCCGGGGCTCGGGGGAACGGTCGCACCCCTGGCCTAGGCTCGGGTGTCATGGGCATGGAGAGTTCCCCCGAGGCGCCGCAGCCGGTCCGCGTGGTCCTCAACGCCGTCGGCGGCTGGATCGGCCGGCTGGGCCGCATCTGGGTCGAGGGCCAGATCGCCGAGCTGAACCGGCGCGGCCGCATGGCCTACATCACCCTGCGCGACCCGGTCGCCAACGTCTCGGTGCGGGTGGTCTGCCAGACGTCCGTCCTGGACGCCCAGCAGCCCCCGCCGGAGGCGGGCGCCCGGGTCGTGGTGCACGCCAAGCCCGACTTCTACGAGGTGCGCGGCACGTTCTCGCTGCGCGCTCTGGAGATCCGCCACGTCGGCCTGGGCGAGCTGCTGGCCCGCCTGGAGCAGCTGCGCCGCACGCTCCAGGCCGAGGGGCTGTTCGCCCCCGAGCGCAAGCGCCCGCTGCCGTTCCTGCCGGGCACCGTCGGCCTGATCTGCGGGCGCGACTCCGCGGCCGAGCGCGACGTCCTGGAGAACAGCCGGCGCCGCTGGCCCGCCGTGCGCTTCGAGGTGCGCCAGGTCGCCGTCCAGGGCGACCGCGCGGTCCGCGAGGTGGTCGACGCCCTCAAGGACCTCGACTCCCGCCCCGAGGTGGACGTCATCGTGATCGCCCGGGGCGGCGGCTCCCTGGAGGACCTGCTGCCGTTCTCCGACGAGGCCATGGTCCGCGCGGTCGCCGCCGCCCGGACCCCGGTGGTCAGCGCCATCGGCCACGAGCAGGACGCCCCGCTGCTGGACCACGTCGCCGACCTGCGCGCCTCCACCCCCACCGACGCGGCCAAGAAGACCGTCCCGGACGTGGGGGAGCAGCTGGAGATCATCCGCCAGCTGCGCGACCGCGGCCGCCGGGTGCTGGCCGGGGCCCTGGAGCGGGAGAGCGCCTGGCTGGCCTCGATGCGCTCCCGGCCGGCGCTGGCCGACCCGGTCCGGGAGATCGACCGCCTCACCGAACAGGTCCTGGACCTGCGCGAGCGCTCCCGGCGCAACCTCGCGGTGTCCCTGGACCGCGCCGCCGAGAACCTGGGCCACACCCGGGCCCGCCTGCACGCCCTGTCCCCGGCCACCACCCTGGCCCGCGGGTACGCGATCGTGCAGCGCGCCGACGGCACGGTGGTCCGCTCGGCGGCCGAACCCGACCTGGGCGAGACCCTGCGGGTTCGCTTCGCCGAGGACGGCCTGGCCGTCACCGTGGACGCCGTCGAGACCGACCCGGAGACGGGCGACGAGACCGCAGACAGCACCGGAGGAGAAGAGTAGACATGGCGAAGAAGGACGCGGGCCGCGAGGCCGGGGCCGACGAGCCCGAGCTGAGCTACGAGGAGAGCCGCGAGGAGCTCAACACCGTGGTGCGGCGGCTGGAGTCGGGAGGGCTGAGCCTCAAGGAGTCCCTGGCCCTGTGGGAGCGGGGCGAGGAGCTGGCCCGCATCTGCGAGCGCTGGCTGGAGGGCGCCCGCGCCACGATGGCGGCGGCCATGGACGAGCGCGGGAAGGACGACGCGCCCCAGGACGCGGACACGCCCTTCTGAGGGCGCCGTCCGGCGGCGGACCGCCGGGGCCGCCGGGGCGGGGGCGAGGGGATCCGGGGCCGGTGCGGCCCCGGCTCACTTGCGGCCGTTGAGTTCGTCGCCTAGGTCGCGCAGGTTGCCGGGCAGCCCCCGGAACACCCCGATGACCAGCACCAGCGCCGTGCCCAGGAACAGCCAGGGGGCGACCTGGGCCAGGCGCGAGGCCAGGGCGAGGAGGAGCACCCGGGCGAAGCCCTCGTTGCCCAGGGCGAGCACGCTCTCCGTGGCGACCACCGCCACGAAGAACGCGATCGGCGGGCTGACCGACAGTGAGAGCAGGTCGCCCGGCCGCACCAGCGACACCGTCAGCAGGCAGGCGAGGGTGAAGGCGACGCCCGGGGCCGCGGGCAGCGCGGCCACGTGCGCGATCACCGTGCCGGCGACGCTGAACAGGGCGATGACGAGGACGCCGCCGCGGCCGGTGAGCCGTGCGGCGCCCGTGGCGGGGCGGGTGCGTGGAGCGGTCGGCCGCGGCCCGGACGCGCCGCCGGGGGGACCGGCGGGGTGGACGGGCGCGGGCTTCCTCGTCTTCGGCGCGTTGCGGGAACGGCCCTCGGGCCGCACGAAGTACGGTGCCCGCCCGGGTTCCGGGCCGTCCGTCTTGCGCGGGGGCATGGCCGTGCGCCTCCCAAGTGTGTTACTCACAGTGTTTAGTGTGTCACTTCTCGTGAGCGTTCGGTGTCTTTTCCGGGGAACGTGTCGTCATTTCGTCCACTTGCCCCTTCCGCACCGAACACGCCTTCCTCCCGTTGGACACCGGGATGCGGTGCCGCGGTTCACCATGTTCGCGGATGAAGTGTCCGCATTCGTCCCGCGGGTCGCCGGGGGTGCCCTGACCTGGTTTTCTTTCGGTCGGGGGAGGCCATTCCGGCCCGCCCGGGCGGGGATCTTTCTTTTTAGGTCGCGCTGTTGTGGCCGTTATTTGTCAGCCGAATGGCGGCGTCCTCGACCAGTTCCGGTGCCGCGACCGTCCGGGGCGGCTCCTCCACCCCGCGCGGGCGCTCCAGGTCGCCGTCCACCAGGCCCAGCTCCCCGAACCGGCGTGCGGTCACCAGCACCCGGTTCTCCAGCGACCCCACCGTCTGGTTGTAGGCCGACACCGTCCGGGACAGCGCCCGGCCCAGCCCCTCCACGTGCCCGCCGAGGGTGGACAGCCGCGCGTGCAGCTGCTTGCCCAGCTCGAACACCTCCCGGGCGTTGCGGCTCAGGGCCTCCTGCTGCCAGGCGTACTGGGCGGTGCGCAGCAGTGAGATCAGCGTCGTGGGCGTCGCGATGTGCACCCGCCTGCCCATGGCGTACTCCAGCAGCGCCGGGTCGTGCTCCAGCGCCGGGGCCAGGAACGCCTCGCCCGGGATGAACAGCACCACGAACTCCGGCGCCGGGCTCAGCGCCGACCAGTACGCCTTGCCCGCCAGCTGGTCCACGTGCGTGCGCAGGTGCCGGGAGTGCGCGCGGAGCCGCTCGCGGACCTGCGCCTCGCCCTCGGCCGCCACCGCGTCCAGGTACGCCGACAGCGGCACCTTGGAGTCCACGACGATGTTCTTGCCCCCGGCCAGGCGCACCACCATGTCCGGGCGGCGCGCACCGTCCCGGACCGCCACCTGCTCCTCGAAGTCGCAGTACGCGCTCATGCCGGCCAGCTCGGCCACCCGGCGCAGCTGCACCTCGCCCCACCGGCCCCGCGCCTCGGGGCGGCGCAGCGCGGTCACCAGCGCCTGCGTCTGGTCGCGCAGCCGCTCGGAGCCCTCGCGCACGAACTCCACCTGCTTGGCCAGCTCCGCGTGCGCGGCCGCCCGGCCCGCGTCGGCCTCCCGCAGTTGGCGTTCGACCCGGTCCAGCATCTCGGTCAGCGGCTCCACCATGCGCTCGACGGCCCTGCGCCGTTCGTCCATGTCGTGCCCCGCCTGCGCGCCGACCGCGCGCAGCCGCCCCTCGGCCAGCTCCAGGAAGTTCCGGTTGGTCTGGTCCAGGGCCTGGGCGGACAGCGCCCGGAAGCGCTCGGCCAGCCGCTCCTCCATGAACTCGGCCCGGTCCCGGGCCGCCTCGGCCTCCGCCCGGGCCTGCGCGCTCTGCCCCCGGGCCCAGAGCAGGCCCAGCGCGACGCCCACCGCGATGCCGACGAGGAGTACCGCCATCAGTGAGAGGAGATCCATGGCGCCCTATGGTGTCAGTCCGTGTCCGGCCGGGTCCCCCCGCCACGCAGGACATCGGTGAGCAGAGCCAACAAGTCGGGCATGTCCGCCGCCTCCGGGTCGTAGGACCACTGGAGCTGGAGCCCGTCCATCGCCGCGATGAGCAGGGCCGCCGCCTGTTCGGGGGTGGCGCCCGAGGGCAGGCGGTCGCCGTGGGCGCCCCGCAGGACGGCGGCGATCCGGGCGCGCAGGACGGCGAAGCGCTCCGCGAAGTAGCCGTGCGCGGGGTGGTCCTCGGCCAGGCCCTCGGCGGACAGGAGGGTGTAGAGGCGCACGATCCCGGGGCGGGAGGCGTTGCGCTCGGCGACGTCGCGCAGGCGGTCGAGGTCGTCCAGGGAGCCGAAGTCGGCCTCGTCGATCTCGTCGCGGCGGCGCAGGACGGAGACCAGCAGGGCCTCCTTGGTGGGGAAGTGGTGCAGCAGCCCCTGCTGGCTGAGGCCGACCCGCTCGGCGACGGAGGCCAGGGAGCTGTTGTGGAACCCGTGCTCGGCGAACTCCTCCAGGGCCGCGGTGACGATCTGTTCGCGGCGGGCGGTGGCGGGCGGGCGGCCCCGGCCGCGGCGGGCGGGGGCCGGGGCGGGGTCGGCCGCGGGTCCGGGGGCGGGTGTCTGTTCGGTCATCGGGTCCCAGGCTAGTCCGTCGCGACTCGGGGGCGCTGGGGCTTCACAAGGCTGAGTTAAGCGTTTAACCTGAAGGTCATAATTTGCCGAGTGCTCGGTAGGTAAATTCCGTGCGCGACCCTCGGAGGTTCACCATGCACGCATCCGACGCCGACCGCGAACGCCGCGTCGAGGAGGCCCTGGCCGCCCTCGACCTGGAGGGCAGGGTCGCCCTCCTGTCCGGCGGCTCCATGTGGGCGGTCCCCGCGAACCCGGCCATCGGCCTGGGCCGCCTCGTCATGTCCGACGGCCCCGTCGGCGTGCGCGGCGAGCACTGGACGCCCAGCGACCCCTCGATCCAGCTGCCCAGCCCCACCGCCCTCGCGGCCACCTGGGACCCCGGCCTCGTCCGCACCGTCGGCCGGCTGCTCGCCCAGGAGGCCCGGCGCAAGGGCGTCCACGTCCTGCTCGCCCCCGCCGTGAACATGCACCGCTCCCCGCTGGGCGGCCGCCACTTCGAGACCTACTCCGAGGACCCCCTCCTCACCGGCGAGATCGGGGCCGCCTACGTCCAGGGCGTCCAGGAGGGCGGTGTGGCCACCACCGTCAAGCACTTCGTCGCCAACGACTCCGAGACCGACCGCTTCACCGTCGACGTGCGCGCCGACGAGCGCACCCTGCGCGAGATCTACCTCGCCCCCTTCGAGCGCATCGTCGCCAAGGCCCGCCCCTGGGGCGTCATGGCCTCCTACAACAAGGTCAACGGGACCACCCTGACCGAGCACGCCGAGCTCAACGCCGTACTGCGCGAGGAGTGGGGCTTCGACGGGTTCATCGTCTCCGACTGGACCGCCGCCCGCGACACCGTCGCCGCCGCCCTGGCCGGGATGGACGTGGCCATGCCCGGGCCCAACACCGTCTACGGGAGCCACCTCGTGGACGCCGTCCGCGACGGCCGCGTCCCCGAGGAGGCCGTCACCGGGATGGCCCGCCGGGTGCTGCGCCTGGCCGCCCGGGTGGGGCTGCTGGAGGGGGCCGAGCCCGTGGTGGCCCCGGCCGACCGGCCCGCCGCGCTGGACGGCCGCTCCGTGGCGCGGGAGGCCGCCGCGCGGTCCTTCGTGCTGCTGCGCAACGAGGGCTCCGCGCTACCGCTGGAGCCCCAGCGGATCCGCCGGGTGGCGCTCATCGGCCTGCCCGCCTCCGAGGCCCGGACCAGCGGCGGCGGCAGCGCCAGCGTGTTCGCCGAGCGCACCGTCTCGCCGCTGGAGGGGCTGCGCGCCGCGCTGCCCGGGGACGTGGAGCTCGTGCACGCCGTGGGCACCGACCCGCGCACCGGGCCGCCCGCCGTGGCCGCGCCCCTGAGCGCCGCGTTCCTGGCCGCCGACGGCCGGGTCCTGGCCACCGAGCCGCTGCCCGACGGCACCGCCCGGTGGATCGGCGAGCTCCCGGCCGGGGTGTCCAACGCCGAGCTCGACCGGATCGAGCTGACCGGCGAGTTCACCCCGGACGTGGACGGCGACCACCTGATCGGGGTCTCCGGGGCGGGCCGGTACGTGCTGGCGGTCGGCGGGGAGACCGTGTTCGACGGGGAGCTGAAGGCGGAGGGGGACGACCCGGCCGCCGCCATGTTCGCGCCGCCGACCGCGGCGGTCCCGGTCGCGCTCACCGCGGGGCGGCCGGTCCGGCTCTCGGTGGTCAAGGCCCACGAGGACCTGGGGATGGGGGACTTCGCGTTCATCGGGTTCACCGTCACCCACCGGGCGCCGCTGGCCGACGACGCCACGCTGCTGGCCGAGGCGGTCGAGGCCGCGCGCGGCGCCGACGTCGCGGTGGTCGTGGTGGGGACCACCGACGAGGTGGAGTCGGAGGGCTTTGACCGGGACTTGCTGGCCCTGCCGGGGCGCCAGGACGAGCTGGTCGCCCGGATCGCCGAGGTGAACGACCGCACCGTCGTGGTGGTCTGCGCGGGCGCCCCGGTGGAGATGCCCTGGCGGGAGGACGTGGCGGCGGTGCTGCTCGCCTGGTTCGGCGGGCAGGAGGTCGGCGGGGCGCTGGCCGACGTGCTGCTGGGCGGGGCGGACCCGTCCGGGCGGCTGCCCACCACCTGGCCGGTCGCCCTGGCCGACGCCCCCGTCACGCGGGTCGTGCCGGAGGACGGGGCGCTGGAGTACTCCGAGGGCGTGTTCGTCGGCCACCGCGGCTGGGAGCGGTCGGGCGCCGAACCCGCCTACTGGTTCGGGCACGGGCTGTCCTACACCCGGTGGCGCTACGACGCCCTGGAGGTGTCCGTCGGCGCCGACGCGGCCGGTGGGGCCGGCGGCGCGGGTGGCGCCGGTGACGTCGACGGTGCCGTCGGTGAGGAGGCCGCGGTGGCCCGGGTGCGGGTGCGCCTGACCAACGCCGGCGAGCGGGCGGGCCGCGAGGTCGTCCAGCTCTACCTGGCCCCCCACGAGGCGGGCGACCGCCCGGCCCGCTGGCTGGCCGGGTTCGCGGCCGTGTCCGCCGAGCCGGGGGAGACGGTCGACGTGGAGATCGACGTCCCGCGTGATGCCATCCGGACCTGGGCGGAGGACGCCGGTGAGTGGGAGTACCCCGCGGGCGGCTACGACCTGCTGGTCGGCCGCTCCTACGCGGACGTGCGCCTGACCGCCCGCGCCGAACTCGGCTAGCCGCCGGGGGCGGACGGACCGGGAGGGCCGGGGCGGGGTGTCCACGCCCCGCCCCGGCCCGCTGCGTCGCGGTCCGGGGGGCGAGCCGCGGCCGGGGCGGCGTTCGTCCACAGGGGCGGGGGGTGTGGGTGGCGCGCGGGGGCGCCGCCGTGGTCCGCTATAGGCAAGGGGACCTCGTGCCCTCCCCTCCCCTCGGTGTGCCCGGGGTCAGGTCCGGCGGGGGACCGGGTGGGCGGTCCAGGGGGAGAGGTGCACCTCGGCCCCCTCGGTGATCGCCTCGGTGATGCGGCGGGCGATCTCCTCGGGGCTCTCGCTCCGCAGGCGGACGCTGGTGAGGGCCGGGCGGAGCATCTCGCAGAGCATGAGGTCGTCGGCGCCCACGAGGCCGACCTCCTCGGGGACCCGCACGCCGGCGTCGAGGAGGGCGCCCAGCAGCAGGCCGGAGAACTCGTCGTTGTAGCCGAAGACGCCGCGGGGCAGGCCCTCGGCGCGCCAGGCGGCGACGATCCCGGCCGCGGAGGCGGGGGAGTAGTCCATGTCGTGGACGCGCACGGCGGCGCCGGCCTCGGCGGCCGCCTCGCGGACGCCCGCGAGGCGGCCCTCGCCCATGGTGCGCAGCGGCGGGTCGGTGGGCAGCACGACGGCCAGGTCGCGGTAGCCGCGGCCGGTCAGGTGGCGGCCCGCGGCCAGGCCGACGGCGTGGTGGTCCATGACCAGGGTGGACAGGCCCGTCCCCTTGGCGCGCGCCGGGTCCGAGCCCAGGCCGATGACCCGGATGCCCGCCTTGGTGAGCAGCTCGACGCCCGCGGCGGTGAGCCGGTCGTCGCCCGCCAGGACGGCGGCCGGGCGCAGCGCCGCCCAGGCGCGGGCCGCCTTGACTCCGCGGTTCTTCTCGGCGCCGTACTGCATGAGCGTGTAGCCCAGGTCGCGCAGCGCGCGGGCGAGCGCGTACAGGAACTCCGACGCCAGCGGCCCGTGCGCCACGTCGAAGTGCACGTACAGGACCAGGTCGCGGGCGCCCGTGCGCAGCGACCGCGCGCTGGCGTGCGGCACGTACCCCAGGTCGTCGGCGGCGGCGCGGACCCGGGCCCGGGTCTCCTCGGGGATGCGCGCGCCCGCGGGGGCGTCGTTGAGCACGTACGACACGGTCGCGGTGGACACTCCCGCCCGGCGGGCGATGTCGGAGATGGTCGCGGGTCGGGGGCGGATCGAGGTCATGCGGCTAGTGTGCCCTGTCTTCTCAGGAGGGTGTGAAGTTCCGGTCACCGGACCGTTGACAATAGTTAAACGTGTAACTAGCTTAAACGAATAACCACACCTGAACAGGTGTTTCTCCTCACTCCGGCCAAGGATGATGCGACATGTCCGAATCCGTTTCCCCCCTCTCGGACCAGAGGCCGCCGGCCACCGGCCGCCGGAGCCTGCGGCGCCTGATCCCGGTGCTCGGCGTCGGCAACCTCGCCGTCTACGCCTTCTACCTGGGCATCGGCGCCGTCCTGCTGCCCCTCCAGGTGCAGGGCCTGACCCCCGGCGACGAGGAGGCCGCCGTCTCCAACCTCGGCCTGGTCTCGGGCGTCGCCGCGGTCTTCGGCACCGTCTTCAACCCCATCGGCGGCGCCCTGTCCGACCGCACGCGCTCGAGGTGGGGACGCCGCAACCCGTGGATCCTCGGCGGCGCCGTCGCCGGGCTGCTGCTGGTCCTCGTGCTCGGCTTCGCCGACTCGCTGCTGATGATCACCCTGGGCTGGTGCCTGGCCCAGGGGGCCATGAACCTCCACCAGGCCGCCGTCACCGCCGTGATCCCCGACCGCGTCCCCCACGAGCGCCGCGGCACGGCGGCCGCGGCCATGGGCATCGCCGTCGCCGCCGCCGGGGTGCTGGGCACCGGGGTCGCCACCCTGTTCACCGGTGCGCTGCCGTTCGGCTACATCGTCCTGGGCGGCCTCGTGGTCGCCGTCGCCGTCGTGCTCACCACCACGACCCACGACCCCCGCGGCGACGAGCTGCCCCCCGTCGCCGCCGGTGGGCGGGTCGGCCCGCTCGCCGCCCTGGGCCGCTTCCTGTCGGCCCTCTCCCACCGCGACTTCACCCTGGTGTTCGTCGGCCGGGCGCTGCTCTTCCTCGGCTACTTCCTGGTCCTGGGCTTCCAGCTCTACATCCTCGACTACTTCGTCGAGATGCCCGAGGGCCTGGCCCCCGCCGCCGGGGTCACCGTCCTGAGCCTCGTCACCGCCGCCGCCACCGTCGTCACCACCGCGGTCGGCGGCCCGCTCTCGGACCGCCTCGACCGGCGCCGCCTCTTCGCCCTGGTCTGCGGCGTGGTGTCGGCCGGGGCGATGCTCATCCCGTTCTTCCTGCCGACCTGGACCGGGATGCTGGTCTTCGCCGTCGTCAACGGCAGCGCCTTCGGCTGCTTCATGGCCGTCGACACCGCCCTGGCCACCCTGGTCCTGCCCAGCGGGGCCGACGCCGCCCGGGACATGGGCGTGCTGAACATCGCCGCCGCCGGGCCGCAGGTCATCGCCCCGTTCATCGCCTCGACGATCATCCTCCACCTCGGCGGATACGGCTCCCTGTTCCTGGTCGGCTCCGCCGTGGGCCTGCTCGGGGCGCTCGCCATCGTCTTCGTCCGCGGCGTCCGCTGACACCGCCCGCAACCGAAGGGAAACCCATGGAACTGGCCACCTACGACACCGGTACCGGTGACCGGACCGCTCTGCTCGTCCACGGAGCGATGTCCGACCACGGCACCTGGCACGCCGTCGAGGCGCACCTGACCGGCCTCGGCTACCGGGTGATCGGCGTGGACATGCGCGGCCACGGGGCCAGCGGCCGCGGCGGCTACAGCGTTCAGGCTCTGGGCGACGACCTGGTGGACTCCCTGCCGGTCGGCGCGGACCTCGCCATCGGCCACTCCATGGGCGGCCTGGCGCTGTCCCTGGCGGTGGAGCGGCTCGCACCCGCCCGCGCGGTGTACTCCGACCCCGCCTTCGGGTTCGCCCAGGTCACGCCGGAGGCCTCCGCGGCCATGCGGCGGATGGTCGCCGAGGCCACCGCCGAGTCCGTGCGCGCCATGAACCCGCGCTGGAGCGACGCCGACATCGCCGCCGAGCTCGCCGGCTTCGCCGCCTTCGACCCCGCCTTCTTCGACGTCGTCGCCGACGCCGCCGCGCACGACCCGATGCCCGCCGCGGCCGCGGTGCCCTCCCTGGTGCAGCTGGCCGACCCCAGCTTCACGGTGGACGCCGAGGGGGCCCGCCGCCTGGCCGAGCGGGGCTTCGAGGTCCGCACCGTCGCCGGGGCCGGGCACTGCATCCACCGCGACGACCTGCCCGGCTTCCTCGCCTCCCTCGACGGCTGGATCTGAGCCGCCCCCCCCGGGGGGGGCCGCCCCCCCGGGGGGCCCCGGGGGCCCCCGGGGGGGGGGGGGGGGGGCCCCCCCCCCCCCCGGGGGAGCC
>NZ_JBHVLR010000004.1:0-374261 GCF_042797335.1 Nocardiopsis sp. NPDC057823 | reverse complement strand
AGGCCCACCCCGGCGCCCACCGGCCGGGCTCCCCCCCCCCCCCCCCGGGGTGCTTCGCCGCCCCCCCCCGCGGGGCGCCCGCCCCCGGGGCCCCGCGCCCCCACCCCCCACCCCCCAAGAAGGAGACCCCCGTGTCGCCGAGACCGCTGCGCCGTGCCGCGGCAGCCCTCACCCTGCTCCCGCTGGCCGCGGCGGCGTGCACCGCCGCCGACCCTCTGCCCGCAGCCGACCCCGCGCCCACCGCCGCCGACTTCCCACCCGTCCCCCTCGACGGACTGCGGGTGCTCGTCGGCAACGACGACTCCATGCGCGGCGAGGAGGCCGACGGCACCGACGGCCTGGGCCTGTACGCCCTGCGGGCGGCCCTGTGCGAGGCCGGGGCCGACGTCGTCGTCTTCGCCCCCTGGGGACAGCAGTCGAGTATGAGCGCCGCCCTCTCCCACGAGGCGGAGTTCGGCCTGGGCACCCCGCCCGACCCTCCCGAGGAGTACGCCGACGCCTGCTCCGACGCGCCCTCCGGGGGAGCCGTCCACGGAGTGTGCCTGGCCCAGGGCCCGTGCCGCCCGGATTCGCCGAGCGCGACCCCGGTGGACGCGCTCTCCTTCGCCCTCGCCCACGGCCTGCCCGAGGTCGTCGGCTGGGACGGCCCGCCCGACCTCGTGGTCTCGGGGGTCAACTCCGGGCCCAACGTCGCCTCTCAGATCCCGCACTCGGGCACGGTCGGGGTGGCCTCCACCGCGGTCGCCTCCGGCATCCCGGCCGTCGCCCTGAGCGCGAGCGTCGACGAGGACCTGGTGGTCACCCCCGAGACCCTCGCCGCCACAGCGGCCTTCGGCGCGGACCTCATCGCCCGGATGCGCGGGGCCGACCTGTTCGACCCCGGCTACGTGGTCAACGTCAACCACCCCGCCTCGCCCGACGGCTCGCCCGGCACCGACGTCCGCTGGACCCGGGCGGGCACCGGGTCGGTGCTGGCCGTCGACTACGAGGGGGAGGAGTCCTTCACCCCGGTCGTGCGCCTGTGCGAACCCGGCGCCTCCGGCTGCGTCGCAGAGACCCGGGAGGACGCCGACGCCGTGGCACTGCTCGCCGAGGGCGCCGTGTCGGTGGGCGCGCTCGGCGTCGACCGCGCCTACGCCCAGGAGGAGGACGCGGCCCGGGTCGAGGGGCTGGCGGTGCTCGTCGCGGCCCTGGGCGCCGACTGACGCCCGCCGGTTCCGGGCGCGGGACGGGGCCGGTGCCGTGGCCGGGGAGGAAAGCTGCGCGCGCACGTCCGCTTCCGGTCATTTCCTTCTCGGTCCCCGGATTGTCCGAGAGGCTGAGATGACCGCTCCGGTCGACCGGTCCCCTCCCGGTCCCGGGGCGGCCTCTCGTCCCTTCGCAAGGAGTCCCATTGAACCTGGAGACCTACACCACCGGCACCGGAGAAAGAACGGCCCTGCTCGTCCACGGGGCCGGGGCCCATCACGGAACCTGGCACGCCCTGGTCCCCGCCCTCGTCGAACGGGGGTACCGTGTCGTGTCCGCGGACCTGCGCGGCCACGGGGCCAGCGGCCGCGGCGGCTACAGCGTCCAGGCGCTGGGCGACGACCTGGTGGACTCCCTGCCCTCGGGGGCGGACCTCGCCATCGGCCACTCCATGGGCGGCCTGGCGCTGTCCCTGGCGGTGGAGCGCTCGGCCCCCGCCCGCGCCGTCTACCTGGACCCGGCGTTCCGGCTGCCGCCGATGCCCGCCGACGCGGGGGAGCGCATGCGCCGGGTCTTCGAGACCGCCGACGCCGCGCACGTGCGGGCCATGAACCCGCGCTGGAACGACCTCGACGTGGAGCAGGAGCTGGCGGGCTTCGCCGCCTGCGACCCGGAGTTCTACGCCTTCGTCGCGGCCGAGGTCGCCGGGCACGACCTGCTGCCGGACAAGGCGCACGTCCCGTCCCTGGTGCTGCGGGCCGAGGACGCCATCACGATCGACGACCGGGCCGCCGCCGAACTCGTCGAGCGCGGCTTCGAGGTGCGCAGGGTGGCGGGGTCCGGGCACTGCATCCACCGCGACAATCCCGCCGGGCTGCTGGCCGAGCTGGACTCCTGGCTCTGACCCGCCGGCCGGACCGGGGGCGGGGCGCACGCCCCACCCCCCGGACCGAACTCCGCGTCCCGGACCGCGCTCCGCATCCCGGCCGCACCCCGGCGGCGCCCCGGCCTCAGGAACAGGCGGTCAGCGCCTCCCGCCAGGCCCGCGCCGCCGCCCAGAAGCCCTCCCCGGCCGGTTCGGGGGTGAGCAGCCACATCCGCTCCCACGCCGGGGACGAACGCGCCGCGATCTCCCGGCTCGGCTGGTACGGCGGCCGCCCGTTGACCGGGTACCACGTGTACTCCAGCGGGTCCAGCAGGGCCATCAGCCGTTCCTCCAGGCCCCGGTCCGGGCGCACCCTCACCAGCAGCCACGGCCGGAACCGGCGTAACACCCCCAGGCCCCCGGCCACGACGTCGGGCTCGGTGCCCGCCGTGTCGATCTTCACCACCGCCGGGGAGCAGCCCTCCGACTCGCACCACCGCGACAGCGTGGCCGCCCGCACCGTCGTCCCCGACAGGTCCTGGCGCCGCGGAAGCCCGATCGTGTTGCACATGTCGTTGTGCCGGGCGCGCCGCAGGTAGGCGCTGCCGTTGTGGTTGCTCAGCGCGGCCTCCACCACCGTGAAGCCCCGGTCCGTCGCCTCCGCCGCCGACCGGGCCGCCAGGGCGATCTCCGGGGTCGGCTCGAACGCGAACACCGGGCGCCGCGACCGCGTCGCCGCCAGCATCGCGTACACCCCGACCCCCGACCCCACGTCGAGCACCGCCCCCGGCCGGGTGCGGTCCAGCATGGCCAGGAAGCAGGACAGGGCGTCGGGTCCGTGCCCGGCCAGCCCGTTGGCGGCCAGTCTCCGCGGCACCGTGAGGTAGCCGGGCAGGTGCAGCGTCAGCTCCCGCGGATCGCCCGCCCCGCCCCCGGGCAGGGCCAGGGTGAAGGTGCGGCTCCACGGCGGCACCCGGCCCGGGTCCAGGCCGCCCATGCTCCGGGGCAGCCGGACGCGCAGCCGCCGTGCCGCGAACCTCACCAGCGGGTAGCGGCGCACGATCTCGCGCAGGTGGTCGGTGACCATGTTCCCCCCAAGAAACGGGTCGGGGGCCCGGGCGGTCGTCCGCGCACCGGCCCGCGCTCCGCGTGGTGCGCGGGCCTCCCCGCCGCCGGGACCCGCGGCCGTGGCTCGCAGGCCGGGGTACCGGGGAAGGGGTCGGCGGGTCGGACATCTCCCGCCCGGGTCCCCGGCGACATGAATCGAACCTACTGTGCGTAGTGATGCCTGCGCAGCGTGTTTCGGCGATCGGTCCGGTTTCCCCCCGGGAACGGATCGGCCGGGCCGCCGGGCCGCATAGACTCTCACCTTGTGAGTCTGTCTATCGGGATCGTGGGACTGCCCAACGTCGGCAAGTCCACCCTCTTCAACGCGCTGACCAAGAACGACGCTCTGGCCGCGAACTACCCGTTCGCGACCATCGAGCCCAACGTCGGAGTCGTCGGCGTGCCCGATGCACGGCTCGGCCGGCTCGCCGAGATCTTCGGTTCCGCCAAGGTCCTCCCGGCGACCGTCGACTTCGTGGACATCGCGGGCATCGTGCGCGGCGCCTCCACCGGTGAGGGGCTGGGCAACAAGTTCCTCGCCAACATCCGCGAGAGCGACGCCATCTGCCAGGTGATCCGGGTCTTCGACGACCCCGACGTCACCCACGTGGACGGCGAGGTCGAGCCCTCGCGCGACATCGAGACCATCAACACCGAGCTGATCCTGGCCGACCTCCAGACCCTGGAGAAGGCCCTGCCGCGCCTGGAGAAGGACGCCAAGCGCAACGCCAAGGACAAGGACTCCCAGGAGCTGCTGGCCGCCGCCCGCGCCGCCCAGGAGATCCTCGACGGCGGCACCTCGCTGTACGCGGCCGGGGACAAGGACGTCGACCTGGCCCGGCTGCGCGAGCTGAGCCTGCTCACGGTCAAGCCGTTCATCTACGTGTTCAACCTCGACAGCGGCGAGCTGGCCGACGAGGCCCTGCGCGCCAAGCTCCAGGAGCTGGTCGCCCCCGCCGAGGCGATCTTCCTGGACGCCAAGATCGAGGCGGAGCTGGCCGAGCTGGACGACGACGAGGCCCAGGAGCTGCTGGAGTCCATGGGGCAGACCGAGTCCGGCCTGGCCCAGCTGGCCCGCGTCGGGTTCGACACCCTGGGCCTGCAGACCTACCTCACCGCCGGGCCCAAGGAGGCCCGCGCCTGGACCATCAAGAAGGGCGCCACCGCGCCGGAGGCGGCGGGGGTCATCCACACCGACTTCCAGCGCGGCTTCATCAAGGCCGAGGTGGTCTCCTACGACGACCTGGTCGCGGCCGGCGACATGCAGTCCGCCCGCGCCGCGGGCAAGGTCCGCATGGAGGGCAAGGAGTACGTCATGGCCGACGGCGACGTCGTGGAGTTCCGCTTCAACGTGTAGCCCCACCGCGCGACCACGGGCCCCAGGGGCCGGATCCACCGGATCCGGCCCCTCCCCGTTCCCGGACCTCCCGCCCCCGCCGCCCCGCCCCGTCCGGCCGGTGCCGCACCACTGCGGCGGAGACGGGGCCGGGCCGACTCGAAGCGGGCCTCGGGTCCCCCGTCCACCTGAAGCCGAAGGCGCTGCCCCGGCCCTGCGGCGGTGCTGCGGAAACCGGTCCGGACCGGACGGGTTCGCGGGCCGCGGTCAGGAGGCGGGCGGCGCGGGCACCGGGTAGCGGACGACCAGGACCGCCTCGACGTCCCCGTGCGGCGCGCTGTAGACGTGCGGGACGTCGGAGGTCCAGCAGCCGTGCTCGCCGGGGCCCAGCTCCAGGGGCGCGGAGGCGGCGCCCGCGCGGGCCGTGCCGCTCAGGACGATGAGGCGCTCCGTCGTACCGGGGACGTGCGGCGGGGACTCCTGGACGGCCCCGGCGCGGATGCGCAGGCGGTAGGTCTCGGTGGTGGCGGCGCCGTCCTCGAAGCGGTCGATGAGGACGGCGTCCACGGTGCGGCCGGAGATCTCGGAGCGTTCGGCGACGGGCCCCAGCACGGAGCCGAGCGGCTCCCCGAGCGCGGTGGTGAGCGCGTACAGCGTCTCCAGGGTGGGGTTGCGCCGACCGGACTCCAGTTCGGAGAGGGTGCCCTTGCCGACCCCGGAGCGGCGCGCCAGCTCGGACAGCGACAGGCCCCGCCGTCCGCGCAGCTCCCGCAGCCGCAGCCCCACCCGCACGGCGAGCTCCATGGCCTCTCCTCCCGTGTCCGTATCCGGCTTGATCCGCCACCGGCGTTCTCCTATCGTTCCATAGACAGAACGATGTCGAGGAGAGTCATGGAAGCGCACGCCGTCGAGTCCCTGCCCGCCCGCAGCCGGGAGGTGGCCCGCGCCCTCGCCGCCGCGGGCGTCCCGGGCCGGGTGCGCGAGCTGTCCGAGTCCGCGCGCACCGCGGCCGAGGCCGCCGCCGCGCTGGGCTGCGAGGTCGGCGCCATCGCCAACAGCCTGGTGTTCGTCTCCGACGGCGTGCCGGTCCTGGTCATGACCAGCGGCCGCCACCGGGTGGACACCGCCGCCCTGGCGGCCCGCTGGGGCCGCGGCGAACTCCGCCGCGCCACGCCCGACCAGGTGCGCGAGGCCACCGGGCAGGCGATCGGGGGCGTGGCCCCGGTCGGCCACCCCGCGCCGCTGCCCACCGTGGTCGACGAGGCCCTGACCGACTACGGGCGGATCTGGGCGGCGGGCGGCACCCCGCACACCGTCTTCCCCACCACCGCCTCCGAGCTCGTTCGCCTCACCGGCGGTACGCTGCTGCCCGTCACCGCCTGACCCGTCGCCGAAGGGACGCCCCGTGGCCGTCGTCCACCGCACCACCATGACCCCCACCAAGCTCGAACTCCTCCAGGCCTGGCTGCCCGGGCAGCCGTGGTACGCGGGGGAGCGGCCGGACCCGGCCAAGGCCGGGGGGTTCCGGCTCGACGACCCGCAGGGAGAGGTCGGCATCGAGTTCATGGTGGTCACCGACGGCGCGGCGGCCTACCACGTGCCCCTCACCTACCGCGGGGCGCCGCTGGAGGGGGCGGAGGACGGGCTCGTCGGCACCGCCGAGCACGGCGTTCTGGGCAAGCGGTGGGTGTACGACGGGACGCACGACCCGGTCCTGGCCGGTCAACTGCTCGCCCTGCTCCTGGGGGCGGCCGAGCCGCAGCAGCAGAGCGTGAGCGACACCCCGGACCCGTCCGTGCTCGTCCGCCCGGCCGCCGTGGCCCCCGGTGCCGCGGTCGCCTCGTTCTCCACCGCCCACGGCCCGGACGGCACCGTGATCGACCTGGAGTCCACCGCCGGCGACCGGCTCGCCCTGCGCGTCGCGCGCGCCCTCGCCCCGGCCCCGGCGCCGGACGGCGCGGGCCACGTCTCCGCCACCTGGCGCACCCCGGACGGCGCCGAGCACCGCGCCCCCTTCGTCACCGTCGCCTGACGGCCCCGGCCGGGACGGCCGGCCCGCCGGGTCGAGGCGGTGCGGACGGCCGTTCCGGCACCCCGGGCCGGGCCGCGGGCGTGCTCCGGCGCCGCCCGGTCGATGCCGGGGAGTCCGTCGAACACGGGCCTGCACCGCCGAGGTCCCGCCGGCACCGCGTCCTCGGCCCCGCACAGGGCCGGGACCGGGACCGGGAACCCCCTGCCGGCCCGCGCCTCAGGCGGGGACCTCCTCGGCGGGCTCGCGGTCGCGGGCCAGGACCCCGAGCACGATGAGGGCCTGCGCCGCCGCGTACGTCAGCATCACCCAGACCCCGCTGAGCGGCAGGTCGAACCCGGGACTGAACGCCCGCAGCGCGATCAGCCCGTCCGACAGCAGGAACAGCGCCCCGCCGATCGCCGTCCACCGGTGCACCCCCACCGACAGCACCGCCGTCGTCCCCAACAGCAGCCCGTACACCAGCACCGGCACCAGCAGCGCCCCGGCCCCGGGCGCGCACAGCACGACCAGCCCCGCCACCACCACCCCGTAGGGCACCAGCAGCGTCCGGTTGGTGCCCAGCGGGCTCCGGGCCCACCACGGTGCGAACGCGGCGATGTACACCACCTGGGCGACCAGGAAGAAGCCCACCATCACCAGGAACGCCGCGTCCCCGGACGCCAGCGCCGGGGCGGTGTCGCCCAGCCAGGAGAAGAACAGCGCGACCAGGACCAGGCGGACCGGCCGCCCGTGCGGGCGCGGGGCCGCGGTCCAGACGAAGGCCGCGAGCAGCGGCATGAGCAGCGCCTGGGTGGGGCGCGACCAGGCTTCGGCGCCGAAGGCCTGCACGGCCAGGTGCACCGCCGTCACCAGGGCGAACAGGGAGAACAGGACGCGGGGGAGGGTCTCGCGGGGGATCATCGGGTCATCATAGACACCCCCGTCCGGCGGCCCCCAGGGGAGACCCCGGTCACAATCCGGCGGCCGTTCTCTGTCCCCGGGGACACATGTTGCTCGCCAACAGGTGACTAATCCATTTTCGGGCCGACCATAAAGCGCGGACGGGGGACAACCGTCAGATGATTTCGTCTGCTTATTGCCGTATTGTTCCGTCTTTGGGAACTTCGACTGTTGCGTGCAATGCGCGGTTGACGGGGAAACGCGGAGCGCCCATGCCCTCGCCCAACCCGCACAATGCCTCACTATAGGGATGGGGTAGACAAGGGCATGGCGGATACGCCGTCCGAACGGGCGGCGCGGAACTGTGTGCAGGAGGTCGGGGATGGCGAACGCACCACGGCGCGGTGCCGCCGTGCGCGAACGGCACGACGACGCGGACCACGAGGCCCCGCCCCCCCGGCGGCGCCCCCGCCCCGGCGCCGGCGGCCGCTGGTGGGTCGGCGTGGGCCGCGCCGTCCTGTGGGCGTTCCTCATCGTCGTCATCTTCAACGGCATCTGGTTCCCCCTGCGCGGCGGCCTCGCGCTCCCCGCCCCCGACCCCGAACCCGAGCAGGCCCAGGCCCCCGCCTTCCCCGAGACCTCGGCCGCGGACTTCGCGCTCCGCTTCGCCGACACCTACCTCACCACCGACGACATCGAGGCCCGCCGCACCGCCCTGGCCGCGTTCGTCCCCGAGGGCGAGGCCGAGGGGCTCGACGTCCCCGCGGGCTCGCTCGCCGGCGAGAACCTCGCCGTCACCGCCGTCGACGTCAAGGACGACAACAACGCCCTCGTGGTCGTCCGCGCCGACGTCAACGGCGAACCCGTGAGCCTGGAGGTCCCCGTCTACTCCGACGGCGACTCCCTCGTGGTCTCCGGCCGCCCCGCCCTGCTGGCCGCGCCCGCCCGCGCCTCCCTGCCCGAGCAGGCCGCCTTCGACACCGACCCGGCCGCCGCCGAGCAGTTGGAAGAGGTGCTGACCGGGTTCTTCGGCGCCTACGCGCAGGAGCCGGGCCACCTGGAGCGCTACGTCGAACCCGGCGTCACGATCGCCCCACTTCCGGCGAACACCCTGGAATTCTCCGAACTGTCCGATATCACGGTGCCATCCCGGAGCGAGAGCGGGGATGATGACGTACGAGAGGTGGCCGTCACCGTGCACTGGACCGCTCCCGCCCCCGAGGGGGAGGCGGCGGGCACCTTGAGGCAGAGCTATCTGGTCACCGTCGTGGACTCCGGCAACGAGTGGCACGTGCGTGACATCCAGGGAGCCCCCCACTCGTTCGGCGAGTGACGGGGCACGTAGGCAAGGAGACGAGAAGGACCATGAGCACAGCAGAAACGACACCGGGAGGCGGCGCCTGACATGCTCCCCCTGTTGTCCACCGCGGCCGAGACCGTGACCGTGCTCGGCGGGGCCGACCCCCTCGTCCTGGCCGACTCACAGGCCCCCGACACCGGCGGCCTCGCGGAGTTCCTGCGCGGCTTCTTCGGACCCCTGTTCCTGGTCATCGTGTCCATCGTCGCGATCTTCTTCCTGTTCACCAGGGAGATCACGCGGTTCGCTCAGTTCATCATCCTGGCGATCTTCATCGGGATCGTCTTCTACGTCCCCGGCATCATCGAGGTCATCGCGGTGGCGCTCGCGCGAGCGATGGGCGTTTCGACGGAATAGGCGAGGGAGGCCGGGAACGTGGATCTGCCCACGTACACCAACATCTGGCGTATCGAGAAGCGGCTCTACAAGCTCTACGATTTCCGGCTGCCCATGCCGCTCCCGGTGGGCACCTTCGGTGTCGCCGTGGGCGTGTTCCTGGTCTGGGTGATCCTGCTCGGGATCCTCAACGCCCCGTTCGTGTTCGGCAACGGGTGGCACCTGGTGCTGTGGGTGGTGCCGCCCGGGGTGATCACGGTGCTGGTCACCAGACCGGTGATCGAGGGCAAGCGCCTCACCGAACTGCTGCTGTCGCAGGCCCGCTACCTCGCCGAGGCGCGGGTGTACACCCGGCTGGCCCCGGAGTACGAGCCCGCCGAGGTGCGCGTCGCCGTGCGCGTGTGGCACCGCGACCCGGCGGCGGGCCCGCTGCCGCTGCCGCGCCGCCGGGCCGAACGCGAGGCCGAGCCGGTCGAGGCGGCGGAGACACCCGAGGCCGTCGAGGCCGAGCAGGTGCGGCCCGCGCCGGAGCAGGCGCCGCCGCTGCGCCGCGTCCGCGAGGCGGGCCCGGTCCGAGCGCCGGAGCCCGTCGCGGTCGAGCCGGTCACGGTCGAGCAGCCGGTCGCGCCCGAACCCGTCGCGCCCGAGCCCGCCCGGGAACCGGTCCTGGCCGAAGCGCCGTCCGCGCCCGCCGACGAGGCGGAGCGGGCGGAGCCCGCGCGGTCCGCGGTCGCCACGGTGACCGCCGTGGAGCGCCCGGCGGACACCGGCGGAACCGGGGACGGGGACCGGGAGGAGAAGAAGGGGGCGGAGGCCCCCGGGGGCCCGGGCGTGGGCGTCCGGGTGCTCAACTACTTCGGTTTCGCCCTGGACCGCGCCCCAGCGCAGGCCCCGGCAGAGACCGGCGGGAACGACTTCGAGGAGGGGTTCGCCGAACCCGTCTACGACACCGCGGGCCAGGAGGAGCGCGACAGCGACGAGTGGTTCTCGCGCCTGCGCGCCTCCTCGGGGCACACGCCGGTGAACCTCAGCTCCAAGAGCGCCTACTCCGTGGGGGACACCTCCGCGCTCAGCCGCGAGGAGGTCGCCGGGGCCGTCGGGGGCGAGGAGGACGACGACGAGACCCCGGCCGCCCGCCGCCTGCGCGGCCGCACCCAGGGGATCCGGGTGGCCCGCGAGCTGGAGGAGCGCCGCGCCACCGGGGTGCCCGCCGAGGAGGAGGCGTCGGCGCCGGAGCCGGTCCGGCCCCGCCGCCGGGGGCGGCCGCACGCCGCCCCGTGGGAGCTGGGCGAGACCGCGCGGGAGGAGCGGGCGGAGGAGGCGCCGGGCTACGACGTGTCCGACTACGCCGCCCGCTACGCCGCCGCCACGGGCCGTCCGGCCGCCAAGCCCACGTCCGCCCCCTGGCTCCCGCAGCCGGCCGAGGACGAGGCGGACCCGGTGCGCACCGCCGAGGGCTCCCTCGCCTCCGAGGCGCCCGCCGGCGCGGACGTGCGGCCTGTGGGTCCGACGCGTGCCGATGCGGTTGCTCCCGCCCGTCCCGCCCGTTCCTCGGACACCTCTCGTCCCACGCGTCCCATGGTCGAGACCGGTGCCGACGCGGACGTGCAGTCCACGCGTGCTGACGCGGTTGCTCCCGCCCGTCCCGCCCGTTCCTCGGACACCTCGCGTCCCACGGTCGAGACCGGCACCGCTGTCGAGGCGGACGCGCGCCCGGTGGGTCCGACGCGTGCCGATGCGGTCGCTCCCGTCCGTCCTGCCCGTTCCTCGGACACCGTCCGTCCCAAGGCCGAGGCCGGTGCCGACGCTACGGCTCCGGCCCATCCCACCCGTCCCGTGGACACCACCCGACCCACGGTCGAGGCCAGTACTGCCGCTGAGGCGGACGCGCGCCCGGTGGGTCCGACGCGTGCTGACGCGGTCGCTCCCGTCCGTCCTGCCCGTTCCTCGGACACCTCTCGTCCCACCCGTCCCACGGTCGAGGCCGGTACCGACGCGGTCGCTCCCGCCCGTCCCACCCGTTCCTCGGACACCTCGCGTCCCACGGCCGAGGCCGGCACCGCTGCCGAGGCGGGCGTGCGTCCAGTGGCTCCGGCGGCCGCAGCGCCCGCTTCCGAGACGGAGTCCCGCCCCGGGGCTCCCGAGGACGGGGCCGCCGACGGCCGGGAGGCCGCGGACGCGGCGCCCGTACCGGGCCCCACAGGCACGAAGCCCCCGCTGGAGCTGGACCACGGCACCGGCGAACAGGAGTCCATCCCGGTGCGCCCGCAGGAGGCCGAGGACCGCGGACCCGAGTGGAACGAGCACATGAACGTGCTCGACCGCCACCTCAGCACCGCCGACACCCCCGCCCCGCCGCGCCCCAAGTTCGCCGACGTCGTCCCCGGGCACACGCGCGGGGCCAAGGACCCCTCCGAGTGGTTCGACGACGGCAAGAAGCGCCACCCCGACCAGCCGCGGGTCGGCGACAAGGACAACCCCGTCATCCCCGCCGGGGAGCTGCGCGAGGGCGACGCGGCCCCCGCGGCCAAGCCGCCCACCCAGCTCGACCACGGCACCGGCGAGCTGGCCGGGTTCGCCGAGGTCCGCGACGCCCCCGAGCGCCGCCGCACCGCGGCCGACCTCGAAGCGGCCGAGGCCGCCGCCCTGGCCCGCCGCCGGACCCCGGACCCCGGGCCTGCGGCCGCCGACGGCGAGCGCCCGGCCCCGGTCAAGTGGAGCATGCGGGCCTCCGGCGCCGCGGAGCCGGACGCCGCCGCGGAGTTCGCCGACCCGGCCGCCCCCGCCGCCCGGGAGTCCCGGGAGGCGGAGCAGGAGCCGGGCCACGACCCGCACGACGGCATGTTCCACCGGGTCGCCCAGAACGCCCGCCGGATCGGCCGCCTCTTCGGCCAGCCCGCCCCCGGCGAGGAGCCCGAGCCGCCCCGGCGCGAGCCCCGCCCCGACCTCGAACTCGACCACGGCACCGGCGAGCAGGAGAGCCTGGGCGACACCCCGCACGGCTCGCCCACCGCCGGCGACGCCACCCCGGCCGGCGCCTCCGCCGTCCGCACCGAGGCCCCCGCGCCCGCACCGGCCGCGTCCTCCGACGACTCCGGCGGCACCCGCGGCTGGCGGCGCCTGGCCAAGGTCGTCACCGGCGGCGCCGCCCCGGTGCGCTCCGAGCTGTCCCCGGAGGACGTCGAGCGCCTGCGCACCCCCCTGGCGGGCCCCCGCAGCCTGGTCGTCCTGGGCTGCACCGGCGGCGCGGGCCAGACCGTCACCACGCTGATGATCGGCCACACCCTGGCGGGCTACCGGGACGAGCGCATCGTCGCGGTCGACGTCAACCCCGGCCCCAACGGCCTCTCCCGCCGCATCGGCGCGCAGGCGCCCGAGACCCTCACCGCCCTGCTGGCCAACGCCGACGGCATCGGCGACCAGGAGGCGATGAGCGCCTACACCGGCCGCACCCAGACCGGCCTGGAGGTCGTCCAGACCCTCGACGACCCCTACGTCCAGACCCTCGACGACCGCGACTACGCCCAGCTCACCGGGCTGCTCGGCCGCTTCTACGCGGTGACCGTGCTGGACCCGGCGGCCACCGGCGTCGCCCGCGCCCTGCCCGCCGCCGACGGCCTGGTCCTGGTGACCCCGGCCAACGCCGACGCCGAGCGCGCGGTCTCCATGACCTTCGACTGGCTCGACGGCAACGGCCACGGCGCCCTGCGCGCCAGGTCCGTCCTGGTGGTCAACGGGGTCAGCAAGCGCAGCCTGCCGGACGTGGACGCCGCCGAGCGGGTGGCCCGCGGCCGCTGCCGGGCGATCGTCCGCATCCCGTGGGACGACCACCTGGGGTCCTCCTACACGCGCATCGACGTCGGCGCCCTGCGGGCCAGCACCAAGCGCGCCCACGGCGCCCTGGCGGGCGTCATCGTCGACAAGCTCCTCACCTGAGCCCGGCCCCGTCCGCTCCGGCCGGGTCCGCTCCGACCCCGCCCGCCGTGGCCGCGCCCGATTGGGCCGCCCCGAGCCCCGTCCGGCCCCCGGGCGGGGCGCCCGCGTGTCCGGCCCGGCCCGCACACGGCGGTGCCCCGCCCCCCGTTCCCGGGAGGCGGGGCACCGGCGCGTTCACCTCCCGGCTGGGGTGAAGTCGCGCGAGGCCAGGAACCCCGGCCTGGGGTCGTCGCCCCCGAACGGCTTCTCGCAGGCGTTCTCCACGCTGTTGTAGACGACGAACACGCTCGACCGCGCCCACGGCGTGATGTTCGCCCCGGCCGCGTACATGCAGTTGGCGTCCAGCGCCGTCACGTCCCCGGGCGTCGCCTGGAGGGCGTCGATGCCGTGCCGGTCGGCCAGGATCGTCAGCGTCGCCCGGTCGGGGGTCCCGGCGCGGCCGCCGTCGCCCTCCTCCAGGCAGGAGACGTAGGTGCGGTGCGAGCCGGGCATCACCAGCGGCGCGCCGTTGTGCGGGTGGTGGTCGGTCAGCGCCACGGAGAAGCCGACGGCGCGCATGCGCGGCATGCCGTCCTCGGCGTGCCAGGTCTCGAAGTCCGAGCGCCAGTACAGGGGGCCGCCGCCGAACCCGGGGCGGTGGTCGAGCCGGCTCTGGTGCACGTACACCTCCGAGCCGAGGATCTGGCGGGCGGGCTCCAGCAGTCGGGGGTCGTTCACCAGGGCCTCGAACGCCTCGCTCACCCGGTGCACCTCGAACACGGAGCGGACGCCCCCGTCGGAGGGGTCCACGACCGCGCGCTCGTCGTCGCGCAGCCCGGGGTCGCCGACGAGCCGGTCGGCCTCGTCCAGGTGCCCGGCGACCTCGTCCTCGCCCAGCAGCGACGCGAACCGGGTGTACCCGCGGCGGTCGTGCTCCTGGAGGCGCTCGTCGGTGAGGGGCCCGTCCTCGGCGGTGCCCCAGACGGTGGGGTCCCTCCGGTAGAGGAGCGCGGCCTCGGTGCCCTTGCGGGTGGGGTAGTCGTCCAGTGTCGGGAGATCCATCTGCAACGTCATGGCCGAACCCCTGTGCGGGGTGATCCTTTCGGTGTCGCTGTCTCTTCGTTGGACGGGTCGTACGACATCCGAACGTAACAAACACCTCGCAGGGTGATTTCAGGCGATTTCCTCCGCCTGGTTTATCGGCTTTCGGCGGGGGTACAACGGGCCTACTCTGGGGCGCCCGGCGGAAAGGTCAAGGGCGCCTTTCGTGTTCTTGCCGTCCATTGGTACGGCGTTCTCCCATGTGCCCCCGCCCTTCGCGCACCGGCCGCGACACCGTGTGCTCCGCGCGGTGACACCGCGTTCATCGCCGCAGGTGCGGGAGGGGCGGTCCATCCGCCCAAACCCCGGTCCGGCCACGCGCTTTTTTTTAAGTGATCCACTTCACATGGATATGGTGCGGAGTCTGGTGCAAAAGCACCGGCCCGGAACCCGGGGCCGTAACACCGGATTCTCCGGGAATTCCCGTACGGGGGTCTGGTGCGAAAGCCCCGGCCGCCGCACAGTGGTGGAGGTCCTTCCCTCGAACCCGCTCAAGAGGAGAGAACAGAATATGACCCCCACCCCCCGCGGGCTGCGCGCCGCCCTGGCGACGGTATTCGCGCTGGCCCTCGCCGTCGTCGTCGGCTGGGCCGCCCCGGCCGCCGCGGCCCACAGCCTCCCCCCGGGCATCCCCTCCACCTCCACCGCGCAGTCGCAGCTCAACTCCCTGACCGTCGCGGCCAAGGGGCCCCAGACCGGCTACGACCGCTCGCTGTTCCCGCACTGGGCCGTGGTCGACAGCCCCTGCACCGCCCGCCAGTACGTCCTGGTCCGCGACGGGCACAACGTGGTCACCGACTCCGACTGCCAGCCCACCTCCGGCAGCTGGTACAGCTTCTACGACGCCGTGACCTGGACCGGCGCCGTCTCCCAGATCAGCGTCGACCACATGGTCCCGCTCAGCGAGGCGTGGAAGACCGGGGCCGCCTCCTGGACCACCGGTGAGCGCCGCGCCTTCGCCAACGACGTGAACTCGCCTCAGCTGTGGGCGGTCACCGCGTCCGTCAACAGCTCCAAGGGCGACAAGGACCCCTCCCAGTGGATGCCGCCCAACACGGCCGTCCACTGCGACTACGTCAAGGCGTGGGTCAACGTGAAGTACCGCTACGACCTCACCGTCACCTCCAGCGAGAGGTCCTCCATCCAGAGCACCATCAACAACCGCTGCTGATCCGCCCCGGTCCGCGGCCCGCCCCGGCCCTCCGGGGCGGGCCGTCGCGCGTCCACGGTCCGGCCGTCAGGGGCGGGCGCCCGGGCCCGCCGCCCGGCCGCCGGCCCGGCCCTGCCGGCCCGGTCCCGCAGGCCCCGCGCGACGCGCCGCACGGGGCTCCGCCTTTCGGGGCGGGGCGCCGCGGTTTCCGGCTCGCCGTAAAGCGTTCCGCTTCTACCGCCGGGTACCCATGCAGCACACTATGGGGGTGGCACAGGCACGGCCGCGCCCCCCGCCGGGCGCGGTCGCCGCGCGACGCGACCAGGAGGGGCGGCAGAAGATGACCGGCACATGGGGGACCCGCGGCTCGACCCGCCTCGCGGTCCGCTACTTCGACGACCGCGTGCTGTTCAGCGAGAGCGAGGCCTGGGCCTACTTCCGGCTGCCGACGGTCTCCTACGAGTTCACCACCCCCGAAGAGCGCCAGGCCCTGGCCACCAACATCACCATCGCCCTCGCGGCCATCCGCATGAACGACGCCGAGGTCCACCTCCGCATCGCCCACCGCACCTACCCCGCCGCCGAGTGGGCCACCCGCCTGGACGAGACCTCCGACTCCGGCCCCGGCTGGTACGACCACCTCGACGAGACCTACCGCCACGTGTGGGCCAAGGACTTCTGGACCAAGGAGGTCTACCTCGGGGTGCGGCTCGGCCTGCGCGGCTCCGGCACCGGCCTGGGCCTGTTCTCCCAGTTCCGGGGCGCCTACCAGCGGACCGAGGAGATCCTCGGCATCGTCGACGACGCCGTCGACGACAAGGAGCTCGCCCGCTGGACCGACCAGGCCGAACGCCTGGGCCGGGCGCTGGCCGCCAGCTCCCTGCACGCCCGACACGCCACCGCCGACGAGATCGCCTGGCTCATCCGCCACTCCGTCACCGGCAGCTCCGAGGAGCCCCGCCCCTCCGCCGCCGGGCGCCGCACCTGGGGCCGCGGCGAGATCGAGGCCCTGGTGGACGGCACCCTCCACAACGGCCGCTCCATGCTCCGCCTCGAACAGCCCTCCGGCTCCACCTGGGTCGCCTTCCTGTCCTTCGCGCGCTTCCCCGACCTCATGCCGTTCCCCGACGGGGAGCCCTGGCTGCACCACGCCGATTCCTTGCCCTTCCCGGTGGAGATGTCGCTGCGGATGAAGCTCATCCCGCCGGCCAAGGCGTCCAAGGACGTCGGCCGCAAGCTCGCGCACGCCCGCGACATGGACGCCCACATCCGCGAGGCCGGGGTGGAGGCCCCCATCGCCCTGGCCGAGCAGATCGACGCCGCACGCATGCTCGAACACGGCATCACCAAGGAGCGCCTGCCGTTCGTCTACGGCTGGCACCGCCTCATGGTGTCCGCGCCCACCGAGCGCCTCCTGGTCCAGCACGTCGAGGCCGTCATCGAGCACTACCGCGACATCGGCATCGACGTCATCAACTCCACCGGCGACCAGTTCTCCCTGTTCAACGAGTCCCTGCCGGGCGACCGCATCAGGCTGAGCGCCTACGCCCAGCGCCAGCCGCTGCGCACCATCGCGGGCGGCATGCCCACCGCCACCGTCGACGTCGGGGACCGGACCGACCGCTCCGGCGACGGCTGGGTGGGGCCCTACATCGGCGAGACCATCGGCCGGGCCCGCTCCATCGTCCACTTCGACCCGCTGGTCGCCGCCGCGCGCAACCGGCCCACCGCCATCGCCATCACCGGGGAGCCCGGCGGCGGCAAGACCACGCTGGCGCTGCTGCTCATCTACCAGCTCGCCCTGCGCGGCGTCACCGTCGCCGCCATCGACCCCAAGGGCGACGCCGAGTCCCTGGTGCAGCTCCTCCAGCGCCGCGGCCGCAAGGCCCGCATCATGTCCCTGGGGTCGGCCCAGCCCGGCCTGCTGGACCCGTTCGCGTTCGGCGACGACCTGGCCGCCAAGAAGACCATGGCCACCGAGACCCTGCGCCTGCTGCTGCCCCGCATGAGCGAGGAGCGCGAGTCGGCGATGATCCAGGCCGTGGCCGCGGTCGCCAACCAGCCCCGCCCCTCCCTGGCCAAGGTCGTCGACCACCTGTCGAACGCCTCCGACGCCGCCTCCCGCAACCTCGGCGCGGTCCTGGGCTCCATGTCGGAGATGCGCCTGGCGTCCCTGTGCTTCGACCCCCAGGGCGACGCGCAGATCGACACCGAGGGGTGGACCACCGTGTTCACCCTGGGCGGGCTCACCCTGCCCGACTCGGGGCTGCGCCGCGACGACTACTCCTACGAGCAGCGGCTGTCGGTGGCCCTGCTGTACCTGGTGTCCCAGTTCGCCCGCCGCCTCATGAACGGCCTGGACCGGCACCTGCCCAAGGCGATCTTCCTGGACGAGGCGTGGGCGGTCACCTCCACCCCCGAGGGCGCCAAGCTGGTCCCGGAGGTGTCCCGGATGGGCCGCTCCCGCAACACCGCGCTCATCCTGGTGTCCCAGAACGCGGGTGACCTGCTCAACGAGCAGGTCACCAACTGCCTGTCCTCGGTGTTCACGTTCCGCTCCAGCGAACGCTACGAGGTGGAGAGCGTCATGTCGCTGCTGGGGGTGGAGCCCACCGAGGAGCACCTGGCGGTGCTGCGCAACCTCGGCAACGGCGAGTGCCTGTTCCGCGACCTGGACGGCCGGGCCGCCCGGATCTCCGTGGACCTGGTCTCGGAGGACCTGCTGCGCTGGCTGGACACCAACCCCACCCGCCGCCGCCCGAGCGCGGGGGACGAGGACCTGGTCACCACCACCCGCGAGGGCTGACGGCCCCGGCCCGCCGGTGGCCCGGGCCGTCACCGTCCCGGGCCGCCACGTCCCGCCCCGGGCGGCCGGTATCCCCGGCGGCGGGTGCGAGGCCGCCCCACCGAGCCGCCGTCTCCGGCCCGTCGCGCCCGGCCAGACGACGCCGCCCCGGGCCGCTCCGGGTGGTCGGCGCCCGCCCGCGGCCGGGTACGGCGCGCGGTCCCGTCTCCCGTGCCCCGTCCCAGGTGCCCCGCTCCGGGCCTCCGGTGGCCGGAGCGGGCCAGCGGACGCCTCCGACCTGCGCCGACGGTCCCGGCCGGGGCCGCCCGGCAAGCTCCGGGCACAGCCGTGTTCGGTGGGGGCGAAGGGTGGGCATCTCTTACCCTGTCGGGTTCCTCCCGCTGTGCCCGACCGCCGCCGCCCTCCCCGAACCGACACACTCACAAGGGACCGCCCATGAGTGAGGACGTCATCCGCCGGCCCAGACCCGTCATCGACCCCGCCCTCCCCGCCCCCCGACGGGACGAGCTGCGAAGGCGGGCCGCCGCCCCCCACCCCCTCGCGCAGTGGTCCGGCGGCGACCTCGTCACCCGCCGCGCCCGCCTGCGCGAGGCCGCGGTCCACCTGCTCGCGGTCGGGGGCACCCTCGCCCTCGCCCTGGCCACCGCGGGCTGGTACCTGGGCATGGCCGTCGTCAACATCGGCCTCGTCGCCCACGTGGCCGCCCTCGCCCTGCGCGGCGACGCCCACCCCGCCACCCGCGCCGCGAGCGTGGCGACGGGCGCGGGCGCCCTCGCCGCCATCCCGGTGTGGCTGCTCGACCTCCTGCCCGGCGACCCGGCCGCGGGCATCCCCTGGGGGCTGTTCGGCGTCCTGGTGGCCCTGGTCTCCGCCGACGCCCTCACCTCCCGCGTCCAGGAGGGCCCGTCCGACGACGCCCCGGAGGGGTCCGTCATCCACCCGGACGACGTCAGCGAGGCCGACCACGCCGCCCTCTGCGCCGTCCAGCGCACCATCGACGTGGTCGAACGCGCCCGCGAGGCGTTCGGCGGCGGGGACTCCCTGGACACCGACCGCGCCCTGGCGGTGCTGCGCGACCAGGAGTGGCGCATCGCCGTCCTGCTCGCCCGCCAGCGCGAGCTGCGCCGCGCCCACCTGCGCCGCTGGCAGCGCGCCGACTCCCCGCGGGTGCGCGAGGCGCTGCGGCCCCAGCGCGAGCACCTGTGCGCGGTGGAGGACGCCGTGCACGCCCGGGTCGAGCAGATCGTCGAGTACGGCCGCCTGGTGGAGCGGGCCGTGGCCGCCCACCGCGAGTGGGAGCAGTGCCAGGAGGCCGCCGACTCCACCGCCGCCTACGCCGAGCACCGCGCCGCCGCGGCGTTCCTGGGCGCCGGGGCGCCGGAGGTGTCCGAGCTGGCCGCCACCGCCGAGGCGGCCCGCCGGATCCGCGACGAGCACGTGGAGCGGCTCACCGGCCACTCCCTCCTCTTCTGACCCGCCGCCCGGGGGAACCCGGACGGCGGGTGCGGCCCGGTCGGCGGGCCCGGACCGGCCGGCGCCCCGCGGCGGCGGGGAGCGCCTGCGCGGCGGGGCCCGGGCGCCGGAGCGGGCCCGCCGCCTCCGATTTCCGTGCCCGGCCGCTTGCGGACAGCGATATCTCGGACGAACCGCACCGAGCACCCCCGGGTTCTGACACATTGGGCGCATGAGCGAACGCTGGGACGGCGAGGAACTGCTCGCCTCGGTGCGCAGGGGTGTCACGGTCCGGGCCGCCGCGGCCCGCGGCGGCTACACCGAGCTGCTGGACCGGGCCCGCCGCGACCTCGAATCCGGCCTGTCCGGACACCTGGCGCCGGACGACCCGCGGGCCCGCGCCCTCGCGGACTCCCTGCCCGAGTACGTCGACGCCGTCCTGGCCGACCACGTCCACCGCCAGCGCCGCCGCCCCTCCCGCACCGACTCCGAGCGCCTCACCCGCGCGTTCCGGTCCCTGGACGCCTCGGGGATCATCGCCCGCGAGGAGTTCCTCTGCTGCGACGGCTGCGCCCGCGCCGACCTCGACGCGCAGGCCGCCGCCACCGGCAGCCGCGGCTACGCCTACTACCACTGGCAGGACACCCTGGCCGCGGCCGACGGCGCCCCGCTGACGGTCGGGTTCGAGTCCACCCACCGGGTCCGCCGCGCCGCCGTCGGCGCGGAGGTGGCAGAGGCCCTGCGCGCCCACGGGCTCACCGCCCACTGGAACGGCGACCCGGAGCGCCGGATCGAGGTGGACATGGACTGGAGCCGCCGCCGCCACGACCGCCTGGCCGCCTTCCCCGGCCCCGCCTCCGAGGGCGAACCGCACGTGGACGCCGACTTCTCCAACCCCGGCCCGTACCGCCTCCCCGACTGGGTCACCCGCTACCGGGGCCGGGTGAGCGTCCGCGAACTCGCCCGCCTGGTGCTGCCCTGGCTGCCCCGCGGCGTGCGCGCCACGGTCGGCGCGGGCGGCCGTACGGCGGTCCTGACCCGCGACTCCGACCTCCTGCGCGTGGAGGGCGGCCCGGTCTTGGACCGCGACCGGATCGAGGACCTCCTGGCCCGCTGGGCGGTGGGCGCCGGCTGGCCTGCACCGCCCGGGCCGGACCCCCGGACCGCGGGCCCGCGCCCGCTGGACGTCACCTACGCCGACGCGGCGACCGGGGGCATGGGGTTCGTGGACTACGCCGAGCCCATGAGCGGCGCCGCCGCCCGCGACCTCGTCTACCGGCTGACGCCGGTCGACGGCACCTTCGGGGTGTTCGCGGCGCGCTCGGGAGCGGTGGTCCAGATGATGTGGCAGGAGGGGCCGAGGCTGTGGATGGAGAGCCCGTCCGCCGACGAGCGCCTGGCCAGCGGCCGCCACGTCACCCTCCCCGAGGCCGAGGAGATGGTGCGCGTCCTGGCCGACGAGGGCCGTGTCGCCCTCGCCGACCTGGGCGAGTTGCAGGTCACCCGCTGGTGAGGCCGGGCGGCGGCACCGGCTCGCGGTGCCGGCCGCGTCAGCCGAACGCCGCGCCCAGCCGGAAGTACGCCCGGGCCTTGGGAGGGATCAGCAGCAGGGCGCCGATCAGGGCGTTGAACAGCAGCAGCACCAGGTAGTACGGCAGGTCCCCGCGCGCGTAGACGACAACGCTGAACATGGTGAAGACCAGCACCACCGACACCACGGTCTGCAACAGCACCACCAGCCCGTACACCACCCGCGAGCGCAGCAGCAGGCCCACCACCGCGGCCGCCGAGAACCCGCCCCACAGGGCGAGCACGACCGGCCCGTCCCACCCGGTGAAGGCGGTCCCGGAGCCGGAGCCGCCCAGTGACAGCAGGGCCAGGACCAGCAGGTAGAGGGCGTTGAGACCGAGCATCGCGCACGCCGCGATCACCGACGGCGAGGGCTTGGGCGCCGGGGCGCCCGCGGCGGGGGCGGGTCCCGGGAGGCCGCTGTGGCCCACCCCGCGCACGAAGCCGCGCGCCGCGGTGGTCTTGTCGACCTGGGCCCCTGGGGCCGGGGGACCGAGGGGGCTGATGGGCGGGACCGGCACGGGCCCGTCAGGCCGGTGGCCGGGGCCGTGGGCGGGGTGCGGTCCGGTCGGCCGGACCCCGAAACCGGTGTGGCCCGCGTGGGCGGGGTCGCCGCCGGGCCCGAAGCCGGGGCCGGGACCGGTGTTGGGGAAGGGACCGGGCTGCGGCCGCGGGCCTCCGGGGTCGAATGGGGCGGGGTTCCCGCCGGTGCCGCCCGCCGCGGGCGCCTGCGGTCCGCCCGGACCAGGGGGACCGGCCTGCGGAGGACGGGCGGGGTACGGCGGCCGGGGGCCGCCGGGGGCGTAGGGGTTCTGCGGGCCGCTCGGGACATGGGGGACGGCCCCGGCGGGGGGCGCCTGCGGCCCGGAGGCGGCGTGCGCGCTGTACGGGGTGTGCGGCGGGGCGTGGGAGGCGTGCGGACCCGAGGCCGTGTGCGGCGGATACGCCGGGGCGTACGGGCCCGTCGCCGCACCGGCACCCGGCCCGCCGCCGGGGGCGCTGGCGGGGGTTCCGCCCGCCGCCACCGACCCGTTCCCCGCCGGTCCGCCCGGGCCGCCGTGCCCGGGAACCCCGTTCGGCCCGGTGGCCCCGCAGGGCGCACCCGCACCGTTGGGAACGCCAGCCCAGCTGGGCACACCTGCTTCGCCAGGCGCACCCGCACCGCTGGCAACACCTGCACCGCCCGGCGCACTCGTGCCACCGGGAACACCTGCACCACCGAAGTCAGTGGTTCCGCCGGGAACTCCGACGGCCCCGCGTGCTCCCGCACCATCGGGCGCACCCGCACCGCCAAAGTCAGCGGCCCCGCCAGGCCCGCCCGCGCCACCCGGCCCGGCGGTTCCGCCCGTGTCCACGGCCTCCTCGCCGTTCCCGGGCCCTTCCCCGCTCTCGGATCCGGACCCGGTCGCCGCTCCAGTCCCTCCGGGGACCCCCGTCACCCGGGTGGTGCCCCCGTCGCGGACCCTTTCCTCCCTGGCCCGGTCCAGCAGCTCGACGGCCTGCGCCGCCGACGGCCGCGAGGCCACGTCCCGGTTCAGCAGCGCCTCGATCAGCGCCCGCAGCGGGGCCGCCGCCACCTCGTCCACCCGGCCGGGGACCACCTGGCGCGGCGGCATCGGCGCCGTCAGCACCGCGCTGATGATCCCGGTGATGCTCTCCCGCTTGAACGGCGAACGCCCCTCCAGCAGCGCGTAGAGGGTGACGCCCAGGCTCCACAGGTCGGACGCGGGCAGCGCCCGCTCGCCCTCGAACCGCTCCGGCGCCATGTACTCGGGCGAGCCGATGTACACGCCGGTCTGGGTCAGCGCGGTGCTCCCGTCGACGTTCGCGATGCCGAAGTCGGTCAGCACCGTCCGGCCGTCCTCGGTGAGCATGATGTTGGCGGGCTTGACGTCCCGGTGGGTGACCCCGGCCGCGTGCGCCGCCCTCAGCCCGCCCAGCAGCGACCGGGCGGCCTCCTCCACCCGGGCCACCGGCATGGGGCCGTCCCGGTCCAGGTGCTCCTGGAGCGAGTGCCCGCTGAGCAGCTCCATCACGATCCACGGGCTGCCGTCGTGCTCCAGCACGTCGTGGACCGTCACCACGGCGTCGTTCCTGATCCGCGCGGTGGCCTGGGCCTCCCGCAGGGTGCGCTCCCGCGCCTCGTCGTGTTCCTCGGGGCTCATGCCGTCGGGGAGGACGACCTCCTTGACGGCGACGTCGCGCTGGAGGGCGGGGTCCCAGGCGTGCCACACCGTTCCCATCCCGCCCGCGCCGAGCCGCTCGCGCAGCTCGTACCGGCCGACGGAGGAGCGGGGGGTGGACATAGGGGTGCATCCCTTCTGGGGGTCGGGGGACGATGCGCAGGCCAATCTATCCGAGAAAGGACCCGCCACCGGAGTTATCGGTGGTCACCGACACTTTCCGAAGCATTCTCACTGTGAAATCCCGCCCTCTCCCCGCACGGGGGCGACGGAGGGCGACCGGTAACGGTCATCGGTCGAACCCCCTTCGCCGCCCCGTGTCCAGCGGGTCGCCGGGTCGGCTCGAAACGGTCGTCGAACACGGAGTCATTGCTGTTCACCGGTTATCCGGTGCCTCGGCGGGGCACGGTTCCCGCACTTTTCGGCGGTGCCTTTCCCCGCCCCACGGAACCCGCCCGGACGCCCCCGGTGCTTCACGCAGGGTGACCCCGAAACGGATTCGCCTATTCCTCCTCTCGGACGGCCGCCGCCCCGCCCGCCCGACCCCGCCCCGCCGGTCTCCGCTCGGGGCTACCCCTCTCGGATGCCGAGGGCGTCCGGGGTGAGCCCCAGGGCCTCCAGGCGGTCCGGGTCGGCCAGGACGTCGATGGCGGCGATCCGGTCGCCGACCACCGCGAACCCCATGACCGACAGCACCCGGCCGCCCGTCGCCACCACGACGCCCTCGGCGCCGTTGACCGTCGCCGGGTGCACGAACGGCGCGAACCGGTGGAACGTGACCGCCTGACCCGCCACGTCCGCCGCCCCCGTGATCCGGGTCGTGTACCGGCCGCGCACGCCGCCCTCCGAGCGCAGCACCGCATCCGGGTGCAGCACCGACAGCAGCCCGTCGATGTCCCCCTCACGCGCCGCGGCGAAGAACGCGTCCACCACCCGGCGCCGCCGCACGGGGTCCCCGTCCGGGACCGCGCCCCGCGTCCCCTGCTCGCGCACCCGCCGCCGCGCCCGGCTGGCCAGCTGTCGGGCGGCGTCCTCGCTGCGCTCCACCAGCGGGCCGATCTCCGTGTACGGCACGGCGAACAGGTCGTGCAGCACGAACGCCACCCGCTCCAGCGGGTTCAGCTCCTGGACCACCACCATGAGAGCCCACCCCACCGAGTCGGCGGTCAGCGCCGCCGACTCCGGGTCGTCCCCGGCCGCAGCCGGCCCCACCACCGGGTCCGGCAGGCGCTCCGCGCCCCACGGCCCGGCCTCCAGGGGCTCCTCGCGCCGCTGCTCGCGTGAACGCAGCATGTTCAGGCACACCCGCGCCGTCACCGTGGTCGTCCACGCGCCCAGGTCGTCGACGTTCTCGATCCCGGTGCGCTCCAGCCGCAGCCAGGTCTCCTGGACGGCGTCGTCGGTCTCGCCCACCGACCCCAGGATCCGGTAGGCGACCGCCCGCAACCGGGGCCGGTGCTCCTCGAACCGCTGCGCCGCGGAAAAAAGTTCGCGCATTCCCGTCACGTTCCCCTCTCCGCCCGGGTCACGTCAACGAACCCGGTGGTGGGCCCGAGCCCACCGCACACCGACACAGAGGAGAATCCACCATGAACGCACCCGTTCTCGTCACCGGGGGTACCGGAACGCTCGGCTCCCTGGTCGTGCCGCTGCTGCGCGGGGCCGGCCACGAGGTCCGCCTGCTCACCCGCGGCTCCCGTCCCGCCCCCGAGGGCCTGGCCCACGTGCGGGCCGACCTGCGTACCGGGGAGGGGATCGACCCGGCCCTGGAGGGGGTCGGCACGGTCCTGCACCTGGCGGGCGGACCCAAGGGCGACGACGTCGCCACCCGCAACCTGGTGGCGGCCGCCGAACGCGCCGGGGTGGGCCACCTGCTGCTCATCTCGGTGGTCGCCGCCGACAGGGTCCCGCTGGGGTACTTCCGCGCGAAGCTGGGCGCGGAGCGGGCGGTACAGGAGTCGGCGGTGCCCTGGACGGTGCTGCGCGCCGCCCAGTTCCACGACCTGGCGCTGACCGCGGTGCGGGCCCTGGCGAAGGCGCCGCTGGTCCCCGTCCCCGGCCTGCGCTGGGAGTCGGTGGACGCCCGCGACGTCGCCGAACGCCTCGCCGCTCTGGCGGCGGGCGGACCCGCGGGCCGGGTCGCGGACCTGGCCGGGCCGGAGGTGCTGCCGATGGCGGACCTGCTGCGCACCTACCTGGAAGCGCGGGGCGTCCGGCGCCCGACGGTGCCGCTGCGCATCCCCGGCGCGGCCGGGCGCGCGTACCGGGCGGGGGAGAACCTGGCGGGCCCGGACGCCGACCGGGGCACCCGCACCTGGGCCGCGTTCCTGGCGGAGCACCTGGGGGCGGTGTCCTCCCGTCGGTGAGGTGGGGTGTGGCCGGTCAGGGGAGTGTCCGGCAAGGGGTGTGCCCGATAAGGGTTGTGGCCGGTCGGGGGGTGTGGACGTGTGGGGATGTGGGCGTGTGGGGCCGGGGGCGGCGCGGTGCGGGATCCGGGACGATGCGGGCCGGGATATCCGGGCCGCGCGGCCGTCCCGTCCCCGCCGGAACCCGTACGGTCCGAGCGGAGCGCGGCCGAGGGTCCACACCGGCGCTCCATGGGGACCTGCCCCTTCCGGTGCGGTCGCCGTACGACCACGGGCAGTCAAGCGCCAGTGCCCTGCGTCCCGCCCCTCCGGTGCGGTCGCCGCGGCGGACGTCAGACGCTCCGCCACAGGGGCGGGCGGATCACCTCGTCCTCATCGAGCAGGCAGTTCTCGCCCACCACGACCTGGTGGTCGTCCAGGCTCCACGCGGTGATGCCGTGCCCCTGGCGGCCCAGCTCGATCACGCGGGCGCGCTCGGTGCCGCTCCCCGTGTCGACGTCGCAGAACATCACGGTCGTCCACGAGTGCCCGTTCACCGCCACGCCGAACGCCACCAGCGGCAGCACGATGACGGTCAGCGCCAGAGCCGCGATCCGCCCGGCGTCGGCGACGCCCTGCCAGAGGCTGCCGACGGCTTCACCCGTGCGTTTCCCGCTCTCCGGTGAACGCCGGCCGGTGCGGTACTCCAGGAACACCGTCAGCCGCAGGAGGGCGGCGAGCGCGCCCGTGGCCGTTCCCCACACCGGCCCGTTGATCGCGCCCACCACCACGCCCACGGCCACCGGGACGACCATGGCGGAGCCGACGGCCAGGGGGATCGGGGAGCGCAGGTGGCGCAGGGCTCCGCCCCTGGCGGAGAAGTAGGAGTAGCTCATGTGCGAGACGACGACCGCCAGCGACGCGGCCAGCAGCGGTTCCGCCAGGAACAGGTCGATCGCCACTTCCATGATGTTGCTCGGCCCCATGGCGTACAGGGCCTCGCGGGCCGCCGAGCCGCCGCCGAGGGTCCAGGCCAGCTTGACGACCGGGACCGCCAGCACGAGTGCCGCCACCACGATGCGCGCGGCGCTCCGCCGTGAGTCCTCCACCGCCGTGCTCTCCGCCATGCGGCCAGTCTCCGGCCCGGAGGGGGCCGCCCGGGGCAGCGACACCCGGTCTCGATGGGGGCGGGTGGGACGGCTCGGAGGCTCGGGGCAGGCGGGGGCGAGCGGGGCGGGTGGACTCTCCGTGCCCCCGCCCGCTCAGTGGATCTCCTCCAGGGAACGGGTATCGGCCTCCGCGAGCGCCCTGAGGTCGTCCGGTCCGGCCGGGCGCAACCGGTCCAGGAGTCCCACCAGTTCCTCGGCGGCGGGGTCCGGGAACGGGCCGGTGCGGGTCTCCATCGGATCCCGGTGCGCCCGGTGGACGAGGGTGACCACGACCCCGTCCACCTCCATCCGGATCCGGTCGTCCTCATCGGTCCGGTCCGGGCCCGGGATCCGCAGCACCGCCGTCCCCTCACCGAGGGCCGCGGGCACCGGGTACTCGAAGCACTCCGCGTCCGGGTCGTCGCACCCCTCCCGCGGCGGGTCGTCGGCGCCCGCGCCGTTCATCGGGTCCGTCCCCTGCACGACCAGCATCCGCTCCCCCTCCGGCTCCCCGTAGACGAGGATCGAGTGCAGGTCCGGTTCGGTGAAGACCGTCGCGTTCAGGGGCTCCCACTCCGGGGTGTCCAGCAGCACGAACCCGGGACCGCCGCCGTCCAGACCGTCCCGGTACCGTTCCAGGTCGGCGGTGGTCGTCTCCAGGTGCCGGGCCTGGACGTACGAGTGCCACCCCCACATCGTCAGCGGCCACGCCAGGAGCGGCACCGCCGCCAGACCCGCCGCGAACGCCAGGCCGCGCCCGCGCAACAGCGCCACCAGGGTGGTGCCGCCGATGAGCAGGCAGCCGACCGTCGCCCACCACAGCCCTTCGGGGGCGAACGGGAACAAGAGCTCCTGAACGGCGGAGGCCACCGTGCACGCCACCGCGATCAGGGTCAGCAGACCCGTCGCGGCCAGGGGGTGGCGTACGCGCGCCCACCACAGCACCGCGGCCAGCACGAGGATGACCGGCAGGCAGAAGCGGAGCCCCACGAGCAGTGTGCCGCGGGCGAACACCGCCGGGTCGAACCCGCCGCCGTCGAGGTCTCCGATGCCGAAGAGGGCGAAGAGATTGAGGATGCCCCCCAGAAGGAACACCGCGCCGACCCCGACCACTCCGGCCACGGCGGTGACGACCGGGCTCCGGGGGCGGTCGCGCGGGTCGGGGCGGGTGCCGCCGCCGGGCCCGGACGCGCCGATCCGGCCGGTCGCATCGCTCGTATCGGTCACTTGGTAGGTCCTCTCGGTCGCGGACTCCGCGCCGCTCGTGCCGCTCGGGGGCCTGTGTCGGCGGGGCCGGGCGGTCGCCCTGTCGGCCCTGCCGTGCCGTCCGACCCTGCCGAAACCGCTGTGCCTCCCGGGGGCACCGTGCCGCCGGTGTCCGGGGGTGGTGTGCGGTCGTCGCCGTCGGAAGGCGGGGGCGTACGGTCGGTCTCCCTCTCCGCCCGGAGCGGCGTCGAAGGGGTGAGCGGATGCTCGGGTCATCGGACGGGGGCGGGCGGCGGAGGCGGATCGGGATGGTGGGAACCGCCGACCGGCAGGGGCGGCGAGGGAGGTGGGGGTCGTGGGGCGGGGAGTGCCGGCGCTGCCTGTGTGATGCGTGGGGGACCCGGGGCGTTGACCTCTCTGGAGAACTTCTTTTCGGTCCTGCGACAAACCCGGCTGCGGTTTCCGCAGAAGCCGAGGTCGGCACCGCGTACCAGTCCGATTGCCCGTCGAGTGTCCACTTTTGGACACGGGTGATGGTGTGACGCCGATCATAGAGAGTGGCTGGAGGGGTAATTGCGGATGGGAGTTTTTCCGCGCTTGTGCAAGGCCGATGATGTCCACTACCTGGGGAAACATTGATATGTGAACCCTTTGTCACCCCCGGTTCGGGTGTGGTCGGATAGAGAACCCGAAAACCCATCGCGTTGTGCCCGTACGCGAACCCGGTGATGGAGCACCATAGAGGATGGGGTAAAGACATCCGGGGGCCCTGTGGCCGCGCACGGCCGCACACCGGTGTGCGTTCGCGCGCATCCGGTGGGACGGCGTGCGCCGGCCATCGGGAGAGCACCGGGCCTCACGGTTGTCCGCCATCATGACCCCAGGGCACCGACCGACGACGCAGGAGCCAGCAGATGACGGATCAGAACGTCCGACGGCGGGGATGGCGACGCCTCCTGATCACGTTCCTCATGCTGGCCGGCCTCCTGGTACTACCGCTCACCTCGGCCCAGGCCAACCCGCTGTGCCCGGGCGAGCCGGCACCGCTGCCGGAGTCCGCGGGCAGCGGCTCCGACGGCCTGCTGGTGCCGCCGCAGTCCCAGTCGGCCATCGAGGGGGCACCCGACGGCCTCCCGCCCGACGCCAGCATGTACGGGCAGTACGGGACGGCCGGGCAGCAGTGGCACATGATCACCGAGTCGTGCGTCGACGGGATCACCAACGGGCCTCAGGCCACCCTGGCGAACACGGCCTGGGACCTGTCCAAGACCATCAATCAGTCGACCATCACCGTGTACCAGGCGGCGACCTCCGACGGGCTGCTCGCCAGTTTCAACGAGCTGGTCGAGAACGTCGTGGTCACCCTCCGGGAGGGGATCTGGCGGCCGCTGATCCCGACGGTGGTGATCCTGGGCGCGATCTGGCTGGGGTGGTACGGGCTCATCCGGAAGCGGATGACGCTCACCATCGAGTCGACGGTCTGGATGGTCGGGGCGACGGCGCTGGGGCTGTGGATCATGGTCAACCCGGCGCAGGTCATGGGGCTGGCGAGCAGCTTGGTGAACTCGGGCAGCCAGCTGGTGACGAGCACGGTCGGACAGATCCCCTACGGGGGAGGGTCGGGGACGTGCCCGCCTGGGGCGGAGGCCCCGGAGAGGGCGGACTGGGAGTCGGAGTCCGACTTCCAGGTTCGCCGGAACGCGGACATGCTGTGGTCGAGCCTGGTCTGCCAGCCGTGGGTGGCGGGGCAGTTCGGTAATGGGGACATCGCCGAGGACGCCTCTATCGACCATGCCATGGACCTGATCGCGGCCCAGGGGATCAGCCGTATCGAGCAGCAGCAGATTCGTGACGGCGAACTCGACGCCACGACGCTGGTCGAGGAGAAGCAGGAGGCCTATCAGGGAGTGGCGTCGGATATCCAGTCCACCTACCCCAGTGTCTATCCGCTTTTCTCGGGAGAGGACCAGGGCAGCCGACTGGGCGTCGCGACCTTGGCCCTGTTCGCGTCGATCTTCGCCGGAGGACTGATCCTCGCCGGATCGGTCGCCCTCATCGTCCTGAAGATCGCCTTCCTGGTCCTGTTCCTGTTGTCCCCGGTCTTCCTGCTGATCGGCATCCATCCGGGCTACGGGCGCATGGTCCTGCTGCGCTGGGTCGAGTTGATGGTGGGGTTCCTGCTCAAACAGATCTTCGTCGTGCTTCTGATCTCCCTGCTGGTCATGTGCTACGGCATGGTCATGTCCACCAGCCTGGGCTGGGGCCTCCAGATGATCCTGCTGGCCCTGTTCACCCTGGCGCTCTTCATCTACCGCAAGCCCTTCGCCTACCTGTTCTCCTCGGTCAACGCGAACTCCTTCACCTCCCGGGTCGTCGGGGACGCGGCGAACAGCCAGGTCCTCTCCAGGAGCGCGACGGTCCTGCCGCCGGTGGCCTACCTCAAGGCACAGAACTGGGGGCGCCGCAACAGCGCCGCCATCGCCGGGGCCGCCGCCGGCATCCCGGCCGGTACCGGTGCGACGGCCGACCTCAGGGGTGCGGAGGAGGCCGTCGGCGAGGCCGCGGAACCGACCCGGGTGCGGGGGACCGGCGGCTACGGCCGGGTCCGGGACAACGGGGCCGCGCCGCCGCTCAACGTCAGCCGCCAGGACGGCGGCCCTCGTTCTGCCGGATCCCGGCGCACCGCCGACGACGCGCCGAGCCTGGGCGGGCGCAGCGGTGCGATCCCGCCGCGGCCCAGCGGCGGCTACACCGGTGCCGGTGACACCGGTTGGGCTTCGGTGTTCGGCACCGCCTCCGGCGGGCGTTCCGAGCAGCGGGACGACGGCGCGGCCGCGGCCGGGTTCGGCCGTGCGGCCGGCGCGGAACGGCCGGAGCCCAGCACCGGCCGGGGCATCTTCGGCGCTCGCGAGGACACCCCGCCCAGGGGCAACCTCGACGCGCGGGGGTCCCGCTGGGGGGCGCCGCGCGAGCGGCGGGAGCGTCCGGCTCCGCAGCGTCCGGGCCGCCCGGCACCGCCCGCCCCGGAGCGTCGGCGCGGCGACGGTGAGGGCGGCTGGTTGAGTGGTTCCGGCAAGCGCGGCGACAATGCTCCCATCACCCCCTTCTGGGGAGAGAGCTCCAACTCTCCCCGCAGGGACCGGAAGCGCGACGTGCCCTTCTGGTTGAACGACGACTGACCGACGACCCCCGACCGACGACGACAAAAGGCCCCTGACGATGCCCAACCCCCTCCCCGAGCGTGCCCAGAGGTTCGTGTTCATCGGACTCATCGTCGTGCTGGTCGGGGCCGGGGTGTATTTCAGCACGGGCGGATTCGGGGGCGGAGGGGGCGCTGAGGCCCCGGCCGAACCGGAGGTCTCGCAGGGGGAGAACGGCGGCAGCGCCGGGGCCCCCGACGCCCTGTCCAGTGTGGAGCCCAGCCCGCTGCCGACCACGGCGGCGGACGACGTGGACGTGCTGGAGTGGTTCCCCTTCCCGGAGGAGGAGCTCCGTACGGCAGGGACGACCGCGAAGGCGTTCGCCGAGGCCTACGGGACGATCGACTACACCGGATCCCCCGAGGCCTACTACGACTCGATGCGCGCCCTGGCGACCGACGAGTACGCCGACGTGCTGGCGGAGTCCTCCCGGGCCGGCGCCTTCTGGACGGAGATGGCGGAGGCCGAGGCGATCGCCGAGGGACGCGCCGAGGTGCAGTCCATCCGTACGTTCGGGGACAGCTCGATCACCTTCGTGGTGACGGCGCAGTCCATCACCGAGACGGCGAACCGCGAGTTCGACGAGGAACTCGGGGAGTTCGCGATCACCGTGGTCCAGGAGGGGCGGACCTGGAGGGTCTTCGACTTCCAGCCCGCCGATGTCGGGCAGTTCGGGGAGGAGTGATCCGATGCTCTCCTATTTCGGCGCTTCCGGTGACCGGGGGGCGGTCCGCTGGTGGCTCGGCGGCGGGGTCGCGATCGGCGCGGCGCTGCTGATCATGGTGGCGATGTTCGTCATCCCCGTGATCACCGGAACCGGGAGCCAGCTGGCGAGCCTCATGGCCAGCGGGCTGGTGTGCACGCCGAACGCCGACGCGGAGCAGCCCGGGGCGAGCGGGTACGCGATGGACTCGATCCCGGAGAACTACCTGGAGCTGTACCAGGAGGTGGGGGAGGACCGGGGGATCCCGTGGAACATCCTCGCCGGGGTCGGCCAGGTGGAGTCCCACCACGGCAGGTGGGAGGGTCCCGGGATCACCGAGGGCCACAACGACTGGGGCGCGGCCGGGCCGATGCAGTTCGGTTCCCTGGACGGTTCCGCTGCCGGGAACAGCTGGGGCGGCGAGCCGATCCAGCCGGTGGAGGACCGGCCGGAGAACGGGTACGGGGTGGACGGTAACGGCGACGGGATCGTCAACGTCTACGACCCCGCCGACGCGATTCCGGCCGCCGCCGACTACCTGATCGCCCACGGCATCGAAGACGACGTGCGGCAGGCGATCTTCGGCTACAACCACGCCTGGTGGTACGTGGACGACGTGCTGGAGTGGGCGGACCGGTACGCCGAAGGCGACTACAACACCTCGGACCCCATCCGGACCGCGGTGCTGTGCGAGCTGGACGAGCAGGGGGCGCCGATCGGGCGGGCCCCGGACGAGCTGACGCAGGCCGTGGTCGACTGGGCGCTGGCGCAGCGGGGGAAGCCGTACATCTGGGGCGGGACCGGGCCGGACGGGTTCGACTGCTCGGGCCTCACGATGAAGGCGTACGAGAGCATCGGCGTCACGATTCCGCGGGTGTCGCAGGACCAGTGGAAATTCGGACCGGAGATTCCCGCGGGTGAAGAGCAGCCGGGTGACCTGGTGTTCTTCGATGTGACCCGGGCGGGAGAACCGCCGGGACCCGGGCATATGGCAATGGTGATCGGCGACGGCCTGATGGTGGAGGCCTGGTGCACCAACTGTGGACCGATCGCGGTGCGCGAGTACGATGACCCCAATCGGTCGGAGATCGTGGGTTTCACCCGTCCGCTCGAGCACCCCGATGTGAAGGCCCAGTTGGAGGCGCAGGACAGCCGTGGTTGACGAGAAGGCACCACCCAAGAAGCAGGGGCTGCACGGGTGGAAGGCCGCACTCGCGGTTTTCGGCTGCGGAACGCTGGCGGCCTTCGGTGTCTTCGGTGTTCTCGTCCTTATCGTGGGTACTTTTTTTCGGGCCACCTCGACCGGGGTGTCGGGAGAAGCGGACCAAGTGGCCGGAGTCGAACAGACGGGAACTCCCAGAGACGAACTCCCGGCGGGCGACCTCAACGTATGTGAGAACTACGTTCCGAACATCTCCGATGTGACCATCAGGGAAACCCTTTCCAGTGCTGACAGGGATGATGCTCAGGTCGAGGGTTTCCAAACGGGTGAGCGGCGCGAGGTGTCGGGAGAGTGCTCGTTCTCGATACAGCCGGCGTACGGAGTCGACTCCCAGTCGAGTCAGTGGGTAATGGACTTCTCCTATCAAGCCCTCGTTTTCGATCCGAGCGGGGGACTTGATGAGCAGGCGGCCGAGGTGTTCGAGAGCGAGATCTCCCAGGCCGAGCAGGAAAGCAACGATTCCGTCGAGATCGATGACCATGACTGGGCCGGAGAGTCGCGTTCGTTCTACTGGGTGAGCGAATCCGGGGAGAGCCACTACCTGGTGGTCTCGCGCACGCGGAGTGCCGTCTACACCTTCGGCTTTGCCGGGGACGGTGCCGACGCGAACGCGGGTGCCGTTCCGAAGAACGCCTTCCAGCGCCAGGCCGCGGATGTGGTGCAGAGGTTGGACAACCGCTTCTTTCTTCTGATCCCGGAGTGAGCGGCGTCGGGACCGCGCTGCTCTCGGAGGTGCTCGCCCGGGCGGCCGCCCGCGGTATGCGCGCCTGCGATGCCGAATGGGCCTCCGCCAACCTCGTCAGCGACGCCTTCTGGCGCGAGCACAGGTTCGCGCCGGTCCGCTGCACCCTCACCCGGCACCTCGACACTCGGCCGGACATGTTCGAGCCCGCGACCCCGACGCCACCGGCCTGACCCGACACGGACGCCCGCCCCCGCCCCACCCCCTAGAAACCCAATCCCCGGAGCCAGGCGAGTAGGTCGTCCTCGCGCCGCTGCGCCTCCTCCGGGCTCCACGGGCCCAGGCGGCGGGAGTCCACCACGGTGCCGTCGCGGAGGTAGACCACCCGGTCGGCGCGGGCGGCGCAGGACGGGTCGTGCGTGACCATGACGAGGGTCGTGCCCTCCCGGTGCACGTCGGTGAGCGTGTCCATGACCTCGGCCGTCATGGCGCTGTTCAGCGCGCCGGTGGGTTCGTCGGCGAACAGCACCGACGGCCCGCACGCCAGCGCCCGGCAGACCGAGGCCCGCTGCAACTGCCCGCCCGACACCTCCGTGACGCCGTGCCGCCGGACGTGCGCGATCCCGAACCGTTCCATGAGCGCGTCCACCCGGGCGATCGCGGCGTCCCGGCCGGCCCGGTCGCCCCGGGGCACCGCCTTGAGGGCGGGCAGCAGGATGTTGTCCCGGATGTTCAGGTTCTCCAGGAAGTACGCCTGCTGGAACACGAACCCCATCCTCGTCAGCCGGACGCGGCTCATCTCCGCGTCGTCCAGCGAGGTCAGGTCGCGCCCCTCCAGGCGCACGCTCCCGTCCGTGGGCCGGTCCATGCCGCTGACGCTGTACAGCAGCGTCGACTTGCCCGAGCCCGACGCCCCCATGACCACCAGGAACTCGCCCCTGTCCACGCTCAGGTCGATCCCGTTGAGGACCCTGGTCGGCGGGTCGGTGGAGCGGTAGGCCTTGGTCAGCCCGCGGCATTCCAGCGCCGGGTGGCCGTTGTGCGTCTCGAGTGTTCCGGTCATCCCTGTCAGCTCCTGAGCCATGCACTCTTGTCGGTACCGCGCGGACGCGCGGTGAGGAACACGGCGCCGAGGTATCCGGCGCCGACCAGAAGCAGCGGGTAGGCCGCGTAGACCAGCAGTGGGTCCGGCAGCAGCGCCAGGTCCGCGATCCCCAGCCCCGCCGCAGCGAGCAGCGCCCCGACGACGGCCTCGCCGGCCGTCGCCGCGAAGACCAGTCCCGCCACGGTGCCGAGGACCACCGCGAGGAGGGTCTTGGCCCGTACCTGCGCGGCGATCTCGCGGGCCGAGAAGCCGAGCGCGGACAGCACGCCCGTCTTGCGGCGGTCCCGGGCCAGCCGCAGTTCGAGGAACAGGCTGGTGATGAACACCGCCACCCCCACCCCGAAGACCACGGACAGCACGGCGATCTCGTGCAGGGTGCCGGTCACGTGCGACAGGGTCTGCCGGACGAACTCCCGCATGGGGACCACGGAGGCGGTGGGGAAGCGCTCGCCGTAGTCGGCGGCGACGCCGGCCGGGTCGGTGACGCCGACCGTGTCCGCGTAGACCACGTAGCCGGTGGCGCCGGACGTCACCTCGCCCTGCGCCTTGGCGGTGAACCCGCCGCTGGTGACGTCCTGGTAGACGCCGCTGACGGTGAGGGTCGCGGTCCCGCTCGGCTCCCCGCCCTCTCCGGACCCGCGCTCTCCGGACCCGCCCTCTCCGGACCCGCCGTCCGCCCCGCCGCGGCGGATGGTCAGCCCGTCCCCGGCCGAGACCCCGAACGCTTGCGCGTTCAGCACGGACAGCGCGATCTCCCCGGCCCCCGGCGGCCCGCCCTCGACGAACTCGACCGTGTCGCCGGAGTGGTCGCCCACCTCGACGCGCAGTGTCTCCCAGCCCTCCTCGCCCCGGACCCGGTAGGGCACGGTGGCGAAGGCGCGCACACCCGTCAGCCGCTCGTCGCGGTGCATGTCCGCGAGCAGGGCCGCGCGGACGGCGTCGACGTCGTCGGAGAACTGGAGGTCGGCGCGCAGGTCGCTCTGCGGGGCGCCCATGTAGGTGACGAACCGGGGGTCCTCGAACGTGCTGAGCAGGTTGGTCGGCAGGGTCATGAGGACGGCGGCGAGGAAGAACACGGCGGGGACCAGGGCCCACTGCCCGAGTTCGGCCCGCAGGTCCAGCAGGACAAGGCGGCCGTTCACACCGAAGCCGGGGAGCGCGATCCCGGAGGGCCTTGTGGCCACGCCGGTCGTGCCAGGGGCTGCCGGGGCCTCGGGGGCGAGGGCGGACCTCCGGACCCGGCGGGCCCGGCGGGCGGCCCGGCGCGCGGTCCCGCGTTCGTCGAGGAGGCTCCCGTGCACCAGCGCGTTGACGACCTCGATCCGCCCGACCCCGCGCAGGACCCCCCGGCAGACCAGCAGGACGAACACGTACACCGCCGCCAGCGCCAGCAGCGGCACCAGGACGGTCGCGGGCCCCGGCGGCGGCTCGGCGTAGTTCATCCGCACGCCCCGCGTCAGCGGCTCCAGCGCGAGGACGGCCAGGCCCCCGCCGATCGCGCACGCGAGCAGCGTCATGAGGCCGTACTTCGCCAGGTACAGCCGGGACACCTCCCGGGCCGGTATGCCGATGGCCTTCATCGCGCCGATCTCCCGGACCCGGTCCTCCATCGTCCCGCGGATGACGAAGCGCAGGTTGAGCAGGGAGATCGCGATGAGCAGCAGGCTCGCGAACACCAGCGCCGCCGCCACCAGGCCGTCGCCGAAGGTGTTGAGCAGGCGGATCATCGCGAACGTCACCGCCTGCCCGTTCGAGGGCAGGTCCGCGTCGGCCTCGTACGCCCGTTGCAGGTCGGCGGCCCCGGCCGGGTCGGCCAGCCGGTACTCGACGATGATCTCGGGGGCGCCGCCCCCGGCCGCCGCCAGCGCCGCGTGGTCGGCCTCGGAGACCAGGAAGCGGGTGGACGAGGCCAGCGACGACGCCATCTGCGCGTCGCGCACGAACCCCTGGACGCGCAGCCGGTGGACGCCCCCGTCCGTGCCGACCCCGAGCTCGTCGCCGACCCGGAGGTCGAACCGCTGCCGGTACGCCACCGGGACGTAGACCTCGCCCGGTCCGGGACGCGGGGCGGCCCCGGTCCCGTCAAGGAGGAAGTCGAACTCCTCGTTCTGCGTGACGAAGAGGTTGTCGATCAGGCTGTCGCCGAAGTCGCCGGTCTCGCCGGTCGAGGGGCGCCGCCAGGTGAGGGAGGCGCCGTCGTAGCCGAGCATCTCCTCGATGAGCCAGGCGTCGATCCCGGGCTGCTCGGCGGCGAACCGCGCCAGCGCCCCGGGGTCGTGGTCGCCCCGGTGCATCTGGAGGAAGTGCGGGGGTTCGGCCTGCTCGAAGAGGCGGTCGACCGCGCCGACGGTGCGCTCCATGACCATCGCGCCGGTGGCCATGAGGAAGGCGCTGAGGGTGAGGACGACGGTGAGCGCGAGGGCGACGCCCTTGTTCTTCCTGAGGTCGTTGTACGCATACCGGAAATACAGAGAATCCCTGGTCCGCACCTGCAACTCCCAACTTCCGGGATTCGCCGGCCGACGTGTTCGGCCTGATGGGGGAAAGGCTCGGAAACCGGTCCGCGCCGCCGCCGACCAGGGCCGAGGGCATGGCCGCCGACGTGCCGAACACCCCGGGGGCGGGGCGTTCCGGGCCGGTCCGGCGGCCGGTGGATTCCGGGAACGGAGGGTTCCGCGGTTCTCTCACCGGGGAATCCCTTTCCGCCCGGAGGGGCCGGGGCCGGGGCGAGGGTGGAGAATTCCGGTGTGGCCGCGGAATCGAAATTAGTCGCGGCCCCGGCCGGGGCACATCAGGGGAGAGCCCCGGTTCGGCGCGCCCCGCCCCCTGGTGTTCCACAGGGTGCGCGCGGGCGCCCTCAGGGGCGCGGCCCTGACCGTGCCTCCGATCGCGACCCTGTGACCCCGCGGTCTTCCGACTCCGCGGCCCTGCCCCGGAGTCCTGCCGAACCGCTCCCGTGTTTCCGCCGTCCTGTCCCGGGCAGTCCTGCGAACCGCCTCCGCCGTCCCGTCCCGCCCTGTCCGGCCCCGCTGCTCCGCCCGCGGAGCCCCGCGGCCCCGCGAACCACCCCCGCCGTTCCAGCCGCGGAGCCCCGCGAACCGCCTCCGCCGAGCCGCTCCCCGCAGCCCCGCGAACCACCCCGGCCGCTCCGCCGTCCTACCCCCCGGAACCCCCACCGCCCTAGCGCAGGGCCCCGGACGCCGTGCCCGTGTGGCCGGAAGCGGACGGAGCGTGTCCACGGCGGTACGGCTCTGGCATGATCCACCCGACCCGACGGACGCCTCCCGCGGAAAGCGATGCCATGACGACCCCCCTCCAGGACGGCGACCCCGCCCGGATCGGCGATTTCACCCTCCACAGGCGCCTGGCCGTCGGCGGTATGGGAGTGGTCTACCTCGGCCGCTCGCCCGGCGGCCGCGTGGTGGCGGTCAAGACCGTCCGCCCCGACCTGGCGTCGGACCCCGAGTTCCGGCGGCGCTTCACCACCGAGGTCAGGACCGCGCGCAAGGTGGGCGGCTTCTACGGGGCCGAGATCGCCGCCGCCGACACCGAGGGGGACCCGCCGTGGCTGGCCACCACCTACCTCCCTGGCCCCACCCTCCACCAGGCGGTGGCCGGGAGCGGTCCGCTGCCGGCCGCGTCGGCGGCCGTGCTCGGGGCGGGCCTGGCCGAAGCCCTCAAGGCGGTGCACGCCAGGGACGTGATCCACCGGGACATCAAGCCGGGGAACATCATCCTCGGGGAGGACGGCCCCCGGCTCATCGACTTCGGCATCGCCCGGGCCCTGGACGCCACGTCGTACACCCGCACCGGCACCGTCATGGGCACGGCCGCGTTCATGCCGCCCGAACAGATCCTCGGGGACGCGGTCGGCCCGCCCGGCGACGTGTTCTCGCTGGGGTGCGTCCTCGTCTTCGCCTCCACCGGCCGCGGCCCCTTCGGTGACGGCCCGGCCCACGCGATGACGTACCGGATCGTGCACGGGGAGCCGGACCTGAGCGGGGTGCCCGACGGCTTCGCCCCGACCGTCGAACGCTGCCTGGCCAAGGAGGCCGCGGACCGGCCGACCCCGGACGAGGTGCTGGGCGCCTTCCGAGCGCTGGCCGACGCCGGGGACGTCCCCGGGGCGGGCGGTGCCTGGCCGCCCGAGTCGGTCACCGAGGTCATCACCCTGCACAAGACCCTGCTCATGACCCTCGTCGACTCCGAGCCGCAGGAGCCGGATCGGAAGAAGGAGGGGTCCGCCGCGCGGTCCGGAACCCGGGCGAAGGAGAAGCCGGGAGGGTCGAAGGGCGCCGAGGAACAGCGGAAGGGAACCAAGCAGGGAAAGGGGGAGGGGTCGAAGCAGGGGAAGAAGGGCGGTGGGAGCCGGCCGGAGGCCGAGGGGCACGACACCCGCCGGGAGACCCACTACAAGGCCATGGCCGACGCGTTCCACGGCCGGGTCGACGACCTCGGGCGTGAGGGGGAGAAGGTCGGCTGGGACGCCACGGCCGAGCGGTTCCGCGGCCGGGACCACCACTCCTTCTCCTACGTCCTGCCGCCCGGAGGAACGAAGAACGCGGGTTCCGTCTGGGGCGACGGCATCTACAGCGACGATTCCTCGGTGGGCCTGGCCGCCGTCCACGCCGGTCTGATCACCCTCCAGAGCGGGGGCCGTGTCACCTTCACGGTCCGCCCGGGGCGGGAGTCCTACCGCGCCTCCACACGGAACGGGATCACGAGCAGGACGTGGGACGAGTGGTCGGGCAGCTTCGAGTTCGTCCGCGGACCCGGTGACTCCTGGAAGCCTCCCAAGGGGGCGGAGAGGTGGGGCACCTCCTCGAACGCGGTGTCCGCCGGGAAGCGTGACCCGAAGCCGGCCGCGCCGAAGAAGCAGCCGGAGAAGCCGCCGGAGCCCCAGGAGGACGGCGGCAACGGCTGGTGGTGGGCCCTGGGCTGCGCGGTCGTCTTCCTGCTGCTGTACGCCAACCACTTCGGGTTCGCGGCCTGGGTCGGCCAGGCGGTGAACGACGGTGTCTCGGACATCGAGGCGGGCGACTGCCTGGCCGTCTACGAAGAGGCGGAGTCCTCCGTGTACACCGAGGTCTTCTGCCTGGCGGCGAACAGCCGGTACGAGGTGCTCGCCGTCCGACCGGGGGAGGAGCTCTACGAGGCCGACGCCACGAGTGCCTCGGGCCTGCGCTCCCGGTGCGAGGACGTGTCGGAGAGCGATCAGATCGTCGTGCTCGGCGGGAACGCCCTGTGCCTGGAGGACGTCGGCTGATCGCGCGGCGCCCCGCGCCCCCGCCCCCGCCGCCCGGCGCCGCGTCCCGGACACGCGGCCCGGGGCAGGCCCCGTGCGCCCGCACCGCCCCGCCTCCCCCGCGCCCTCCGGCCCGGGCCCCGGTCCCGGACCCCGCCCAGGGTCAGGCGACGCCCGCCATGAAGTGGTGGCGGCACAGGGTCGCGTACGACTCGTTGCCGCCGATGTGCACCTGTTCGCCCTCGTACACCATGACGCCGTCCACCACGCGCGCGTTGTGGGTGGCGCGCTCCCCGCACCAGCAGCGCGCGGACACCGGCAGCACCTCGATCTTGTCCGCCAGCTCCACGAGCCGCTGCGAGCCCGGGAAGAGCCGCCCCTGGAAGTCGGTGAGGATCCCGTAGCAGTACACGTCGATCCGCATCCCGTCCACGACGCCCGCCAGCTGGCCGACCTGCTTGGGTGAGAGGAACTGGGCCTCGTCGCAGATCACGTACGGCGCCTTGCGGTCGGCGACGTCGTCGTAGAGGTCGAGGTCGTCGGTCACCTCGACGGCCGGGGACACCAGTCCCAGGCGGGAGGAGATGATGCCCGCGCCCGCGCGGTCCTGGCGGGTGTAGAGCACGCCCTCGCTGCCGCGGGAGTGGTGCTCCTGGAGGGCCATGGTGCTCTTGCCCGAGTTCATGGCTCCGGTGAAGTACTTCAGCTCCGCCATGGCTCTCTTTCCTCGGTCGGGGGCGGGGTCCGGGTGCGGTCCGTCGGATCCCGGGTTCCGGACTCCGGTTCGCGCGGCGGTTCCGGCGGCCCTCTCCCGCTGGGCGGGACGGGCCGGTCCGGGCGCGGTCCCGGGACCGGTGCGGCCGAGGGGGCTGGGGACGGTGGGGGCCGGAGGCCAGCAGAGAAGATACCAGTGCGCCGCCCGTTCGCAGGAACCCCGACAGGGGTCCGGGCGTACCGGACTCCGGGGGCCTTCCTTCCGCTCCGGCTCGCGGATTCCCCGCCGTTGACGCTTTTTCGGCCCGGTTTACGCGACGAGTGTGTTCCAGCCGGAATTACCGATGTGGTGCGTTGCACCCGTGAATCGCCCCGGTCGTCATCCGCCCGTGACCGTCCCGGCGCCGGTATGCGCCCGTGCGGGACCGGTGGCGCCGCGCGGCCGTGCCCGCCCGGCTCCGGGCACCGGCCGTGGCGGTGGCCCGGGCCGCCCCGCCGGGACGGGGCCGCGGGCGCGGCCTCGGTGACCTGCGACGGAACGCCCCGTATCCTTCCTGGTCGGTCCCGGGCCCCGTCGGCGGCGGGCGGCGGCCGGGGCGGTGGCCGCCCGGGGCGACGCGCCGAACGCCGCCGGGGGACGCGCCGAAGAGTTGTTCGGTTGCTTTTGATATATCTGGGTGGCCACTGTCCGAATCGGGGGTGGAATTGCGGAGGGGAACGGCACATTGCGCAGGGAACAGGTCACCCGTGTGGTGGAGAGCCAGTGGTTCTCCAATGTGATGCTTTTGGTGATCCTGGTCAATGCGGGGATTTTGGGTTGGGCGACTTATGGGGGTTCCGCCCTTCCTTATCTTCTGGTCGCCGAGCACGTGATCGTCGGCGTCTTCGTCATCGAGATGGGGCTCAAGCTCTACGCCTGGCGCGGGGACTTCTTCCGCGCGCCCTGGAACTGGTTCGACCTCCTGGTCGTGGCGATCTCGGTGATCCCGGCGACCGGCCCGTTCTCCGTGCTGCGCATCCTGCGGGTGCTGCGGATCCTGCGGATCATCACGGCGGTCCCGCAGATGCGGATGATCATGACGGCGCTGTTCCGCTCCGTGCCGGGCATGGGGACGGTCATCGGGCTGCTGCTGGTGACCATCTACACCGCGGCGATCATCGCCCAGCAGCTGTTCGGCAAGGACGTGCCGGAGTTCTTCGGCGACCTGGGAACGTCGCTGTACACGATGTTCCTGCTGCTCACCACGGAGAACTGGCCGGACGTGTCGGACGCCGTCCTCGAAGACCACCCGCTGGGGTGGATGTTCTTCGTGATCTACATCGTGCTCACGGCGTTCATCATGCTGAACCTGGTCATCGGCGTCATCGTGACCTCCATGGAGCAGGAGGTCAACGAGGTGCGCTGGGAGGAGGACCAGGAGCTGGAGGCCGTGCAGCACGATCAGGTCATGGCGCGGCTGGAGCAGCTAGGCGCGCAGGTGGAGCGGCTGGACCGGATGCTGCGTGAGCAGCGCGGTGACGGGGGCGCGACCGACGGGGCCGGACCTGGTGCGGGGCCGGACACCGGCCCGGCCGGGGAGCCGGGCCTCGGGGCGGTCGCCGACGCCGGCTGCGGGGCGGGTGCCGCGGTGCAGGGGAACGGGCACCACCGCGAGGTGTGAGCGGGCCCGCCGCGCGGTGGAGGGCGCACCGGCGCGTCGGCCGGGGCCCACCGGCCCCGCAGCGCAAGAGGGGACGCGGCGGCCCGCGGGCCCCTCCGGGGTCCGGCGTCCGGGCGGAGCGGACACCGGCGCGGCCGTACGCCCATCCGCCGGTCCCGCCCCGGGCGCACCGGAACCGCCCGGTGGCCCGGCGGCGGAGCGAGGGCGTGTCCCGTGCGGAGCACGGACGTTCCGCACGGGGTGCGCACGCGGTGGTCCCACCGGCCCCGCGCCGCCGTGCGGCGGTCCCACCGCCCGGCGGCCCCGCCGTCCCACCGCCCGGCCTCCGCCCCGCCGCCGGGACCCCTGCGTCCGCGGCGGGTCAGCGGCGGGCGTCGAGCCAGGGGGTGGGCAGGGCGCCGCCGCCGCGCAGGTACCGGTGGAGGGCCTCGAACGCCCGGTCGGCGCGGCGCAGGACGGACGCCGGGTCGACGGTGGGGTCGGCGGCGTCGCGCAGCAGCGAGGACAGCCGGTCGAAGAGTTCGTCGGCCCGCTCCCGCTGGGCCCGGGTGACGGGCCGGTCGGTGCGGCGCTCGCGGGCGGCGGTGGTCGGTTCGGGCATCGTGTTCTCCTTCTCGGTGGTGTGTACGGGCGTGCGGGTCGTGGAGGTGCGCCGGGGGAGCGGCCCGGCGGTCGGGGGCGCGGCGTCCTCGGGCCGGGTCCGGGGCGCGGCGAGGCGGGCGAACTCGGCCCAGGTGAGTCCGGTGCGGCCGTTCACAGGCGGCGCAGGAGTTCGGCGGCAAGGTCGCGGGCCAGGGCCTCCTCGCCGCCGGAGGGGGCGACCGGGAAGAGGACGTGCGGTCGGCCCGGCATCGGCCGCCACCACCGGCCGTCCGCGTGGCGGACGGTGAGCCGGCGTCCGGCGTGTTCGGCGCGTACCGAGCCCGGCGGGTCGCCGTCCGCCGCGGCGATCCCCCGGCGGCGCAGCGCCGAGCGCAGTGCGAGGGCCGCCGTTCCGTCATCGGCGACGGGGGTGTGAGCGGTGTCGTTCATGTCCCCAGGGTCGTCGCGCGGGGCGCGCTCCACCAGATAGATAAGTATTCCCGTAAAGACATGGTCGGGGCCGTAGCGCTCTGATTGGCTTTGCAACATGACTGCAAAGCAATTCCCGGCACGATTGGCCAAAGCACGCGAACTAGCAGGATTAACACAAAGGCAGCTCGCGGCGCGCGCGGGTACGTCGTCGGCTTCTGTATCCCGGTGGGAAGCGGGCAAGACCACGCCGCAACGGGACAACGTCCAGATCCTCGATGATGCGGTCAAGGCCTACGGCGCCCTGTTGAAGGCGTGGGTCGGTGACAGGGAGGGCGCGGGCCTCCCGGCGTACATGCGCGACCTGGGCCGGCTCGAAGAGCTCGCGCGCCTGATCGAGCTGGTCTCGCCGCTGCTGGTCCCCGGCCTCCTCCAGTCGCCCTCGTACACCCGGCTGATCTTCGAAGAAGGGCTGCTGAGCGAGACCGGCGCCGACCTGGAAGAACTGGTCGCGCTGCGGTGCGGGCGCTACGAGAAGCTCCGCAGCACCAACGACCCCAAGGTCGTCGCCGTGTTCCCGGAGACGGCGCTGACACTGGTGCCCGAGGAGGTGCGCGTGGAGCAGGCGCGCCACCTGGTGGAGCTGACCGACACGGGGCGGGTGAGGGTCCACCTGGTCCCCTCCGGCTCCCTCCTGCTCGGGGTGACGTCCATGCTCCTCGTCTTCCACATGCACGACGGCGGAACGGCTGTTTCCAGCGACCACGTGGACGGTAACGTCGTCTACGCAGACTCCGACGGATACCCCCGTTTGCAGGGTCTGGTGAAGCAGGCGCTCGGTGCCGCGCTTCCCGCTGGCCAGTCGCGAAAGGTATTGGAAGAACTACTGTGAGCAATGAACTCTGGCACAAGTCGTCCTACTCGTCTTCGGGGGCGAACTGCGTGGAGGTGCGCGAGCACGAGACCGGTGCCGACGTGCGCGACACCCAGAACCGCGAGGCCGGGCACCTGGCCTTCGGCCGTACCGAGTGGTCCGCGCTCCTCGCCGGGGTGCGCACCGGCCGCTGACCCCGGTCCGACCCCCGTCCCCCGCGTCCGCGCGGGGGACTTCTCCATGCCCCGGGGCCGTGGCCGCCCGGCCCCGGCGGGCGCCGCCGGCCGACCGCGCGGCGGTGCGGGCCCCCGACCTGGAATTCCAGGACGGGGGCTTTTTTCATGACGAATGACCGAATGGCACCTTTGGTGAAAATAGCCAGAAAAATTCCCAGAGAGGCCCCCACCTGCACAGACACCCCCCCATGAAATTTTCCCGGACCGATCCCGCCCCAGCAGGCCCTATCGTCTCTGCCATCGCATAATCTCTGCCTGACAACCGAAAACAGTGACCCCGCGACGCTTAGCCAGCGCCCGGGGTCGTGGCCAGCAATTCACCACTTTGAATCCAAAGGATTGCCAGCGTGAGCCAGTTTAGCGCCGCGCTTTTGAGCCGTGCCCTGCACCTGCTCGAAGCGCTCCTCTCCCCGCCCCGGGGCCGCCACTCCCGGACCCGTCTCCTCGGGTTCCGCCGCAGGTCGGCCCGGGTCCGCCGCTACGCGGCGAACCCCGGACCCGCCCGGCGTTCCACCCCGCACCTCCCGGCCGCCCCCGCGCCGCCCGCCGAGGGCCTCCCGGCCGACGACGTCGCCCTGGTCCGGCCCTACTACACCGCCCACGAACGCTCCCTCGCGGCCGCCGCCGAGGACGCCGACCGCGCGCAGGCCGACGCCCGCGCCCGCCTGGCCCGCTGGACCGGCGGACCCGTCGACCCCTCCGCGCCGCCCCGTATCCCGGCACCGCGCCCGATGCCCCCCGGGGACCTGCTCGCCCCCGTGCCGCCCCGGCCCGCCCCCGCCCGGGACCCGTTCGTGCCGCCGGACCTCGCCGACCTGGAGAGGGCCGTCCGGGTGTGGGTCGCCCGGAACCACCGCAGGGAGGCGGGCGTATGACCGGGGTCCGCGCCTGGCCGCCGCGCCGCTACCCGGGCACCACATCCGAGCTGGCCCGGATGCGCTCCGATCTGGCCGCCGACCTGCGCGGGTTCGCCCCCGACACGGTCGACGCGGTCCTCCTCTGCGGCAGCGAGCTGTTCACCAACTGTCTCAAGTACACCGCTTCCGGCCGCTCGGGCGGGCGGGTGGTCCGGACCCTGTGGGCGATCGGGGGCCGGGTCTGCGTCGGGTTCACCGACGACGGCGGCACCGGCGGCCGGGTCCCGCGCATCCCCTACGCCCGCACGGACGAGGAGTGGGCGCTGGCCGAGGGCGGCCGGGGCCTGCTCCTCATCGAGGCCACCGCGACCGTGTGGGGGCACCGGCCGGTCTGCGACTGCTGCGACCTGGGCCGCCACACCTGGGCGGCGTTCACCCTGCCCGATCCGCCCGACCCGCCCGACCTGCTCGAGACCGCGTGAACCCTCCGGGCCGCGGGCCCCGCCCGCGGCCCCCCACCCCGCACCCCTGCGACGAACGACCGAGGAGCCCGATGCCGAGTCGATCCCACGAGATCCCGCTCCGGCTGATCCAGAACAGGCCGGAGACCGTCCCGGCCCTGCTGCGCGAGGCCCTGGGATTTCCGGCCACCGGCCACACGGAGGCGGTCCTGACCTCCTCCGTCCTGACCAACTGCGATCCCAAGGAGTGGAACGCCGACGGCGCGGTCCTGCTCCGCGACGGCGGCCACCCCGTCCTGGCGGTGGCCGTGGAACGCCAGAACGACCGCGACACGGAGAAGCACTTCAGCCGGCCCGCCTACCTGGCCACCCTGTACGGGCGCCTCGAATGCCCCGCCGTGCTGGTGGTGCTCTGCCCGGACGAGGCGGTCGCCCGCTGGTGCGCGCGGCCGATCGAGACCGGCCACCCCGGGTTCACCCTGCGACCCCTGGTGGTCGGCCCCGACACCATGCCGGTGGTGGTGGACCCCGAACGGGCCCGCGCCCTGCCCGAACTCGCGGTGCTGTCCGCGCACGCCCACGGCGGGCACGACGGCCGGGTGCTGAAGGCCCTGGTCGAGGCGCTGGACTCCGCCGGTGAGACGAACCGTCCGTTCTACTATGACCACGTGCTGGCCGGCCTCAACGAGGCGGCCCGTAAGGAGCTGGAGGGCTTGATGTCCGTGGACACCTACGAATGGCAGAGCGACTTCGCCCGCAAGTACGTCGGCATCGGCCGTGAAGAGGGCCGCGAGGAAGGCCGTGAGGAGGGCCGCGAGGAGGGGGTCGCCGACAGCGTGCTCCGCGTCCTCGCCAAGAGGGGGATCGCGGTCTCCGACGGCGTCCGCACCCGGATCCGGTCCTGCGGCGACCTCGACACCCTGAACTCCTGGCTGGACAGGGCCCTCGACATCTCCCGGGCCGAGGACCTCTTCGACTGACACCGCCGCCCGAGGGCCCCGGACCGGCCGCCGGGGATCCGGCGCACCGGGCGCCCCCTCGCCCCGCGAGGGGGCGCCCTGCCGTTCCGGGCCGCGCCTACCAGGTCCGGCGTCCGCGCACAAGCGCTCACCGCCCCAGAGGGAACGCGTCGCCGTACTCAGGCGCCCCCGCCCCCGCGCGGTGAGGATGGGGGCATGACGAACCGAGCGAAGACCGCCTTCGGGGCCCTGGCCCTCCTCGCCCTCGCGGCCACGGCCTGCGCCCCCACCCCCGAGGCCGCCTCCGTCCGGGCTGTGGAGGAGGACGGGCTGCCGCTCCCGGGCGCGGACGGCCAGGCGCCCTCCGAGGACATGTCCCTGGAGGAGGCCGCTCCCTTCCTGGAGGCGCAGGGGTACCTGCCCGCCGAGGGCGACCTGAACGGCTACGAGATCGGCCACCTGCCCGACGACGTGACGGGCACCCCCTACGACCTGGACCACACGGCCCTGGCCGAGCGGGACGGCCACGTCGTTCCCGACACCCACGAGGTCGAGCGCTCCTGGCTGGCCGACACCATCCAGGTCGACCACCTGGTCGACGACTTCGGCGAGGTGATGGCCGAACGGGAGGCCGTCGCCGTCTCCAGCCTGTACGTGTCCGTGATGCGGCGCGACGACTTCACCGACATCGACGCCTACTACGAGGCCACCGGGACCGTGCTGGAGGAGGAGTTCCACGACTCGCCCGCCCGGGAGCTGCCGGACGGCGACGGGCACTACAACGGGTCGACGGCGATCTTCTCCCCGGAGCCCGGGGTGGTCGTCCACCTCTCCTACGTGGACGACGCCTACTGGGCCGAGGTGGAGGAGAGCGACGACCTCACCGCCGAGGGCGACCCCGAGGAGGTCCTGCGGATCGTCGAGGGCATCACCCCCGCCTGACGGTCCCCGCACGGGCGGCGGGGACGGGCGCCGTGCCGAGGCCGGTCGGCGGGCGGACGCCGCCCCGCCGGGCGGCCGGGTGCCGGGCCATCGGCGGGGCCGTGCTCCGGGACCGGTGGCCGGGACCGGGCTCCGGGGCAGCATCCGGGCCGTCGACGGAGCCGCACGCCTGACCCTTGACGGTGCCGCGTGCCAGGGCCGGACGCCCGGGGGCCGGGTTCCGGGGCAGCATGCCGGGGCCGCACGCAGGCCCGCCGACGGGGCCGCGCCCGCGCGGCTCCCGGCCGACGCCCCTCGGCCGACGTCCCCGGCCACTGCCCCGGTCGGCGGCCGGGCTCAGGGGAGGCGGTCGGGACGGAGGTCCGGCAGGCCCGCGGCCTCCCGCAGGCGGGCGTACTCCCCGGCCAGGGAGGCGAGCGTCCAGTGGGCGTTGCGGCCGCTCGGGTTGGGCAGCAGCCACACCCGGGTGCCGCCGATCCCCTCCTCCTGCGGCCCCACCGCGGCCTTCCGCGCCCCGAAGGCCGCGCGGTAGGCGGTTACGCCCAGCATCGCCAGCCACTCCGGTTCCCACTTGCGCACCTTCTCGCGCAGCAGCTCCGCACCCCGGGCGTACTCCTGCGGAGTCAGCTCGTCGATGCCGCGGGAGGGCCGGGCCACCAGGTTCGTCAGCCCGAGCCGCCACCCCCGCAGCTCGCCCTCCCGCTCCGGGGGCAGCACCTCGGGCGTGAACCCGGCCAGCGCCAGCGCGGGCCAGAACCGGTTGCCCGGACCGGCGAAGTGGTGGCCGCGCACGGCGGTGGTCAGCCCCGGGTTCACCCCGCAGAACACCACCTTCATCCCCGGCGCGAGCAGGTCCGGCAGCAGCCGGTCGCGGGCCGCGTCCAGTTCGGCGCGGCTGAGCCCGCCGACCCCGCGCAGCGGCCGGGTGCCCCGGCCGCGTCCCGACCCCGTGGCGTCGCCCATCGGTTCCCCCTTCACCGTCCGTGTGTCCTCCCGGGAGGACCTACCCCGTCCGCCGGAGCCGTCAGGGGCGCTCCGGATCGGCCCCCGGTCCGGACGGGCCGCCCAGGACGGCCGGGTCGGGGTCCCAGCCCACCGCCGAGGAGCCCGCCAGGGCGAGCGCCCGCGCGGGCACCCGGCGCAGCAGTGCGTTGCGCACCGACTGCCGCCAGCCGCCGCCCAGGTCCGCGCCCACCCGGGCGATGAACGCGGCCTGCCGGGCGATGCTCCGGCACTTGGGGCGGCGCTCGGCGTCGAAGCGGGCCATCGCCTCCGCCTGGTCCGCGCCCGCCGCGACCGGGGCCGCGACCAGCGTGCCGAGCGCCACCGCGTCCTCCAGCGCGGTCGCCGCGCCCTGGCCCATGGTGGGCAGCGCCGCGTGCGCGGCGTCGCCGATCATCACGACCCGCCCCCGCACGTAGGTCGGCAGCCCGCCGCGCAGGTGGTGGACGTCGTGCCGCATCAGGTCGGCCGGGTCGGTGCGCTCGATGAGCCCGGTGACCTCCGGCGCCCAGCCGGCGAAGCGGGCGCGGGCCGTCGCCAGCTCGTCGGCCACGACCGCGCCCCGCGGGGCGCGCACGTAGCCGTACCAGTACAGCTCGGTGTCGCTCACCCGCATGACCCCGAACTCCGCGCCCGGCCCCCAGTACTCGAAGAGCCGCCCGTCGCGCTCGGTGTCCGGGACGATCGCCCGCCAGCTCGTGCTGCCGCTGTACGCCGGGTGCACCCTCGGGAAGAGGACGCCGCGCACCGCGCTCCACATCCCGTCGGCGCCCACGACCAGGTCGGCGTCGGCGCGCAGCACCTCACCGCTCGCCGGGTCCCGCCACGACACGGCGGCGCGCGGCCCGCCGGGCGTCCCGGCGGACAGGTTGGCGACCCGGGCGCCCGTGACCACCTCCACCCCGCTGTCGCGGGCGGCGTCGGCCAGGGCCGCGTGCAGGCGCCGGCGGTGGAAGCCCCGGATGGTGACGGCCTCGCGCACCTCTTCGAGGTCGTCCGGGATGAGCAGGATCGGGCGGCCGAGCGTGTCCCGGAACCCGGTGCCGACGGTCTCGTGGCCCAGGGAGGCGAGCCGGTCGCCGCCGATGCCCAGGGCGGCGAGGGCGGCGACGCCGTTGCGGGGGACGGCGACGCCCGCGCCGACCTCGGGGCCGCCGGTGCGGCGTTCGAGCACGGTCGTGCGCCAGCCCGCCCGGGCGAGCGCGGTCGCCGCGGCCAGCCCCGCGATGCCGCCGCCGACCACCGTCGCCGTCAGTGTTCCGCCGCCCATGATCCCTCCAAGCCTCGGTCCTCCACCACCATTCAATACGATGGTAGTGGTAAGCGGCCGAGTCCTATACTCGGCCCCATGCCACCCGCCAACCTGCGCCGACGCCGGGCCCTCGCCGACGCCGCGATCGCGCTGCTGGCGGAGGAGGGGATGCACGGGGTCACGCACCGGGCGGTGGAGGCCCGCGCCGGGGTGCCCGCCGGGACGGCCACCAACTACTTCCGGAACCGGGAGGCGCTGCTGGTCGCCGCCGCGGAACGGGTGCTGGAGCTGCACACCGCCGACATGGCCGCCGCGACGGAGGGGATGGCCGGGCCGACCGGGCCCGAGGAGCTGACCGACATGATCGCGGCGTCGCTGTGGGGCGCGGCGACCGTGCTGCGCGACCGCTACCTGGCGATCTTCGAGCTCCGGCTGGAGGCCCGGCGGCGGCCCGCGCTGGAGGAGGTGCTGGGGCGGCTGGAGCGGGCGGTGGTGGCCGACACCGTCGATCTGCACGAGGTGTTGGGGACGTCGGTGCCGCCGGGGGCGGTGGCCACCCTGGCCACGCTCTACGGGGGCGCGCTGTTCACGCTGGTCACCGGTCCGGCGGGGGCGTTCGGCGAGGCGGACGTGCGCAGGCTCGTCGCGGCCATGGTGCGCGGGGCGGCGGGCCCGGACCGCGACCCCGCCTGAGCCCCGTCCTGAACGCCGACGGCCCCCGGCGCACCGTTCGGGCGGTGCTTCCGGGGGCCGTCGCGGGCCCGGGGGAGGGGCCGGGGGGTGGGGAGGGGTCAGGGGCGGGTGGCCTTGCCGTCGAGCCAGAGGGTGTCGGACTCGTCCCGGTGGGAGCCAGTGGTGCCGACGTGCTTGGCGTCGATCTTGGGCCCCTTCTTGATGACGTGGACCAGGGCCATGCCGTGGCCGCGGCCGAGGTCGTAGTCCTCCTTGAGCCAGGCGAGGATGACCCCGGCCTTGGTGTCGGGGGCGTCGAGACCGCGCTCCTTGGCGAGGTCGACCAGTTGCCGCGGGGTGAGACCGGTCTTGTCCTCGATGGTGTCGAGGTAGGCCTGGAACGACATGGGGAAGTCCTTTCATCGGGCGCCTTCCCGAGTCGTCCCCGGTGCGCCGTGCCGATGGGAAGAGCATGCCGCGCCCCTCGGACATTCCGGGACCGGCCGTCAGGCCCAGACGCGGTGGGCGCGGACGCCTCCGGGCTCCAGGGCCAGGTGGCGGTGGTCCGGCGGGGCCGTGTCGACGGCCTCGTCCACGTGGACCAGGAACAGCCGGAGCGCGGCGATCAGCGGCTCCGCGTCGGGGAAGACCTCCTGCGCCTCCCGGGCCGTCGTCCGCAGCCGGACGCCCAGGGCGGCCGGATCCACGTGCAGGATGAAGGGCTTCCCGCCGTCCCCGCCGTCCAGCAGCACCGTCGTGCGGTCCGGGGACGCGATCGCCGCGCGGTCCCCCGGGCTCAGGCGGTGCAGCAGCTCGTCGAACAGCTCCTCGTCGCCCCACTCCGTCCCGGTCACCGGTCGGCCCCCCGCGGCGGCGCCGGCGGCCACGGCGTGCGGCGGTCGGGCCCGGGCGCCCTCACGGGGCGGCCGCGGGCGACGGACGCGGCGGGCATCGTCGTCTCCACCACCTCAGGATCGCCGCGCGGGCCGTTCCCGCGACGCAACCGGAGGGCGTGTCGCGAAGAAGGCCATGCAACCCCTTGGTTGCACCTTGGTCTTCGCTGTGCAACTCTGGGGTTGCACCAGAGGAGGGCTCCACCATGACCGACACCGACCGGATCGAACGCTCCATCGACATCGACGCCCCGCCGGAGCGCGTCTGGGACCTGGTCACCCGGCCCGGATGGTTCATCAACGACGGCGCCGTCATCGACCACAGGATCGACCGCGACGGCGACACCGACATCGTCCGCGACCCCGTGCACGGCGACTTCCGCTTCCGCACCGAGAAGCTCGACCCGCACGGCTACGCCGCGTTCCGCTGGATGGACGCCGACACCGACGCCTCCACCCTGGTCGAGTTCCACCTGGAGGAACGCCCCGGCGGGGTGCGCCTCACCGTGGTCGAGAGCGGGTTCGACACCCTCGGCGGAACCGAGGCCGACCGGCGCCGCCGCCTGGAGGAGAACACCGAGGGCTGGCGGATCGAACTGGCCGCCGCCCGCGAGCACGTGGACCCGCTGACCGTGCACCGGGCCGTCCACATCGACGCCCCGCCCGAGCGCGTCTGGGAGGCCGTCACCACGCCCGCGCACTTCGCCGCCTGGTACGCGTTCGGCGGCGCCGACTTCCGCCCCGAGGCCGGGGCGCCCATGACGCTGCACTGGGACGAGCACGGCACCTACCGGGGGCGGGTCGTGGCGGCCGAGGCCCCGAGCCGGTTCGCCTACCGCATCGCGGCCGAGCCGGACACCGAGCCCGGGGAGGACGGCTCCACCCTGGTCGAGCTGGCGGTGCGCCCCTCCGGGAAGGGGACCCTGCTCACCGTCGCCCAGACGGGGTTCGACGCGCTCGCGCCCCGGTTCGGCGCGGCGGCCGACAACGCCGCCGCGGAGGCCGACGGCTGGGCGGGGGGCTTCGCCGCGCTGACCGCGCACCTGGCGGGGGAGCCGAAGTGAGCGTCCCGGACGCCGGGGGCGGGGCCACCGCCACGGTGTTCGCCGCCCTGGGCGACGAGACCCGGTGGGCGGTCCTGGTGCGCCTGGGCCGCGAGCCCGCCTCGGCGTCGGCGCTGGCGGCGGAGCTGCCCGTCACCCGGCAGGCGATCGGCAAGCACCTGGAGGTGCTGCGCGCGGCCGGCCTGGTCGAGTCGCAGCGGCGGGGGCGCGAGGTCGTGTACCGGGCGATCGGCTCCCGGCTCGACGAGGTGGGCCGCGACCTGCAACGGGTCGCCGAGGCATGGGACCGCAGGCTCGCCGCCGTCAAGGAGATCGCCGAACGCGGCGACGGATGAGGCGGCCCCGGGGCGGGAGCGGGACCCGTTCCCGTTCCCGCAGCGGTCGCGGCCCCCGGTCGGCCGGGTGGCCGGACCGGGGGTCCGTCCGGCGCCCGGGGCGGGCCGTCAGCGCCAGGGGAGGGGGGCGAGGGCCTCGGCGAGGAGGTCGCGCTCGCCCGGGGACTCCGGGCGCAGGCGGTCGGCCGCGGCGGCGAGGTCGGCCCCGGGGCCGCAGCCCGGGGACAGGCTCACGATCCGCCCGTCGCCCATGGCGACGCGCAGCTCGGCCGGTTCGGTCGCGGAGTGGTGGACGGCGACGGTGTCGCCGCTGCGGACGCACCGCGTCCCCGGGTAGTCGCAGCCCTGGTCGATCCCCTCGGAGGCGCGGTCCCAGGTGACCACGTACAGCGGGGCGCCGTCGCCGTCGAGGTAGGTGAGCCGCAGCCCCTGGTGGGTGCGGTGGGCGGCGGCCAGCGTCCAGTCCGGGTGGTCCAGGACGGTGATCGGCCGCCCGTAGCCGCGGATGAGCGCCCCGGCCCGTTCGGCGGCGGTGTGGCCGCGCATCGCCTCGGACAGCACCGGGAGCAGGAGCAGCAGGACGAACACCACGGCCACGGCGGGCAGCGTGCCCGGGGCGCGGGCGCCCGGCAGCCGGGTGGAGAGCATGGCGGCGCCCAGGCCCAGGGTGGAGATCACCCCGGTCAGGAACGGGATGTTGACGTTGGGGCCGCCCGGCAGCGGGGCGGCGTCCGGGGCCAGGAACGACACGACGACCGGCACCGCCATGGCCGTGCCGGTCACCAGCACCGAGCAGGTCAGGGCGTGCACGACGCCGAACCCGGCCAGCCAGCGGTCGGCCATCCACGCCATGAGCAGGACGACCCCGGTGACCACCGGGGCGAGCAGGAACAGCCCCATGCCCGCGTCGCTCAGCGTCAGGGCGCGGGAGAACTCCCACAGCGCCAGCGGGAAGAGCGACATCAGCGGGGCGCCCACCAGGCACAGGGCGAGGATCGCACCGACCGCGGCGATCCGTGGCCGGCCCGTGGGAGCGCGGGGAAGCACACCGTCCATCAGGCCGAATCATCCTCCTGGCGGGGAGGCCACGTTACGCCTCTTGGGGCTTGAGCGCCAGATGTGCAACGCGGTGACAGGACTTGACCCGCGCGGCGCCCCCGGTGCGGGAGGGTCCGCACCGGGTCGTCCCACGGTCAACGGGAGTCCACGCCCGGCCCGCGCCGCTTGACGCGTCAGTTCTTGAAGAAGGAGCGGTAGGGGCGCAGCAGGCCGCCGAACACGCTCCGGGCCGGGTCCAGCTGGGTGCTGAGCTTGAGGTCGCCCTCGGCCCAGCCCTTGAGCTCCTCCTCGAACGGGGCCAGCGCGCCCGAGTCGGGGTCGAGGTAGTACAGCATGTCCTTGCGGCCGGGCACGGTCTGGTGCATGAACAGCGCGCCGTTGTCGCCCAGCACCCGGTTGAGCCGGTTCTCCAGGTCCTGAAGGGCCAGCTCGGACGACTCGCCGGGGCTGCCGTCGGCGGTGGTCTCGGCGTAGGGCACGATCACGCGCACGGCCAGGGTGAGCGCCGGGAAGTCGCGGCGGGTCAGCGGGTGGCGGGCGGAGAAGGTCACCCGCCCGCGGCCCGGGCCGGTCCCGTGCAGGGTGACCCAGCCGCCCTCGCCGCCGCCGAGCATGTCCACCATCTGGCGCACCGTCGCGGGGATCGACGTGGGCGGCAGCGGGTCCATGGGCGACTCGTCGAGCGGGTCCACCTTGGCGATGTAGCGCACCATGTCGTCCTCGCCCAGGGCGAGCATCACCACGTGGTCCGCCAGGGAGCGGCGCACCTCCTCGGACAGGAACATGTTGTCCGGGTGGTAGACGCCCACCTCGATCCGGCCCGTGGCGTGGTTCACGCGCATCGACACCGACACGTGGGACAGGTCCAGTTCGTGGCCGTCCCAGGTCACCGTCCGGGTCAGGCCGTCGTGGTCGGCGGGCCGCGCCGGGAGGAACCGCCAGGCGCCGTCCTCGGGGGCCGAGCGCGCCCAGCGCTCGGACTGGATGCGGGCGTCGTCGGAGGCGCCCGGACGCAGGGTGAGGGCGTGGGCGGCGGGCTCGGCCAGGGAGCCGGGGTCGTCCAGCGCGGCCAGCCGCGCCAGCAGCTCGTCGGGGTCGACGTCCATCGACAGGTCCAGGTCGGTCAGGTCGGGGGCGGGTGCGCTCGGCGCCGGCCCCACCTCCCAGTCCAGGTCCGGGTGCACGGCCTTGACCAGCGCGGTCACCCGTTCGGCGGCCTCGTCGGAGACCGGGCGGTCCGCCTCGGCGGCCTCGGCCAGGGGGTCGCGCAGGGACGGCCAGGCCTCCCAGAACGCGGTGATCGCGGCGGTCGAATCGGTGGTGTCGTTGGAGCGGCGACGACGGAACAGAGCCATGGGTCGATTTTCGCAGAGCGGACGACCACACCCGCCCCGCACACCCCCGGCGGGCGCATAGGCTGGAAGCACTATGACTTTGCGTGTACTGGCCGCCATGTCGGGCGGGGTCGATTCCGCGGTCGCCGCGGCCCGGGTGGCCGAGGCGGGCCACGACGTGACCGGCGTCCACCTGGCGCTCTCCAAGAACCCGCAGTCCTACCGCACGGGCGCCCGCGGGTGCTGCACGGTGGAGGACTCCCACGACGCCCGCCGGGCCGCGGACGTCATCGGCATCCCCTTCTACGTGTGGGACATGTCGGAGGAGTTCGACCGAGAGGTCGTGCAGGACTTCGTCGCCGAGTACGAGTCCGGCAACACCCCCAACCCGTGCCTGCGCTGCAACGAGAAGATCAAGTTCGAGGCCGTGCTGGACCGCGCCGTCGCCCTGGGCTTCGACGCGGTCGCCACCGGCCACCACGTCCGCAAGGTCGACGGGCGGCTGGTGCGCAGCGTGGACCGGGACAAGGACCAGTCGTACGTGCTGGGCGTGCTCACCGCCGAGCAGGTGGAGCACGCGATGTTCCCGCTGGGCGACTGCACCAAGGCCGAGGTGCGGGCCGAGGCGGAGCGGCGCGGCCTGTCGGTGGCCGACAAGCCCGACAGCCACGACATCTGCTTCATCGCCGACGGCGACACCGCCGGGTTCCTCAACCGCAGGCTGGGGGAGCGGCCCGGGGACATCCTCGACGAGGACGGCAACGTGCTGGGCTCGCACGGCGGGGCGCACGCGTTCACGGTGGGCCAGCGCAAGGGCCTGGGCCTGGGCGGCTCCCCGAACCCGCGCTACGTGCTGTCCATCGAGCCGGTGAACAACACGGTGACGGTGGGCCCGCGCGAGTCGCTGCGGGTGGACACGATCACCGGGGTGCGCCCGGTGTGGAGCGGCGCCGAGCCGCCCGCCGAGCCCGTCGGCTGCCACGTGCAGCTGCGCGCCCACGGCGAGGTGTACCGGGCCGAGGTGCACCAGCGGGACGGCGCGGACGGCCCCGAGCTGGTGGTGCGGCTGGCCGAGCCCGCCACCGGGGTGGCGACCGGGCAGGCCGTGGTGGTCTACGACGGGGACCGGGGCGACACGGTGCTGGGGTCGGCGACGATCTCCGCGACGTCGCGCGCGGCGGTGTCCGCCTGACCTGGGAGTGAGCCGCGGGCGGGCGGGGCGTGAGTCTCACCACCCATCGGACAAAAAGGGACGAACGGGGCAGCTTTTCGGTCACGTTCCGACCTTCGCCCCTTGCCCGGGTTAGGTAAGGCAATGCAAACTCAGGGGGGTCAAGGTTGGGAGACCCGTCCATGCCCCAGTTCGCTTTCCTCGAAGGACAACCCTTCTGGGTCGTCTACTTCACCCTGCTCGTCGTCATCCTGCTGCGCGCCCCCGCGACGTACTGGATCGGCCGCGGGCTGGGCGCCGGGGTGAACCGCAGCCGCATGGGCGCCCGCCTGGGGCCCCGCCTGGAGCGGGCCAAGAACCTCGTGGACCGCTACGGCGCCCCCGTGGTCACCCTGAGCTTCTTCACCGTCGGCATGCAGACCGCCATCAACCTGTCCGCGGGCGTGGTGCGGATGCGCTTCCCGCGCTACTTCGCCGCCGTGTTCCTGGGCGGCCTGGCCTGGGCGGGCCTGTGGGGCATGGTCATCTCCGGGATCGTCGGCACCTGGCTGGAACTCTTCCTGGACTCGCCGTGGACCGCCGTGGGCGTCGTCGCGGTGGCGGCCGTGCTGGTCACCGCCATGGTGCTGCTGCGCCGCCGGAGCCGCGGGGCGCGGGCGGCCGGGCCCGGCACCGGGGACGAGGAGCCCGAAGCAGAGGAGCCCGGGGCCGAGGACGGCACCGGTTCCGGGACCGGCTCCACCCCCGAGCGCACCGCCGCCGGCTGACCCCGCCCCGCGGCCCGCCGCGCCGCCCCCTCCAGGCGCCGGACCGGCCGGGCGGCCGCGCCGTACCGTTCCTTGGCCCGCCGTTGCCCTAACCTTGGGCGATGTGAGCGAACAGCACCCCTACCCCTGGCCCGCCGCCTCCTCCACCGGGGTCGGGTCCTGGCCCGGAGAGGACCCCGACGAGGCGGTCCGCACCGTCCTGGGCGAACTCCCCGACCTGCCGCACCTGCCCGAGCTGCCCGGCCGCGGGGTCGGCGCCGACGTCATCGGCCGCACCGCCGGGCTCCTGGTGGAGTTCCCCGTCGAGGTACAGCCCACCGGCTGGCGCGTCGCCGACTCGCCCGGCCGCGACCTGTACCGCGCCCGCGGCTTCCTCTCCCGCGACCTGGACCTCCTGGCCGAGCACGCCCACGCCTACGAGGGCGCCCTCAAGATCCAGGTGGCCGGCCCCTGGACGATGGCGGCCTCCGTCGAACTGCGCAACGGCCAGCGCATGGCCGCCGACCCCGGCGCCTACCGCGACCTGGCCGCCTCCCACCTGGAGGGGGTGCTCGCGCACATCGCCGAGGCCCGCAAGCGGGTGCCCGGCGCCCGCCTCCTCGTCCAGGTGGACGAGCCCTCCCTGCCCGCCGTCCTCACGGGCGCCCTGCCCACCGCCAGCGGCTACGGGCGGCTGCGCGCGGTGGACCGGGTCCGCGTGGAGGAGGTGCTGCGCACCCTGTTCGGCGCCGTCGAGGAGGCCGGGGCGGTGCCCGCCGTCCACTGCTGCGCCGCCGACGCCCCGCTGGACCTGCTGCGCCGCAGCGGCGCGCGGGCGCTGGGCCTGGACGCCGCGCTGCTCGACCGGCGCCACGACGACATGGTCGGCACCGCCGTGGAGGCCGGTGTCGGCCTGATGCTGGGCGTCGTTCCGGCGGTCGATCCGCCCCCCGCGCAGCGCGACCGAATGTCCGACCCGGCGGCTAACGTCGAGGTCGTACGCGAGTTGTGGAACCGGCTGGGTTTCGGCCCTGACCTGCTGACCCGTGCGGTGGTGCCCACCCCCGCGTGCGGGCTGGCCGGTGCCTCCCCCGAGCACGCCCGGGCGGCCCTGAAGGCCGTCCGGAACGGGGCGCGCGTCCTGCGGGACGAGCCCCACCGGTCGTAGTCGAGCACGAGACGGAAAGGCGGCCACGTGGCGCCCGAGAACAGCACCGAGATCCCCGACGAGGCGCGCAACCGGCACGAGGAGCTCTCCCGGGAGCTGGACGACCACAGCTACCGCTACTACCTGGGCAACCCGATCGTTCCCGATGCCGAGTACGACGCCCTCATGGCCGAGCTGCGCGGCATCGAGGAGGAGCACCCGCAGCTCATCACCCAGGACTCGCCCACCCAGAAGGTCGGCGCGCCGATCAGCGTCGACTTCGCCGCGGTCGAGCACCTGGTGCGGATGGAGAGCCTGGGCAACGCCTTCGACTTCGAGGAGCTGAACGCCTGGGCGGACCGCGCCTCGGCTGAGGTGCCCGTGGACGCCTACCTGTGCGAGCTGAAGATCGACGGCCTGGCCGTGGACCTGGTCTACGAGAAGGGCCGCCTGGTGCGCGCCGCCACCCGCGGCGACGGCCGGGTGGGCGAGGACATCACCCTCAACATCCGCACCATCGACGTCGTGCCCGAGCGGCTCGACGAGAGCGTGCGCCCGGCGCCCGAGCTGCTGGAGGTGCGCGGCGAGGTGTTCCTGCCGGTGGAGGCGTTCGAGGCGCTCAACCGGCGTATCGCGGAGAGCGGCGAGCACACCCCCTTCCGCAACCCGCGCAACGCCGCGGCCGGCTCGCTGCGGCAGAAGGACCCGCGGGTCACCGCCACCCGGCCGCTGTCGATGATCGTGCACGGCGTGGGCGCCTATACCCCGGCGCAGGGCTCGGAGGACGTGCGGTTCACGAGCCAGTCGCAGGCGTACGCCCTGCTGGGGGAGTGGGGGCTGCCGCTCAGCGACCGCTACAAGGTCGTGTCCACCATGGACGAGGTGCGCGCCTACGTCGCCCACTACCAGGAGCACCGGCACGAGCCCGCCTACGAGATCGACGGCATCGTCATCAAGGTGGACGACTTCGCCCTCCAGCGGCGGCTGGGGTCGACCAGCCGCGCCCCGCGCTGGGCGATCGCGTACAAGTACCCGCCGGAGGAGGTCACCACCAAACTGGTGGACATCAAGGTCGGTGTGGGCCGCACCGGCCGGGTCACCCCCTACGGCGTGATGGAGCCGGTGTTCGTCGCCGGGTCCGAGGTGGAGTTCGCCACCCTGCACAACGCCCAGGAGGTCGAGCGCAAGGGCGTGCTCATCGGCGACACGGTGGTGCTGCGCAAGGCGGGCGACGTCATCCCCGAGATCGTCGGGCCGGTGGTGGAGAAACGCGACGGCAGCGAGCGGCCGTTCGTCATGCCGGAGAAGTGCCCCGAGTGCGGGACGCCGCTGGGCCAGCAGAAGGAGGGCGACGTCGACCTGCGCTGCCCCAACGCCCGGTCCTGCCCCGGACAGCTGCGCGAGCGGGTGTACTTCGTGGCCGGCCGCAAGGCCCTGGACATCGAGGCGCTCGGGTACGTGGCGGCCACCGCGCTGACCCAGCCGCTGGAGCCCGCCGACGCCCCGCTCAAGGACGAGGGCGACCTGTTCGACCTCACCGTCGAACAGCTGCTGCCGATCCGCACCCACGTGCTCGACCCCGACACCTCCGAGCCCAAGACCGACCCCAAGACCGGCGAGCCCAAGGTCGTCTCGTTCTTCGCCAACCTCAAGGGCGAGCCCAAGAAGACCGTGGAGAAGCTGTTCGAGCAGCTGGAGATCGCCAAGTCGCGCCCGCTGTGGCGGGTGCTGGTGGCGCTGTCCATCCGGCACGTGGGCCCGCGCGCCGCCGAGGACCTGGCCCGGCACTTCCGGTCGATGGACGCCATCCGCGCCGCCTCGGAGGAGGAGCTGGCCGCGGTGGACGGCATCGGCCCGACCATCGCCCGCTCCATCCGGGAGTGGTTCGAGGTCGACTGGCACCGGGAGATCGTCGCCAAGTGGGCTGCGGCCGGGGTGCGCATGGAGGACGAGGTCGACGAGGCCCTCTCGGGCGTGCTGGACGGGGTGACCGTGGTGGTCACCGGCTCGCTGGAGGGCTTCACCCGGGACGGGGCCAAGGAGTCGATCGCCGAACGCGGCGGCCGGGCCACGGCGTCGGTGTCCAAGAAGACCGGGTTCGTGGTGGTGGGCGACAGCCCCGGGTCCAAGTACGACAAGGCCGTCAAGCTGGGCGTGCCGATCCTCGACGAGCAGGGGTTCCGCGTGCTGCTGGAGGCGGGGCCCGAGGCGGCGGAGAAGGTGCGGATCAACCCGCCGGAGGAGGAGCCCGGGGACGGGGACGCCGCCGAGGCCGGGGCCGGGGCCGAAAAGCCCGGGGACGGCTCCGGGGACGCGGCGGAGGAGGCCCCCGCGCAGGAGTAGCGCACCGGATACGGCGGCCCGGCACGCCCGGAACCGCACGCCTGTTCTGCGGGCGTGCGGATCGGGGTTCGTTCCGGGCCGCCGTATCTTTTTCCCGGTTCACGTCACAATCGACCCGCGTCTTGGTTAACTGATAGTTCCGAACAGGCGACACTTGGTGACGAAGCGGCGTAAGGTGGACAACGCACCCCGTGAAACGGGCACCACCGATCCCGGGATTCGGTCATGGAGGGGTGACCGCTCCCGCAGGCCGGAACCATCAGGAGCGGTGGCACCGACGGTGCCGCCGGTCTCCGCGTCCCCCTCATGAGGACAGCACGCATGAGAGACCCCATCAGCACCCGGGACATCGGCCCCCGCGCCGGCACCCCGCTCTGGCTGTACATGGCGGGCACCGTCGTCTCCGGGACGCTCCTGCTCGCCGCCGCCCTGCTGTGGGCCGGTCCCGACCTGCTCCGGTACGCCGTCGAACCCCTCACCTGGGTCCTGCTCGTCATGGTCGTACTGGGCGAGCTGCGCCCCATAGCCATCCCCGGACAGGCACCCGGCGACGGCGTCCCCACCTCGCTGCCGTTCTCCCTGGCCCTGGTCATCTTCCAGGGGCTGCCCCTGGCCGGGCTCGTCCAGGCCGCCGCCACCGTCATCGCCGGGTTCGCCCGCGGCCACGCCGCCCACCGCACCGCGTTCAACGCCGCCCAGTACGTGCTGTCCCTGGGCGCCGCCGACGCCGTCCTGCGCCTGGTCCTGCCGCCGCTGCGCGCCACCGGCTGGATCCCCGCCGGAGAGGGCCTCATCGCCGTCGGGCTGGCCGGGGCCGCCTACTTCGCGGTCAACCGGGTGCTGGTGACCTGCGCCGTCGCCATGCACGAACGCGTGTCGCTGTCCCAGGTCCTCTTCAAGGGCATCGGGCGCCAGGCCCGGGTCAACGCCGTCCTCATCACCCTGGCGCCGCTCGTGGCCGTCACCGCGACCCACTCGGTGCTGTACGTGCCGCTGTTCGCGCTGCCGCTGCTCGCCCTGCACGGCAGCGCCCTGCTGTCGGTCAAACGCGACCACCAGGCCAACCACGACGAGCTGACCGGGCTGGCCAACCGCAAGCTCCTCACCGTCCGGGCCCACCAGGAGATCGACGCCGCCCGGCGGCGCGGCGGCCGGGTCGGCCTGCTCCTGCTCGACCTGGACCGGTTCAAGGAGGTCAACGACACCCTGGGGCACCCCACCGGCGACCGGCTGCTCCAGACGGTCGCCGGGCGGCTCACCCACAGCGTCCGCCCCGGCGACCTCGTCGCCCGGCTCGGCGGCGACGAGTTCGCCGTGCTGCTGCCCCAGATCCGCGACACCGAGGCCGCCGCCGAGGTCGCCGCCCGGCTGCGCGGCGCCCTGAGCGAACCCGTCCGCCTGGACGGCATGGACCTCGACCTGGAGGCCAGCATCGGCATCGCCCTGCACCCCGAGGACGCCGTCGACTTCGAGCACCTCATGCAGCGCGCCGACGTCGCCATGTACGTCGCCAAGTCCGCCCGCTCGGGGGTGGAGTCCTACGACCCCGGCAAGGACCGCAACTCCACCGCCCGGCTCAGCCTGTTCAGCGAACTGCGCCGCGGGCTCACCGAGGGCGCCCTGGAGATGCACTACCAGCCCAAGGTCAGCCTGGACGACGGGCACGCCGTCGGGCTGGAGGCCCTGGCCCGCTGGCGGCACCCCTCCCGGGGGCTGCTGGAGCCGGGGGAGTTCATGCCGGTCGTGGAGGAGTCCCACCTGTTCCGGGCGTTCACCGGGCAGGTCCTGGACATCACCCTGGCCCGCGCCGCGCGCTGGCGCGAGCGCGGCGTCATGCTGCCCGTCTCCGTCAACCTGGGCGTGCGCGAACTCCTGCACCCCGACCTGCCCGACACCGTGGCCGCCGCCCTGGCCGAACACGGGGTCCCGCCCGAGCGGCTGGTGCTGGAGATCGGCGAGAACGCCCTGATCACCGACACCGAGGCCGCCACCGCCGCCGTCCACCGGCTGCGCGACCTGGGGGTGGGGCTGGCCCTGGACGACTTCGGCACCGGCCACTTCACCCTGGTCCAGCTCGCCGGGCTGCCGCTGGACGAGGTCAAGATCCACGGGTCGTTCACCGCCCGGCTCACCGACGGCACCGGCAACGGCCCCACCGTCGTCCGCGCCGCCATCGCCCTGGTGAACGCGCTCGGCATGCGCGCCACCGCCGAGGGCGTGCAGACCCGGGCCCTGGCCGAGGCGGCCCGCGACACCGGCTGCCAGGCCGCCCAGGGCCACTACTTCGCCCGGCCGATGCCCGCCGCCGACGTCCCCGCCTGGCTCGCCGGACACCGGGGGAGCGGGCAGGCCGGGGCGGGCGGCGGGCAGGGCCCCGGCCAGGGCCGGCACCCGGGTGATCCCGGTCCCGGCCTCGGTGTACCGGCACCGGGGACGGCGGGGGAGCCATAGGATTGACGGGTTAGCCCGTCCGCCGAAGAAACGGTTAGACACTCATGACCGCCATCACCCGCGATGAGGTCGCGCACCTCGCCCGGTTGTCGCGGCTGGCGCTCGACGAGAGCGAGCTCGACACGCTCGCCGCCCAGCTCGGTGACATCCTCACCGCCGTGGCCAAGGTGCAGGAGGTCGCCAAGGGCGACATCCCGCCGAGCTCGCACGCCCTGCCGCTGACCAACGTCTTCCGCCCCGACGAGGCCCGGCCGTGCCTCACCCCGGAGCAGGCCCTGTCCGGGGCCCCGGCGGTGGAGGAGCAGCGGTTCCGGGTCCCGCGCATCCTCGGGGAGGAGGAGTAGCCATGAGCGACATCGTCAGTCTCAGCGCCGCCGACCTCGGCGCGGCGATCAAGGCGGGCGAGGTCTCCGCGGAGGAGGCCGCCAACGCCTACCTGGACCGGATCGAGGCCGTGGACGGCGAGATCAACGCCTTCCTCCACGTGCGCCGGGAGACCGCCCTGGAGCAGGCCCGGGCCGTCGACGCCCGCCGCGCCGCGGGCGAGGAGCAGGGCCCGCTGGCCGGCGTGCCCGTCGCCCACAAGGACGTGTTCGTCACCAAGGACATGCCCACCACCGCCGCCTCCAAGATCCTGGAGGGCTGGCAGCCGCCCTACGACGCCACCGTCACCGCGCGCCTGCGCGAGGCCGGGCTGGTCATCCTGGGCAAGACCAACATGGACGAGTTCGCCATGGGCTCCTCCACCGAGAACTCCGCCTACCAGGTCACCCGCAACCCGTGGGACACCGACCGCATCCCCGGCGGGTCCTCGGGCGGGTCCTCCGCGGCCGTCGCCGCGTTCGAGGCCCCCCTGGCCACCGGCACCGACACCGGCGGGTCCATCCGCCAGCCCGCCGCCGTGTGCGGCCTGGTCGGCGCCAAGCCCACCTACGGCGGCTCGTCCCGGTACGGGATGATCGCGTTCGCCTCCTCCCTGGACACCCCCGGCCCGTTCGCGCGCAACGTGCTCGACGCCGCCCTGCTCCAGGAGGCGTTCTCCGGGCACGACCCGCGCGACTCCACCTCCATCGACGCCCCCGTCCCGCCGATCGTCGAGGCCGCCCGCCGCGGCGACATCGACGGCCTGCGCGTCGGCGTGGTCAAGGAGCTGGACAGCGACGGCTTCCAGGCCGGGGTGCGCCAGCGCTTCCACGAGAGCCTGGAGCTGCTGGAGTCCCTGGGCGCCAAGATCGTCGAGGTGTCCTGCCCCAGCTTCGACGCCGCCCTGTCGGCGTACTACCTCATCGCGCCCAGCGAGTGCTCGTCCAACCTGGCCCGGTTCGACGCCATGCGCTACGGGCTGCGCGTCGGCGACGACGGCACGCGCAGCGCCGAGGAGGTCATGTCGCTGACCCGCGCCCAGGGGTTCGGCCCCGAGGTGAAGCGGCGGATCATGCTGGGCACCTACGCGCTGTCCAGCGGCTACTACGACGCCTACTACGGCAGCGCCCAGCAGGTGCGGACGCTCATCAAGCGCGACTTCGACGCGGCGTTCGAGAGCGTGGACGTGCTGGTCTCGCCGACCACGCCGACCACCGCGTTCCCGATCGGCGAGCGCGCCGAGGACCCGATGGCGATGTACCTGGCGGACCTGTGCACCATCCCGTCCAACCTGGCGGGCAACGCGGCGCTGTCGGTGCCGTGCGGCCTGGCGCCGGAGGACGGGCTGCCGGTGGGCCTGCAGATCATGGCCCCGCCGCTGGCCGACGACCGCACCTACCGGGTGGCGGCCGCGGTCGAGCGCGCCCTGGCCGACCGGGACGGCGCGCTCATCGCGCGCAGCCCGTACGCGGTCAACGCGTAAGGCGCGAAGGACGGACGCACGGCGCCCGCCGCCCCTGAGGGGGCGGCGGGCGCCGTCGTGTGCCCGGGCCGTGGGGGTGCCTCCGCCCCGGGGCCCCGGTCGCGCCGGGGGTCGGGGGCTCGCCCCTCGGGGTGAAGGCCCTCCGGTGCCCTCCGGACGTGCCCCGGCCGCCCCGGTCGGGTGGAGGGCCCGGCGGGGCGGGAGCACCGCGCCGCCTCCGGTGGTGGCCGGGTCCCCGGGGGTGGGGACGGGGCCCGGGCCGTGGGGGGTACGGTCCGGGCCCCGGGTTCGGGGTCAGTCCCGGGCGGTGCGGCGCCGGCGCGCGGCCAGGAGGAAGGCCAGGCCGCCCAGGATGAGGACCGCGGCGCCCGCCACCAGGGCGGCGACGGCCGGTCCGGTCAGGGCCAGGCCGCGGTCGTCGGCCGCCGCGGCCACCGGGCTCGCGGAGGGGCTGGCGATCGGCGGCGGGGTCCCGCCCGCCTCGTCCCAGGCCGCGGTCACCGTGCGGGAGACGGTGATCTCGCCGTCGGCCGCCGCGATGAGCGTCTGGGTGGGCTCGTCGGCGTCCTCGCCCTTGAACAGGCGCCCCGTCAGCACCGCCGCCTCCGCGGCGAGGGTCAACTCGGCCTCCCCCGCGGCGGCGTCCGCCGGGACCGACAGCCCGATCCGGTCGCCGTCCGACACGGTCTCGACGGCCTCCCCGGTCGCCAGGTCGACGACCTCCACGCCGTCGGGCGCGTCGAGTTCGACGGGCACCGACGCGGCGCTGGTCTCCACGGTGAACTCGCCGACGGTCTCCCCGGCCAGCCCCGACGCCTCCTCGGGGGACACCGACAGGGCGGTCGGCGGCTCGTCGGGCAGTTCCCGCGCGTCGGCGACGAGGAGCTCGTAGAGCTCCACCACCTCTTCCTCGGAGACCGTGGGCAGGTCCGGGTTCTGCTCCACCTGTTCCAGGTCGAGCCCGTTGCTGAAGTGCCAGATCGCCGCCTGGGTCGCCGTCAGGGCCTCGGCCTTGGTCAGCCCCGGGATGCCGGTCTCCTCGCGCAGGTCGCCGATCTCCACGACCGGGTAGGAGTTCATGAGGATCCAGTGGACCCGGCCCGGCTCGCTGAAGTCCCCCTCGCCCGGGTAGTCGGCCCAGCTGTCCTCCACGTACCAGGCGCCCCCCACGATCCCGGTCCGGAAGTCGATGCAGTAGGTCGGCAGGGTGCGGTCGCCCAGGTCGAGGCCGAAGGTCGCGGTGGTGGTGAACTCCTCGCCCCGCATGACGATCCCGTGCCCGTGCTCGTCGACCCCCGTGTACTGCCCGCGGACGGGGTCGGCGGCGGCCGGGAGGGCCAGCGGGCCCGCGAGGAGCACGGTGGCGGTGAGCGCGGCGAGGGCGGGGCGGCGGAGTGCGGACGCGTTCACGGTTCTCTTTCCGTCGGGGGGAGCGGAGGGGGAGAGGCGCTCGGGAACGGCGGCGGGGTACCTGTTCCGCTGGGGGATACCGGGCCGATGGTAGCGATTCAACTCCATGAGACCAACCCTCGGTAGTGGCTCAAGTGCACTGTGTCCACAGTTGGGGTTTTTGTCCGTTGAACACATGACAAAGGGCCCCGTCCTGTAACAGGACGGGGCCCCAGGGCCGGTGGATTACTCCTGGCCGGAAGCGGCCTTGCGCTTGCGGCTCAGGTAGATCGCGCCGCCGCCGGCGCCGAGGGCGGCGACACCCGCGGCGACCAGGCCGAGGAGGGCGCCACCGGTGACCGGCAGGGCCGGGCGGTCATCGTCCGGAGCGGTCGGCTTCGGGGAGGCCGGGGTGGAGGGGGACTCCGACGGCGTCGGGGTCGGGGTCGGGCCCGGGGTCGGCTCCGGGGACTCGCTGGGCTCCTCGGAGGGGGACGGGGAGGGGCTCGGGGAGGGCTCCTCGCCGCCGGCGGTCCAGGTGGCCGTCGCGGAGGCCGAGACGGTGACGTCCTCGGACTTGGCGGTGATCAGCGTCTGGGTCGGGTTGGCCGGGTCCTCGCCCTTGAACAGGCGGCCCGCGGACACCTCGGCGGTGGTCTCCAGGGAGAAGGACGCCTGGCCGGCCTCGGTGCCCGCGGGCACCTCGAAGCCGACCTTGTCGCCGTTCTCGACGGCGGAGACGGCCTCGCCGGTCTCCAGGTCGACCAGCTCGACACCCGCGGGGGCCTCGACGGTGACCGGGACGGAGGCGGCGCTGGTCTCGATGGCGAACTCGCCGACGGTCGACCCGGCCTCGCCCTCGGCGGTGCCGGGGGTGACGGTCAGGGACGGGCCCGGCTCCTGGGGGAGATCCACGGCGCTCTCCACCAGGTGGCGGTAGACCCTGGTGACGTCGCCCGGGGCGCGGCCCAGGTCGGCGCCGTTGGTGAAGTGCCAGATGGCGGCCTGGGTGGCGGCCATTGCTTCGGACTCGGACAGGTTGGGCCGGTTGACCTGCTGTCCGAGCTCCCGGGCGGAGACCGTCGGGTAGCTGTTCTGGAGGATCCAGTGGACCTTGCCCGGCGCGGTGAAGTCGCCCTTGCCCGGGTAGTTCGCCCAGGCGTCCTCGACGTACCAGGCGTTGTTGCGGGTGCTCGTCTCCAGGTCGATGCAGTACGCGCTGAAGGTGTCCCCGCCTTCCAGCGTGAGTTCGAACATCGTCGCGCCGACGTTCTGGCCGCCCATGGTGATCTGGACGCGGTCCGGGCCGGTGGTGCCCGTGTACTGCGCGCGGACGGCGTTGTCGGCGGCGGCCGGGGCGGCCAGGCCCAGGGCGAGGAGGGCTGCCGCGCCTGCGGCGACGGTCGTGCGCCCGAGGGCACGGGGGAGGGACACGTTCGTCACGTCTCTTCCTTGAGTTCTGCGGTGGTGCCCGCGGAGGGACCAGGGGATGCTCGCACGGCAGGAGGAACACCGTGAGGAGGGTGAGCGGGGAGTCGGCGAATACCGCGTGACCGATATTAGCGATATGGGATATCCCCACCAAGCCGAGAGAGGCGGGGCCCCGGAGCGCGGTTCGCGGCTCCCGGAAGAGGACGCGCGGGCGGGGCGAACGGTGTACACGCGAAAGCCCCCTCCCGGGTGAATCCCGGGAGGGGGCTCTCACGAGGTGGCCTTAGTCCTCGGTGGAGGTACCGGCCGCCTTGCGCTTGCGGCTCAGGTAGATCGCACCGCCGCCGGCGCCGAGGGCGGCGATGCCCGCGGCGACCAGGCCGGCCAGGGCGCCACCGGTGACCGGCAGGGCCGGACGGTCATCGTCTGGGGCGCTCGGCTTCGGGGAGGCCGGGGTGGAGGGGGACTCCGACGGCGTCGGGGTCGGCACCGGGGTCGGGGCCGGGGACTCGCTGGGCTCCTCGGACGGGGACGGGGAGGGAGTGGGCTCCTCGCCGCCGCCGGCGGTCCAGGTGGCGGAGGCCGAGGCGGAGGCCGTGGTCTCGCCGCCCTCGGCGGTGATCAGGGTCTGGGTCACGATCTCGATGCCCTGGAACAGGCGGCCGGTCGCGACGTGGGCGCTGGTCTCCAGGGAGAAGGAGGCCTGGCCCGCCTCGGTGCCCGCGGGCACCTCGAAGCCGACCTTGTCGCCGTTCTCGACCTCGGTCACGGCCTCGCCGGTCTCCAGGTCGACCAGCTCGACGCCCGCGGGGGCGCTCAGGTCCACCTCGATGGCGGAGGTCGCGTTGGTCTCGATGGTGAACTCGCCGACCGTGGTGCCGGCCACGCCCTCGGCGGTGCCGGGGGTGATGCTCAGGGTCGCGTCGGGCTCGGAGGTCTGCGGCAGGTCCTCGGCGTTGCCGACCAGGTACTCGTAGACGGCCTTGACGCCGGCGGAGTTGTCGTCGGTCAGGTCCATGCCGTTGCTGAAGTGCCAGATGGCGGCCTGGGTGCCGCCCAGGGCGTCCTTCGGGGTCAGGCCCTCGACCCCGGCGGCGGCGCCCAGCTCCTCGGCGGTGACGTTCGGGTAGGCGTTCTGGAGGATCCAGTGGACCTTGGCGGGCTCGGCGAAGTCGCCCTTGCCCGGGTAGTTTTCCCACTTGTCCTCGGCGTAGCCCGCGCCGCTCACGATGCTCGTGCTGAAGTCGATGCAGTACGTGGTGAGGATGGTGCCGTCTTGCAGCTTCAGGTTGAAGAGGCTGGTGGAGGCGGCGCCGCCGTCCATCTTGACGCGGGTGCCGCTCTCGGCGTTGCCGACGTAGGTGCCGGTGACCGCGCCCTCGTAGAGCTCGGGCTCGGCGGAGGCGGGGGCCGCCAGGCCGAAGGCGAGGAAGGCGGCGGCGGTGGCCGCTAGGCCCGCGCGCCCGGCGGTGCGGAGGAGGGAGATCTGAGTCAAGTCGTATCCCGGTGTCATCTAGGGGTGACCGGATGGAAACGGTTCGGGTCGCGGTAGGGGACCGCGGTGCGATCCGTGCGAAGGACGGGCGGTACAGGCCGCCACACGTGCGTCCGGGTCGGGGGTAGCAACGTCGGGGTCAGGCGGCGTGGAGCCGTGGGGAAGGGCGTGGGAGCGTCCCGGTCCCGGGCTGAGCCGTCTCGCGGGGGCGGGCCTGCGGCGCCGCACTAGGTCGATCGCCCGCCCGATACTAGCGATCCCATTCGCCACTTCCAACCCGGTTCGCGAAAAATGTGACCGGATACGGGCGAGAAAAAATGGCGCGCGGTCGGGGCCGCATTATGGGCGAATGTTATGCAACTGAACGGGGGTCACTCGCGTCGCTTGCGGCCCAGAACCAGGATGATCAGGCCCGATACCACCAGGGCGCCCGCGATGACCAGCAGCCCCGACAGCCAGGTGCCCGTCGTCGGCAGGTCCTCCTCGGGGATTCGGTCGGCCTCGGTCGGCGTGGCCTCCGGGCTCGGTGCGGCCTCGGTGAGGGGCTCTTCGGGCTCCGGCTCCGGGGTTTCGGCCGGGGTTTCGGGCACCGGAGTCGGCTCGGGGCTCGGGGCGCGCCAGGTGACCGTCGCCGTGGTGGTGATGGTCGCCTCGGCCGGCTCGGCGGTGACCAGCGGGCGGGTGCGCACCCCGTCGCGGCCGGTGAACAGGCTCCCCTCGGCCAGCGGCAGGTCCTCGCCGCGCACGTGCAGGGTCACCACCCCGGCAGGGACGGACGGGCTCACGTCCAGGTACACCGGGTCGCCGTCGACGGCCCGGTCGGTCCGGCCGCCCTGCGCGTCCACCAGCCAGGAGGCGGGCGCCCCGCTGAGCGACAGGCTCACCGGCCCGTCGCCGGTGCTCGACACGGTGAGCGGGCCCAGGGGCTCCTGCGGGGCGGTGGCCTCCAGGTGGCCGGGGTCCACGGTCAGCGGGCGCGGCCCCGCCGGCAGGACCCCCTCGGCCTCGGTCAGGTGGTCGTACAGGGCCAGCACGGCCTCGTCGTTGGCCTCGCGGTCCGGCTCGGTGCCCGACAGCACCTTCCACAGGGCGGCCTGGGTGCCGGCGATCGCCTGCTCCTCGCCCAGCGGCAGGCCGACGTCCAGGCCCAGCGACAGCAGGTCCACGTGGGGGTAGGAGTGGGCGACGATCCACCGGGCGCGGTCGCCGTCCCCGGCCCCGGTGTCGGACCAGCCCGACTCCACGTAGGCGGCACGCCGGCGGACCTCGCCGTCGGGTGAGGCGGTGTAGGCGCGCACGGCGCCCTCGTTCCCGGTCCGCAGGCTGTAGAGCGCGGTGGGCACGGGTCCGCCGCCGGCGGTGACGAGGTCCGTCCCGGCCACGGCGTCGCGCTCCACGCGGGAGAAGTCGTCGGCGAGGGCGGCCGGGGCTCCGGCCAGGGCCGCGACGAGGGCGACCGAGGAAAACAGCGTTGCGCACCGAAGCAGGACGCCCATGTACAGCTCCCGTGTTCGGCCTGGCGAAATCGTCTCCTGGGGACACTCAGACTAACGGTCCGGCACCGTGGGTGACGAAGGAACACCTCTACGGTGGCCTGATCGTGCGCATCACGTGACATCCGGCGTCGGACGCGTCACCCCCGGGCGCTCGGTAGGCTGACCTGGAAGGTATGTCCTCTACGGAAACGGGTTTGCGGCGATGGCCCACGCGGTGACTCCCACCACCAACGGCGGCCCGGTGGCCTACGAGCAGGCGCTGGCCGAATACGAGCCGGTGCTCGGCCTGGAGACCCACATCGAGCTGGGTACCGCCTCGAAGATGTTCTGCTCCTGCCCGACCGGGTTCGGCGCGGAGCCCAACACCCAGGTGTGCCCGGTCTGCCTGGCGCTGCCCGGCTCCCTGCCGGTGGTCAACGCCAAGGCCGTCGAGGGCGCCGTCCGCCTGGGCCTGGCGCTCAACTGCTCCGTCGCCCCCTGGGGCCGGTTCGCCCGGAAGAACTACTTCTACCCGGACATGCCGAAGAACTACCAGATCTCCCAGTACGACGAGCCGATCTGCGTCGACGGGTACCTGGACGTGACGGTGGACACCCCCGACGGGCCGCGCGAGTTCCGGGTGGAGATCGAGCGCGTCCACATGGAGGAGGACACCGGCAAGACCTCCCACGTGGGCGGGGCCACCGGCCGCATCCACGGCGCCGAGTACTCCATCGTCGACTACAACCGCGCGGGCATCCCGCTGCTGGAGATCGTCACCAAGCCGATCACCGGCACCGGCGAGCTGGCCCCGCTGGTGGCCCGCGCCTACGCCGCCGAGCTGCGCGACCTGGTCCGCTCCCTGGGCATCTCCGACGTCCGCATGGAGGAGGGCTCCATGCGCTGCGACGTCAACGTCTCCATCAACGAGCGCGGCGCCGCCGAGTGGGGCACCCGCAGCGAGACCAAGAACGTCAACTCCCTGCGCTCGGTCGAGCGCGCCGTCCGCTCCGAGATCGAGCGGCAGGCGGGCGTGCTCAAGGCGGGCGGCAAGGTCGTCCAGGAGACCCGCCACTTCCAGGAGCACACCGGCTCCAGCGTCTCCGGCCGCAGCAAGGAGGAGGCGCAGGACTACCGCTACTTCCCGGACCCCGACCTGGTCCCGGTCGCCCCGTCCGCAGAGTGGATCGAGGAGCTGCGCGCCACCCTGCCGGAGCTGCCCGCCGCCAAGCGGGCCCGCATCCGCGCCGAGTGGAACCTCAGCGACACCGAGCTGCGCGACCTGGTCAACGCGGACGCGGTCGAGCTGGTGGAGGCCACCGTCGCCGCCGGGGCGCCCTCGGGCGAGGCCCGCAAGCTGTGGCTGAACGAGCTGTCCCGCCGCGCCACCGAGCAGGAGGTGGAGCTGTCCGCCCTGCCGATCACCCCCGCCCAGGTCGCGCGGATCATCGCCCTGGTCGCAGAGGGCACGCTCACCAACAAGCTGGCCCGCCAGGTCGTCGAGGGCGTGCTCGCCGGTGAGGGCGAGCCCGACGCGGTCGTCGAGGCCCGCGGCCTCAAGGTCGTCAGCGACGACGGCGCGCTGGGCGCCGCCGTCGACGCCGCCATCGCCGCCGACCCCGACGCCGCGGACAAGGTGCGCGGCGGCAAGGTCGCCGCGGCCGGCGCCCTGGTCGGCGCGGTCATGAAGGCGACCCGCGGGCAGGCCGACGCCGGACGCGCCCGGCAGCTGATCCTGGAGCGGCTCGGCGTCTCCTGACCCCGCGTGTGCCCGGCGCCACGCCGGGAGCGGGACGGTGCCCGTCCCGGATCCCCTAGGGTTCAGGGTGTGCCGCGGTTGCCGGATGACGGGCGCGGCACACCCGGGAGCATTCAGGGGACTCCGGCGTCCGCTACGGCGGTCACGATGGGTGACGACTCCGTCGTCATCTCTCGTCCGGTCCTCAATCGCCATGTGACCTTGGTTGCATAGGGTTGCGACCGCACGGTGGTGCCGCGGTCGACGGCGACCGCCCGCCGCCGGGACGTCCCGGTCCCACGAGATCGCCGGTCCGCGCGCCGCACGTCCGAGCGCGCCCGGAATCGTCACGACGCGAGGTGGGTGCTCCATGTCCGAGGAGAGAGCGTGTCCGCGGCGATCCGCCACGGAGTCCACAGCGCGCCCGCTGGGAGGTCGGTAATGGGAACCCGGGCACGTCGCCTGTCGGTCAGCGGGCTCGTCGCCTTGTTCCTCGTCTACCTCGCGGCGACCCTGGTCCCCGTCGGGGCGGAGGGCACCGTCGCGTCCCTGCTCGGCGAGTGGCCCGCCTCCGCGGCGGCCGGGGCCGCGGGCGCGTCCCTGCTGCTGGCCTCGCGCCGCTGGGCGGCCACCGGCGCCGACCGGGAGGCCCACGCCGACGGCGCGGACGGCCCGGCCGCGCTGCGCAACCTCGGCTTCGCCGCCCTGGCCTGGTGCGCGGGCGGCGTCACCCACGGCATCACCCGGATACTCAGCTCCGGGTCGGTGCTGTCCCTGACCCTGGGCGACCTGTTCGCGCTGGCGGCGCTGCCGCTGTTCGTGGTGGGGTTCACCCGCTTCGCCCCCTGGCCGGGGGGCCTGCGCACCGCGCTGCGGCACATCACCGACAGCTACGTGTGCGCGGCCGCCGTCTTCGCCGTGGTGTGGCTGCTGCTGTTCTCGCCGCTCTACGACGAGCTGGGCGAGGGCTCGGGGGTGCTGGGCTTCGCCCTGGTGTACCCGGTGGCCGACATCGCGGTGCTGTGCCTGCTGATCCCGCTGGTCTTCATGTCGCCGCACAGCACGCGGCGCGCGGTGCTGCTGGCGATCGGCGCGCTCATCGTCATCGCCGCCTCGGACATGATCGGCGCCATCAGCCGCCTGACCGGGCCGCCGGTGCTGGGCGGGCTGGAGCACCCCGTCCGCTTCCTGGGGTTCGCGCTGATGGGGGCGCTGCCGTGGCTGGTGGAGCACCGCCCCGGCGCCCGGCCGCGCAGGATCACCGGGCGGGGCCTGTACCGGTTCGCCCCGGAGCTGGCCGCGGTGGGCGCCGTCGCGGTCTCCGCGGTGGTGCTCACGGTGGCGGGCCTGCGGCTGCCGGGGGTGGCCCCGGTGCTGCCGCTGGCGGCGGGCACCGCCGTGCTCGTGCTGCTGGTGCGCATCCTCGGCATGCTGGAGGAGAACGCGACCCTCACCCGGATGGTGCGCAACCGCGAGGGGCACTTCCACGAGCTGGCCCGCAACAGCGGCGACGTCATCCTGGTGCTGGACCGCGACGGCGGGGTGACCTACGTCAGCCCGGGCACCGCGGAGGCGTTCGGGTACCGGCTGGACGACGTGCTGGCCGCGCCGGTGACGGCGCTCATCCACCCCGAGGACATGGACCGCGTCGAGGCGGTCACCGCCCTGTTCGACGCGCGCGACGGCCAGGGCGTGCACCTGAGGCTGCGCGTACGCGCGGCGGACGGCACCTGGCGGCACACCGAGTCCACGGTGTCCCTGTACGAGCAGCCCGGCGAGCCGGACCGGCTGCTGGTGACCACCCGGGACATCAGCGCGCAGGTGGCGCTCCAGGACGAGGTCGAGCACCTGACCTTCCACGACGGGGTGACCGGGCTGCCCAACCGGGCCTACCTGGAGGAGCGGGCCAGCGACGTGCTGGCGCACCGGGCGATCAGCGACGAGCCCACCGGGGACATCGCGGTGCTCTTCCTGGACCTGGACGGGTTCACGGCGGTCAACGACTCCGCCGGGCACGTGCGCGGCGACCACCTGCTGGCGCAGGCGGCGCGCAGGCTGCGCGGGGAGCTGGAGTCGGGTGCGACGCTGGCGCGCTGGGGCGGCGACGAGTTCGCCGTCCTCATCGAGGGCGTGCCCCGGGCGCAGCGGGTGGTGGACCTGGCCGAGCGGCTGGGCCGGGTGATCGCCTCGGAGCCGTTCCAGGTGGCCGACCGGGAACTGGTGCTGACGGCCAGCCTGGGGGTGGCCTTCGCCGAGCCGGACACCGACAGCGGCGACCTGCTGCGCAACGCCGACGTGGCGCTGACCCGGGCCAAGGAGCGCGGGCCGGGCAACGTCGAGGTGTACGCGGCGCACATGCACGACACGGTGGTGTCCCGGCTGGAGCTCCAGATCCGGCTGCGCCGGGCGCTGGCGGAGGGCGAGTTCTTCCTGGAGTACCAGCCCATCGTGGACCTGGGCACCTCCCAGGTGACGTCGGTGGAGGCGCTGGTGCGCTGGAACCGCGACGGCGAGACCGTGGGCCCGGACGGGTTCCTGGGCGCGGCCGAGGAGTCCGGGCTGATCGTGCCGCTGGGGGAGTGGATCCTGCGGGAGGCGTGCGAGAAGGTCGCGGTGTGGCGGGTGTCGGACTGGGACATCGGCCTGTCGGTCAACCTGTCCGTCAAGCAGGTACTGTCGCCGCGCTTCGTGGAGGCGGTGGAGTCGGCGCTCGCCGAGTCCGGCCTGTCCGCCGAGGTGCTCACCCTGGAGGTGGACGAGGACGTCCTGCTCGACGGCGGCGGCGAGGCGGTGCAGCGCCTGGCGGAGCTGCGGGAGCTGGGCGTGCAGCTGGCCATCGACGACTACGGCATGGGGTACGCCTCGCTGGCGCACCTGCGCCGGCTGAGCGTGGACGCCATCAAGGTCGACCCGTCGTTCATCGCCGACCTGGGCCGCGACGACACGGTCACCCTGCTCACGCACACGATCATCCAGCTCGGCCGGGACCTGGGCGTCCAGGTGGTCGCCGAGGGCATCGAGCGCCCCGAGCAGCTGGAGCAGCTGCGGGCGATGGGCTGCGACCGCGGCCAGGGCTTCCTGGTCGCCCGCCCCATGGCCGCCTCCGGGGTGGAGTCCCTCGTCGGCGGCGAGGCCGGCGCCAACCTGTGAGGGGCCGTACCCGGCGGCCGCGTTAAGGCGGGCTAACGGGTGGACTCCATGGCCCCTGTTACGTGTTCTCCGTTACACGTAACAGGGGCTTTTTCGGTGTTCGTCCTGTTCGGAGGGGTGTCCGCGGGGTGTCGGCGGTCGCATACTGACATTGTCGTCTCAGTATGCGAGACAATATGAAGTTCTGGTTGACGGGCGGACGCCTCTTCGGCCAAGGTTGGGAGCGTGAAGAGCAACTCCCTGATTCTCGTACTTGGTCGGCGCGCAGCCCACTGAGTCACTTCTGCTGCGCGCCACCCCTCGACCGCCATGGGCGGTGGGGGTTTTTTTATTGCCGCACCAGGCCACGACGAGTCAGTCCCACCACGAACCAGAGCCCCCGTGCCGCTCTGGGCCCTCGCTAAGGATCTTGAGATGACCGAGCAGATGACCGGCGCACAATCGCTGATCAGGTCGCTGGAGCAGGTCGGTGTCGACACCGTCTTCGGGATTCCCGGCGGCGCCATCCTTCCCGCCTACGACCCCCTCTACGACTCCGCGAAGGTGCGCCACATCCTCATGCGCCACGAGCAGGGCGCCGGTCACGCAGCCGAGGGTTACGCCTACGCCACCGGCCGGCCCGGGGTCTGCATGGCCACCAGCGGCCCCGGTGCCACCAACCTGGTCACGCCGCTGGCGGACGCCTACATGGACTCGGTGCCCATGGTCGCCATCACCGGGCAGGTCGCCTCCCCGATGATCGGCACGGACGCCTTCCAGGAGGCGGACATCTGCGGCATCACGATGCCGATCACCAAGCACAACTTCCTGGTCAAGGACGTGCGCGACATCCCGCGCACGGTCGCCGAGGCGTTCCACATCGCCTCCAGCGGCCGCCCCGGCCCGGTCCTGGTCGACATCTCCAAGGACGCGCTCCAGGCCGGCGCCGAGTTCGTCTGGCCCGAGCGCCTGGACCTGCCCGGCTACCGCCCGGTCACCAAGCCGCACGGCAAGCAGGTCCGCGAGGCCGCCCGGATGATCCTCGACGCAAAGCGCCCCGTCCTGTACGTCGGCGGCGGCGTCCTGCGCGCCGGCGCCTCGGCCGAGCTGCGCGTCCTGGCCGAGCTGACCGGCGTCCCGGTCGTCACCACGCTGATGGCCCGCGGCGTCTTCCCCGACAGCCACCCCCAGTTCGTCGGCATGCCGGGCATGCACGGCGACGTCGCCGCCGTCGGCGCCCTCCAGAAGGCCGACCTGATCGTCGCCCTGGGGGCCCGGTTCGACGACCGCGTCACCGGCCGGCTGGACAGCTTCGCCCCCGACGCCAAGGTCGTCCACGCCGACATCGACCCGGCCGAGGTCTCCAAGAACCGCCACGCCGACGTGCCCATCGTCGGCGACTGCCGCGAGGTGCTCGCCGACCTGGTGGTCGCCGTCCGCGGCGACCAGGAGAAGGGCCGCGCCGGGGACTACGGGGCCTGGTGGCAGCAGCTCGGCCGCCTCCAGGAGACCTACCCCAAGGGCTACGACGCCCCCGACGACGGCACCCTCTCCCCGCAGATGGTCATCGAGCGGCTGGGCAGGGTCGTCGGCCCCGAGGCCACCTATGTGGCGGGCGTCGGCCAGCACCAGATGTGGGCCGCCCAGTTCATCGACTACGAGCGCCCCGGCGCGTTCGTCAACTCCGGCGGCCTGGGCACCATGGGCTTCTCCGTCCCCGCCGCCCTGGGCGCCAAGGTCGGCGACCCGGACCGCACGGTCTGGTCGATCGACGGCGACGGCTGCTTCCAGATGACCAACCAGGAGCTGGCCACCTGCGCCATCGAGGGCATCCCCGTCAAGGTCGCCGTGGTCAACAACGGCAACCTGGGCATGGTCCGGCAGTGGCAGACCCTGTTCTACGAGGGCCGCTACTCCAACACCGACCTGCAGACCTCGCCCCGCGACGAGAAGGTCCGCATTCCGGACTTCGTCAAGCTGTCGGAGGCGTACGGTTGTGTCGGCCTGCGGTGCGAGCGCGCGGAGGACGTCGACGCCACCATCGAGAAGGCCATGGCGATCGACGACGTCCCGGTCGTCATCGACTTCACGGTCAACCACGACGCGATGGTCTGGCCGATGGTCGGGCCCGGCGTCAGCAACGACAACATCCAGTACGCGCGCGACATGGCGCCGAGCTGGGACACCGAGGACTAAGAGGAGCAGGCCGACCACCATGAGCCGTCACACGCTTTCCGTCCTGGTGGAGGACACCCCGGGCATCCTCGCCCGCGCCTCTGCCCTCTTCTCCCGCCGCGGGTTCAACATCGACTCGCTCAGTGTCAGCACCACCGAGTATCCGGGCCTGTCCAGGATGACGATCGTGGTCAACTGCGACCTCCACCCCTTGGAGCAGGTGACCAAACAGCTCAACAAGCTGATCAACGTCGTCAAGATCGTGGAGATGGACACCACCGCGTCGGTCCAGCGCGAGCTGCTGCTCGTGAAGGTCAAGGCCGACGCGTCGAGCCGCACCCATGTGCTTCAGACGGCCGAGCTGTTCCGCGCGCACGTCGTGGACGTCAGCCCGGACGTCGTCGTCATCGAGGCCACCGGCGACCCCGAGAAGCTCGATGCCCTGGTGAAGAACCTGGAGCCGTTCGGCATCCGGGAACTGGTCAAGTCAGGGCTGGTCGCCCTGGGGCGCGGGCCGCGGTCGATCACCGACCGCTCCCTGCGGGCGGTCGAACGCACCGCCTGAGGATCCCGGCTCCCGGACACGGCCGGGTGCCCCCGCGTCCCCCAACGAATGTGAAGAACAAGGAGTAACCCCAAGTGGCAGCACAGATGTACTACGACGACGCCGCGGACCTCGGGCTCATCCAGAGCAAGAAGGTCGCCGTGATCGGTTACGGCAGCCAGGGCCACGCGCACGCGCTGTCGCTGCGGGACTCGGGCGTCGACGTCCGGATCGGCCTGGCCGAGGGCTCCAAGAGCCGCGCCAAGGCGGAGGAGGAGGGCCTGCGCGTCCTCACCCCGGCGGAGGCCACCCGCGAGGCCGACGTCATCATGATCCTGGTCCCGGACCACATCCACCGCGACCTGTACGCCGCGGAGATCGAGCCCAACCTGGAGCCGGGCAACGCCCTCTTCTTCGGCCACGGCTTCAGCATCCGCTACGGGCTCATCACCGCGCCCGAGGGCGTGGACGTCGCCATGGTCGCCCCCAAGGGCCCGGGCCACCTGGTGCGCCGCCAGTTCGAGGCCGGGCGCGGCGTCCCCTGCCTGGTCGCGGTCGAGAAGGACGCCAGCGGCCAGGCCTGGGACCTCGCGCTGTCGTGGGCCAAGGGCATCGGCGGCACCAAGGCCGGCGTCATCAAGACCACGTTCGAGGAGGAGACCGAGACCGACCTGTTCGGTGAGCAGGTCGTCCTCTGCGGCGGCACCGAGGAGCTGGTCAAGGCCGGTTTCGCCACCCTGGTCGAGGCGGGCTACCAGCCGGAGATCGCCTACTTCGAGTGCCTGCACGAGCTGAAGCTCATCGTCGACCTCATGTACGAGGGCGGCATCTCCAAGATGAACTGGTCGGTGTCGGACAACGCCGAGTACGGCGGCTACACCCGCGGTCCGCGCCTCATCACCGAGCAGACCCGCGAGGAGATGCGCAAGATCCTGCGCGAGATCCAGGACGGCTCCTACGCCAAGGAGCTCATGGACGAGTTCGACGCCGGGCAGCCGACGTTCACCAAGCGCCGCGAGGCCGAGCAGAACGAGCAGATCGAGAAGGTGGGGGCCGAGCTGCGCCCGCTGATGAGCTGGCTCAAGGGCTGAGCGGAGTCCTCGTGAGATGGGGGTGGGTGGCTACGACCACCCGCCCCCATCGGGCTTCCCTACCTCCGCAGTAGACTTCCTCCCGGCCGTCCTCACCCGATCGCGGTAGGGCCTGACCTGCGCGAATCGGGACGCACCACCCGAAAAGGAACCCCTGTGTCCAAACCCGCCGTACTCGTAGCGGAAGAACTCTCGCCCGCCGGAATCGCGCTGCTCGAAGAGGACTTCGAGGTCCGCCGCGTCGACGGCGCCGACCGGTCCCGGCTCCTGCCGGCCCTGGCCGACGTGGACGCGCTGATCGTGCGCAGCGCCACCAAGGTGGACGCCGAGGCCCTGGCCGCGGCCCCCCGCCTCCAGGTGGTCGCCCGGGCCGGCGTCGGCCTGGACAACGTGGACGTGGAGGCCGCCACCAAGGCGGGCGTGCTGGTGGTCAACGCCCCGACCTCCAACATCGTCAGCGCCGCCGAGCAGGCCGTGAACCTGCTGCTGGCCAGCGCCCGCAACACCGCCCCCGCGCACAACGCGCTGGTCAACGGCGAGTGGAAGCGGTCCAAGTACACCGGCGTCGAGCTGTACGAGAAGACGATCGGCGTCGTGGGCCTGGGCCGCATCGGCGCCCTGGTCGCCCAGCGCCTGCTGGCCTTCGGGACCCGGGTCATCGCCTACGACCCGTTCGTGCAGCCCGCGCGCGCCGCCCAGATGGGCGTGGAGATGACCACGCTCGACGACCTGCTCGGGCGCGCCGACTTCATCACCATCCACCTGCCCAAGACCAAGGACACCCTCGGCCTGATCGGCGAGGAGGCGCTGCACAAGGTCAAGCCGAACGTGCGGATCATCAACGCCGCGCGCGGCGGGATCCTGGACGAGGACGCGCTGTACCGGGCGATCAAGGACGGCCGGGTCGCGGGCGCGGGCATCGACGTGTTCGCCAAGGAGCCGTGCACGGACAGCCCGCTGTTCGAGTTCGAGAACGTGGTCGTGGCCCCGCACCTGGGCGCCAGCACCCACGAGGCGCAGGAGAAGGCGGGCACCCAGGTGGCCCGCTCGGTCAAGCTCGCGCTGTCCGGCGAGTTCGTGCCCGACGCGGTCAACGTGCAGGGCACCGGCGTGGCCGAGGAGATCAAGCCGGGCCTGCCGCTCACCGAGAAGCTGGGCCGGGTCTTCACCGCCCTGGCCGGCGCGCTGCCCAGCCGCATCGACGTGGAGGTGCGCGGGGAGATCGCCGCCCACGACGTCAAGGTGCTGGAGCTGGCCGCCCTCAAGGGCGTGTTCGCCGACGTGGTCGAGGACACGGTGACGTTCGTCAACGCCCCGCTGCTGGCCAAGGAGCGCGGTGTGGAGGTCGACCTCGTCACCAGCGACGAGAGCGGCGACTGGCGCAACCTCATCGCGGTGCGCGGCGTGCTGGCCGACGGCACCCGGGTGTCGGTGTCGGGCACGCTCACCGGTCCCCGCCAGGTCGAGAAGCTGGTGGAGGTCAACAACTACACCCTGGAGATCGGCCTGGCCGAGCACATGGTGTTCCTGTCCTACGACGACCGCCCCGGCGTGGTCGGCAAGGTGGGCGCCCTGCTGGGCGACGCCGGGGTCAACATCGCCGGCATGCAGGTCATCCGGGACCAGGAGGGCGGCCGCGCGCTCATCGCGCTGACCGTCGACTCCGCGGTGCCGGACGCGGTCCTGGCGTCGATCTCCGCCGAGATCGACGCCGAGGTCACCCGCCAGGTCGACCTGGAGGACTGACCCGGCCGCGCCGAGGGACGAGGAGGGGCCGCACCGTGAGGTGCGGCCCCTTTTCCGATGTTAAACGGCTTTTCTTGGAATTCGCCTTTTCTGTGAAGTCTGGGGTCGGTGAGGGATTTCCTGCCGATCGGCTCCGGGGCTTTCGGTATTCGGTGTCTCTGTTTACTCCTGCTTTCCTTTTTCGGCGGCGCCCTCTGCGGTCGGGGCTCATAAGGTTTCCTGGGACATATGAGTCGAACGGTTTTCCCTGGGGGCGGGGTTGAAGCTTTCGCGTTCTCGAATTCTCTTTCTCGGTGCACTTTCCGCCGGAATGGAGGTGGTGTTCCTGGGGGGCCTGGTCGCCTTCGGCCGCCTCTCCTTCCAGGACGCCGTCCAGCTGCTGGTGTGCACGGCGCTCCTCGGTACGTGCCTCGTCCTGGTCCTGGTGCTCCACCGGGTCAACCGCCAGCTCCGGACGCTCCGGGCCGGATTCGACCGGCAGGTCCGGGAGTTCGCCGAGATCTCCGGGGAGAACCGCGTCGAGCTCGTCGGCCGCGCCGACGACCTGGCCGAGCGCCTGACCCGCCTCGAACTCCGGCTCGCCTCCACGGGGGTGCGGATCACGCTGGACGGCCGCGACGCGGACGCCGCCCAGAGCCTGCGGAACCTCTCATGAGCCCCGCGCGGCGGACCCGGCTCGCCGGGTTCTTAGGACGCGGCCCCGTGCTGGTGTGCCGCTACGGCGGGGAGGGCGAACCGCCCCCGTCCGCGCTGCCCGGGAACGCGGTGTTCCTGGAACTGGAGGAACTGATCCGGGGGGAACGCCCCGCGTTCGACGGGGGACCCGGGTACGGGCAGGCGATGGTGATCGTTCCCGGAGTGCTCCGTCTACGGGCCCTGGTCCCGCACGCGCACCTGATCCCGTCCGTGCCCCGGCTCTCGGTCCTCATCGAGGCCTTCCGCGGGCCGGGCTCGCCCGTGCCGGCGTTCCCCGCGTCCCTTCCCGGCCCCGAACTCCTCGACTTCCGCGGCCGTGTGCTCCCCTGCGGCGGGCGCCTGGTCGAATTCGTCTTCGACAGCCCGGCACCGACGGCCGAGGTGTTGGCCGGGGTGGCCCGCGGCGCGCTCGGCGGCCGGCGCGGGGCGCCTCCCCTCCCCGTCGGCCGCGCGCTGGGCCCCGACGCGGGCTCGTGGCGGCCCGGGGAGCCCTTCCGCGCTCCTGCGGAACCGCTCGACCTCACCCTGCTCACCGGCGCGGGGACCCGCAACGACGACGTCCGGTCCCCGCACCTGGCCAGGCCCTCCGGGGCGGAGCTCTCCTGGGGTTCCGTGGGCCGGGCCGGTACCGACATCGCTCCGCTGCGTTCGCTGACCGTGGGGGATGTGCCTCCGGTGGATGAGCGTGTGGTGAACCCGGTGGGGTTCGTGCGGGGGTGTTCGTCGGTGGTGGGGCGGTTGGTGTGTCGGGAGGGGCGGTGGGTGCTGGTCGCGGGTGGTCGGGAGCGGTGGCGGGTTCCCGATGACGGGTCTGTGACCGATGTGGATGTGGCGGCGGTGCGTGATCTGCGTGCGGTGCGGGTGGAGTGGGGGCGCCATAGCGGTCCGTTGGCGGCGGTGCGTGCGGTGGCGGCGTTGGCGGTGGCGGGTGTTCCGGTGGTGTCGTCGGGTGTGCCTGCGTGGGCGGGGTGTCTGGGCGGGTCGTTGGTGGGGTTGATGGGTTCGGTGTCGGTGGCCGGGCTGGCGGACGCGCAGGTGCGTGAGGAGTTCAGTGTGCGGTTGCGTCGTGCGGCGTTGGGGTCGCACAGTGTGGCCGCGCGGTGGCGGGGGTTGGCGGTGCGGGCGGGGGTGGGGCCGGTTCCGGCGGCTTCGGTGTCGGTGGTGTTGTGCACGCGGCGGCCGGAGATGGTGGGGTTCGCGCTGCGGCAGGTGGGGCGGCAGCGGGGTGTGGATGTGGAGGTGGTGTTGGCGCTGCACGGGTTCGGTGCGGGTGTGCCGGGGGTGCGGGAGGCGGTGGAGGGGTTCCGGGCGTCGGGTGGCCGGCTGGTGGTGTGGGAGGCGCCGGGTGAGTGGGTGTTCGGTGCGGTGTTGAACGGGGCGGTGGCGCGGGCGTCGGGGTCGTTGGTGGCGAAGATGGACGATGACGACTGGTACGGGCCCGATCATCTGTCGGATCTGGTGTGGGCGCGTCGTTATTCGGGTGCGGACCTGGTGGGAACCGCGGCCGAATTCGTGTACCTGGAGCCCCTGGACGTCACGGTCAGGCTGGCCCAGCCGACCGAGTGCGCCTGGCACACCGCGGCGGGGGGCACCCTGTTCACGGACCGCAGGACACTGGAGGAGGCCGGGGGCTTCCCGGAGGTCCGTACCGGCGAGGACACCCGGCTGAACCTGGCCATCGGCAGGATGGGCGGCCGCATCCACCGCGGCCACGGCGGCAACTACGTGCTGCGCCGCAAGGCGTCCGGCCACACCTGGAGGGTGGGGAGCGGCTACTTCCTGAAGCACGGGGGCGAACGCCCCCTCCCCGGATGGCGGCCCAGTTCGCTGCTGGAGGCCGGGCCCGGCGAGGGGCCGCCGGGAGCGCGCCGGGCGGACCCGTGGACCGCGGGGGAGGAGCCCGCCCGCAGGGCGCCCGCGGAGGCGGCCCGGTGAGTGTGACGGAGCTCAACGGCGCGCTGCGCGCCGCTTCCCCGCGCGGGGCCCTGCTGTGCCACATCGGGCAGGGCACTTCGCGCCTCGCCCGCGCCGCCGCCACGGCGGGCGTCCGGCCCACGGACCTCGCGCAAGCCGACGCGGCCCCTCCGCCGGGGGCGGGGGACGGGCCCCTCGACCTCGTCGCCGTGCTGGCCGGGTCGATCACGGACCTGCGCCGCGGCATCCCCGCGACGGCGGGGCTCCCCGAGGCCGCCCGGGTCCTCGTCTGCGTCCGCTCGCCCGCCACCGCCCGGCGCCCGCCGCTGCCGGCCCTGCCGGACGCGGGCCGGTGGACCGGCCTCCTCGACGTGCGGGTCCGCCGGTCGGTCGGCTGGGGGTGGACGGCGGACCTCTTCTTCGAGTCCCCCGTGTCGGTGGCCGAGGTGCTGGCCGGGGTGGCCCGGGGGTTCCTGGGCGGCCGTCGCGGTACCGCCCCGGCGCCCCCCGCGGAGACGGCCGGGCCCGACGCCGGCCTGTGGCGCCCCGGCGAGGTCCCGCTGCGGGCGGCCGGCGGGAGCGAACCCGCCTCGGAGGTCCTCCCGGAGGCCGGGGAGGGGACCGGGGACCGGGGAGCGCCCCCGCGGCGCCCCCTCGCGGAGGGCTCCTGGGAACGGATCGGCTCCCCCGGCGCCGCGGACCTGTGCTCCCCCCTGCCCTCCGTGGGGGATGTGCCTCCGGTGGATGAGCGTGTGGTGAACCCGGTGGGGTTCGTGCGGGGGTGTTCGTCGGTGGTGGGGCGGTTGGTGTGTCGGGAGGGGCGGTGGGTGCTGGTCGCGGGTGGTCGGGAGCGGTGGCGGGTTCCCGATGACGGGTCTGTGACCGATGTGGATGTGGCGGCGGTGCGTGATCTGCGTGCGGTGCGGGTGGAGTGGGGGCGCCATAGCGGTCCGTTGGCGGCGGTGCGTGCGGTGGCGGCGTTGGCGGTGGCGGGTGTTCCGGTGGTGTCGTCGGGTGTGCCTGCGTGGGCGGGGTGTCTGGGCGGGTCGTTGGTGGGGTTGATGGGTTCGGTGTCGGTGGCCGGGCTGGCGGACGCGCAGGTGCGTGAGGAGTTCAGTGTGCGGTTGCGTCGTGCGGCGTTGGGGTCGCACAGTGTGGCCGCGCGGTGGCGGGGGTTGGCGGTGCGGGCGGGGGTGGGGCCGGTTCCGGCGGCTTCGGTGTCGGTGGTGTTGTGCACGCGGCGGCCGGAGATGGTGGGGTTCGCGCTGCGGCAGGTGGGGCGGCAGCGGGGTGTGGATGTGGAGGTGGTGTTGGCGCTGCACGGGTTCGGTGCGGGTGTGCCGGGGGTGCGGGAGGCGGTGGAGGGGTTCCGGGCGTCGGGTGGCCGGCTGGTGGTGTGGGAGGCGCCGGGTGAGTGGGTGTTCGGTGCGGTGTTGAACGGGGCGGTGGCGCGGGCGTCGGGGTCGTTGGTGGCGAAGATGGACGATGACGACTGGTACGGGCCCGATCATCTGTCGGATCTGGTGTGGGCGCGTCGTTATTCGGGTGCGGACCTGGTGGGAACCGCGGCCGAGTACTTCTACCTCGAACCCCTGTCCCTCACCGTCCGGTGGGACACCTTCTCCGAATGCTTCGCCGAGCACGTCTCCGGCGCCTGCCTCCTCACCGACCGGACCCTCCTGGAGGAGGTCGGCGGGTTCCGCCCCCTCCCGGTGAACGAGGACGCCGCGCTCCTGGAGGGGGCCCGGGCCGCCGGGGCCGCCGTCTACCGCGCACACGGCCTGGGGCACGTCATCCGCCGGGCCGGGCGCGGCCACACCTGGCTGGAGCGGATGGGGTTCTTCCTGCGCGACAGGGGAACGCAGTGGCGGGGCTGGCGGCCCAGCGCCCTGCTGGAGAGCGACCCCGGCGACGCGCCCCCCGGAGAGGCAGGGGGCCCCGCCGGGGCACCGGAGCGGGGGACCCCCTCCGGGCAGAGCACGAGCGACTGAGGAGACGGCCGTGACACTCGTCGACCATGCCGGGCAGCAGGTACTCGGCTCCACCGCACCCGCCCCGCCGCCGGTCCTGCGGCACAACGACTACTCGGCGCTGGAGCCGCCCCCGGTGGGGGAGTGGTCTCCGGTGCTGGGTGTGAGTGTGGTGGTCCCGGCGTTCGGGGGGCAGGAGAAGCTGGACCTGACGTTGGCCTCGTTGGCGGCGCAGGGGTATCCGCCGTCGTTGACCGAGGTCGTGGTGGTGGACGACGGGAGTGCTCCGGCTCTGCGGCTGCCGGAGCTGCGCCCGGAGAACACGCGGCTGGTACCGGCCCTGCCCGGCGGCTGGGGGCGTGCCCACGCCGTGCACTCGGGCGCCCTGTCCTGCGGGGGCGAGGTGCTGCTGTTCCTCGACGCGGACATGGTGGTGTTCCGCGACCACCTGGAGGCGCAGATGCGCTGGCACCACCTGGCCGACTACCTCGCGGTCACCGGGAACCTGCGCGTCGTCGAGGACACCGGACACCCGCCCACCCCGCGGGAGGTGTTCGAGGCCGTGGGAAAGGGGGAGGAGGAGCGGCTGGTCGAGGGGCCGGGGCGGGAGATGGAGTGGCTGGCCAAGGCCTACCGTACGACCGGGGACCTGCGGAAGGCCGGCCCCCGGGCGCACCGGTGCTTCATCGGGGCCACGGGCTCGGTCCACCGGGCCTTCTACCACGAGAGCGGGGGCATGGACCCCACCCTCCTGCTGGGCGAGGACACCCATCTGGGGTTCCGCATGCTCCAGAACGGAGCCGTCTTCGTGCCCGAGCGCGCCGCGGGCAGCTGGCACCTGGGCCTCCCCCACATGGAGAGGCGCCGCGCGGAGGCGATGCGCTTCAACCGGACCTTCGTGGGCAACCGCCTCCCCTACATGGCGGACTCCCGGCGCGTCCGGGGGCGGCGGTGGCAGGTCCCCGGGGTCGACGCGGTGGTGGAGGCCGAAGGGCACACGTTCGAGGAGGTCGCGGCCACCGTCGACGCGCTGCTGCGCGGTGACGCGTCGGACCTGAGGATCACCCTGGTCGGCGCCTGGGAGCCCGAGCGGGCGGCCCGGAGCAGACCGGCGGACGGCCCCGGCCAGGACCTGCGCCTGATCCGGGAGCACTACGGCGCGGAGCCCCGGGTCCGCTTCGCCGCCGCGGTGCCCGGCGCAGACCCGGACGTCCCCTTCCGCCTCCTCCTGGCACCCGGTCAGGTCCTCGCCCCCCACGCCGTGGACCGGATGGTCGACCGGATGGAGAAGAGCCGGTGCGGGCTCCTGCGGGCCACCGTCCTCGGGAACGACCTGGGGGGACCCCGGCTCGAACGCACCGCGGCCTTCGCACGGGCGCGCCGGCTGGCCGGGGAGGGCGAGGACCTGGAGGCGATGGTCGACCGCGTTTACGGCGTCCACTGGATGGACGGCGATTCGGAGCTGTTCCAGGAGGCGCCGGAGGCCCCCGCCGACTGGGAGGAGCAGGTCGCGCGGGCCCTGGCGGCGGCCGAGGGGCACCGCGCACGGGCCCGGGCCCTGGAGGGCAGGTTCCGCCGGCTGACCGGGGGCGGGCTCGGGCGGCTGCTGTGGCGGGTCCTGGGATGAGGGGTGACGCTGTGACGGGTGTCCGTTCCGAGGGCCTCCCCGCGGGCGCGGCGTGTGCGCCGCGGCCCGTGGTCCGGCGCAACGACCACACCGTGCTGGGCCCTCCGGCGCTGGGGGAGTGGTCTCCGGTGCTGGGTGTGAGTGTGGTGGTCCCGGCGTTCGGGGGGCAGGAGAAGCTGGACCTGACGTTGGCCTCGTTGGCGGCGCAGGGGTATCCGCCGTCGTTGACCGAGGTCGTGGTGGTGGACGACGGGAGTGCTCCGGCTCTGCGGCTGCCGGAGCTGCGCCCGGAGAACACGCGGCTGGTACCGGCCCCGCCCGGCGGCTGGGGGCCGGGGCACGCGGTCCACTCGGGGGTCCTGGCCTCCGAGGGCGAGGTGGTGCTCCGGCTGGACGCGGACATGGTGGTGTTCCGCGACCACCTGGAGGCGCAGATGCGCTGGCACCACCTGGCCGACTACCTCGCGGTCCTGGGTGACACGGTGTTCGAGGAGGGACCCTTCCACGACCTGACCCCCGAGGGGGTGAGGAGTATGGTCCTCGCCGCCGAGTGGCCGCGCCGCCGGCGGGAGAACGCCGCCCGGCCGGCGTGGATCGCCGAACTGCTGGAGGCCGTCGCGGGGCCGGCGGGTGCGGCGCACCGCGCCTGGGAGGTGTTCACCGGGGCCTCGTTCTCGGTCCGCCGGGCCTTCCTGGAGGAGGCCGGGGGCATCGACCCCGCCCTGAGCCTGGGCGAGGACAGCGAGCTCGGTTACCGCCTGGCCCAGCGGGGGGCCGTCTTCGTCCCCGACCCCGAGGCGGTCGGCCGGCATCTGGGCGTGCCCGCCACGGAGCACGACGGACCGCGGGTCCTGCGGGCCTCGCGGCCCGCCAAGGAGGACCGGATCCCCCTGATGTGGAGCCGCCGACAGGCGGCGTGGCGCTCCTGGCGGGTCCCCTACGCGCAGATCGCGGTGGACACCCGGGGGCAGGGCTACGACGGGGTCGCGGCCGTGGTGGACGGACTCCTGGGCGGTGCGCCCGCGGACATCGAGGTGGTGCTCTCGGGGGAGTGGTCCAAGGCCGGCCCCGGACGGCACGGGATGCTGGACGACCCGGACCTCGACGTGCGCCTGCTGAAGGAGTACTACCGCTGCGAACCGAGGGTCCGCTTCTGCGAGGGGGGATTCGAGCCGCACCCGGACGCGCCCTTCCGGCTGCTGGTGCCGGCGGGTTTCCCGGTGGCGCCCCATGCCCTGGCGGTGATGGCGGGGATCGCCGACAGGGAGCGGGCGGGGCTGGTCCTGACCCGGGGCGGGGGACCGCGGCTGGAGCGGACCTCGGCCTTCGCCCGGGCCCGGCTCCTGGGCGCCTCCCCGGAGGACCCGGACGCCGTCGTGGCCGATGTGTGGGGGACGGCGGAGGCGGACCGGGACGCGGTCGCCGCGACGGGGGAGGCGCCGGAGCCTCCCCCCTCGGACTGGGACAGGCGCCTGAAGAAGGCGCTCCGGAAGGCGGAGCGGGCCGAGGAGGAGGCCGACCGCTGGGAGCGGCGGATCCGTGCGCTCACACGGGGCCGCTGGACCGGGCTGACCCTGTGGGGGACGCGCTGACGACAGGGCAGGGGCGCGGTGTCCGATCGGAGGCCGCACCCCTTCTGTTCCGAGGTGGAACGCGGGCGCTCCCACCTGCGGCGACACGCGGTCGTCTCACATCGTGAGAACTTCTGGCCACATAGTTGGACATCCGATATTCTGTCGTCCTAGGAGCCAGCGGTGTCCGACTCCACCGGTCGACGCCGCCGTCCGCCGCTTCCGCCCGCCCCCACCCGGGTCCGCGGAGGCGGCCCCGGCGACCCCGCCGGGAACCACGCTCCCGTCTTTCTCTCATCTCTCGCGGTCACCGTGGACCGCGGCATCCGCACGGCGCGCCCATCCGGCCCGAGTGCACGCGATGCCGGTCACGCACCGCAATCGGAGTCCCACATGATGTACGACATGGTCGAGTACCCGTCCGCCTCCGACGTCGACGACGAGATCCACCGCGCGCTCCAGGACGCCCTGAACCGCCGCGACTGAAAGGTCGGGCGACGGACGCCGCCGGTCTCGCGGACCGGTATGGTTGTCTCATTCAGTGTTCATTCTGATCTCACCATGTGAGAAGTAGCCGGTGGGATCGCGATCGGAGCAGAGGCAGGCCGCATGGCAGCGCGCACGGTGAAACTGGCCGTCATCCCCGGCGACGGGATCGGACCCGAGGTCGTCGCCGAGGGCCTCAAGGTGCTGGAGGTCGCCGCCGCCCGGCACGACCTCGCCGTCGAGACCACCGAGTACGAGCTCGGCGCCCGGCTCTGGCACCGCACCGGCGAGACCCTGCCCGACTCCGTCGCCGCGGAGCTGGCGCAGCACGAGGCCGTCTACCTGGGCGCGGTCGGGGACCCCACGGTCCCCAGCGGCGTCCTGGAGCGCGGCCTGCTGCTGCGCCTGCGCTTCGACTTCGACCACTACGTCAACCTGCGCCCCGTGCGCCTGTACCCCGGCGTGGAGAGCCCGCTGGCCGGAGTGGGCCCCGAGGACATCGACATGCTCGTCGTCCGCGAGGGCACCGAGGGCCCCTACGCCGGGGCCGGCGGCGTCCTGCGCAAGGGCACGCCGCACGAGATCGCCACCCAGGACAGCGTCAACACCCGCTTCGGCGTGGAGCGCGTCGTCCGCTTCGCCTTCGCCAAGGCCGCCGAGCGCCCGCGCAAGAAGCTCACCCTGGTCCACAAGGACAACGTCCTGACCTTCGCGGGCGAGCTGTGGCAGCGCGTCGTCCGCGAGGTCGGCGCCGAGTACCCGCAGGTCTCGGTCGACTACTGCCACGTCGACGCCGCGGCGATGTTCTTCGTCAACCAGCCCGCCCGGTTCGACGTGATCGTCACCGACAACCTGTTCGGCGACATCATCACCGACATCGGCGCCGCCATCACCGGCGGCATCGGGCTGGCCGCCAGCGGCAACGTCAACCCGGACCGGACCTTCCCGAGCATGTTCGAGCCGGTCCACGGCTCGGCCCCCGACATCGCCGGGCAGGGCAAGGCCGACCCGACCGCCACCGTGCTGTCGGCCGCCATGCTGCTGGACCACCTCGGCGTCCCCGAGGCGGCCCGCCGCATCGAGGCCGCGGTCTCCGCCGACCTCAAGTCCCGTGCCCCCGGCGAGACCCGCTCCACCTCCCGCATCGGCGACGACCTCGCCGCGCGAGTAGCCGAGCAGGGCTGACGCCCCGCGTCGGCCCTGCCCCGTCGATGGACCAGGGCGCGGCCGACCGGCACAGCCACCGCGAACACCCGTGAGGGCGCGCCCGGACATCCCCGGGCGCGCCCTCGCCGTGTTACGGGCCCGTTGCTCCCGCTCTGGCACAGGGTGCGCTCTTCCGACAGACTAGATCCCAGGTCGGCGGCGCTGCCGACCTGATGCACCCGAGAGGACCGACGAGTCATGACCAACGACAACACCACCACGAGCGGGTTGGCGTTCGACATCCAGCTCTCCGACCGGCGGAAGACCCCGCAGGAGCGAGAGGCACTGCTGGAGAGTCCGGGGTTCGGCCAGGTGTTCACCGACCACATGGTGAGCATCCGCTACACCGAGGGCAAGGGGTGGCACGACGCGAAGCTGGAGCCCTACGGCCCGCTGAGCCTGGACCCGGCCACCTCCGCGCTCCACTACGCCCAGGAGATCTTCGAGGGGCTCAAGGCCTACCGCCACCCCGACGGCTCCCTGGCCTCCTTCCGGCCCGAGGCCAACGCGGCCCGCTTCAACCGGAGCGCCGCCCGCATGGCCATGCCGGAGCTTCCCGAGGACCTGTTCCTCAAGTCCATCGAGCTGCTGCTGGAGCACGACGGCGAGTGGGTCCCCACCAAGCCCGACTTCAGCCTCTACCTGCGCCCGTTCATGATCTCGACGGACGTCGGCCTGGGGGTCAACCACCCCTCCCGCAGCTACGTCTACCTGCTCATCGCCTCCCCGGTCGGCTCCTACTTCTCGGGCGGCATCAAGCCGGTCACCGTCTGGCTGTCCACGGACTACACGCGCGCCGCCCCCGGCGGCACCGGCGCGGCCAAGTTCGCGGGCAACTACGCGGCCAGCTTCCTGGCCCAGGCCCAGGCCGTGGAGAAGGGCTGCGACCAGGTGGTCTGGCTGGACGCCCGCGAGCACCGCTGGGTCGAGGAGATGGGCGGCATGAACCTGTGGTTCGTGTTCGGCTCCGGTGAGAACGCGCGCCTGCGCACGCCCCCGCTGACCGGCACGCTGCTGCCCGGCATCACCCGCGAGTCGCTGCTGACCCTCGCCCCCGACCTGGGCATCCCGGCGGAGGAGAAGCCGATCTCCACCGAGGAGTGGCGCAAGGCCGCCGAGTCGGGCGAGCTGACCGAGGTCTTCGCCTGCGGCACGGCCGCGGTGATCACCCCGGTCGGGTTCGTCAAGAGCGACGAGGGCGAGTTCACCATCGGCGACGGCACCCCCGGCCCGATCACCATGCGCCTGCGCGAGGAGCTGGTGGGCGTGCAGACCGGGCAGCGCCCCGACGAGCACGGCTGGGTGACCCGCTTCGGGAAGTAGACCCGGACGCGGGACACCGAACGCGGGCCGCCGGGGTCTCCCCGGCGGCCCGCGGCGTCCGGCCCGGCCCCGCCCGATTCGTCCAGTGGGAGAAATCACTGTCCCACATGTTGGGACAATCGGTCCGCGGGCGGGGTCACGGACGTCGTCCTGTGGCACACTGGCCGCATGCCGTCTCAGGTGATCATCATCGTGAGGCGCGCCGGCTGACAACGGACCTGGCCGGCGCGCAGACCTCTCATGTCCATGGGGGGTCTTTTTTGTTGGCCGGGTCCGGGTCGGTCCTCCACAGCATCCACCTTCGGGAGTTCCACCCATGAGGAACGACGGTTTCCACGTTTTCGACACCACGCTGCGCGACGGGGCCCAGCGCGAGGGGATCAATCTCCGGGTCTCCGACAAGCTGGCCATCGCCGCGCTGCTGGACGACTTCGGGGTGGGGTTCATCGAGGGAGGGTGGCCGGGGGCGAACCCCAAGGACACCGAATTCTTCCAGCGGGCTTCACAAGAGCTCTCGCTGAAGCACGCGCAACTCACCGCGTTCGGCGCGACCCGCCGGGCCGGTGTGAGGGCCGCCGACGACCCCATGGTGGCCGCGCTGCGCGACAGCGGCGCGCCGGTCGTCACCCTTGTCGCCAAGAGTGACGACCGGCACGTCGAGCGCGCACTGCGCACGACCCTCGACGAGAACCTCGCCATGATCGCCGACACGGTGTCCTACCTGCGCGAACACGGCCAGCGCGTGTTCGTGGACTGTGAGCACTTCTTCGACGGGTACCGGCACGACCCGTCCTACGCCCTCGACGTCGTGCGCACCGCGGCCGGCGCCGGCGCCGACGTCGTGATCCTGTGCGACACCAACGGGGGCATGCTCCCCGACGACGTCTTCCGCACCGTCACCGAGGTGCGCGAGGCCACCGGCGCCCGGCTGGGCATGCACGCCCAGGACGACACCGGGTGCGCCGTGGCCAACACCCTGGCCGCCGTGGACGCCGGCGCCACCCACGTGCAGTGCACCGCCAACGGCTACGGGGAGCGGGTGGGCAACGCCGACCTGTTCGCCGTGGTGGGGGCGCTCACCCTCAAGCGCGGCATGGACGTGCTCCCCCAGGGCTGCCTGGAGGAGATGACCCGGGTGTCGCACGCCGTCGCCGAGATCGTCAACCTGGCCCCGGACACGCACCGCCCCTACGTGGGGGTGTCGGCGTTCGCGCACAAGGCCGGGCTGCACGCCTCCGCGATCAAGGTCGACCCCGACCTGTACCAGCACACCGACCCGGCGCTGGTCGGCAACACCATGCGCATGCTCGTCTCCGACATGGCCGGGCGCGCGTCCATCGAGCTCAAGGCCCAGGAGCTGGGCCTGGACCTGGCCGGCGACCGCGCCCTGTCGGGCCGGGTCGTGGAGCGGGTCAAGGGCCTGGAGCTGTCGGGGTACAGCTTCGAGGCGGCCGACGCCTCCCTGGAGCTGCTGCTGCGGGAGGAGATGGGCGAGCCGGTCCGCTACTTCGAGACGGAGTCGTGGCGGGTCATCACCGAACGCCGCCCCCGGGACGGGGCACCGCTGTTCGGCGCGTACGAGAGCCTGACCGAGGCCACCGTCAAGCTGACGGTCAAGGGCGAGCGGGTCATCGCCACCGCCGAGGGCAACGGCCCGGTCAACGCGCTGGACCGGGCGCTGCGCTCCTCCATGGAGGGCGTGTACACGGCGCTGGCCGGACTGGAGCTGGTGGACTACAAGGTCCGCATCCTGGAGGGCAGCTCGGGCACCAACGCCATCACCCGCACGCTCGTCACGTTCAGCGACGGCGCGGGGGAGTGGACGACCGTGGGCGTGGGCCCCAACGTCGTGGACGCCTCCTGGGTGGCCCTGGAGCAGGCCTTCAACTACGGCCTGCTGCGCCAGGGGTACCCGCGCGAACGCGGCGTGTGACGGACGGCCGCCCGCCGCGGCACGGGACCCTCGACCGGACGGCCCCGGACGAGGGACCCGTCCCGCGCGGCGGGCCCCCGGACCGCGCCCGCCGACCTTCGGGGGCGGTGGACGCCGTCCCCGGGGTGCGGCCACCGTGTTCCGCGTCGCTCGATGCCGCGAACTTCTGGTGAACCCGCACGTTACGAGCGGTGATCGGTGCCGGACATAACCGCCCCGCGTCCCCCCGTTGGCACACCGTTCCCCCCGCAGGGGGGAAGCGGTCACCCGCCCGGACAAGACTGCGGGGCGTGTCCTCACCAACCACCCCCACCGGAGGGGGAGGGGGCGCGACCACCACCCCGACGGCCACCGCACCCCTGAAACCCCCGCAGGCGCGCCGTACCCGCCAGAGCAGGGAGACCGTGCTGGCCTGGGCGTTCCTGGCGCCCTCGATCGCGGTGTTCGCGCTCTTCCTCGCCTATCCCCTCGGCCGCACCGTGTACCTGTCGATGCACGGCAACGACATCATCGGCAGGCCCGACCGGTTCGTCGGGTTCGGCCACTTCGCCGAAATGGCCTCGCCCGAGTTCGGCGAGGTCCTGCTCACCACCCTGCTCTTCACGCTCGGCACCGTCGTTCCCGGGGTGCTCGGCGCGCTCGTCATCGTCCTCCTGCTGGAGGGCGTCATCCGCGGACAGCGCATCCTGCGCGGCGCCTTCGCCCTGCCCTTCGCGTTCTCCGTGGCCAGCGCCTCGGTGATCTTCGTGGTGTTCTACAGCTCCGGCAACAGCGTGCTCAACGGCATCCTGTACCGCGTCGGGCTCTCCCAGGTCCCCTGGCTGACCTCCCAGGAGATGGCCCTGTGGTCGGTGTGCATCACCACGGTCTGGATGAACCTCGGCTACGGGGTGCTCGTCCTGGCCGCCGGGATCGGCTCCATACCCAGGGAGGTCAACGAGGCCGCCCGCATCGACGGGGCCACCGGTGTGCGCCTGGCCCGCGACGTCACCGTCCCCATGCTCGGCCCGCAGCTGTTCTTCCTCATCGTGATCTCCACGATCAACGCCCTCCAGGGCTTCGGGCAGATCCACATCCTCACCCGGGGCGGGCCCAGCGGTTCCACGACCACCCTGGTCTACTCGATCTTCGAGCACGCCTTCGCCTACAGCACCAGCGACTTCGGCCGGGCCAGCGCCCAGGCCCTCGTCCTGCTGCTGGTGGTCCTGGTGTGCACCGCGGTCCAGTTCGGCGTCATCGAGCGGAAGGTGCACTACGCATGACCGCGGCCCCCCTCACCACCGTCGGACGCGGCGACCCGGCCCCGGCCCCTCCGGAGCCCCGGCGCCGCCGCCACCGGCCCTCCCCGCGCTTCCTGCTCGGCCGGGCGGTGCTCTACCTGCTGCTGCTCGTGTTCCTGGTCCCCACCCTGTTCCCGGTGTACTACGTGTTCGCCGGAGCGCTCATGGACCCCAGGGAGCTGTCGACCTTCCCGGCGCAGCTGCTCCCCACCGGGCTGCACACGGACAACATCACGGCCGCCCTGAACGCCGTACCGCTGGTGCGCATGTACGGGAACTCGCTCCTCATGGCGGGGATCATCACGGTCTCCCAGCTGGCCACCTCGGCCCTGGCCGCCTACGCCTTCGTGTTCCTGCGCTTCCGCGGATCGGCCGTGGTCTTCGCCCTGTTCCTGGCGACCCTGATGGTCCCGGGCGAGGCCACCTTCATCCCCAACTACCTGACCATCGCCTCCTGGGGCCTCACCGACACCTTCGCGGGCCTGGTCATGCCCTTCCTGGCCTACGCCTTCGGCACGTTCCTGCTGCGCCAGAGCTTCAAGCAGTTCCCCGGGGAGCTGTACGACGCGGCGCGCATGGACGGCATGGGGCACCTGCGGTTCCTGTGGACGGTCCTCGTCCCGCTCAGCCGTCCCGCGCTCAGCGCCGTCGGCGTCTACGTGTTCATCACCAGCTGGAACATGTACTTCTGGCCGCTGATCATCACCCGCAGCACCGAGATGCAGACCCTCCAGATCGGACTCAACAGCCTCAAGACCGGTGAGGCGTCCGACCCCGGCCTGCTCCTGGCCGGAGCGGCCCTCTCCGTCCTGCCCACCCTCGCCCTCGTGGTCTTCGGACAGCGCTTCATCGTCCGCGGGCTCACGGCCGGGGCGGTCAAGTAGCCGGACCCCGATCGCCCGCACCCCGAGAACCCGGGTGCGGTCCCCCTACCGACCACAGGAAGCGACGAAGCATGAGAATCTCCCCCCGGCGGCACGCGGTCCGTGCCGCCGCCCTGATCACCGGCCTGGGCCTGGTCCTGAGCGGCTGCTCCGGCGGCGGTGGTGGCGACAGCACCCTCACCGCACCCGGCGCGGAGGTCCTGGAGGGCCTGGACGAGGCGGTCCAGGTGGAGTTCTGGCACAGCATGGACGCCACCAACGGACAGGTGCTCGACGGTCTCATCGAGGAGTTCAACGCCCAGAACGAGGGCCGCATCGAGGTCACCGGCTCCTTCCAGGGCGACTACGACACCGCGCTGGCCAACCACCGGGCCGCCATCCAGCAGGGCGAGACCGCCGAGCTGATCATGATCTTCGACCTGGGCACCCAGTTCATGATCGACTCCGGGCAGACCGTGCCCGCGCAGTCCTTCATCGACGCGGACGGCTACGACACCGGGCCGATCGAGGACGCGCTGCTCAACTACTTCACGGTGGACGGCGAGCTGCGGTCCTTCCCGTTCAACAACTCCACCCCGCTGATGTACATCAACCGGGACGCCTTCGAGGAGGCGGGCCTGGACCCCGACTCCCCGCCCGCCGACCTCGCGGAGATCCGCGAGGCGGCCGAGAAGCTGACCGTCCGCGACGACGACGGCACCGTCGTGCAGTACGGGTTCGGGGCCGCCGTCTACGGCTGGTTCATCGAGCAGTTCATGGCCCGTGCCGGAGTCCCCTACTGCGACAACTCCAACGGCCGCAGCGGCCGGGCCGCGGAGGTGCTCTTCGACGACCCCAAGGTCGTCGAGATGGTCGAGTGGTGGCAGGGGATGGTCGACGACGAGCTCGCCCTCCAGATCGGCCGCAACACCGACGAGGCCCAGGCCGCGTTCAACTCGGGCCGGGTCGCGATGACCCTGGAGTCCACCGGTTCGCTGGGCGGCTTCATCGAGCAGGCCGACTTCGAGGTGGGCGCCGGGTACTTCCCGCTGGTCGCCGCGGGCGACCCGGGCGGCTCGATCATCGGCGGCGCCTCCCTGTGGATCAACGGCGAGGGGCACAGCGAGCAGGAGGTCCGCGCCTCCTGGGAGTTCGTGCAGTTCCTGCTGACCCCCGAGTCCCAGTCGAAGTGGCACGCCGGGACCGGCTACCTGTCCGTCAACACGGAGGGCTACGACGGTCCGGAGGCACAGGAGCGGGCCGAGGAGTTCCCGCAGTTCTCCGTGGCGGCGGCCCAGCTCGCCGACTCCGAGATCAACGAGAACACCGCCGGGTGCATGATGGGCGTCATGGCGGAGGCGCGCGCCGCCGCCGAGGAGGGCTGGGAGACCGCCCTGACCAGTGACACCCCCGCCGAGGAGGCCATGGCGGCGGCCGCCGACCGGCTGACCACCCCCATCGAGGAGTACAACGCCTCCGTGGAGGAGTGACCCCCGCTTCAAGGACCGCGGGCCGGGGGAGCGTCCTCCGGCCCGCGGCGGTGTCCGGGGCGGGCGGGTCAGGGAGCGCGGCGCACACGGGTCGCGGGCGGGGCGTCGGCGGTGTGCAGGAGCACCCCGCCGTCGTCGGCGCGCAGCAGCCAGTGGCCGCCGTCGCGTTCGGGGGTGCCGGGCCGGCCGTCGGGGTCCACCGCCCAGGCCAGGCCGCGGGCGACCGGCCCGGTCACCGGGTGCTCCAGGTAGGAGGAGACCCAGACGCCCAGTGCCGGGGCGTGGCCCCCGAGGGCGCCGAGGCGCTCCTGCTCGGCCTTGAAGGTCCTGCGGACGCGCGCCGCCCGGTCCTTGGCCTCCTTGAGGGCCTCGGGGTGTTCCGCGGCAAGCTCCCGGGGCGCCCGGGAGCCGGTCCTCCCGTCGGGTCCGGTGTACCGCAGGGCCACTCCCCCCTCCGTCACGGCGACCGTCACGCTGTGGCCGCCGACCCGCTCGGTGCGGGTCCCGTCGGGGCCGAGCCCGTGCGCGGGGACGGTGCGCTCCGCGGCCTCGGCGGCGGACAGGCCCATGCGGTCGGCCACCGTCCTCAGCGTGGCGTCGGCGTACCCCACCGCCGTCCGGTCCCGGAGCTCGGAGCGGATCTCCACCAGGGCCGCCAGCGACTCCGGACCGGGCAGCCGGTTGAACGTGAGGAGGAAGGAGCCGGCCCTGTCCAGCGCCCGGGGGCCGCGCCCGGCCGCGGGGACGCCCAGGTGCAGCACCAGGCGGCGCAGCAGGTCCGGCGCCCACCGCGGGACCGGGTCCAGCAGGGGCAACAGCTCGGACATCCCCCGCAGCAGGTGGCCGGCGTGCACGGCGATGTACTTCTCCCCGCGGTGGCGGACGTGCCCCGGCAGGTGGTGGTCGAGGCGGTCCCGCGCGGTGAGGGCGGGAACGGGATCGGGCAGGTCGGGCAGGTCCAGCGCCACCTCCAGGAACCCGCGCAGCGCCCCGTCGAGGTCGGTGAACCCGGCGAGCAGGTCGGGCAGGCCCTGTCGCCAGGTGTCCCCGTGGAAGGGCTGGAGGGAGTGCACGAGCAGGGCGGGCAGCCCCGGAGCGGTGAGCAGGTCCGGGCGCGCGGCGCGCAGCCGGTCGAAGAACCGGTCCCCGGCGTAGCAGAGCCCGTCGAGGGAGGCGGGGGCCTCGCCCAGCTCCAGCAGGGCCCCCAGCAGCCGGTGGTGGGCCTGCTCCCGGTCCCGGTCCTCGGCCGGGACGGACACCAGCCACTCCTCCAGGTGGGCGGCCACCGCGCGGACGGTGTCGGCGGAGGCGGCCAGGACGTGGCGCGGCGCCTTCGCGCAGGCGTTCACCGCCAGGTCGGAGGGGCGCAGCCCCAGGGCGCAGGTGCGCAGCAGCAGCGGGAGGGTGGCGCCGTCCCAGTCCAGCGCGGAGCGGGAGAAGTGGCGCTGGATCCGCCGGTGCCGCCGGGCCTCCTCCTCGGTGCGGGCCGGTGCCGCCTCCTCCGGCCCCGTGTACGGGGGCATGGTCGCCAGCGACCACACCAGGACACGGCGGAGGGTGTCATGGTCCAGGCCGTCCAGCAGGAGGTCCGCCCCCGTGCCGGGACGGCGGCTGGTGAGCCCCCAGGTCGGCAGGTGGTCCGCGGGGAGGGCGGCCACCTCGCGGTCGAACTCCGCCGCGGCCGCGGGCAGGGACGGGGTGTACAGCTCCTCGAGCAGGTCGGCGGCGGCGGGGGAGAGGGCGAACCCCCCGGCCTGCGCCTCGGCCCAGGAGCGTGCTGCGGAAGACGTCATCGGCGGCCCTTCGTACCGGTCGGTGTCGGCGGTGGGATCCCCCGGCGCCCGCCGCGGTTCGCGGTCAGCCGACGACCAGGCCGCCCTCCCCGGTGACGGTCACCGGGTACTCCTCCAGGGGCTCGGAGGCCGGGCCGTCCGTCCGGGAGCCGTCGGCGATGGAGAACCGGCTGCCGTGGCACGGGCACACGATCTCGTCGCCGACCACCTCGTCCACCGGGCAGCCCTCGTGGGTGCAGGTGGTGGAGAACGCCCGGAACTCGCCCTCCTCCGGCTGGGTCAGGACCACGGCGGCCCCGGGCAGGACGACGCCGCCGCCGACCGGCACCTCCTCGACGGTGGCCACGGACTCCTCCGGCGAGGGCGCCGGAGCGCTCTCGGGGGAGGGGGAGGCCGGGGCCCCGGTGCCCTGTCCGGGGCCCGAGCAGGCGGCGACGGCGCCGGTGGCCGCGCCCGCGGCCGCGCCCAGGACCGCCCTCCTGCTCAGCGGGAAGGGAACGTTCACGGGTGCGGCCTCTCTGTTCGGGACCGGGGTCAGTCGTCCCCGGGCGGGTCGTTGTCCGGGTACACCCAGCCGTTGGCCTCGCAGCCCTGGAGGTCCAGCGTCTGCTGCTGCATCACCGGGGCGGTCTCGCCCTCCCCCGGGCAGAACACGTGGCCGTGGCCCAGGGTGTGGCCCACCTCGTGGTTGATCAGGTAGATCCGGTAGGTCTCCAGGTCGCCCTCGAAGTGCGGGACCCCGGCCACCCAGCGGTTCTGGTTGATGATGGCCCGGTTGCCGTTGGCACAGGAGACGTACCCGTTGGTGCGCAGCGGCGCGCACAGGCGGTCGACCGTGTCGGGGGCGGCCAGCAGCACCCGGATGTCGGCGTCGTCGCCGTCCACCCGCTGCATCGACCGCTTCCCGTCGTCGCCCCAGCTGCGCGGGTCGCCCAGGATCAGCTCGACGGCCTCGGCGAAGTCCTCGGCCTCGCCGGGCAGGCCCTTCTCGACCTCCACGGCGAACGTCGTCACCGGCCCCTCGCCCATGACGTCGCCCTCGCCCTCCAGCACGGAGAACTCGCCGTCGGCGGTGTCGACCTCCTCCACGACCGAGCGCAGCAGCACCGGCTCGTCCTCCTCCTTCTCCTCCTCGGAGGGAGAGGGGGAGGGGGACGCCGGGGCGGCCGACTCCTCGGACCGCCCGTCGGCACTGGCCTCCGGCGGGGTCCCGGCCGCGCCGGGCGTCCCGTCGCCGACCGGCCCGGAGGAGCCCGCGGGGGTGCCCGAGTCCTGCAACGGCGGCGGCACGCTGACCATCAGCACGGCGGAGGCGCCCGAGACCAGGCACAGGCCGAGGGCGAGACCCGCCGAGTACCGGCGGGGCCGGCGGCGACGGCCCCGCGGGGACGGAGCGGACGTGGGCACGGGGCACCTCTCAGTAACGGACGACGGACCCCAGCATGCCATGACCGCGGCCGTGGGGAGGGCCAAGCCGGAGGTGCGGCACCGCCGTCGTGCCGTCGGGGGCGGGCGCGGATAACCTGCAAGCGCAAACGTGTCGATCTGGGAGGACAAGCAGTGCGCATCGCACGGTTCGCGGCCGGTGACGAGGTCGGGTTCGGCCTCGTGGAGACCGATACCGACAGCGGCGACGAGTACGTCGCCAGGCTCAACGGGCACCCGCTGCTCGGCGACATCAAGCTGACCGGGGAGAGGGCCAAGCTCGCCGACGTCCGCCTGTTGTCGCCGGTCCTGCCCACCAAGGTGGTCTGCATCGGCAAGAACTACGCCGACCACGTCGCGGAGATGCAGGACATCACGGGCGAGACCACGGAGGAGCCCGTGGTCTTCCTCAAGCCGTCCACCGCCGTGGCCGGGCCCACGGACCCGATCTTCCACCCGGCGGTCTCCGAGCGGGTCGACTTCGAGGGCGAGCTGGCCATCGTCATCTCCCGGCCCTGCCGCGAGGTGCCCCGGGAGCGGGCCGCCGACGTCATCTTCGGGTACACCGTCGCCAACGACGTCACCGCCCGCGACCTGCAGCAGAAGGACAAGCAGTGGACCCGGGCCAAGGGGTTCGACTCCTTCTGCCCGATCGGTCCGTGGATCACCACCGGACTGAGCATCGACGAGGCGCAGGACCTGGCGGTCACCACCACCGTGGACGGCGAGGTCCGGCAGAGTGGACGAACATCACAGTTCATCCACGACATCCCGGGCATGATCTCCTACGTCACCTCATTCATGACGCTGCTCCCCGGCGACGTCCTCCTCACCGGCACACCCGCCGGCGTCGGCCCGGTGCGGGTCGGCCAGGAGGTCTCGGTGACGGTGGAGCGGCTGGGCACGATCAGCAACCGGGTCGTCGCCCGGGACTGAAGGCCCCGGCCCGGCCGTGACCCGGCCGGGCCGCACCGTCCCCGGGCGGCCCCGGCCGCCGCCCGACACCTCACCGGAAGGGCTCCGAAGTGGCCATCCTCCCGTCCCGACGCACCGGCACCCTGGTCCTGGCCGGTCTCGTCGCGTTGGCCCTGGTCGCCGGCGGCGGCTACCTGTGGGTGACACGCACCGACGACCGCGGAACCGACCCCCGAGCGGAGGCTGGAACACCCATGAGCGGATCACTGCGCGTCATGCTCTCCGGAGACTCCATGACCCAGGGCGCCAACGGCGACCGGACGTGGCGCTACCACCTGTGGAACCACCTGGAGCCCGCCGTGGAGGGGCTCGACTTCGTCGGCCCCTACACCGACCCGGCCACCACCGACATGATCATCCCGGTGCCCACCGACGAGGCCCGGCCCTCCGACGAGGACTCGCCCTCCGACGGGCCCACCGCGGACGGGCCCACCGCGGACGGGCCCGCCGACGAGCGGCGCGCCGACGGGTCCGCCGGGGCGGAGCCCGAGGACTCCGGGAGCCCCACGGAGCCCGCCGGCCACGGCTGGCCGGGCGCCGACGGGGACGCCGGCACCGGCGAGTACCGCGACCCCGACTTCGACCAGGACCACAACGCCGTGTGGGGCCGCACCCTGCGCGACGCCTCCGCCAGCATCGAGGAGGAGGTGCGCCGCTACGAGCCGGACGTGCTGTGCACCCTCATCGGCGTCAACGACCTGTTGTGGCCGATCGGGATGGAGGAGATGGAGCAGCGGCTGCGCCGGTACATCGAGGGCGCCCGCGAGGGCAACCCCGACGTGAGGATCGTCCTGGCCGAGGCGCTGCCCATCGCCTACGCCGACAACGACCCCGGGTTCGCGCTGCGCACGTACTCCTACAACGTCCTCATCCGGGACCTGGCCGGGGAGCTGTCCACCGAGCGCTCCCCGGTGATCAGCGTCGACATCGCCGAGCGCGAGGAGTGGGACGTGAAGGCCGACACCTACGACGGCACCCACCCCAACGCACGGGGCGAGATCAAGATCGCGGCGGCCTTCGCCGACGCCCTCTCCGAGGCCTACGGGGTGGGCGGACCCTACCCCCGACCCCTCCCCGAACCCTCCTGAGCACGCCGGAAACGGCCGGACGGGGCCCGCGCGGTCCGTTCGGCCCTACCCTGGAAGGCGTGACCGAGACTTCGATTCGTACCCGCTTCGCCCCGTCCCCTACGGGCATGTTCCACGTCGGCGGCGCCCGCTCCGCGCTCTTCAACTGGGCTCTGGCACAGCAGCAGCCCGAGGGGCGCATGGTGCTGCGCATCGAGGACACCGACGCCGCGCGCAACCGCCCGGAATGGACCGAGGGCATCATCAGGGCCCTGGCCTGGCTGGGCATCGGGGAGGACGACCCCCACTTCGAGGGGCCCTACTTCCAGTCCGCCTACGCCGACAAGCACCGCGAGGCGGCGCAGGAGCTGTACAAGAACGGCCGCGCCTACTACTGCGACTGCACCCGCGAGCAGTTGGAGGCCCGCCGCGACAACCCCAACCTGGGCTACGACGGCTTCTGCCGCGACCGCGGCCTGGAGGCCGGCCCCGGCCGGGCGCTGCGGTTCCGCGTGCCCGACGGCGGGCCCACGGTCGTGGACGACCGGATCCGCGGCCGGGTGGAGTTCGCCCACTCGGCCATCGAGGACTTCGTGATCGCCCGGGCCGACGGCTCCCCGCTGTTCGTGCTGGCCAACGTGGTCGACGACGTCGAGATGGGCATCACCCAGGTCGTCCGCGGCGAGGAGCACCTGTCCAACACCCCCAAGCAGCAGCTGCTGTGGGAGGCGCTGGGCCACACCCCGCCGGTGTGGGCGCACCTGCCCGTCATCGTCAACGAGCAGCGCAAGAAGCTGTCCAAGCGCCGCGACAAGGTCGCCCTGGAGTCCTACCAGGAGGAGGGCTACCTGGCGGAGGCGATGGTCAACTACCTGATGCTGCTGGGCTGGGGCCCGGGCGACGACCGCGAGATCATGCCGTGGTCGGAGATGGTGCCGCTGTTCCGCATCGAGGACGTCAACAGCTCCAGCGCGTTCTTCGACGAGAAGAAGCTGCGCGCCTTCAACGGCGAGTACATCCGGGCGCTGGGCGTGGACGAGTTCGTCGAGCGCTGCGCCCCCTGGGTGACCGGCGAGGACACCCCGTGGGCGGCCGCCGACTTCGACCCGGAGGTGTTCCGGGCGGTCGCGCCGCTGGCCCAGAGCCGGGTCGCGGTGCTGTCGGAGATCGTGCCCAACGTCGACTTCCTGTTCCTCGCCGAGCCGGTGGAGGACGAGAAGAGCTGGGCCAAGGCGATGAAGCCGGGTGTGGGCGAGGAGATGCTCGCCGCCTCCCTGGAGCGCTTCGCCGACCCGTCCCTGGAGTGGAACGCCGAGGCGCTCAAGACCGCCACCGAGGAGACCGGCGCCGGCCTGGGCCTCAAGCTCGGCAAGGCCCAGGCGCCCGTGCGCGTCGCGGTGACCGGCCGCACGGTCGGCCTGCCGCTGTTCGAGTCCCTGGAGCTGCTGGGCCGCGAACGCGTCCTGGCGCGGCTGGGCGCGGCCCTGGAGAAGCTGCGCGCCCAGGGGCCCGCCGAGCAGTCCTAGCGTTCACCGGAGCAGCAGATCCGCTGCTCAGAGGGGTGCACAACGGGGTGGTCGGGGTCACGGACCCCCCACCCCGTTTTCGGTTCGCGAGCACTCTGAAGTTCCGCTAGAGTTATCCACGTCGCCGAGGGGGACAGGGAAAGCGGAAAAGCGGACCGGGTCCTCCCAGAGCACTGGGGTATGGTGTAATCGGCAGCACGACTGATTCTGGTTCAGTTAGTCTAGGTTCGAGTCCTGGTACCCCAGCGCGGTCCGAGTGAGAGCTCGGGCCATCGGGTCCGAAGGACCCGGCACGCGCCCCCGTCGTCTAGTGGCCTAGGACGCCGCCCTCTCAAGGCGGTAACGGCGGTTCGAATCCGCTCGGGGGTACCACAGGGAGCGCCTCCCACCATCGTGGGGGGCTTCTTTCTGGCCGGTGTTCGTCACCGGTGTCCGGTTCGACCGGGTATCGTAGGGTCGGTGGTCACGCCGACCACTGCACCAGCAGTTCAGGCCCCCGTCGTCTAGTGGCCTAGGACGCCGCCCTCTCAAGGCGGTAACGGCGGTTCGAATCCGCTCGGGGGTACCAGCACCAAGGCCCCGCCCACCAGGGCGGGGCCTTCGTCGTTCCCGGAGCCCCGGGCCCGCCCGGGTCAGCCCCGGGAGGTCAGGGCGCTCAGCTCCTCCTCCGGCGCCCCGGCGGCCAGCACCATCGCGACCAGCTGGTCCAGCAGCCAGTCGGCCAGCTCCTCCGCGGTCCGCCCGCGTTCCCGGAGCCACAGCATCACCGCGGTCTCCACCACCGAGATCCAGCAGCGCAGCGCCATCAGCACCGGCGGGGAGGGCGGCCGCGGGCCGACGCGGTCCAGGAGGAGCTCCAGCACCCCCGTGCGCACCCGGTCGATCTCCGCCTCGGTCTCCTCGGTGGCGATCACCGAGCCGCCGCGCAGCAGCGCGACGTAGGCGGGGGAGTAGGAGTCGGCGAACTCGACGAACCGGACCAGGGAGCCCCGCAGCTGCTCCCGCGGCGGCAGGTCCGCGGGCGGCACCAGCCGTTCCAGCAGCTCGGACATGGCCTGTTCCAGGGCCTCGCGGCGCAGCCGCGCCATGTTCGGGAAGTAGCGGTACACCAGCGCGCGGGACACGTCCGCGGCCTCGGCGATGTCCTCCGGGGTGACCTCTCCGGGCGGGCGCAGCGCGAAGACGCCCAGCGCCGTCCGGATCAGGTCCTCCCGGCGTTCGTGCGGCGCCATGCGGCGGGGCCGCCGCCCCGGCCCCGGCCGGTCCGCCGTGGGCTCCGAACCCGCCACCCGCGCCCGGTGACGGTCGGTCCTGTGGGACACCACCGTGGTGACGACCTCCCGAAAGTTCCTCTATCCCTCCTCCCGAACCTACCGGCGGCCACCGACACCGGCGGCCGCCGCGGCGGTCACCGGCACTCCGGGAAGTCCGCGACCGCGTCGGCGACGCGGCGGGCCGCCTCCTCGGGGGTGAGGCCGCGGCGGCGGTACGGGCGGGCGGCGGCTCCGGTGCCCACGGGGCCCGGGAGGACCGCGGTGACGCCGACGCCGGAGGCGGCCAGCTCGCGGCGCAGGGAGCGGCTGAGCGCCAGCACGGCGGCCCTGGCGGCCGGGTACGCCCCGTGCGCGCGCGGGGCCCGGCCGGCGGCGACGGAGACGGTGTTGACGATGAGGCCGCCGCCCCCGGCCCCGGCCATCACCGGGGCGAAGGCGCGGCAGCCGTGGACCACGCCCCGCAGGCCGGCGTCGACCGGGCGCTCCAGGTCGGCGTCCGGGATGCGGAGCAGGGGCCCGGCGGGCACGGTCCCGGCGTTGTTGACGACCAGGTCCGGCACCCCGGACTCCTCGCGCAGCCGGGCGGCGAGCCCGTGGACGGCGGAGGCGTCGGCGACGTCCACCCGCCGGGGGACGGCGCCGGGGGTGAGCCGGGCGCACAGCTCGGCGGTGCGCTCGGCGGCCGGGCCGTCGGCGTCCACGGCGACCACCCGGGCGCCGCGTTCGGCCAGTTCCAGGCTCAGGGCCCGGCCGACGCCGCCGCCCGCCCCGGTGACCACCGCGAGCTGCCCGGCGAAGGCGCCGCCGTGGCGGTGGGCCGCCTCGGGGGACCGGCGGGTCCGGGGCGCTCCGGACTCCACCTCCGCGACGAAGGAGCGCAGCCGGTCGGCCACCGCCGCCGGGCGCGAGCGCAGCGACCAGTGGCCGCCGTGGAAGCGGTGGAAGCGCAGGTCGTCGACCCAGCGGCCGGCGTTGGACTGGAGCGGGCCGACCATGAACGCGTCGCGGGTGGGTGCCAGCACCTGCACCGGGACCGCGGTGCGGCGCTCGGCCGGGCGGGTGAGCCGGGGGGCCATGTTGGCCCGGTACAGCGCCAGGCCGTTGACGTAGTCGCGGGTGGCGCGGCGGGCGGGGCGCACCGGCCCGCCGCCGGCCCGCTCCAGCCCGGCCAGCGCCGCCCCGCCCAGCCCGGTCAGCCAGAACAGCTCCGGGACCAGCGGGGTGTGGAAGAACCCGATGTAGCCGGAGCGCACGGCCTGGCGCAGGACGGCGCGCAGGCCGTCGGGGGCCGAGCGGAACCAGTGCCCGGCGTGGTCCAGGTCCGGCCCGGAGATCGAGGTGTAGGAGGCGAACCGGTCCGCGTACCGGGGCTCGGTGACGGCGTGCCAGCTCTGGATGGACCCCCAGTCGTGGCCGACCAGGTGGACCGGCCGGCCCGCGCCGACGGCGTCGGCGACGGCGGCGACGTCCGCGGCCAGCCGGTCCAGGCGGTAGCCGGCGCGGGTGCCGGGGGCGGTGGAGCGCCCGGCGCCGCGCACGTCGTAGGCGGCGATCCGGTACTCCCCGGCCAGTTCCGCGACCAGGGCGTCCCACACCGAGGAGTTGTCGGGGTAGCCGTGGACGAGCAGCAGGACGGGGCGGTCGGCGGGTCCGGTGGTGCGGACGGCCAGTCGCTGGCCGTCGGGGGCGGTGACGTACTGGTGCACTCGGCTCTCCTCGGGGGCGGGGTCCCGGACGTGCTCGTGTGAGACTTCGCGTCATGTTAGACAACCCGTCAGTAAGCGTCCACGGGCGGCCCCGGCCCCAGGTGGCGCCCGGACGCGGAAGACCCCGCCCGGCGGTGGCCGGACGGGGCCGTGCGCGCTATGGCGGCCGTGGGGTGCGCGGCCGCGGGGAAGAGTGGTGGGGGTGCGGGTCAGTGGGACTCGACGCTGTGCAGGGACTCGCTGATCTTCTCGGCGGCGGACAGGATCGCCTGGGAGTGGATGCGCCCCGGCGAGCGGGTCAGGCGCTCGATAGGGCCCGACACCGAGACCGCGGCGATCACGCGCCCGCCCGGCCCGGACACCGGCGCCGACACCGAGGCGACGCCCTGCTCGCGCTCGGCCACGCTCTGGGCCCAGCGGCGGCGGCGGACCTGGGCCAGGCTGGCCGCGGTGAAGCGGGCGCCCACCAGGGAGCGGCGGATGCGGTCCGGGTCCTCCCAGGCCAGCAGCACCTGCGCCGCGGAGCCGGCGTTCATGGGCAGCTCGCTGCCGACCGGCACGGTGTCGCGCAGGCCGCTGGTGCGCTCGGAGGCGGCCACGCACACGCGCACGTCGCCCTGGCGGCGGTAGAGCTGGGCGCTCTCCCCGGTGAGGTCGCGCAGCTGCACCAGGACCGGAGCGGCCACGGCCAGCAGGCGGTCCTCCCCGGTGGCGATCGACAGCTCACCCAGGCGCGGGCCCAGCACGAAGCGCCCCTGGCTGTCCCGGGAGACCATACGGTGCCGCTCCAGGGCGACCGCCAGCCGGTGGGCCGTGGGCCGGGCCAGGCCGGTGATCTGGACCAGCTGGGCCAGGGAGGCCGGTCCGGATTCCAGGGCGTCCAGGACGGACATCGTCTTGTCGAGTACTCCGACGCCGCTGGATGAGCTAGAGTTGTCCATGACTTGATATTGCCGTCTCGAAATATGGAATGCAAGTCAGAGTCCGCGCACGGAACGAACGAGAGAGGCGATCGCCCATGGCACGCACGATGGCCGAGAAGGTCTGGGAGGAGCACGTCGTCCGGCGTGCCGAGGGCGAGCCGGACCTGCTCTACATCGACCTCCACCTCGTCCACGAGGTGACCAGCCCCCAGGCCTTCGAGGGCCTGCGGCTGGCGGGCCGCTCGGTGCGCCGCCCGGACCTGACCATCGCGACCGAGGACCACAACGTCCCCACCATGGACCTGCTGGCCCCCATCGCGGACCCGGTCTCCCGCAAGCAGGTCGAGACGCTGCGCAAGAACTGCTCCGACTTCGGCGTCCGCCTGCACCCCATGGGCGACATCGAGCAGGGCGTCGTGCACGTGGTCGGCCCCCAGCTCGGCCTGACCCAGCCCGGCATGACCATCGTCTGCGGCGACAGCCACACCAGCACCCACGGCGCGTTCGGCGCGCTGGCCTTCGGCATCGGCACCAGCCAGGTCGAGCACGTGCTGGCCACCCAGACCCTGCCCATGGCCCCGTTCAAGACCATGGCCGTCACGGTCAACGGCAAGCTCAGGCCGGGCGTGTCCGCCAAGGACATCATCCTGGCGGTCATCGCCAAGATCGGCACCGGCGGCGGCCAGGGCTACGTCCTGGAGTACCGGGGCGAGGCCATCGAGGCCCTCTCGATGGAGGCCCGCATGACCGTGTGCAACATGTCCATCGAGGCGGGCGCCCGGGCCGGGATGATCGCGCCCGACCAGACCACGTTCGACTACATCGAGGGCCGCCCGCACGCCCCGCAGGGCGCCGACTTCGAGGCCGCCGTCGAGCACTGGAAGACCCTGCGCACCGACGAGGGCGCGGTCTTCGACGCCGAGGTGGTGCTGGACGCCGACGAGCTCAGCCCGTTCGTCACCTGGGGCACCAACCCGGGCCAGGGCGTCCCGCTGGACGCCGCGGTGCCCGACCCCGCCTCCTACGACGACCCCTCCGAGCGTGCCGCCGCCGAGAAGGCCCTGGCCTACATGGGCCTGGAGGCCGGGACCCCGATGCGCGAGGTGCGGGTGGACACCGTCTTCCTGGGCTCGTGCACCAACGGCCGCATCGAGGACCTGCGCACCGCCGCCGAGATCATCAGGGGCCGCAAGGTCGCCGAGGGCGTCCGGATGCTGGTCGTCCCCGGCTCCATGCGGGTCAAGGAGCAGGCCAACGCCGAGGGCCTGGGCGCGGTCTTCGAGGAGGCCGGGGCCGAGTGGCGCGAGGCCGGCTGCTCCATGTGCCTGGGCATGAACCCCGACCAGCTCAAGCCCGGCGAGCGCAGCGCCTCCACCTCCAACCGCAACTTCGAGGGGCGCCAGGGCAAGGGCGGCCGCACCCACCTGGTGTCGCCGCAGGTCGCCGCCGCCACCGCGGTGCGCGGCACGCTGTCCTCGCCCGCCGACCTGGCCGACCTGTAGCCGCGCCCGACCACGACAGGAGGAGACCTGCCATGGAGAAGTTCAACGTCCACACCGGTCGGGCCGTGCCGCTGCGCGCGAGCAACGTCGACACCGACCAGATCATCCCCGCCGTCTACCTCAAGCGGGTCAGCCGCACCGGGTTCGAGGACGGCCTGTTCGCCGAGTGGCGCGAGGACCCCGACTTCGTCCTCAACCGCCCCGAGTACCAGGGCGCGTCCGTGCTGGTGGCCGGGCCCGACTTCGGCACCGGCTCGTCCCGCGAGCACGCCGTGTGGGCGCTGCAGGACTACGGCTTCAAGACCGTGCTGTCCTCCCGGTTCGCCGACATCTTCCGCGGCAACTCCCTCAAGGGCGGCCTGCTGACCGTGCTGCTGCCGCAGGAGGTCATCGAGCGGCTCTGGAAGGCCGTCGAGGCCGACCCGGCCACCGAGATCACCGTGGACCTGGTGGAGCGCGAGGTGCGCGCTCCCGGGGTCGGCGTGCAGGAGGCGTTCGAGCTGGACGACTACACCCGCTGGCGGCTCCTGGAGGGCCTGGACGACATCGGGCTGACTCTGCGTCACACGGACGCGATCGCGGAGTTCGAGGAGCGGCGCAAGCCGTGGCTGCCGGTGACCCTGTAGCGGTCCGAACCCCTTACGGGACGGGGGTCGGCGGGGCTGTGTGACGCAGCGCACCCGTCGGCCCCCAAATATTTTACCTTTACTTGGCGTGACCGAACTGCGGTGCTCCCCGTATCCGTGAACAGGGTCCACCGCTCGCCCGGAATCCGGTTATACATAGGCATTTGAGGATCACAGAGAGGGGCAAAAGGGACCCGTCGGGATGCCTCCGAGTGCACGGCGGAGCCGTCCCGGAGAGTGACCGCGCAGGTCGGACCGGCCCCGACACGCCCTAACCGCAGGCGTTTGTATTTGTGCAAGGGCCTCTGTGTCCCCTAATTTCGTGCGAGCAAGGGGGAACCGGAGGAACCTTATGAACAAGCGTGACCTGATCGACGCGATCTCCGACCGACTCGGAGACAAGAAGACCGCGACCGAAGCGGTCAACGCTGTGCTTGAGACCATTCAGGCCACCGTGGCGTCGGGCGACAAGGTCGCCATCACCGGCTTCGGTGTTTTCGAGAAGGCCGAGCGGGCCGCGCGCACCGCTCGCAACCCCGCCACCGGCGCCACCATCGACGTTCCCGCGAGCTTCGTTCCGAAGTTCCGGGCCGGCGCCGACTTCAAGGCACTCGTCAACGGGGACAAGAAGTAGGCACGGTCGATCCGACCGTGACCGCGCTCCGCCCGGGTCCGCACGGACCCGGGCGGAGTCGTGTCCGGGGTCCGGAGCGGGCGGGTGCCCCTCAGGGGGCCCCGGGGCCGGGCTGGAGCAGCGCGGCGGCCAGCGACCGCGTGCGCGGGCCCACGCCCAGCTCCAGCGCCGCCGCCAGGTCGGCGGGGGTGTCCACGTCCCGGCGCACCGACTCCACGTCCGGGAGCGGCAGCTCCACCGCGCCGGCGGCCAGGTGCCGCTCGCGCGAGGCGCCCTCGAAGGCGGGGGAGAACCGGTGCCCCGGCGACGCCGCGAACAGGGTCGTCCCCACCCCGGGGGCGTCGGCCAGGAACGAGCGGCCGTGCCCGGCCGCGGCCGCCAGCACACGGCCCAGCTCCGCCGGGCGCAGCGCGGGCAGGTCCGCCGACAGCGCGCACACGCCCGCCCCCGGCGCCCGCAGCCGCGCCGCGCGCGCCCCGTGCTCCAGCGCCGGGTTGAGGCCGGTGCCCGGCTCCCCGGTCACCACCGCCGCCCCCAGCGCCGCCAGCTCCGCCCCCGCCCTCGGGTCCTCGGTGACCGCGAACACCTCCGCCACCGCCGGACAGGCGAGCGCGGCGGCCACCGTGTCACAGGCGAACGCCAGGGCCAGCTCCTCGCGCCGGGGGCCCAGGGCCGGGGCCAGGCGCGACTTGGCGAGCCCGAGGTGCTTGACTGGGATGACCAGGGACCAGCGCACCCCGGGGTCCGCGACCCCCTCCCGCTCTCCGACGCCGGCCACGCTCTCCCCCGGGACGCTCGTACGGCCACGACAGTGACGAGGGTAGGGCTTCACGGGGGCGGGACCGGGCGGTGGCCGGGCCCGGAGACGTTCCGGCACCGTGACCTGCCCTTGCGGAGCGGGAGTGGGGCCGGGAGCGTCCTAGACTGAACCGATTGTGCTTCGAGGTCCGTTAGGGACCCGGGAGCGATGGAATGAGGAGTCCCGTGGCCAAGGCCAAGCAACGAGAATCGCGGTGGGTGAAGGCGGTCGTCTCCCGCATCGTCCGCTTCGTCCTGTGGTTCGTCACCAAGCCGGACTGGAAGGGCACCGAGAACGTTCCGGCCCAGGGCGGCGTGATCATCGCGGCCAACCACCTGTCGCTGGCGGACCCGCTGACGGTGGCGCACTTCCTCTACATCGGGGCCCGCCGCTGGCCCACCTTCACGATGAAGGACGGGGTCATGAAGATCCCCGTGGTGCGGTCGGTCGCCAAGAGCACGGGGCAGATCCCGGTCAAGCGCGGGACCACCGACGCCGTCAAGGCCCTCAAGGAGGCCGAGCTGGCGCTCACCCGGGACGGCGCGTCGGTGATCTTCTACCCCGAGGGCACCTGCACCCGGGACCCGGACCTGTGGCCGATGAGCGCCAAGACGGGTGTCGCCCGGCTGGCCCTGACCACCGGCGTCCCCGTCGTCCCGGTGGCCCACTGGGGCGAGCAGAACATCCTGCCCTACGGCTCCAAGAAGCCGAGGCTCTTCCCGCGCAAGCGCCTGGAGTTCCTGGCCGGCCCCCCGGTCGACCTGGAGCGCTTCAAGGGGCGGCCGCTGACCGCGACGGTCCTCAAGGAGGCCACCGACGCGATCATGGACGACATCACCGCCCTCCAGGCGAAGATCCGCGGCGAGCAGCCGCCGGCGGTGCGCTACGACCTCAAGCGCGCGCGCCTGGAGGAGGCCGAGAAGAAGAGGGCCGGGGACGCCGGCGGCGACGACACGACGAAGGGTGCGGCGGAGTGACGGTGACGGGCAACGATAGCGCGCGGATCGCCGTCCTGGGCTCCGGGTCGTGGGGCACCGTGTTCGCGAACGTCATCGCGGACGCCGCCGCCCACGCCCTGTCCCAGGACCCGGCCGCCCCCGCCGCGGAGGTCGTCCTGTGGGGACGGCGGGCCGAGGTGGTCGACGCCGTCAACCGGACCTCCCAGAACCCCGACTACCTGCCGGGGCTCACGCTCAACCCGCGGCTGACCGCCACCACCGACGCCGCCAAGGCGCTGGCGGAGGCCGGGGTCGTCGTGATGGCGGTGCCGACCCAGTCGCTGCGGGACAACCTGGCGCAGTGGCGCGGGTACCTGCGCGAGGACGCGGTGGTCGTCAGCCTCATGAAGGGCGTGGAGCTGGGCACCCACCTGACCGCCTCGCAGATCATCGCGGAGGTGCTGGAGCTGCCCGCCGAGCGCATCGCCGTGGTCTCGGGCCCCAACCTGGCCCGGGAGATCGCCGAGCGCCAGCCCGCCACCGCCGTGGTCGCCTGCCCGCACGAGGAGACGGCCGTCCGCCTCCAGGCGCTGTTCAAGGCCCCGTACTTCCGCCCCTACACCAGCACCGACCTGGTGGGCGTGGAGATCGGCGGCGCCATGAAGAACGTGATCGCGCTGGCCGTGGGCGTGGCCGAGGGCATGGGCTTCGGCGACAACACCAAGGCGTCGCTCATCACCCGCGGCCTGGCCGAGACGACGCGCCTGGCGGTGGCCCTGGGCGCCGACGAGCACACCCTGTCCGGGCTGGCCGGAATGGGCGACCTCGTCGCGACATGCTCGTCGCCGCTGTCGCGGAACCGGACCTTCGGTGAGAAACTGGGCAAGGGCAAGACCCTCGAGCAGGTCATCGCCGAGACCCGGCAGACCGCGGAGGGGGTCAAGTCCTCGGAGTCGGTCCTGGAACTGGGCTGGGCCCGCGGGGTCGACCTGCCGATCACCGAGGCCGTCGTCAAGATGATGCACCACGACCTGAGCCCCGCGGAGGCGCTCGTCGCCTTCATGGCGCGCAGTGCCAAACCCGAGCGCTACGGGGTCTGAGAGCGAGCAGCGATGTCGTACACACCCGCGGCCGGGGGCGAGCACACCCGGGCGGTCTCCCCGCCGCCCGCGGCCGTCCCCGCCGAGCGCCCCATGCGGATGCCGGTCCACCGGGCGACCACCTACGCCTTCGACACCTCCCAGGACTACGCGGACGTGCTGTCCGGGGCGCAGCAGGGCTACTCCTACGCCCGCATCGACAGCCCCACCGTCGACGCCTTCGCCGAGGCGGTCGCGGCCCTGGAGGGCGCGGGCCTGCCCGACCGGGTGCGCGGCCAGGCGTTCGCCTCCGGGATGGGCGCGCTGAGCACCGTGTTCATGGCGCTCACCGAGGCCGGCTCGCACGTGGTCGCGGCGCGGTCCATCTACGGCAACACCTACTCGCTGCTGGACCGGCTGCTGCGCCGGTTCGGGGTGCGGACCGACTTCGTGGACATCACCGACCTGGACGCGGTGCGCGAGGCCGTGCGGCCGGGCACGGCGGTGCTGTTCACCGAGACCCTGTCCAACCCCACCATGACCGTCTCCGACCTGCCCGGGCTGGCCCAGATCGCCCGGGAGGCCGGGGCCGCCCTGGTGGTGGACTCCACGTTCGCCTCCCCGGCGGTGTGCCGGCCCCTGGAGTACGGGGCCGACATCGTGGTGCACTCGGCCACCAAGTACATCGGCGGGCACAGCGACACCACCGGCGGCGTGGCCGTCGCCGCGCCCTCCTTCATCGACCGGATCCGGTCGGCCCGGATCGACCTGGGGCCCTGCCTGGCCCCCGACGAGGCGTACCTGCTGCACCGGGGCCTGGAGACGCTGCCGCTGCGGGTGCAGCGCCAGTGCGAGACCGCCGCGGCGTTCGCCGCCGCGCTCGCCGAGCACCCGCTGGTGGAGCGGGTCGACCACCCGTCCCTGGACTCGCACCCGCAGGCGGGGCTGGCGGCCAAGCTGTTCGACCCCGGGCGGTACGGGGCCGTCGTCACCGTCCACCCGCGCGGCGGCTGGGAGGCGGGGATGGCCTTCGCCGACCGCCTGAAGGTCGCCACCATCGCCGCGTCCCTGGGCGGCACCCACACCCTCGCCGGTCACGTCGCCTCCACGTCGCACCGGAACATGAACGACGTCGAACTGGCGGCCGCCGGCATCTCACCTGGTGCGGTGCGGTTCTCCATCGGCCTGGAGGACCCTCAGGACCTCATCGGGGACGCCCTGGCGGCCCTCGGGGGCAACTGACACACAGCGGGCCGGGAGAACCCCGGCCCCTTCCGGCAACGAGTACAAAGGGTCAGCACCATGTCGTCCGAGCAGCGAAGGATCCGGGTCGCCGTCGTCTTCGGCGGTCGCAGTTCCGAACACGAGATCTCCTGCGTCACCGCGGGCAGCGTCCTGTCGGTGATCGACCACGACCGCTACGAGGTCGTGCCGGTCGGCATCACCAAGACCGGCAACTGGGTGCTGACCTCCGGCGACCCGGAGCTCCTGCGCATCGAGGAGGGCACCAAGGCCCTGCCGACCGTGGCGGAGGAGGGCGGCAAGGACCTGGCCCTGCCGTTCGACGCCGCCGGGCAGCTGATGGTGGTGGACCCCGCGGACGGGCCCTCCCGGCTGGCCGAGGTGGACGTGGTGCTGCCGCTGCTGCACGGCCCCTTCGGCGAGGACGGCACCATCCAGGGGCTGTTCGAGATGATGGGCGTGCGCTACGCGGGCGCGGGGGTGTTCTCCAGCGCCGCCGCCATGGACAAGGTGTTCATGAAGGCCATCCTCACCGGCAACGGGATCCCCACCAGCGACTACGTGGCCATCACCGACCGGCGCTGGCGCACCGAGCGCAAGAAGGTCCTGGACGACATCGCCGAGCTGGGGGAGACGGTGTTCGTCAAGCCCGCCCGTGCGGGCAGCAGCGTGGGCATCAGCAAGGTGCGGGACTCCTCCGACGCCGACGCGGTGATCGCGGCCGTCGAGGCGGCGCGCGAGCACGACCCCAAGGTGCTGGTGGAGGCCCAGGTCGTCGGGCGCGAGATCGAGTGCGGCGTGCTGGAGGCCGAGGACGGGGGCGTCCCCGACGTGTCCTTCCCGGCCGAGGTGCACGTGGCGGAGGGCTTCGACTTCTACGACTTCGAGGCCAAGTACCTCTCCAGCAGCGGGCTGACCATCCCGGCGGAGATCCCCGAGGACGTCACGGCGCGGCTGCGCGGGCTGGCCGCCGAGGTGTTCGAGGCGATGGGCTGCGAGGGGCTGGCCCGGGTGGACTTCTTCTACACCGAGGACGGCGAGGTCCTCGTCAACGAGCTGAACACGATGCCCGGGTTCACCCCGGCGTCGGCGTTCCCGCAGATGTGGGCGGCCACCGGGCTGGACTACGCGGCGCTGGTCGACCGGATGATCACGACGGCGCTGCGGCGCTCGCCCGGCCTGCGCTGACGCGAACCGGTACGTACGGGAAAGGGGGGCGGCCCGCTCGGGCCGCCCCCCTTTTCGTGTCCTCTTCGTGTCCTCAGGCCCCGGGGTGCGGGGGCGGTCCCTGCGGGTGCCCGTGCGGCGGGGCGACCGGCGGCCGGCCGTACGGGGGCGGGGGGACGGGCGGCCGCCCGGGCGGGGGAGCGACGCCCTTGGGCGCGTCGGGCACGCCCAGCAGCTGCCGGGCCAGGATGGTGCCGCCCGCCGTCGCGGCCGGGAACACCACGACCGCCAGGAACGGGATCGCCAGCAGCAGGTACGTGGGGACCGTGAACCCCAGCACCCGCAGCCGCCGGGTGCCCATCCACTTGCGGCGCTCCTTGATGGTGAGGAACCCGCGGCGGTCGAACGAGCCCGCCACCAGTTCGATGCCCAGCAGCCAGCCGCCCAGCAGGGCGGCCAGCACCGAGCCGACGACCGGGCCGGCCAGCGGGACGAACCCGATGGCGAACACCAGGACCGTCACCAGCAGCGAGGCGAGGATGATCACCAGGGACTGGCGCACCGCCCGGCCCAGCGACGACCAGACCGACTCGTCGGACTCGGCGGGGGCGTTGCCCAGCTCCTGCTCGACCAGGTCGGTGATCTTGTCGTAGATCGGCGCGCCCAGGGCCAGCGTGATGGTGGTGAACGAGACCACCATCAGCAGGACCGTCCCGGCCAGGGCGCCGACGGCGACGGCACCGCGGAGCAGGTTGCGCCAGACCTCGTCCCAGCCGTCGGCGAACGGCGTCGCCCACGCGGCCAGGTCGGTCAGGTTCATCACCAGGAGGACGAACAGCGCCAGGAAGAGCAGCGACGTGATCAGGGCGGGGAGCGCGCCCAGGAGGAACAGGCGCGGTCTGCGCAGCAGCAGGCCGAAGCCGCGCGCCAGCGCGCCGACTCCGCCGAAGACTTCACGAACGGGATTGGGAATGGCCACGCTGGAACATTAGGGCAATCCCGCCCGCGCCTGCCAGTCGGCCCGTCCCCCCGGGCGGCCCCGCCGCGAAGACGGGGCCGCCCGGCTCAGAGGCCGGGGTGCACGTCGCGGTACCAGCCGTCGCGGGCCAGCAGCTCGGTGTGGGTGCCGGACTGCACGACGCGGCCGTCGCGGACCACGACGATGCGGTCGACCCGCTCCAGCCCGGTGAGGTCGTGGGTGATGAGCAGCGTCGAGTAGCCCTCGGCCGCCGCCAGCAGGTCCTCGACCACCGCGTCGCGGGTGTCCGGGTCCAGGTGGGCGGTGGGCTCGTCCAGGACCAGCACGCGGGGCGCGGCCAGCAGGGCGCGGGCCAGTGCCAGGCGCTGCACCATGCCGCCGCTCAGCCCCAGGCCGTGGGTGCCGACGCGGGTGTCCAGGCCGTCGGGCATCGCCGCGACGTCGTCGGCCAGACGGGCCCGGCGCAGCGCCGCCCACAGGTCGTCGTCGGACGCCTCCGGCCGGGCCAGCCTCAGGTTCTCGCGCAGGGTCGAGGCGAACACGTGCGGGTCCTGCGGCACCCCGGAGACCACGGCGCGCACCTCGTCGGCCGGGTACCCGGTGATGTCGGCGCCGCCGAGCTCCACGCGCCCCGCGTCGGGGTCGCGGAACCGCAGCAGGACGGAGGCCAGCGTGCTCTTGCCCGCGCCGCTGGGCCCCACCACCGCGACCGTCTCGCCCGCCGCGACGTCCAGGTCCACGCCGTCCAGGGCCCACGGCCCGTCCGGGGTGTAGCGCACCCGCAGCCCGCGGACGCGGACCGCGGAGTCCCCGTCCGGGTCCAGGCCCGTGCGGACCGCCGGGGCGACCGCCGCTGGGGTGTCCAGCACCCCGAACAGCCGCGCACCGCTCTCCCGGATCGCCCCCAGCCGGGCGGCGACCGCGGGCAGCGGGGCGACGATCTCGAACGCCGCCAGGGTCACCAGCACCAGCACCGCCAGCGACACCGCGTCCAGCTCCCCGCCCTCGACGGCCAGCACCCCCAGGAACAGGGCGCCCCAGACGCTCAGCCCGGTGATGAGCGTCGTCGCGCCCGCCCCCAGCCCCAGCACCGCGGCGTCGCGCCGCGCCATCCGGGTCAGCTCCTCGTCGGCCTCGTACACGCGGGCCACCTGGCGGTCCATCGCCCCGTAGGCGATGAGGTCGGGCGCCCCGTGCAGGGTGTCCACCAGGGAGGTCGACAGCCGCCCGCGCGCCACCGCCTGGCGCCGCCCCGGGGCCCGGCCCAGCGCGGCGGCCGCCCAGGGCACCGCCAGCCCCGCCAGCAGCAGGCCCGCGGCCAGCAGCGCCCCGCCCGGCGCGTACACGGCGGTGACCACCAGGACGGTGACCCCGCCGGTCACCAGGGACACCAGCGGCGGGGTCAGGCCGCGCACCAGCAGGTCCAGGGTCGCCTCGGTGTCGTTGACCAGGCGCGACACCAGGTCGCCGGACCGGAACCGGCCGAAGGGCTCGGTGGCGGCGAGCCTGCGGTACACGCGCACCCGCACCTCGGCCAGCGTGCGGAACGCGGCGTCGTGGGTGACCAGCCGCTCCAGGTACCGGCTCACCCCCTTGCCGACGCCCAGCGCCCGGGTGGCCACCACCGAGACCCCCAGCGCGGTGATCCCCGGGTGCGAGGCCGCGGTGGCCAGCATCCACGCGGCCACCCCCAGCAGCGCCACCCCGGAGCCGGTGGCCACCGCGCCCAGCAGGACGCCCAGCGCGAACCTCCCGGCCCGGGGCCGGGCCAGCGCGACCATCCGCCGCAGCGGGTCGCGGCGGCGCTCCTCCTCGGACACGGGCGCGGCGTCGGCGGTATCGGTCGTGCTCATCGGTTCAGCGCCCCTTCACGGCCCGGCAGCGGGAGTTCCACGACCCGGGCGCCGAGGACGGCCTCGGCCCAGCCGGTGTCGTGGGCGACGATGACCGCGGTGCGCCCCCGCAGGAGGCGGTCCACGGCGGTGCGGACCGCGGCGGCGTTCTCCGGGTCCAGGTGGGCGGTGGGCTCGTCCAGCAGCACCAGCGGGGCGTCCCGGCAGAACGCCCGGGCCAGCGCGATCCGCTGGCGCTGGCCCGCCGAGAGCCGGGCGCCGCGCTCGCCGAGCCGGGTGTCGTACCCGTCGGGCAGCGCGGACACGAACCCGTCGGCCTCGGCCAGCCGGGCGGCCTCGCGCACCCGCTCCAGGGGGGTGTCGGGGTCGCCCAGCCGGATGTTGTCGGCCACCGAAACGTCGAACAGGTAGGGGTGCTGGGGCACCCAGGCCACCCCCAACCGCCAGTCGTCGGCGGGGACGGACTCCAGCGGCTCCCACGCGCCGCCGGGCGCGCGCACCTCGATCCGCCCCTCCGAGGGGGTGTTCATCCGCAGCAGCAGCGACAGCAGGGTGGTCTTGCCCGACCCGCTGGGCCCGGTGAGCAGCACCCGCTCGCCCGAGCGCACCGTCAGGTCCACCCCGGACAGGGCGGGCAGGTCCCGCCCCGGGTAGGTCAGCGACACCCCGCTCAGCCGCAGGTCGCCGCCGGTCGCCGGGGACCGCTCCCCGGTGGGCGCGGGCGCGCCGCCGTCCGCGGTCCGGCGCCGCTCCAGCTCGGTGAACACCTGGTCGGCGGCGGCCACGCCCTCCATGCTCGCGTGGAACCGGGCGCCCACCTCGCGCAGCGGCAGGTAGGCCTCCGGCGCCAGGATCAGCACCAGCAGGGCGGTCTGGTAGTCCATGTACCCGCCCAGCAGCCGCAGCCCCACCTCCACGGCGACCAGCGCCACCGCCAGGGTGGCCAGCAGTTCCAGGGCGAAGGCGGACAGGAACGCGATCCGCAGCGTCCCCATGGTCGCCCTGCGGTGCTCCTCGCCGACCCGCCGGATGAGCGCCGCCTGCGCCTTGGCCCGGCGGAACACCGCCAGGGTCGGCAGCCCCTCCACCACGTCCAGGAAGTGCCCGCCGAGCCTGCTCAGCAGCCGCCACTGCCGCTCGGTGCGGTTCTGCGTGTGCATGCCGATGAGCGCCATGAAGACGGGGATGAGCGGCACCGTCACCAGGATGACGACCCCGGAGATCCAGTCGGCCCAGAACACCACGGCCAGCACCGCGACCGGCACGATCGCCGCCAGCACCAGCTGGGGCAGGTAGCGGGCGAAGTAGTCGTCGAGCGCGTCCAGGCCCCGCGTGGCCAGGGTGACCAGCTCCCCGGCCTTGGGCGCCTCCCCGTCCTCGCCGCGCTGGGCGGTCCACACCGTCCCGTCGCCGGTGACGCGGTCGATCAGCCGGCGCCGCAGGATCGACTTGGTGCGGGCGGCGCTGTGCAGCGCCGACGCCTCGGCCGCGTACGACAGCAGGGCGCGGACCAGGGCGATGCCGGCGACGGCGGCGACCGCCCACCCCAGGGGGGCGAACCCCGACCCGGCGAACACCTCCGAGATGACGTGGGCGAGCAGCCATGCCTGGGCCAGGATCAGCCCGGTGATCGCCACCCCGCTGAGCACGGAGACGGCCAGGTGGGTGCGGACCGCCGACGCGGTCCGCACCAGGCGCGGATCGAGCGGTTTCAATGGGACCCCTTTGAGGGTGGCGGTGGACGGTGGGCGTTCGTGCCCAGTCTCGCCGATGGGCACCGGATACGGGCACGGCCCCCGCCCCGGGCGATGGGGGAGGGGGCCGCGCCCTTCGGATCAGGCGCCGGAGCGCTGGGCCACGGACTCGCCGGTGACGGTGGCACCGGTGACCCGCTTGCGGAACACCCAGTAGCTCCAGCCCTGGTAGAGGAGCACCAGCGGCAGGAAGACGACGGCCACCCAGGTCATGATGGTGAGCGTGTAGTCCGCCGAGGAGGCGTTCTCGACGGTGAGGCTGAACGCCGGGTCGGTGGTGGAGGGCAGCACGTCCGGGAACAGCGACCCGAACAGGGTGACCACGGCGGCCAGGATGGTGGCCACCATGAGCCCGAACGCCAGGCCCTCGCGCCGCGCCCGGGCCGCCGCGACCCCGCCGACCAGGGCGAGGGCGGCCAGCGCCACGAGCGGCCAGGTCCACGCCTGTCCGTGGGCGAGCTGGGTCCACAGCAGGAACGCGGCCGCGGCGGGCACGGCGACGTACGCGGTGCGCAGCGCGGCGGTGCGGGCGCGGGCCCGGACCGGCCCGTCGGTCTTCAGGCTCAGGAACACCGCCCCGTGCAGGGTGAACAGCGACAGGGTGGTGAGCCCGCCCAGGAGCGCGTACGGGTTGAACAGGTCCGCCAGGGACGCGGTGACGATGTGGTCGGCGTCCATGGCCACGCCCCGGACGACGTTGGCGAAGACGACCCCCCACAGCAGGGCCGGCGCGGCGCTGCCGAAGAAGATGGCCCGGTCCCACCACAGCCGCCAGACGGGGTCGTCCCGCTTGCCGCGGTACTCGAAGGCCACACCGCGCAGGATGAGCGCGATGAGGATGACGAACAGCGGCAGGTAGAACCCGCTGAACAGGGAGGCGTACCAGGCGGGGAACGCCGCGAACGTGGCGCCGCCCGCGGTGATCAGCCAGACCTCGTTGGCGTCCCACACCGGTCCGATGGAGTTGATGGCGACCCTGCGGTCGACGGAGTCCCTTCTGCCCATGAACGGCATCAGGGTGCCGACGCCGAAGTCGAACCCCTCCAGGACGAAGTACCCGATCCACAGGACCGAGATGGCGATGAACCAGATGACGGCCAGATCCATGGTCATGTCCTAGTAGCTGAAGTGAGGGATCTTCGACTCGTCGCCGTCCCTCTCGAGGTCGGGGACGAGGTGGGACGGGCCCGCCTTGATGTACTTGACCAGCAGGCCGACCTCGACGACGGCGAGGACGCCGTAGACGAGGGTGAACCCGGTCAGGCTCAGGGCGACGGTGCCCAGGCTCACACCGGGCGAGACGCTGGCGGCGGTGAGCAGGTAGCCGTGGACGGTCCAGGGCTGGCGGCCCATCTCGGTGAGCACCCAGCCGAAGATGTTGGCGGCCAGGGCGGCGGGCAGGGCGAGCACGGCCAGCGGGTAGAACCAGCGGGTCAGCCTGCCGTGCACGGACGGCGTCCGGCCGCCGCGGGTGAGCCACAGCCCGAGCGCGGCGACGGCGACCCCGGCCATGCCCAGGCCCATCATGAGGCGGAACGACCAGTACGTGACGAACACGTTGGGGACGTAGTCCCCCTCGCCGTACTCGGCCTCGTAGGCCTCCTGGAGGTTGTTGATCCCGTGGACCTCGCCGTCGAACTCGCCGGTCGCGAGGAAGCTGAGGATGTTGGGGATGGTGATGTCGATGGGGTTGTACCGCGCCTCGGTGTCGCCGACGGCGAACGCGGAGAACGGCGCCCCCTCCTCGGTCTCCCACAGGGCCTCGGCCGCGGCGAGCTTCATGGGCTCGTACTGGGCGGCGAGCTTGGCCTGGTGGTCCCCGGAGAACACCACGATCACACCGGCGATGAGCGTGAACACCAGCCCGACCTTGAGCGTGCCGCGGAAGAGGGCGAAGTCGCCCTTGGGCGGGGTCGTCCCGCGGATCCCGGTGTCGTTGTGCCTCTGGTTGCGCCACAGCTTGTAGGCGCTGACGCAGACCACGAACAGCCCGGCGGTGATGAACGCGGCCGAGACGGTGTGCAGGTAGGTGGACCAGGCCTGGTCGTTGCTGAGCACGGCCCAGATGTCGTTGAGCTCGGCGCGCCCGTTCTCGGGGTTGACCTCGAACCCGACGGGGCGGCGCATCCAGGCGTTGGCGGCCAGGATGAAGTAGGCCGACAGGTTGGTGCCGATCGCCACCATCCAGATGCAGGCCAGGTGGGCGGCGCGGGGCAGCCGGTGCCAGCCGAAGATCCACAGGCCGATGAAGGTGGACTCCAGGAAGAAGGCGAGCAGCGCCTCCATCGCCAGCGGGGCGCCGAAGACGTCGCCGACGAACCGGGAGTACTCGCTCCAGTTCATGCCGAACTGGAACTCCTGGACGATGCCGGTGACCACGCCCATGGCGAAGTTGATCAGGAAGAGCTTCCCGAAGAACTGGGTCGCCTGGAGGTACTCGTGCCTTCCGGTGCGGTACCAGACCGTCTGGAGGACGGCCACGATGAACGACAGGCCGATCGTCAACGGAACGAACAGGAAGTGGTAGATCGTGGTGACACCGAACTGCCACCGCGCGAGTTCAAGGGCTTCCATACCCGCCTCTCAGGTACCGACCACCGGTAGTACTACACATCGTAGTTCTACAACGTGTCGTAGTCGCCTCCGGGGGCCCGCGAAGGGCCTCGGAGGGGCTTCCGGCGGGGAGGGAGAGGGGGTGCCGGCCCGGGGAGGGCGGCCCGAACGCGGTCGCGTGACCATGCTGACCTGGGATGACGCGGTATCCACGGAGGTCGGGGAGTCGTGTCTGTGGACTCGGACACATGCGGGGCCGCCCCGGGAACGACGGAGGCGGCGCACCCCCGCGGGGGTGCGCCGCCTCGGCTGGGACGGGGCCGGTCAGGCGTCGGTGCGGTCGGCCAGCATCCGCTCCATGAGGTCCACCTCGGCCCCCTGGGCGTCGATCATGCCCTGGGCGAAGTCCACGACCATCTCCTCCCGGCCCAGGTCCACCTCGGCCTCGGCCATCTCGATGCCGCCCAGGTGGTGGGCGATCATCAGCTCCAGGAAGACGATCTCGGCCTCCACGCCCTCGGCCGCGCGGAGCCCGTCGAGCTGCTCGGCTGTGGCCAGCCCCGGCATGGCCTCGGGCACCCCGCCGTCCCCGCCGCCGTGGTCGTGCCCCGCCATCCAGGCCATCGGCCGGTCCGGGGCGCGCATCGGCAGGTCCCAGGCCAGCAGCCACCCCTGCATGCGCCCCACCTGGGCCTGCTGGGTGCGGGCCATGTCGGTGGCGACGGTGTGCAGCTCGGGGTCCTCCGTCTTGTCGAGGATGATCATCGACATGTCCACGGCCTGGTTGTGGTGGACGCTCATGTCCCGCAGGAAGCCCGCGTCGGCACCGGTGTCCAGCGGGTACGAGGGGCGTCCCAGCAGGTAGCCGCCGAGCAGGGCGACTGCGACCAGGATCACCGCGGCCCAGGTCGGGACGGAGGCGAACGACGTCCTGCGGGGCTCGGACTCCTCCGGGAACTCCCCCGGGACGGCCTCCCCGCCGTCGTCCCCGGGTCCGTCCGCGGTGTGGCCGAGGTCACCGATCGGGTCGCGCTCGGTACCGCTTTCGTCTCCCATGGGAACCATCCTGGTCAAATCGCCCGACTCTGATGCCAAAGTAGAGGATAGGTAAGTCCCAGGCCCCACCACCCACCTCAGGAGACCCAGTGGCCAAGAAGAAGACGGCGGAGGAGCGTCGCCAGCGCGCCGCCGCCCTCAAGGCGGAACGCCTGCGTAAGGAGAGACAGCGCAAGATCCTCGGCATCGCCGGCGGCGCGCTGGCGGCCGTGGTGGTCGTGGGTCTCATCGGTTTCCTCTTCTACATGGATCATCGCAGCCGGCAGATCCCCGGTATGGCGGAACACGAGATCGGCTCCTACCTCCACGTCGACACCGGTGAGAAGGTCGACTACGAGCAGAGCCCGCCGGTCGGCGGCGACCACTGGAGCGCCTGGCAGAACTGCGGCGTCTACCCCTCGCCGGTGACCCCCGAGTTCGCGGTGCACTCCCTGGAGCACGGCGCGGTGTGGATCGCCTACGACCCCGAGCTGCCCGCGGACCAGGTCGAGCAGCTGAACGGCTTCTACACGCCGGGCTCCTACCTGCTGGTCACCCCGTACGAGGGTGAGATGGACGGCCCGATCGTGGCCTCCGCCTGGGGCCGCCAGGTCGCCGTGGACAGCCCGACCGACGAGAGCCTCCAGCGCTTCGTCCGCGCCTTCGAGCAGAGCAGCGACGTGCCGGAGCCGGGCGCGCTGTGCTCCCAGGGCGTGGCCGAGAACGCCGAGGAGGTCGAGGCCATGCTCGCCGGCGGTGGCGGCGAGGAGCAGCTCCCCGAGGGGATGGACGGCCCCGCCGAGGGAGCCGAGGGCGACGCGCCGGCCGAGGGCGAGGGCGACGCCCCTGCCGAGGAGGAGAGCGACGCCCCCGCCGGGGACGAGAGCGAGGCTCCCGCCGAGGAGGGTTCCGAGTAGCGGGCGCCGCATGTCGGAAGACGGAGGGAAGGGGCGGTGCGACCACGGTCGCACCGCCCCTTCCGGGTTCTGCGGGCCGCTCCCGGGACCGCTCTTTCGCGGGCCGTCCGTCGGGGACCCTCCGCCGTCCGGCGGGCGGGCCGCGGCGCGACGGAGGCCCGAAAGGACTCTGCCTAGAGCTCTCCGTCGGGCAGCGGCGGCAGGTGCTCGGAGACCAGGTCGCTCACGGTCGTGAGCGCCGCGGCCGGGGGGCCGTAGGAGGTCGGGATCAGCAGCTCGACGTAGGCCTCGTGGCCGACCGCGGTGAAGACCGTGGGGGCGTCGGCCGGCTCGGACAGCCACGGGACCCCGTTGACCTCCTCGAGCAGGGAGTCCGGGGCCAGTGCCACGGGCCGCTCCACCCCGCAGCGCAGGCCGATCGCCGGGTCGCCCCAGGCGGCGGTGAGGTCGGACGCGGGCCGGACGTCGACGCGCTCGGCGTCCATGAGGGTGTCCGGCAGGTCGGCGACCAGCGCCGTGCACAGCTCCTCGGCCGCGGCGTCGGGCAGTGGCGGCTCCATGCGCACCGTCTGCGCCCCGCACCCCGCGACCGCGCCCAGCAGGAGGAGCACGGGGGCCAGCCGCAGGAGTACGCGCACCACATTCTCCGAAGGGTCGGGTCAGATGTTGACGATGGGACAGGTGAGCGTCCGGGCGATCCCCTCGAGACGCTGGATGCGGGCCACCACCAGCGACCCCAGGGCGTCCACGTCGTCGGCCTCGGCCTGGACGATCACATCGTAGGGGCCGGTCACGTCGTGGGCCTCCGTGACCCCCTCGATGCCCCGGATGCGCTCGGCGACCTCGGCGGCGCGGCCGACCTCGGTCTGGATCAGGATGTATGCCCGCACCATGTGTACTCCTTCGTGCATGCCGGGTACGGGAGCACCCGACGGTGAGGCCGATGACGAACGTGTGACGAACGTGGGTCTGGACCACCGCGCCGGAGCGTCACCGTACCCTGTTCCCTGTGCAGAACACCATTGGGGGTCTGGGCGAGTTCGCTCTGATCAGACGCGTGACGGGCCAATTCCCCGGGACGGACGATGTAATCCTCGGCCCGGGTGACGATGCGGCCGTCGTCGCCGCCCCCGACGGCCGGACCGTGGCCACCACCGACCTGCTGGTGGAGGGGCGCCACTTCCGGCGCGACTGGTCCACGGCCCGCGACGTCGGCCACCGGGCGGTGGCCCAGAACTTCGCCGACGTCGTCGCCATGGGCGCCCGCCCCACCGGCCTGCTCATCGGCTTCGCCGCCCCCGCCGACCTGCCCCTGGAGTGGGCGGAGGAGTTCACGCTGGGCGTGCGCGACGAGTGCGCGGCCGCGGGCGGCGCGGTGGTGGGCGGCGACACCGTCGGCTCCGACACCATCACCGTCGCGATCACCGCGCTGGGCGACCTCCAGGGCCGGGCCCCGGTCCGCCGCGACGGCGCCCGCCCCGGCGACGTCGTCGCCTACTGCGGGCACCTGGGCCTGTCCGGCGCCGGGCTGGCCCTGCTCACCGCCGGGACCGACGGGCCCGCCGCCTGCCTGGACGAGTACCGCAGGCCCTCCCCGCCCTACTCCGCCGGACCCGAGGCGTCCCGGCTGGGCGCCACCGCCATGCTCGACGTCAGCGACGGCCTCGCCCAGGACCTGGGCCACGTGTGCCGGGCATCGCGGGTGCGCATCGACCTGGACCCGGACCTGCTGCGCCCCGAGCCCGCGCTGGTCGAGGCCGTGCGCGTCCTGGGCGGGGAGCCCGGCCGGGCCCTGGCGTTCATGGTCTCCGGGGGCGAGGACCACGCCCTGGCCGCGACCTTCCCCGCCGGAGCGGACCTGCCCGACCACTGGCACCGCATCGGGACCGTCCTCCCGGCCGAGGAGGGGGAGCACCGCGTCACCGTCGGCGGGCGGGTCCCCGAACGCACCGGATGGGATCATTTCCCCGGCGAATGAGCGCGTTTGGATTTGTCTGTTTTGGCTCGCGCGCTAGGCTTGCGGCCGGGAATCGCCCGGTCCCGCTCGCACCGAGCGGCGGCCACCGGGCAGGGCGAGATCGGTTTCCGATCCCGGGGAGAGGCGGTCCATGGGGCGGCACGGCCAGCGGCAGGGCGCCCGTCGCGGTGCGCACCGCAACGAGCCCGCGGACACCGGGGCGCTGCGCCGGCTGGGCGGCTTCATCGAGAGCACCGTCCCCAAGCGCGTGGAGCCCCCGCGCCTGCTCAACGTGCTCGTCGTCTCCGGTGTGATCCTGGGCCTGCTCCTCTTCGGCTACAGCACCACCCAGATCTACCTCCAATTCGGCGGCACCCCCGGGGGCACCGCGCAGAACCCGGGCACCCAGGACGGGGTGGGCCCCAGCGGCGGCGTCACCCCCGAGCCCGACGCCGGGACGCCCGCGCCGCAGACCCAGGCGGGCACCGAGCCCACCACCGTCTCCTACCGCGTCGTGGAGTCGGGCGAGGCGGGCTTCAGTGCGCAGGTCACGGTCACCAACACCTCCCGCAGCAGGCTCGACGCCTGGGAACTGGCCCTGGCGTTCGAGGACGCCGAGGTCACCCACGTCGAGGGCGCCGATTGGGAGGCCATCGACGACGGCATCCTGGCCCGCCAGCCCGGCAGCGCCGACGGGCTCGATCCCGGGGAGAGCGCCTCGCTCACCTTCCAGGCCCTGGGCGCCGCGCAGAGCCCGACCCGCTGCTCCCTCAACGGGCACATCTGCAGCCTGTGAGCGGTCCCACCGCGTTCCGGCGCCGACCCCTCCGTCCGGGCCCGGGAACGGCGAAGGCCCCCCGACCGGAGTCGGAGGGCCTCGAAGACCTGTCGGGGGCGGTGCTCCCTAGCGGGTCACCTTGCCGGCCTTGATGCACGAGGTGCAGGCGTTCACGCGCTTGGGCGTGCCGCCGACGCGGGTGCGGACGGTCTGGATGTTGGGGTTCCAGCGGCGGCGGGTGCGACGGTGCGAGTGGGAAACACTGTTACCGAACCCTGGTCCCTTGCCGCAGACGTCGCAGACGGAAGCCACGGTAACTCCATTCAAGTGTTCGGGATCGCGCACGTCGCCGCACGCGAAGGTTCAACCGGCCGGAAGGGGCCGGGCGGACAGGCCGGCGCGAACGCCAACCGTGGAAGAGTACACGAGGGGAGGTAAAAAGCCCCCCGCGTGCGCCGACGGGACGTGGTGCCGCCGGAAGGACCATCGACCGCCGCCACGCGGGCACGGCGGAAACACGATGAACTCACACGAGTATAGCGCCGCCGGAGACGTCGGCGGACATCCGTGCCTTCGGCCCCGTCCCGGGAGAATGCCGACCCGCCGCCGCCCCGCTCCCGGGAGCCGCCGCCGAGCGTCGCAGCGGGGCACTAGCGTTGGCCGTGACCGGCGATCCTGAAGAGGAAGACCATGACCACCTGGGACGAACCGCTGGGCCGGGGCCCGCTGCGCGGCAAGACGGCCAAGGCCCTGGAGGAGAAGCTCGACCTCCACACCCTCGGCGACCTCCTGCGCTACTACCCGCGCCGCTACGACCGGCGCGGCGACCTCACCGACCTGGCCCTGCTGCGCGAGGGCGAGCAGGCCACCGTGCAGGCCCGCGTCCTGGACGCCAAGAGGCGCACGGTCCCGCCCCGGCAGGGGCGGCGGAGGATGGACCTGCTGGAGGTCGTCGTGACCGACGGTACCGGCCGGCTGCACCTCACGTTCTTCAACCAGGGCGCCTACCACCAGACCCGGCTCACCCCCGGGCGGCTGGCCATGTTCTCCGGCCGGGTCGGCACCTTCAAGGGGCGCCGCCAGCTCGACCACCCGCAGTACGAGCTCCTCGACGAGGACGGCTCCGAGGTGGACCGGGCCCGCGCCTACGCCGACGAGCTCATCCCGGTCTACCCGGCGGTCAAGGGCATGGACTCGGCCACCATCGGCCGCGCCGTCGAGGTCGCCCTGGGCGTCGTGGACGACCTGCCCGACCCGCTGCCGCCCGCCGTCCTCGGCGACCGCCCGGGGATCGCCGACGCCCTGCGGAGGATCCACCGGCCGCAGAGCGATCAGGACATCGGCTCCGCCCGTCGGCGCCTGAAGTGGGACGAGGCGTTCGTCCTGCAACTGGCGCTGGCCCGCCGGCGCCGCGACGCCGAGAGCCTGCCCGCGGTGCCCCGGCCCGGCGCCGACGGCGGCATCCTCGACGCCTTCGACGCGCAGCTGCCGTTCACCCTCACCGACGGCCAGCGGGAGGTCGGCGACCTGCTCGCCGCGCGGCTCGACTCCGCCCACCCCATGCACTGCCTGCTCCAGGGCGACGTGGGCGCGGGCAAGACCCTGGTGGCGCTGCGGGCCATGCTCCGCGTGGTGGACTCCGGCGGCCAGGCCGTCATGCTCGCCCCCACCGAGGTGCTGGCCCAGCAGCACCACCGCTCCATCGGCGCCATGCTGGGCGCGCTGGGCCGGGCCGGGCAGATCGACGGGGCCGAGCGGGCCACCCGGACCGCCCTGCTCACCGGGTCCATGGGGGCCGCCGCCCGGCGCGAGGCCCTGCTGGACGCCGCCTCCGGCGCCGCCGGGATCGTGGTGGGCACCCACGCCCTGCTCCAGGAGCACGTGTCCTTCGCCGACCTGGGCCTGGTCGTGGTCGACGAGCAGCACCGGTTCGGGGTGGAGCAGCGCGACGCCCTGCGGGCCAAGGCCGCCGACGGCCGCCCGCACGTGCTGGTGATGACCGCCACGCCCATCCCGCGCACCGTCGCCATGACCGTCTACGGCGACCTCGACGTGGTCGCCCTCACCCAGCTGCCCGCCGGGCGGGCGCCGGTGTCCACCCACGTGGTCCCGGCCAAGGACAAGCCCCACTACCTCAGCCGGGCCTGGGAGCGGATCCGCGAGGAGGCGGCCCAGGGCCGCCAGGCCTTCGTGGTCTGCCCGCGCATCGGCGACGGCGACTCCGCCGAGGACGCCCAGGCCGCGGGGGAGGAGGGCGAACGCGCCCCGCTGTCGGTGCTGGAGATCGCCGCCCGGCTGACGGAGGGCCCCCTGGCCGGCCTGCGCGTGGAGGTGCTGCACGGGCGGATGGCCCCCGACGACAAGGACGCGGTGATGGGCCGCTTCTCGGCCGGCACCACCGACGTGGTGGTGTCCACCACCGTCATCGAGGTGGGCGTGGACGTGCCCAACGCCACTGTGATGGTCATCATGGACGCCGACCGGTTCGGGGTCTCCCAGCTGCACCAGCTGCGCGGCCGGGTCGGCCGCGGCAAGCTGCCGGGTCTGTGCCTGCTGGTCACCGAGTCCGAGGAGGGCTCGCCCGCCCGGGAGCGGCTCGACGTGGTCGCCTCGACCACCGACGGCTTCGTGCTCTCCCAGGAGGACCTGCGGATGCGCCGCGAGGGCGACGTGCTGGGCGACGCCCAGTCGGGCCGCTCCAGCCTGCGCCTGCTCACCCTGCTCAAGGACGAGAAGGTCATCGAGGAGGCCCGCGAGCGCGCCGCCGCCTACCTGGAGGAGGACCCGGAGCTGACCGCCCACCCGCCCCTGGTCCGCGCCCTGGAGGAGCTGCTCCCGGAGGAGCGCGCCGAGTACCTCGACAAGACCTGAGCACCGGGCTCCGAGGCCTGTCCTTCGAACGCCTGCGCCGCCGGGGTTCGTGAGGCGCCCGGCGGGTTTCAAAGGCCCGGGGGAGCGGAGGAGGCGGTCCTCGGCGAAAGCCTGCGGCCGTGGGCCGTCCGCCGGGGGCCTTCCGCCGTCCGACGGGCGGGCCGAAGGGCGGCGGAGGTGCGAAAGGGCGGCCTAGGGCGTGTTTTTTGAACCTCCGCTGCGCTTCGGTTCGTGCTCGGCGCCCCCCGAGGGCGGGAACCTTCGGCCCTGCGTCGACATCCTCGTTCCTCGGATGCCTCCTCCGGGCCTCCAGAACCCCGCCGGGCGCCTCACGAACCCCCAGCAGTACAGGAGAGCATTCAAAAACAGGCACTAGGCGGAGTAGTGGGCGTACCAGAGGACGGCCTCGCCGTAGCCGCGCTTGCGGTCGCGGGCGAGGCCGGCGGGCCAGGCGGGCTCGGCGGTGCGCTTGGAGCGCTCCACCACCACCAGCGCGCCGTCGGCCAGCCAGGAGCGGGAGGCCAGGTCGGCGAGCACGGCGGCGATCTCGGCGTCGGTGACCGCGTACGGCGGGTCCGCCACCACCAGGTCGTAGGGCCCGTCCGGGTTGTCCTGCGCGACCACCCGCTCCACCCGGTCGGCGGCCAGCCGGGCGCCGGGTAGGCCCAGCGCGTCGATGTTGTCCCGCACCACCTTGGCCGCCCTGCGGTCGGCCTCCACCAGCAGCGCGTGGGAGGCGCCCCGGGACAGGGCCTCCAGGCCGATGGCCCCCGAGCCCGCGTACAGGTCCATGACCCGCAGCCCGGTCAGCGGGCCGAGGTCGGACTGGGCGGAGGCGAACAGGGCCTCGCGGGCCCGGTCGCTGGTGGGGCGGGTGGTGCGGCCGTCGGGGACGGAGAGGCGGCGCCCCCCGGCCGTCCCGGCGATGATGCGGGTCATGGCACCACCGTAGCCAAGGCGCCGCGCCTCCCGGACTCCCCGGCGCGCCTCCTCCCGCGGTGGGGCCGACGGGGGGAAAGTAGCCACTAAGCGGGAGTTGCCCGAATCCGTACCGGGGGCGACCCCTACGATCGCGGTACTCGAACGCCATGTCCGAAAGGGGCGATCACCGTGCGCCGTGCCGTCTGCCCGGGTTCCTTCGATCCGGTGACCTACGGTCACATCGACATCATCGGCCGGGCGGCCAAGCAGTACGACGAGGTCGTCGCCGCTGTGCTCAACAACGTGAACAAGAGGGGCCTGTTCACGGTCCCGGAGAAGCTCGACATGCTCCGCGTGGGAACCGAGGACCTCGCCAACGTGCAGGTCGCCGAGTTCGACGGGCTCCTGGTCGACTTCTGCCGCGCCAACGGCATCGACACCATCGTGCGCAGCCTCCGCTCGGTCAGCGACTTCGACTACGAGCTCCAGATCGCCCAGATGAACTACCGCCTGTCCGGGGTGGAGACGGTGTTCATGACCGCGAACCCGCAGTACTCCTTCCTGTCCTCCAGCCTGGTCCGGGAGATCGCCCAGTACCACGGCGACGTCTCCAACCTGGTGACGCCCTACGTGCAGGACCGGCTGCGCGAGAAGTACACCGCGAACGGCTGATACGCGGGCCTTCCGGAGCTGATTTGGGTGCTCGGGGACGTGATGGGTAGAATCCAGGTTCGACCATGTGCGTCGCCGTCTTCGGCGTGCGCGCGGGCCGGTACCGGCCGCCACCGGCGGACCGCCCGGCTCCCGGAATCCTCGTGAAAGCCCGATGACCCTGTCTCGTCTCAATCCCCGTGACCCGTTCGTGGTCGACACCCAGGCGCTGGGCCGCCAGCCGGGGTCGATGCGGACGGTCCAGCGCATCGTGACCGTCCCCGAGGCGTTCGCGAACGCGATGTCCTCCGTGCCCGAGGGCCGCGAGCTGGAGCTCGACCTGCGCCTCGAAGCGGTGATGGAGGGCGTCCTGGTCACCGGGACCGTGCGCGGGCAGATCACGGCCGAGTGCTCGCGCTGCCTCGACCCCCTCTCCGAGGACTTCGAGGCGGGCTTCCAGGAGATGTTCCGGTACACCGCCGACGAGGACGGCCTCCACCAGGAGGACCTGGAAGCGGACGACGACGATGAGGACTACTATCTAGAGGGCGACCTGCTCGACCTCGAACCCGTGGTCCGAGACGCCGTCGTCCTCGCCCTCCCGCTCTCGCCGCTGTGCGACCCGGACTGCCCGGGCCTGTGCTCGGAGTGCGGTGCCCGACTCGCCGACGCGGGACCCGACCACGGTCACGGCGACCGTGTCGACCCCCGGTGGGAGGCGCTCCGCGACCTCGCAGAGCGGCCCGGCGAGTGACAACAGCCCTTCCCCGTGCACCACGGGGATGATCCCGGCCCCGTGCCGGGCGCCCCGTTCTACGGAGCACACCCCGCAGTGCGCGGGGCCGACCAGATAAGCGACCTCCCGCGATCCGCGCGGGGGTGACCCAGGAGGATTGAAGTGGCCGTCCCGAAGCGGAAGATGTCGCGGAGCAACACCCGGACCCGCCGTTCCCAGTGGAAGGCGTCGCGCCCGGTGCTGGTCAACTGCCCGCGCTGCCGCGACCCCAAGCAGCCCCACGTCGCCTGCCCGACCTGCGGCACCTACAACAACCGCCAGGTCGTCAACCCGGCGTAACCGCGTATGCCAGGTCCTCGGGTCACCGCACCCGACTCCTGCCCCCGGGGCGGGTCCGTACCACGGACCCGCCCCGAACGCTGTCCGGGGCCCGCGGGGGAGGCGCGGACGGGCCGGGATTTGTAGAGTGTGACCGAGGGACGGCCCAGGGCGTGTTCCGCGGATGTCCTCGTGCCGTCCGGCGTTCGCGCCGTCCGGCACGAGCGGCCTCCAGGCGATCTCTCGCAGGACGACCGTTCCGGGGTGCCGAGCGGCACCGCGCGGCGGGGCCCGCCCGGGCCCGGCCCCCGGGCTCGGCCGGCGCCGCGAGAGACGGACCGGAGGACGCGAGCGAACACGCCCCGAGCCGCCCCGCCCGTCCTACCGTCCACGCGACGGCCGGCCCGCGGACCGCACCGGAGTTCCCGAGTTCGTGGTGGCCGCCGGGGGAGCGGGCGCCGTGTCCGGCGCCGGGCTCCCGCGACGCTCACCTCGTTTTCGAGCACCCTGGTCGGGCCGTGCGTCCGCGACCGCGCACGCGCGCCGCACCGGCGTGCCCGAACAGGGAAGTGAAACGAGTGGCCACCCAGCTCTCCTCCGCCGAGACCAAGGCGTTCCACCAGGCCATCGGGGTCGAGGTCGACCCCAGGATCCTGGTCCGCGCGCTGACCCACCGCTCCTACGCCTACGAGAAGGGCGGCCTGCCCACCAACGAGCGCCTGGAGTTCCTGGGCGACTCCGTGCTCGGCCTGGTGGTCACCGACACGCTCTTCCGCAAGCACCCCGACCTGCCCGAGGGGCAGCTGGCCAAGCTGCGCGCCGCGGTCGTCAACATGCGGGCGCTGGCCGACGTGGCCCGCGGCCTGGGCATCGGCGCCTACATCCGGCTGGGCCGCGGCGAGGAGGGCACCGGCGGGCGCGACAAGTCGTCGATCCTGGCCGACACCCTGGAGGCCATCATCGGCGCGGTCTACCTGGACCGCGGCCTGGACACCGCCTCGGAGTTCGTGCACCGGCTGTTCGACCCGCTGATCGCGACCGCCTCCGGGCTGGGCGCGGGCCTGGACTGGAAGACCTCGCTCCAGGAGCTGACGGCCGCGGAGATGCTGGGCGTGCCCGAGTACCACGTGGACGAGTCGGGCCCCGACCACCAGAAGACGTTCCGGGCCACGGTCAGGGTCGCGGGGGAGAGCTACGGCCTGGGCGAGGGCCGCAGCAAGAAGGAGGCGGAGCAGCAGGCCGCCGAGTCCGCCTGGAAGGCGATCAAGGCCCGATCCGAGGCCGCCGGAAACGGAAAGAGGTAGGTACCCCGATGCCCGAGCTGCCCGAGGTCGAGGTCGTACGCCGGGGGCTGGCCGCCCACGCCGTGGGACGCACCGTCGCCGGGGTCGAGGTCCTGCACCCCCGCGCGGTGCGCAGGCACACCCCCGGCCCCGCCGACTTCGCGGCCCGGCTCGAGGGGCGCACCCCCACGGCCGCGCTGCGCCGCGGCAAGTACATGTGGCTGGCCCTGGACGACGGGTCGATGCTCCTGGCCCACCTGGGGATGAGCGGCCAGATGCTGGTCCAGCCGCAGGGCAAGCCGGACGAGAAGCACCTGCGGGTGCGGCTGCCGCTGTCGGACGGCAACGAGCTGCGGTTCGTCGACCAGCGCACCTTCGGCCACCTGATGGTGGACGGGCCGGGGGAGCGGGCGGACGTGCCGGCGTCGGTCGACCACATCGCCCTGGACCCGCTGGACGCGGAGTTCGTCCCGGAGGCGTTCGTGCGCGCGCTGCGCGCCAGGGACACCGAGCTCAAGCGGGCGCTGCTGGACCAGTCGCTGATCAGCGGCGTGGGCAACATCTACGCCGACGAGGCCCTGTGGCGGGCCGGCCTGCACGGGCGGCGCGGCACCCGGGGGCTGACCCGGGCGCAGGCGACCGAGCTGCTGGGGCACGTGCGCGACGTCATGACGGAGGCGCTGGCGGTGGGCGGCACCACCTTCGACGGGCTGTACGTCAACGTCAACGGCGAGAGCGGCTACTTCGCCCGGGGGCTCAACGCCTACGGGCGGGAGGACCGGCCGTGCGGCCGGTGCGCCTCCCCGATCGTGCGGGAGTCGTTCATGAACCGCTCCTCGTTCAGCTGCCCCTCGTGCCAGAGGCCCCCGCGGAGGTCCCGCACCGCCTGACTGGACTGTGACGGGTGGGGCGGGTGGGGTTTTCCGGGTCCGAACGGCCCAGAGGACCGCACAGTGAGGAAAGTGTCTCCCCAAGGTAAGGAAGAGGAACGGTCAATGAGCGGCGGCGACGAGGTCGTCCGACTGACCGCGTGGGTGCGCGGACATGTACAGGGAGTGGGTTTCCGCTGGTGGACGCGTTCCCGAGCGCTGGAACTGGGGCTGGTCGGGGCCGCCACGAACCTCGCGGACGGCCGTGTGGAGGTCGTGGCGGAGGGTTCCCGGAAAGCCTGCGAGGAGCTTCTTGAACGCCTCAAGGGCGGCGGAACACCCGGCCGTGTGGACTCTGTGGTCGAACGTTGGGGTCCGGTCGGGGGTACGTTCACCGGTTTCGTCGAGCGGTGAGTATCCTGGAGGGGTAACGCGATTCGAGCGCACCCCGCGACCGCGACGGTCGGTACCGAAGGCTCGTGGCAGGGTCTCGTGAGGTGCGTCGGCCGTCATCGTGCGTTCCCGCGCGTCTCCGGCCCGGCCGGGGCGGCCTTCTTCGCATCGTGTTGACACCACCTGCCCGGGACTTCTCACTCCGGATCAGAGTGGTTACCGAGTGTTTGTAATCCAATCTTGACCAGTGGCGCGCCTAGTGAGACTCTGGAAGGCACACCGCGCAGCCTTCCACCCGCGTGGAAGAAACGTCCATGAAAGCGAATCGCACATCATGGAGAAAGAAATCCCGCGGGGTGTCGCATGCGCAAAATCACAACTGGTCACTCAGTGTGGAGGACCCACATCATGGCGAAGGCTCTGTTCGGCCACGTCGGCGGCTCCGACCCTCGTATGGTCCAGGAGATGCGACGGCTTCAGAAGCGGGTACGCGACCTCGAGGACGAGGTCAGCCGGCTCCAGGCGCGCAACGACCAGCTCAGCATGGCGGTCAGCGACGTCGCGGGTGCCACCGACCGCGAGCCCGCGCTCGCCTGATCCGCGCGTTCCGCGCCCGGCGATGACCGGCCGCGCGCGCCGCGCACGAATCCAGGGGTGGGGACGCCTTTCCGCTGTATCGTCCGGGCGTCCCTGAATCCTCACCGGTGGGATTCCCACCGGATCCACAAGTCCACCGCGCCGCAGTCTTTCCTTTTCCATTGCGGCCTCTTTTCCTTTTAGTACCCGGCGGACTCCGTCACAACCCTCCGTGTCCGCCGGTGATCCCCCCTCCTCGACTCCTCCCGGGAAAGCCGGGAGGAAACGTACGAACACGCGACGCGCAGGGCGGACCTGCTCCGCCCGGCGACGCGTCCCCCACCGGCACACCGCGCCGACCCCCGCACCCCTGTCGCCTCTTCGTGGCACCCTTGTACGGGTCGGCCCGCCTTCCCTCCCCGGAAAGCGCGGCGCGAACGCCCGGTGGCCACTGCGGGAGGTGTGGGTGTACCTGAAGAATCTGACGCTGCGCGGCTTCAAGTCGTTCGCGTCGGCCACCACCCTGCGCTTCGAACCGGGGATCACCTGTGTGGTGGGCCCCAACGGCTCGGGCAAGTCCAACGTCGTCGACGCCCTGTCCTGGGTGATGGGCGAGCAGGGCGCCAAGTCGCTGCGCGGCGGCAAGATGGAGGACGTCATCTTCGCGGGGACCTCCACCCGCCCCGCGCTGGGCCGCGCCGAGGTCAGCCTCACCATCGACAACACCGACGGCGCGCTGCCCATCGACTACACCGAGGTCACCATCAAGCGGACCATGTTCCGCAACGGCGGCTCGGAGTACGCGATCAACGGCGACACCTGCCGCCTCCTCGACATCCAGGACCTGCTCAGCGACTCCGGCATCGGCCGCGAGATGCACGTCATCGTCGGCCAGGGCCAGCTCGACACCGTCCTGCACGCCGGCCCCGAGGAGCGCCGCTCGCTGGTGGAGGAGGCCGCGGGCATCCTCAAGCACCGCAAGCGCAAAGAGAAGGCGATCCGCAAGCTCAACGCGATGCAGGGCAACCTGGACCGGGTCACCGACCTCACCGCCGAGCTGCGCCGCCAGCTCAAGCCGCTGGGCCGCCAGGCCGAGCTGGCCCGCCGGGCCGCCGTCATCCAGGCCGACCTGCGCGACTCCCGGCTGCGGCTGCTCGCCGACGACATCGTCACCCTCACCGAGCAGCTCGCCAAGGAGGAGGCCGACGAGAAGGACGTCCTGCGCCGCCGGGCGGCGGTGGAGGCCTCCCTCGCCCAGGCCCAGGAGCGCGAGTCCGAGCTGGAGGCCCAGGCCGCCGAGGCCGCCCCCGCCCTGGCCCGCGCCACCGAGACCTACCACGCGCTGTCCCGGCTCACCGAGCGGCTGGACGCCGTGCGCGGACTGGCCGCCGAGCGCTTCCGCAACCTCGCCTCCGTCGGCGACGAGCCCGCCCACCGGCGCGACCCCGCGGAACTGGAGATGGAGGCCGAGGAGGCCGCGGCCCAGGAGGAGGAGCTGCTGGCCCGGCTGGACGAGGCCCGCGAGGTCCTGGAGACCGCCGTCGCCGAGCGCAGCGCCGCCGAGGACGCCCTGTACCGCGAGGAGAAGCGCCTGGAGGCCGCGGGCCGGGCCGCCGCCGAGCGCCGCGAGCAGCTGGTCCGCCTGTCGGCGAGCGTGGAGGGGCTGCGCGGCCGCCTGGCCTCCGGCGAGGCCGAGATCACCCGGCTGGAGGAGGCCGCCGCCCAGGCCGCCGAACGCGCCGAGCAGGCCCAGGCCGAGTACGAGATGGCCGCCGAGGAGGCGGCGGGCCTCGACGAGGGCGACGCCGAGCTGGACGCCGCCCAGGAGGAGGCCGCCGCCGCGCTCGCCGCGGTCGAGTCCGAGCTGAACCGGCTGCGCGACGCCGAGCGCTCCGCCGAGGGCGAGCGGGCCGCGCTGGCCGCCCGCAAGGAGGCCCTCGAACTGGGGCTGGCCGGCAGGGACGGCGCCGCCGCCCTGCTCGGCTCCGACCTGCCCGGACTGCTCGGCTCGCTGGCGTCCCTGGTCCAGGTGGAGCCCGGCCGGGAGGCCGCGGTGGCCGCCGCTCTGGGCGCGGCCGCCGGCGCCGTCGCGGTCGCCGACCCCGACGCCGCCGTCGCCGCCCTCGAACTCCTGCGCGCCGAGGACGCGGGCCGGGCCGGGATCGTCATCGCCGGGGCCGTGCCCGCCGTGCCGCGCGCCGACTGGCCCCAGCCCCCGCCCGGGGTCCGCTACGCGGTGGACGCGGTCACCGCCCCCGAGCACCTGGCCGGGCCGGTCACCGCGCTGCTGGACCGGGTGCTGCTCGCCGCCGACCTGGCCGCCGCCCGCGACCTGGTCGCCAAGCTGCCCGCGGTGCGGGCCGTCACCCCCGACGGCGACGTGCTGGCCGGGGCGCTGGCCCACGGCGGCTCGGCCGCCGCGCCCAGCCTGCTGGAGGTCCAGGCCGCCGTCGACGAGGCCGCCGCCAAGCTGGAGACCGCCACCGCGGCCGCGGCCGCCGCGGCCGAGGAGCTGGACGCCGCCAAGGCCGAGCGGGCCGAGCTGTCCGCCCGGGTCCAGGAGCTGACGGCCCGCCGCCGCCAGGGCGAGCGCAAGCGCAACGAGACCGCCCAGCGCCTGGGCAAGCTCGGCGGTCAGGCCCGCTCCGCCGAGGCCGAGTCCGCGAGGTACGCCGCCGCGGCGGCCAAGGCGGCCGCCGCCCGCGCGGAGGACGTCGAGAAGCTGGCCCGGCTGGAGGAGCGGCACGCCGAGGCCGAGGAGATGGCCGCCTCCCTGGAGGAGGAGGCCCCCGACCCGGAGGTGCGCGACGAGCTGTCCGCGCAGGCCTCGCGCGCCCGCGCCGCCGAGATGGAGCGCCGCCTGGCGGTGCGCACCGCCGAGGAGCGCGCCCGCGCCGTCGCGGGCCGCGCCGAGCAGCTGCTCGCCCAGGCCGCCGAGGAGCGGCGGGCCGCCGAGCGCGCGGCACAGCGCCGCGCCCTGCGCGGGGCGCAGGCCACCCTCGCCGAGGCCGTCGCCGAGGGCGCCCGCCTGGCCCTGGAGCGCATCGCCGCCTCGCTGGCCGCCGCCGAGTCCGAGCGGTCCGCCGCCGAGGCGGGCAAGGAGGCCCGCGACGCCGAGCTGCGCACCGTGCGCGCCCGCGTCCGCGAGCTGTCCGTCGACCTGGAGAAGCTCACCGGTTCGGCGCACAGCGGCGAGATGGCCCGCGCCGAGCGCCGCCTGCGCCTGGAGCAGCTGGAGACCAAGGCGATGGAGGAGATGGGCGTGGACGTGCCCACCCTCGTCGCCGAGTACGGTCCGACCGTCCCGGTGCCGCCGCCCGCCGAGGCGGGCGAGGACGGCGTCCCGGTGCCGTACGTGCGCGAGGTCCAGCTCAAGCGGGCCAAGGCGGCCGAGCGCCAGCTCAACCAGCTGGGCAAGATCAACCCGCTGGCGCTGGAGGAGTTCGCCGCTCTGGAGGAGCGGCACGCCTTCCTCAACGCCCAGCTGGAGGACCTCAAGAAGACCCGGCGCGACCTCATGGACATCGTCCAGGAGGTGGACGCCCGGGTGCAGGAGGTGTTCGCCTCCGCCTACCTGGACGTGGAGCGCGAGTTCTCGGCGATCTTCGGCCGGCTGTTCCCGGGCGGTGAGGGGCGGCTGCTGCTCACCGACCCCGACGACATGCTCACCACCGGCATCGAGGTGGAGGCCCGTCCGCCCGGCAAGAAGGTCAAGCGGCTGTCGCTGCTGTCGGGCGGCGAGCGCTCGCTGACCGCGGTGGCGTTCCTGGCGGCGATCTTCAAGGCCCGCCCGTCGCCGTTCTACGTGATGGACGAGGTCGAGGCGGCCCTGGACGACACCAACCTCCAGCGGCTGCTGGTGATCTTCGAGGAGCTGCGGGAGTCCTCCCAGCTCATCGTCATCACCCACCAGAAGCGCACCATGGAGGCGGCCGACGCGCTGTACGGCGTCACCATGCAGGGCGACGGCATCTCCCAGGTCATCAGCCAGAAGATCGAGCGCTCCGCCTGACCCGGGAAGGGGAGCGGCCGCCCCCTCCTGGAGAGGGGACGGCCGCGGACCGGGGAGGGGTCAGCCCCGGTCGATGGTGATGACCGGGGAGGTCCAGGTCTCCCAGTGGTCGGGGTTCCCGGCGTCGCCGAGCGCCTTGAGGGCGCGCAGCTCCAGCCGGTACTCGCCGTTCCTCACGTCCTTGACGCGGCCGTGCGCGTCGACGTAGGTGCCGTCCCACACGTAGCTGTGGAACGAGGTCGGCGTGGCGTTGCGGCCGACGTGGTCGACCGACACCGCGATGTTGTTGCGCGGGTGGATCGGGCGGCCGGTCCGCTCGTCGATGACCACCAGCTCCAGCCTGGAGACGTGGTGGTCCAGGTGCGCGATGACGTAGGGGGCGTCGGGCAGGCCGTCCACCCACTCCAGGGTGTAGGTCTCGCCGTCGGGGCGGTTCTCGAACGAGCCGCCGTCGGCGCACTCCAGGCCGGAGAACGCGGCGCACTCGGTGATCCGGGTCAGCCAGGGCAGCCCGTACTCGGTCGGGGTGACCGCGGTGATCTCCTGGTAGTCCCCGTTGTAGGCGGCGTAGGGGACCCGGAAGGTCTCCCCGCCGACCTGGGACACCACCACGTAGCCGCCGTAGACCATCTGCTCGTAGTCGCGGGCGGGCGGGGTGACGGTGACCCGGACGTCCACGGAGTCGCCCGCGGCGACGGTCACCTTGTCGGAGTCGAACGCCACGTCGGCGGAGCCGTCGTTGAAGCTCGGCGCGAAGGTGTCGCCGTGGGTGCCCAGCGCGCTCTCGTGGGAGAGCTCGTACACGGCCTCCTCGTCACCGTCGTTGGTGATGGTGACGGTCTCCGTGGCCGGCCCCTCGGTCGCGCCCAGGGACAGCTTGCCCGGGGTGACCGTGGAGGCGGCCAGCACCGAGCCGGGGATGTCGAGCATGCCCGCGCCCTGGCGGTGGACGTTGTCCAGGAGGCCGAGGCCGGGGTTGCCCCACCAGGCCCGGGGGTCGGCGCTGTTCTGGAGGACGGTGCGCACCTCGTGCGCGTCCAGGTCGGGGCGGGCCTGGAGGAGCAGGGCCACGCCGCCGGCCACGTGCGGCGACGACATCGAGGTGCCGCTGATGGTGGCGTAGCCGCCCTTGGCCATCGGGTAGGTCGAGTTGATCAGGCCGCCGGGGGCGCCGATGTCCGGCTTGACGGAGAGGTCCGCGGCCAGGCCGTAGGAGCTGAAGGAGCTGATCAGGCCGCCGGTCGGGTTGGGGACGGTGGAGGTCTGCTCGGTCCACTCCAGGGTGACGGGCTCGCCGCCCTCCAGCAGTTCCAGCAGGTGGGCGCCGGAGGTGTCGGAGACGCCGACGGAGAAGGCGTCGCCCGCCGCGACGCCGCCGCCGGCGAACAGGCCGGGCACGTTGTTGTAGATGACGACGCCGGTGGCGCCGGCCGCCACGGCCGCGTCGTACTTCTCGGCGAAGGTGCACCCGCCGCGGATGACGAGCGCCGTCCGCCCGGTCATGTCGCCGACCTCGTCGCCGAGAGCGGTACAGGCCCGGCCGGCCTCGGCGAGCGGGTCGGTGGTGCCCGAGGTGGGCGGCACCGGGGCGTCGTCCATCTCCATGTAGGGGACGGGCTCGCCGCCGGGCCGCGCGAGGGCGGTGGCGGTCCGCACGTGGGTGTTGTCGAAGGACGCGACGCCGATGACGTTCTCGCCCAGGCCGGGCGCGCCCGCAGAGTACAGGCCGGTGGCGCCCTCGTTGCCGATGGAGGCGACGACGACCATGCCCTCGTCGACCAGGTTGTCGGCGGCGGTGGCGGTCGGGTACTGCGGCCAGGAGTGGGAGGAGCCGATGCTCATGTTGAGCACGTCCATGTCGTCGGCCAGCGCCTGCTCCATGGCCGCGATCATGATGTCGGAGGTGGTGGAGCCGGAGCAGCCGAACACCTTGTAGGCGCCGAACTCGACGTCGGGGGCCACACCGGTGACCTCGCCCTCGGCGCCGACGATGCCCGCGACGTGGGTGCCGTGGCCGTTGCAGTCCTGGGGGTCCGCGTCGGGCACCGGGACGGCGGCCGGGTCCTGGGCGTTGAAGTCGTCGCCGACGAAGTCGTGACCGGTGACCACGCGGTCGTTGGGGAAGCCGCCGCCGCCCAGGTCGGGGTGGGTGTAGTCGACGCCGGTGTCCATGATGGCGACCCGGACGCCCTCGCCCCTGAGGCCGAGCTCGTTCTGGGCGATGTCGGCGCCGGTCATGGGGAGGGCGGTGTCGAGGTCGGGGACGCTCTCGTCCACCTCGGGGATCCGGTAGGTGACGACGGGGTAGATGGCCCGGACGCCGGGGATCTCGCGCGCGGTGCTCACCTGCGCGTCGTCCATCTCGACGGAGAAGCCGTTCCACAGGTCGCTGAAGGAGTGGCGTTCGTCGTACTCCAGGCCGAACGCCTCGGCCTCGGTGCGGAACTCGTCCTGCTCGGCGTCGACCTTCGACTCGGAGGTGCCCTGGGTGGTGGGCGGGCTCTCCAGCTCGATGAACCACAGGCCGTTCGCCTGGTGGACCAGTTCGCCGTCGCCGGGGGCGGGAACGGGGTGCAGGGGCGCGAGTTCCGAGATCTCGTCGGCTCCCGCCGGGGCGGCGGAGACGAGGCCCGCCAGCAGGGTCAGCCCGGCGAGTGACGCCAGGTGTTTACGGTGGGGTGCCACCTTGTCAACACATCCCTTCTCTGCGCGCGCCTCGGGACGCCGGGGGAATGGTGGCGGGACAGCCCGTGGGGGTACGGGGTACACGGTTGGGGCTATACACCGCGTCAAGTCCTTACTCGGTTAAATGGCGCGCATAGCAACGAGATCATTGCTGTGTGCCATCTCCGTGTCAATGTTCACCAAGACTCAATATGGCCACACAGAGGATGAAAACGCTCCCAAGTGACGTGTGTTTCGCAAGGTGAGAAAGCGGATGAAGTTCACTTTTGTGTAGATTCCGGAGTCCTGAATTGTGGTACCGGGTTCCTTTTCCGCCCTCGTCCGCCGCGAACGCCGGGCCGGACGCGGTGTCGCCCCGGCCGGTGCCCGCCGGGTGCCGGCCAGTACAGTGGTGGGGCCGATCCGCCCCGCACACGGGCGACCGGCCGGTGTCGACAAAGCGAAGTCCGGTACCGCGGCCCCCACGGCCGCCCAACCCGGCGCTGCCCCGCAACCGTGAAGCCCCGCCCCGGCGGGGACGAGCCGGGTCGCCTGACCGACACCGCACGCCACCGTCCTCGTGGGAGGGACAGGGCCGTCCTCCGCCATGGCCGCTCCCCTTCCCCCGGTTCCCCAAGGAGCACCGTGCGGATCGCACACCGACTTCCCGCCGTCCTGCTGGGCGCGACGCTCGCCCTCACCGCCTGCGGCGGCCAGGGCGAGGAGCCCGAGCCCGCCGAGTCCGCCGAGCCGGGCACCGACACCGCCGCCGCGACCTGCGCGCCGCCCGCGGCCGACCCGGACCGCCCCGGCGTCGGAGACGGCACCTTCCCGGTCACCCTCACCGACGCCACCGGCGAGGTCACCCTGGAGGCCGCCCCCGAGCGGATCGTCTCCCTCTCCCCGAGCCACACCGAGATGCTCTTCGCCATCGGCGCGGGCGACCTGGTGGAGGCGGCCGACGAGTACTCCAACCACCCGCCCGAGGCGCCCACCACCGACCTGAGCGGGTTCACCCCCAGCGTGGAGGCCGTCACCGAGTACGACCCCGACCTGGTCGTCATGTCCGACAGCACCGCCGAGGTCGCCGAGCAGCTCGGCGAGGTGGACATCCCCACCCTGGTCCTGCCGGCCGCCGCCACCCTGGAGGACACCTACGCCCAGATCCGCCTGCTGGGCGACGCCACCGGCCACAGCGAGGACGCGGACGCGGAGGCGACCCGGGTCGAGACCGAGTTCGCCGAGGTCGTCGAAGAGGTCTGCGCCGAGGCGGGCGACAGCGGCCTGACCTTCTACCAGGAGCTGGACGAGACCCCCTTCGCCGCCACCTCCGAGACCTTCGTCGGCCAGGTCTACTCCTCGTTCGGCCTGGTCAACATCGCCGACGCGGCCGACGACGGCACCGCCGGGGGCTACCCGCAGCTTTCGCAGGAGTACATCGTCGAGGAGAACCCCGACCTGATCTTCCTGTCCTACGGCGACGAGGCCGCCGTCGGGGCCGTGGCCGAGCGCCCCGCCTTCGACACCGTCACCGCCGTCCAGAACGACGCCGTCTACCTGCTCGACGCCGACATCGCCTCCCGCTGGGGGCCGCGCGTGGTCGACTTCGCCCGGCTCGTCGGCGACGCCGTCCTCGAGAACGCGGACAAGTAGTGCCCCGGGGCGTTGTCGGTGTCCCCCTCGGCTGGGGCGCGGGCGGCCTGGTCCTGTTGGCCGCGGCCGTCCTCTTCGGGGTCTCCGCGGGAGCGGCCTCCCTGTCCGCGTCCGACATCGTCCTGCACCTGCTGAGCCTCCTGCCGCTCGACGTGGAGTCACCGCTCACCGAGCGGCAGGCGGCCCTGCTGGTCGAACTCCGGCTGCCCCGGGTGGTCATGGGCGCCGTGGTCGGAGCCCTGCTGGCCACCGCGGGCGCCGCCTACCAGGGCGTCTTCCGCAACCCGCTGGCCGACCCCTACCTGCTGGGGGCCGCCGCCGGGGCCGGGCTGGGCGCCACCGCGGTCATCGTCTTCGGCGCCCAGATCAGCGACGACCCCCGGGCCCTGGTGCCGGTGGCCGCCTTCGCCGGGGCCCTGGCCGGGGTCGCCGCCGCCTACCTGCTCGGCACCACCGCGGGCGGGGGCGGCACCGCCGCGCTCGTCCTGGCGGGGGTGGCGGTGTCCTCGTTCCTGTCGGCCGTCCAGACGTTCGTACAGCAGATGGGCACCGACCAGCTCCAGCGCATCTACGCCTGGCTGCTGGGCGGACTGGGCCGGGGCGGCTGGGACGACGTGCGCCTGATCGCCCCCTACGCGGTGACCGGGATGCTCGTCCTGCTGGTGTGCGGCCACCTGCTGGACATGCTCGCGCTGGGCGACGACAAGGCCGTCAGCCTGGGGCTGGACCCGGCCGTGGTGCGGATCACCGTGATCTCCGCCGCCTCCCTGGCCACCGCCGCGGCGGTGTCGGTGAGCGGTCTCATCGGGTTCGTCGGCATCGTGGTGCCGCACATCGTGCGCCGGCTGGTGGGGTCGAGCTACCGGGCCGTCCTGCCGGTGACCATGATCGTCGGCGCGGCCTTCCTGGTCGCCGTCGACATCGTCGCGCGCACCGTCGCGGCACCGGCCGAGCTGCCGATCGGGGTGGTCACCGCGTTCCTGGGGGCGCCGTTCTTCGTGCTGATCCTGCGCACCACACGCCACCGCTCCGTCTGAACGGGCCCGTGCCCGGTCACCGGTTCGTTCCCGGCACGCCACCACGGTGTGATGCGAATGCGTCGAACACTCTGGGAGACTGGGCGGGCTATGGAAATCTACTTGTACGCAGGTCTTGCCATCGTCCTCGTGCTCGCGGCCGTCGGCGGATTCTTCCTGGTCAGGACCCGGCGTTCGGTCGCGCCGGGCGAGGAGGAGACCGCTCCCGAGGTCACCCGCGAGCCCCAGCCGACCACCCCGGAGGACCGGGAGAAGGACGGCGGGGCCGACCTCCTCCCGCCCGCCCAGGCACCTCCGGCGGGCGCGACCGCGGCCCCCGCGCCGCCCGCCGAACCCGAGCTGGAGACGCCCCCGCCCTCGGCCGGACGCATGGTCCGGCTGCGCGCCCGGCTCGCCCGCTCGCAGAGCGCCCTGGGCCAGGGGCTGCTCAACCTCTTGTCCTCCTCCTCCCTCGACGAGGACGCCTGGGAGGAGATCGAGGACACCCTCATCACCGCCGACATCGGCGTCACCTCGGCCACGCAGATCGTGGAGAACCTGCGCACCAAGGTCAAGGTGCTGGGGACCCGCGACCGCGACGAGGTCCGCGCCCTGCTCCGCGAGGAGCTGCTCGCCCAGATCCGCACCGACGCCGACCGGGCGGTGCACACCGCGCCGCACGGCGACCGCCCCGCGGTCATCATGGTCGTCGGCGTCAACGGCACCGGGAAGACCACCACCACGGGCAAGCTGGCCCGGGTTCTGGTGGGCGACGGCCGCTCGGTCGTCCTGGGCGCCGCCGACACCTTCCGCGCCGCCGCCAGCGAGCAGCTCCAGACCTGGGGGTCGCGGGTGGGCGCCCCGGTCGTGCGCAAGGAGGAGGGCGCCGACCCGGCCAGCGTGGCCTTCGACGCGGTGGCGCGCGGCATCGAGGACGGCGCCGACACCGTCATCATCGACACCGCCGGGCGCCTGCACACCAAGACGGGCCTGATGGACGAGCTCGGCAAGGTCAAGCGCGTGGTGGAGAAGAAGTCCCAGGTGGACGAGGTGCTGCTGGTGCTGGACGCCACCACCGGCCAGAACGGCCTGCGCCAGGCGCGGGTGTTCGCCGAGGTGGTCAACGTGACCGGCATCGCGCTCACCAAGCTGGACGGCACCGCCAAGGGCGGCATCATCGTGCAGGTCCAGCGGGAGCTGGGCGTGCCGGTCAAGCTGGTCGGCCTGGGCGAGGGCCCCGACGACCTGGCGCCGTTCGACCCCGAGGTGTTCGTGGACGCCATCCTCGGCTGAGCGCGGACCCCTCCACGGCGGCCGGCCGCCCCGACACGGGGTGGCCGGCCGCCGGCGTCTCCGGGGGAGTCGCGCGAACCTCCTGTGACCCACGTCATGCAATTGAAATACCGGTGTTACACGGCGGGGTGACTTCCTGGCAATGACTCCGTTATCGCCGCGAGATGTGACGCTGCGTTGCGCGAACATCGCCCAGAGTCGATGTGAGGGTGGTCGCCCTGCGCCGGTGCACGTGCATCGGCCGCATGCGGGGGGTTCGTTCACGGGGCGTTAACACGACTGGCTGTCCTTTTACGCCCGTGCAACACGTGGGGCGCCACCGAGAAACACCCCGGTCGGACAGTTGCCTGCGTGGTGTTCTGCATCGGGCCCGATGATGCGCTCGCTGACTGCCGCCCTCACAGACAATCCCCCGTCCGTCCTATGGAGGCGACGTAATGATTGACACCGGCACGACAGCCTGGTTGTTGACCAGTGCCGCGCTCGTGATGCTCATGACACCGGGCCTGGCCTTCTTCTACGGAGGCATGTCGCGGGCCAAGAGCGTCCTGAACATGATGCTGATGAGCTTCGCCAGCATCGCCATCGTGAGCATGCTCTGGGTCCTGATCGGCCACTCGCTGACCTACTCCGAGGGTTTCGGGCCCCTGCAGGCGTTCATCGGCGGCTTCGACTACGTCGGCCTCACCAGCCTGATCGGCGAGAACTCGGGTGAGGGCCCCGGTTCCTACCCGCTGCTGGTCGACGCCGGATTCCAGATGATGTTCGCCATCATCACCGTCGCCCTGATCAGCGGTGCCATCGCCGACCGCGCCAAGTTCGGCGCCTGGCTGCTGTTCGTCCCGGTGTGGGCCCTGCTGGTCTACTTCCCCGTCGCCCACTGGGTCTGGGGCGAGGGCTGGATCGAGAGCATGACCATCGGCGGCTACAACGTCATCGACTTCGCCGGCGGCACCGCGGTCCACATCAACGCCGGCGCCGCGGCCCTGGCGCTGACCTTCGTGCTCGGCCGCCGCAAGGGCTTCGGCTCCGAGTCGATGCGCCCGCACAACCTGCCGTTCGTCCTGCTGGGCACCGCGCTCCTGTGGTTCGGCTGGTTCGGCTTCAACGCCGGCTCCGCCTACGTCGCCGACGGCACCGCCGCCCTGGCCCTGGTCAACACCCAGGTCGCGACCGCCGCCGCCACCGCCGCGTGGATGCTCGTCGAGCGCATCCGCTACGGCAAGGTCAGCGCCCTGGGCTTCGCGTCCGGCGCCGTCGCCGGCCTGGTCGCCATCACCCCGGCCGCCGCCAACCTCACCCCGGTCGGCGCGATCATCCTCGGCCTCGTCTCCGGCGGCGTCTGCGCCTACGCCATCAGCTGGAAGTTCAAGTTCAAGTACGACGACGCCCTGGACGTGGTCGGCATCCACATGGTCGGCGGCATCATCGGCTGCCTGGCCCTGGGCTTCCTGGCCGCCGACGTCACGGGCGGCTCCGCCGGCCTCTTCTACGGGGGCGGTGTCGGCCTCCTCGCCGTGCAGGCCGTCTCCGTGGTCGGCGTCATGCTCTACTCCTTCGTCATCACCTTCGTCATCGGCAAGGTCATCGACCTCATCATCGGGTTCCGCATCCCCGAGGAGGTCGAGACCAACGGGCTCGACCACGAGCTCCACGCCGAGTCGGCCTACGCCTTCGACGAACTCGACGAGCTGGAGGCGGAAGCGGTCTCCTCGCCGACGCCTCCGGGCGGGGAGACGGCCTCATCGCAGGTCAAGGCCTAGTCTTCAACGTTGAGGCCGGAGGTCTTGCGCCGCTGAAGCGGTGAGGTGACCCAGGGGCCGGCGGGGAGCGATCCCCGCCGGCCCCGTCGTCGTCCACGGAACCACCGCCGACGCGGCATATGGGGGCATTCGTACCGGATGTTGGCCGTGTTCTGTGCTGTGGTTCGATACCCTGGCGGGGCGGCGCGGTCGGGGCGCCGGACGCCGCCGAGGCCGGTCGTACGGCCGGATCGCGCGAAGCGCCCATGCCGACCCGAACCCGGGGGCGCGCGGGCGCATCCCAGGGGGCGAACAGGTCGAGGGGGTGCACCCCGGCCGGACTCCCGGAAGAAACCACGCTGATTCGTACGTGCCCCGCACAGCGGGGTCAGGAGGCAAGATGGCGCCGGTCATTCACAACAGGCTTCGCAGGGGCGGGCGCACCGTGCTCGCCGCGGCGGGTGCGACGGTCGTGCTCGGCCTGGCCGGATGCTCCATCGACCTGAGCAACCTGCGCCCCGGCGGCGGCGAGGAGGAGCCCAGCCCCGAGCCCGCCGAGCCGGTGGCCGCCGCGCCCCTGGTGGAGCAGGCGCTGACCGACCTCGCCGGGTACCAGGGCCTGGTCGCCACCGGCCAGGTCGCCGAGAGCGTGGGCGCCGACGTGCGCGACGCCTCGCTCACCGTCGCCGACGGCGGCGCCGCCAACGGCACCATCCGCTCCGGCAGCATCGAGGCCGACCTCATCAGCGCCGACGGGCGGATCTTCATCCGGGCGCTGGAGGACTTCTGGCTCGACCAGGGCGTCTTCGCGCCCGACTTCGACGAGTTCGGCGGCAACTGGGTGCGGGCCTCCGGCGCGCAGGCCGGGATCGACCCCAGCGCCGTGCTCGCCCCGCCGGTCCTCGCCGAGATCCTGGGCGGCATCGAGCTGGAGTCGGACGAGGCCGTCGAGGAGAACCTGGACGGCACCCTCACCCACCGCATCGACCTGGCGGGCGAGCGCAACCAGATGTGGATCGACGCCGAGAGCGGCCAGATCAAGCGCATCGCCATCGAGGAGCTCGTGGCGCCGGAGGCCGAGAGCGGTCCCCAGGTCCGCCTGGACCTGGCCGAGGCCGACACCGCCGCCGTCGAGGAGCTCTACGACGGGGTCATCGCCGCCACCACGGACGAGCTCGGCTCCTCGCGCGACGCGCGCATCGAGGTCGGCTGGGAGGGCCAGGCCGAGATGACCTGCGAGGACGGCCCCAACTGCACCTGGTCGGGCACCGTCCGCGACGCCGCCGGGACCGGCAGCGGGACGGTCGCCGTCCGCATGGACGTGACCTTCAGCAACTCCGAGATCGGCGAGCAGACCTGCGACGACAGCGGGAACCTGGAGGCGGGCGGCACGCTGGACCTGTCGTGCAGCGCCGACTACAACATCGTCAGCCAGACCCAGCAGACGTACACGATCGACGGCAACGCCACCCTGAGCACCCGGGGCCTGCCCGGAAGCCAGCAGGAGAGCATGCTGGAGGCCCTGAACGAGCAGCGCGAGGCCACGCTGTCCGGCGGCGGAGAGCCCGCGGACGAGGAGAGCGAGGAGGACGGGGGCGGCAACTGACACGCTCCGCGTCCGGGTGGAGGAGGGGCCGGGGTTTCCCGGCCCCTCCTCCCCGTTCCGGGCCCCCGACGGGTTTCCGCCGGTGTGACGAGGTCCGGGTAGGCTTAGAGACCAATTCCGAGACGAAGGACTGGCCACACTCGTGTTCGAGACGCTTTCCGACCGGCTGACATCGGTCTTCTCCTCGCTGCGGGGCAAGGGGCGCCTGTCCGAGGAGGACATCAACGCGACCGCGCGGGAGATCCGTCTCGCGCTGCTGGAGGCGGACGTCGCCCTGCCCGTGGTCCGTGATTTCATCGCGCGGATCAAGGAGCGCTCCCGGGGCGAGGAGGTCTCCAAGGCCCTCAACCCGGCCCAGCAGGTCATCAAGATCGTCAACGAGGAGCTCATCGAGGTCCTCGGCGGCGAGACCCGGCAGATCCGCTACGCCAAGAACCCGCCCACCGTCATCATGCTGGCGGGCCTCCAGGGCGCCGGTAAGACCACCCTGGCGGGCAAGCTCGCCAAGTGGCTGGCCGCGCAGCGCAACACGCCGCTGCTGGTCGCCGCCGACCTCCAGCGTCCCAACGCGGTCACCCAGCTCCAGGTCGTCGGCGAGCGCGCCGGCGCCCCCGTCTTCGCGCCCGAGCCCGGCAACGGCGTGGGCGACCCGGTCGAGGTCGCGCGCGGTTCCATCGAGTTCGCGCGGCGCAACAACCACAACATCGTCATCATCGACACCGCCGGCCGCCTCGGTGTGGACACCGAGATGATGCAGCAGGCCGCGGACATCCGCGACGTCGTGTCGCCGGACGAGATCATCTTCGTCGTCGACGCGATGATCGGCCAGGACGCCGTCAACACCGCCCAGGCCTTCCTGGACGGGGTCGGCTACGACGCGGTCGCCCTCACCAAGCTCGACGGCGACGCGCGCGGCGGTGCCGCGCTGTCGATCCGGCACATCACCGGCCGTCCCATCATGTTCGCCTCCACCGGCGAGAAGCTGGACGACTTCGACCTGTTCCACCCGGACCGGATGGCCTCGCGCATCCTGGACATGGGTGACGTGCTCACGCTCATCGAGCAGGCGCAGCGCACGTTCGACGAGGCCGAGGTCCAGAAGATGGCCTCGACGATGGCGTCGGACGAGGACTTCACGCTGGACGACTTCCTCCAGCAGATGATGATGGTCCGCAAGCTCGGCCCCATCGGCAACCTGCTCGGCATGATGCCCGGCATGGGCCAGATGCGCGAGCAGATCGACAACATCGACGACAAGGCCCTGGACCGCCTCCAGGCGATCATCCAGTCGATGACGCCCGGCGAGCGGGCCAACCCCAAGATGATCAACGGCTCGCGCCGGCTGCGCATCGCCAACGGTTCGGGCACGCAGGTCGGCGACGTCAACAACCTGGTCACCCGGTTCTTCGAGGCGCAGAAGGTCATGCGCAAGATGAAGAACGGCGGCATGCCCGGGATCCCCGGCATGCCCGGCATGGGCGGTGGCGGCGGGGCCCGCAAGAAGGCCAAGGCCCAGCAGAAGAAGAAGGGCAAGCAGCGCAGCGGCAACCCGATGAAGGCCCGCCAGCAGGAGCTGGAGCGCCAGCAGCGCCGCAAGGAGCAGCAGGAGAACGCCCAGCCGCAGCTGCCGCCGGGGCTCGGCGGCGGCAAGCAGCCGCAGCTGCCCCCCGCGTTCGGCGGCGGCGGAATGCCGAACATGCCCGACCTGTCGGGGTTCAAGCTGCCTGAGAAGTAGGCCACGCCGCGGGGCTGTCCAAGGAACCCGCGGGTGTCTGGCACAATGAGTAGTCGACTAACGGTGGCGGGCCGGCCCTCTAACTAGCCCGCCGCCCACGTCTGTTCCGGTGGGCTCCACAACCCCACGTGGCCGCCCCGCCGGGCGCCTCAACCGTTAATCGGGAGAAGACCACTCCAGTGGCTGTCAAACTGAAGCTCAAGCGTATGGGCAAGATCCGTACGCCCCAGTACCGCATCGTCGTCGCCGACGCCCGCACCAAGCGTGACGGCAAGGCGATCGAGGAGATCGGCAAGTACCACCCCAAGGAGCACCCGAGCCTCATCGAGGTCGACTCCGAGCGGGTCCAGTACTGGCTCGGCGTGGGCGCCCAGCCCTCCGACGCGGTCAAGGTCCTCCTGCGCAAGACCGGTGACTGGCAGAAGTTCAAGGGCCTGGCCGCGCCGGCTCCGCTGAAGGTCGCCGAGGCCAAGGACCCGGAGGCCAAGGAGGCCGCCTTCCAGGCCGCCCTGAAGGAGCTCGTGCTCCCGGGCGCCGAGAAGAAGACCGCCGCCCCGAAGAAGAAGGCGGAGAAGCCCGCCGCCGAGACCGCTGAGGCCGAGAAGTCCGAGGGCGAGGCCTGACGTGCTGGAAGAGGCGCTTGAGCACCTCGTGAAGGGGATCGTTGCGAACGCCGACGATGTCCAGGTGCGGGTCAAACGACTCCGCAAGGGCAAAGTCCTGGAGGTCCGGGTGCACCCCGACGACCTCGGCAAGGTGATCGGCCGTAACGGACGCACCGCCAAGGCCCTGCGCACCGTCATCGGTGCGCTGGCCGGCGGCCGCTACGTCCGCGTCGATCTGCTGGACCTGAACGAAGTGCGCTGACGCGCCTTGCGGGGGCGCCGATCTCGGTCGGCGCCCCCGCAGCCGTGCCCGGGGCCACACGGCCCCGGGCACGGTCTTTTCCCCGCCGTTCCCGGCACCCGAGTTTCCCCTTGTTCCCCGACTACCCCGCGCGAGGGCGGGAGGGAGGACGGAGTCCCATGCGTCTGGTGGTCGGCCGTATCGGCCGCGCCCACGGCATCCGCGGCGACGTCGCCATCGACGTGCGCACCGACACCCCCGAGGAGCGGTTCTTCGTCGGCTCCGTCCTGGAGACCGACCGGCCCGGAGGCGGTCCGCTGACCGTCGGGGCGGTGCGCGTGCACAGCGGCCGCCTGCTGGTGCGCTTCAAGGGCGTCGCCGACCGCACCGCCGCCGAGGAGCTGCGCGGGACCACCCTGCTCATCGACTCCGAGGACCTGGGGCCCACCGGCGACCCCGACGAGTTCCACGACCACGAGCTCATCGGCCTGACCGCCGTGACGACCGACGGCGAGGAGGTCGGGACGGTGGACGACGTGCTCCACAATGCCCAGGACGTCCTGGTCCTGGCCGCCCCCGGCGGCCGCGAGGTGCTCGTCCCGTTCGTCGCGGAGCTGGTCCCCGAGGTGGACGTGCCCGGCGGCCGGATCGTCCTGGACCCGCCCCCGGGGCTGCTCGACCTCGCCGACTGAAGGGCGCACCGTGCGCATCGACATCATCAGCATCTTCCCCGACTACTTCGCGCCGCTGGAGCTGTCCCTCATCGGCAGGGCGCGCGCCTCCGGGCTGCTCGACGTGCACGTCCACGACCTGCGCTCGTGGACCCACGACCGCCACAACACCGTGGACGACACCCCCTACGGCGGCGGCCCCGGCATGGTGATGAAGCCCGAGCCGTGGGGCGAGGCGCTGGACGCCGTGGTCGGCGACGCGCCCGCCCGGCTCATCCTGCCCACCCCCAGCGGCCGCCCCTTCCGGCAGGCCGACGCCGAGAGGCTGGCGGGGGAGGGGCACCTCGTGTTCGGCTGCGGCCGCTACGAGGGCATCGACTCCCGGGTCGCCCAGGACGCCGCGGAGCGGATGCCCGTCGAGGAGATCAGCATCGGCGACTACGTGCTCAACGGCGGGGAGTCGGCGACCCTGGTCATGGTCGAGGCGATCACCCGGCTGCTGCCCGGGGTGCTGGGCAACCGGGAGTCCGCGGTGCAGGACTCGTTCGCCTCCGGGGGCATGGAGAACCTGGTCGAGGGCCCGGTGTACACCAAGCCCGCCGAATGGCGCGGCCGCGGGGTGCCGCCGGTCCTGCTGTCGGGCAACCACGGCGCGGTCGACCGCTGGCGGCGCGACGAGGCGCTGCGCAAGACCGCGCGCAACCGCCCCGACCTGGTGGCCGCCATCCCCGCGGAGTCCCTGGACCGGCGGGACCGGGAGGTCCTGGCCGAGGAGGCCGGGGAGGGTGTACCCGAGACCACCTGACCAGGTGGTTCGGTGCGCCGCACGGGATGTGGCAAACTGGGTGGGTTCCCCCCTGGTGATCCTCAGGCATCCGCATGCCGGCGGCACGACGTCGGCCTCTGTGTCGGTCACCCGGGCGGTTCGACAGTCAGACCCTTACGGGCCATCGCCCGCGCACCCCCGCACGCCCGGAGCGGGCGGGGTGGGGCGCGGAGCGCTATCGATGAGGATTCAGATGCACACCGCCATTCAGGAGCTGGAGAAGGCCCAGCTGCGTTCCGACGTCCCGGAGTTCCGCCCCGGTGACACCCTCAACGTTCACGTGCGCGTGACCGAGGGCAACCGTACCCGTGTCCAGGTCTTCAAGGGCGTTGTCATCCGCCGCCAGGGCTCCGGCAGCCGCGAGACCTTCACCATCCGCAAGGTGAGCTACGGCGTCGGCGTGGAGCGGACCTTCCCGATCCACACCCCGGCGATCGAGAAGTACGAGGTCGCGGCCCGTGGCCGTGTCCGCCGCGCCAAGCTGTACTACCTGCGCGACCTGCGCGGCAAGGCCGCCCGCATCCGCGAGCGCCGCGAGCCCGCCGGTCAGTAGTCGCCTGGTTCCTCTCCGGAGTCGCCCCCGCGGTTTTCCCGCGAGGTATAAGCTTCGGCTCGATGAGTACAGACGACAGGGACCTCGGCGCGGACGGGGTTCAGGACGAGGATTCCGCCCGGCCCGGCCCTGAGGAGCACGGCTCCCCACTGGCTCCCGAGTCCGATCAGGACTCGGGAGCCAGTGCTGTCTCCGAAGCCGAGGATGCCGACGCGGAGGAGAAGGCGGACGAGTCGATGAGCAAGGAGAAGCAGGGGTCGTTCTGGAAGGAACTGCCCATCCTCATCGTGATCGCCCTGGTACTGGCGTTCGTGATCAGGACCTGGGTGATGCAGGCCTTCTACATCCCCTCCGGGTCGATGGAGAACACCCTGCAGGTCGGCGACCGCGTGCTCGTCAACAAGGTCGTCTACGAGATCCGGGACATCCGGCGCGGCGAGGTCGTGGTCTTCGACGGCGACGGGTCGTGGGACGACCCCAACACCGTGGTGATCCCCGAGCCGACCAACCCGGTCTCGCGCGGCTTCACCTGGGTGCAGCAGCAGCTGGGCGCGGCGCCCACCGGCAAGGAGTACATCAAGCGGGTCATCGGCCTGCCCGGCGACGTGGTGCAGTGCTGCGACGAGCAGCAGCGGGTCACGGTCAACGGCGTCGCCCTGGACGAGGAGGAGTACCTCTACCCGGGCAGCCTGACCTCGCACGAGGAGTTCGGGCCGGTCACGGTGCCCGAGGGGCACGTGTGGGTGATGGGCGACCACCGGGCGATCTCCTCCGACTCCCGGCGCAACCAGGGCAACCCCGGGGGCGGGGCGGTGCCCATCGACCACGTGGTCGGGCGGGCGTTCGTGATCATCTGGCCCTTCGACCAGGCCGGCGGCCTGGGGATCCCCGAGACCTTCGCGCGGCTCGACGACGACGCCTGACGGGCGGCCGGAGGGCCGGCCGGCGGGATCGGTCCGAGGAAATCCTCTCGTCCGGGCACGAAAGTCCGTTCCGTGACGCATGATGGATCCCAGACCGTGTGGGTCTCGCGTGGAACGTCCCAGGGCCTTCCCCCGTTGGGAACAGAGCGAAGGCCGACAACGAGTGGATGACAGGGAGGAACCGGACACCCCGGCCGGAGACTGCAGACGAAAGCGAGCACGTGGATGAGTTCTGAGGACCTGGAGAAGTACGAGGCCGAGATGGAGCTCCAGCTCTATCGCGAGTACCGGGACGTCGTGGGGCTGTTCGGCTACGTCGTGGAGACCGAGCGGCGGTTCTACCTGACCAACCACGTCGACCTGCAGCCGCGTTCCACCGAGAACGGGGAGATGTACTTCGAGGTCGTGATGGAGGACGCCTGGGTCTGGGACATGTACCGGCCCGCCAGGTTCGTCCGCAACGTCCGCGTCGTGACGTTCAAGGACGTCAACGTCGAGGAGATCACCAAGGCCGACATCGAGCTGCCGCCCGCGGAGGGCGGCAGGGACTGACGCCGGTTATCCACAGAAGAGAACCGACCCTGGCGGGACGCCGCCCGATCACCGACCGTGGTAACGGGAGGTGGTCGACGTGGACGTGTACGCCGCGTACCGGAGGGACCTGGGCGGCCTCGGTGAGGACCTGGCCGCCGCGTTCCTGGAACGATCCGGGATACGGGTGGTGGACCGCAACTGGCGGTGCCCCGCCGGGGAGATCGACATCGTGGCGCGGGACGGCCCCGTGCTGGTCGTCGCCGAGGTCAAGACCCGCACCCGGCTGCTGCACGGACACCCGGTGGAGGCCATCGGCCGGAGCAAGCGCGGACGGCTGCGCCGCCTGGGCCGGGCCTGGGCCCGCGCCCGCCGGGTGCCCGGGCGCCCCCTGCGCGTCGACGGCCTGGGCGTCCTGCTCACCGGCGGCCGCGTGTACGTCTCCCACGAGCGGGGCCTGTCATGACCGCCCCGCGGGAGCCCGCCCGCCCCTCACCGTGGCGTGTCCCCCCGGACCCCCGCCCGGCGCCCGCCGCCTTTGATGGGCGGCCTGGAGGCCGTAGCCCTCGCCCTGTGCGGTGGCCCTGGAGGGCGGGGCCCCGCCTTTCCGGCGATGCCCATCCGTGGCCTGGTGCCGCCTTCGGCGGGTGGCCTGGAGGCCGTAGCCCTCGCCTTGTGCGGTGCCGGGGTGCCTTCGGTCTTTCCGTCGTGATTCCCGCTCGCCTGTCGCCCCCTGCCGTCTACGGGCGGCCCCACGGGCACGGGTCCTTCCCGCGGACCGCTCCAGCGGAGCCCGCCGTTCCCCGGTGGTACGGGAGGGCGGGCGGAGGGCAGGTGCCACAGCCGCCTGAGGGCGCACCCCCTCCCGGGCGACCCGTGCGGGGGGTGCGATGATCACGCTCGCCCGGACCCACTGCGTCGCGCTGCTGGGGGTGGAGGGACACGTCGTCGAGATCGAGGTGCACCTGGGCGGCGGCGACCCCGGCGTCACTCTGGTGGGCCTGCCCGACGCGGCGCTGCGCGAGGCCCGCGACCGGATCCGCGCGGCCCTGGCCAACAGCGGCGAGGCCTGGCCCAGCGGCCAGATCACCATCAGCCTGTCCCCGGCCAGCCTGCCCAAGGCGGGCAGCATGTTCGACCTCGCCATCGCCGCCGCCGTCCTGGCCGCCGAGGGGGCGGTGCCGCCGGACCCGCTGGCGGGCACGGTCCTCATCGCGGAGCTGGGGCTGGACGGCCGGGCCCGCCCGGTGCGCGGGGTGCTGCCCGCGGTCATCGCCGCCCGCGAGCGCGGCCACGACCGCTTCGTGGTCGCCCGGGGCAACGCCGCCGAGGCGGCCCTGGTCCCCGACATCGAGGTGGTCGCGGTCGACTCCCTGGAGGAGCTGTGCCGCTGGGCGCGGGAGGGCCTGCTCCCCGAGGCGCGGCCGCCCGACCCGGCGCCGCGGCCGCGCCGCCCCGCCGACACCGAGCCCGACCTGGCGGACGTGCTGGGCCAGCCGGTGGCCCGGCGGGCGGTGGAGATCGCCGCCGCGGGCGGGCACAACCTGATGATGCTCGGCCCGCCCGGCACCGGGAAGAGCCTGCTGGCCGAGCGGCTGCCCACGGTGCTGCCCCGGCTGGACCCGGCGGCGGCGCTGGAGGCCACCGCCATCCACTCGGTCGCCGGCCTGCTGCCAGCCGGGTCCCCGCTGGTCACGGTGCCGCCCTTCGCCGCACCGCACCACACCTCCACCCGGTCGGCCATCATCGGCGGCGGCAGCGGCCACCCCGCCCCGGGGTGGGTGTCCAAGGCGCACCGCGGGGTGCTCTTCGTGGACGAGGCTCCGCAGTTCGGACGGGGCGTGCTGGACTCGCTGCGCGAGCCGCTGGAGCGCGGCGAGGTGGTGCTGGCCCGGGCCTCCTCCACGGTCGTGTTCCCCGCCCGGTTCCAGCTGGTGATGGCGGCCAACCCCTGCCCCTGCGCCAAGCCGGGCGCCCTGTGCGACTGCCCCGCCGGGGAGCGGCGCCGCTACTTCTCCCGGATCTCCGGGCCGCTGCTGGACAGGATCGACCTCAAGGTCGAGCTGCCCCAGGTGGGCCGGGCCGAACTGCTCGCGGACCGGGCCTTCGCCGAGTCCTCGGCGGTGGTGGGCGCCCGGGTGCTCGCGGCCCGCGGGCGGGCGGCCGCCCGCCTGGAGCGGACCCCGTGGACCGCCAACGCCCAGGTGCCCGGCGCCCACCTGCGCCGGGAGTTCCCCGTGGAGCCCGGCGCGCTGCGCATCCTCGGGACGGCCATGGACCAGGGCCGGATCAGCGCGCGCGGGGTGGACCGCACCCTGCGCGTCGCCTGGACGCTGGCGGACCTGGCGGACCGCGACCGCCCCGGGGAGGAGGAGGTGGCCTATGCCTTCGCGCTGTGGTCCGGCCGCGCCTGGTGACGCCGGGACCGGGCCGTGGGGCCCACCGGGCGGGCGGCGGCGGGGGAGTGCGGCCCGGGGCGGGCCGCGGTGACGGGCGAGGCGAGGAGCGGTGCGGTGGACGAGGACGAGGTGCGGGCCCTGGCGGCGCTGACGACGGTGGCCCCGCCCGGGGACCCGTGGCTGGGGGCGGTGCTCGCCGAACACGGGGCGGCGCGGGTGTGGGCGGACCTGGTGGCCGGGGCGCCGCCGCCGAGCGGGCCCGCGGACGGGGAGGCGGTCGTGGACCGGGACCGGGTGGCGCTGCGCTGGCGGCGCTGGCACGCGCAGGCCCGCGGAGTGGACGTCGACGCCCTGCTGGCGGCCTCGGCCGCGGCCGGGGTCAGGTTCGTGGCGCCGGGGGACCCCGAGTGGCCCGGCAGGCTGGAGGCGCTGGACGCCCCCGGCGGCCGCCGCTCGCACGGACTGTGGGTGCGCGGCCGCGGCGACCTGCGCAACCTGTGCCTGCGCTCGGTGGCGATCGTCGGCTCCCGGGCGGCCACCCCCTACGGCGGGCACGTCGCCGCCGAACTCGCCTACGACCTGGCCGAGCGCTCCGTCGTGGTGGTGTCCGGCGGGGCCTACGGCATCGACGGCGCCGCGCACCGGGCCGCCCACGCGGCGGGCGCCACCGTGGTCGTGCTCGCCTGCGGGCCGGACGTGGACTACCCGCGCGGCCACGCGGGGATGTTCACCGACATCGCCCGCACCGGGGTCCTGGTGAGCGAGCGCCCCGTCGGCCTGCGCCCGCGGGCCAAGGACTTCCTGGTCCGCAACCGGCTCATCGCCGCGCTCACCCCCGGCACCGTGGTGGTCGAGGCCGGGCTGCGCAGCGGGGCGCTCAACACCGCCGCGCACGCCGCGGAGCTGCACCGGGTGCTCATGGCCGTCCCCGGCCCGGTCACCTCGGCGATGTCCGCGGGCTGCCACCTGCTGCTGCGCGACCGGCAGGCGGCCTGCGTCACGAGCGCCGAGGACGTGCTCGACCAGATCGGGCCCCTGGGCGGGGTCCCGCCCGGCCCGGTGCGGGTCACCGCCGAGCTGGCGCCCGAGAGCGCCCGGGTGCTGGCCGCGGTCCCCCGCGGCGGGGGCGGGCCCGCGGTCATCGCCCGGGCCTGCGGCCGGGACCTGGAGTCCACCATGCGGGCGCTGGGACTGCTGGCCGCCGCCGGGCTCGTGGAGCGCTGCCCCGCGGGGTGGCGGCCCGTCCGGTGAGGTCACTCGGCGGCGAGCAGCCAGGTCCGGCACAGCCACCAGGCGTCCACCGCGCCCAGCGGCGTGTACGGGTCCGTTCCGGTGGCCTCCGCGAAGCGCTGGAGCCGGTTGCGCACGGTGTTCGGGTGCACGAACAGGGCCTCGGCGGTCCTCGCCACGTCGCGGTCGCACTCGAACCAGGCGCGCACGGCCCGGGCCACGGGCAGCGCGTTCGCCCCGAGCGCACGGCGGGCCGGAGCGTGGTGCCGCGCCAGCACTCCGGCCAGGTCGTCGCGCTCCACCACGGCGGCCAGCGCGGCCAGGCCGGCGATGTGCACCACCCCCGTGCGGCCCGCGGCCTCGGCCGCCGCCAGCGCCGACGCGGCCAGGCGCCGCAGCTTGGACACGTGCTCCGGCTGCCCGGGCCCGGCCAGGCCCGCCGGCCCCGGCAGGGCGTCCGGGGCGGGGGAGCGGGCCAGCACCGCCACGAAGAGCCCGTCCACCTCGGCCGCCAGGACCGGGGCCGGGCCGCGCAGGTCCCGCTCCCAGCGGGCGGCGCTGCCCACCGGCTCCCCGGAGCGGGCCGCCACCACCCACAGCTCCGGGGGCAGGCCCGCTTCGGCGGCGGCCAGCGTCGCCGCCGATCCGCCCTCCAGCAGGCGCAGCAGCAGGGCGGTGTCCCGGGCGGTGGCGGACCGCTCCCGGTCGGCCAGGGTCTCGCGGTGGGCGGTGATCAGGCGGCCGCGCACCGCCTCGGCCCAGTCCTCGTACAGCTCGCGCATGTCGAGCAGCCGCTCGGCGCCCACCCCGTGGGCCCGGGCGATCTCCCGGACGTGCGCCCAGATCCCGCGTTCGGCGACATGGATCGCGGACAGCACCGCCTCCACCGGGACGCCCTGGAGGGCCCGGGTCACCCCGAGCTCCTGGACGAAGCCCAGCTCGGCCTCGGTGGGCCCGCGCCGGGCCGCCACCGCCCGGGTCGCGGCCAGCAGCAGCGCCCGGGTGTGCGCGCTCATGTCGCCCGGGGTGAGCGCGGCCACCTCGCGCACCGAGCCGCGGACACCGGCCACGGTCGCCGCCAGCAGCCGGTCGTCGGCCACCACCTGTTCGATGACGGCGACCACGCCGTCCCAGTCCCCCCGCGGATCCATCAGCGCCTCCTCGTGCGTCCCGCCGGATTGTGGCGGAGCACAACCCCGCCGGGCAAGGGTGTGTCCGTGACCATGTCCTTCGGGCAGGGGGACGCTTACGATTGGTCCCGCGCACAAGCCCGGCATCCGGGCGGCCGGTGTGCGGCGGCGGCCCCCTCTCCCCGAACAGGGCCGCGTCCCGGAAGCCGCGCCCTCCCCGAGCACACCGGCCCACGGCCGCCCCGCCGGCGCCGGTCCCCGCCCCGGGCCCGGCGCCGACGGGGCGGGAACACCCCCGAGTACCGCGGCGCCCGCCGAACCGGGAAGGGCCCGGCGGGCGCCGCCCCCACGAAAGGCCACCCATAAGCCGCCCACGCGTCGCCGTGATCGGAGCCGGGGCGGCGGGTCTGGCCGCCGCCAAGGCCCTGCTGGACCGCGGCCTGGAACCGGTGGTCCACGAACGCGGCGACCGCCCCGGCGGGCTGTGGGTGCGCACGGCCCCCGGCTCCCCGGCCTACGCCTCCCTGCACCTCAACACCAGCCGGGGGCGCACCGGGTTCGCCGCCCGCCCCATGCCGCGGACGTGGCCCGACTACCCGTCGGCGGACCTCGTGGCCGGATATCTCGCCGACTACGCCGACGCCTTCGGGGTGACCGGGCACATCCGGTTCGGCACCGACGTCACCTCGGTGGAGCGCACGGAGGACGGCCGCTGGGAGGTGGCCGCCGGCCGGGACACCGCCCGCTACGACGCCGTCGTCGTCGCCAACGGGCACAACAGCGACCCCCGCATGCCCGCCGCGGCCTACCCGGGCGACTTCTCAGGCGTCCACATGCACGCCCGCGACTACAGCGACCCCGAACCGTTCCGGGGCCGCCGGGTCCTGGTCGTCGGCACCGGCAACTCCGCCATGGACATCGCCGTCGACGCCTCCCACGTCGCCCGCGGGCCCGTCCTGCTGTCGGCCCGCCGCGGCGTCCACATCGTGCCCAAGTACCTGTTCGGGCGGCCCTCCGACGCGACCGGCGGGGCCCTGGCCGTGCTGCCCTGGCGTATCCGCCAGGCCGTCGCCCAGATCCTGCTGCGGCTGGCCGTGGGCCGCCCCCAGGACTACGGGCTGCCCGCCCCCTCCGGCGGACTGCTCCAGAACCACCCCACGGTCAGCGACACCGTCCTGAGCCGCCTCACCCACGGCGAGATCGCCGTCCGGCCGGGGATCGCGCGCTTCGAGGGCGACCGGGCGGTGTTCGCCGACGGGAGCGGCGACACCGTCGACACCGTCGTCTGGGCCACCGGCTACCGCGTCACCCTCCCCTTCCTCGGCGAGCGCTGGACCGGCCCCGACCCCGAGCGCCTGCCCCTGTACAAGCGGGTGTTCCACCTGGACGACCCGAGCCTGGCGTTCGTCGGCCTCATGCAGTCCACCGGCGCCGCCCTGCCCGTCGTGGAGGCCCAGGGCGAGCTCGTGGCCGCCCACCTGGCGGGGGAGTACGCCCTGCCCGACCCGGCCGCGCAGCGCCGGGCCGTCGCCCGCGACCTGCGTGCCGCCACCGCCCGCTGGGGCGACAGGCGCCCCATGATGCGGGTGGACTTCGACCACTACGTCGCCGACCTGCCCCGCGAGCGCGCCGCCGGGGCCAGGCGCCTGGCCGCCCGCCCCGAACGCGCCTTCGCGCCCGCCCGCCCCCAGGAGAGCCCCCGATGAGCCGACCCCTGCGCGACCTGCTGTCCGGCGGCCGCCGCGACCCCCGCGGCCTGCGCGTCCTGGTCACCGGGGCCTCGGGCACCTTCGGCCGGGCCCTGTGCACGAGGCTGAGCGACGCGGGCGCGCGGGTCGTCGGGCTGGACGCCCGCCCCCGCGAAGACGACCCCGTCGAGGTCCTCGCCTGCGACCTCACCGACGACGCCGCGGTGCCCGCGGCCGTCGCCGGGGCGCTGTCCCGGCTGGGCGGGCTCGACCTGCTGGTCAACAACGCCGGGATCGGCGGGCCCGCGCCGGCCGAGCTGCCCCCGGGCGCCGAGGTCCGCCGCCAGCTGGACGTCAACCTGCTCGGCGCCTGGCGGGTCGGCGCCGCCTGCGTGGACGCCCTCGTCGACTCCCGGGGCCGGGTGGTCATGGTGTCCTCGCGCATGGCCGTCATGCAGCTGCCCCTGGCCGCCGCCTACGGGGCCTCCAAACGCGCGCTCGTCGCCTACGCCGACGCCCTGCGCCTGGAGCTGGCCCCGCACGTGACCGTCACCTGCGTCTACCCGTCGATGGTGCGCAGTCCCATCCACGACTCGACCGCCCGGGCGGGGCTGTCCCTGGAGGGGATGAGCACCTACGAGAGCCTGGACGGCGTCGTGGACACCGTGCTGCTGGCGGGGCTGTCGCGCCGCCCCCGCCGCGACCTGCCGACCACCCGCCGGGGCGCGGTCGAGTTCTTCCTGGCCCGGCACCTCCCGGCGGTCACCGACCGGATCGTCGCCCGCGCCCTGGCCGCCCGGGTCCGCTCCGGGGCCCTCGACGGGGCCGAACCCGCCCGCGGCGTGGTCCGGCGCACCGCTCCGCCGGAGGCGCGCTGATACCGTGCGTCCATGGCCAAGCCCTACAGTGACGCCCTGACCGCCGACGGCCCGCTGCTGTTCATCTCGGGCCAGGTCCCGGTGGGTCCCGCCGGAGAGGTCGCCGGGGACATCGGCGGCCAGACCCGGCAGGTCCTGAGCAACATCGAGGCGATCCTCGCCCGCCACGGCGCGGACCTGAGCCACGTGGTGCGGCTCACCTACTACCTGCGGCACATCAGCGACCTGGAGGAGTTCCGCTCCGCGCTCCTGTCCCGCCTGCCCGAGGGGCACCGGCCCACCTCGACCCTGGTGGAGGTGAGCGCCCTCATCGACCCCACCTACATGGTGGAGATCGACGGCATCGCCTGCCTGCCCCGCCGGTGAGCCCGCTCGACGGCTTCGCCGCCCACCTGGCGGGCGAGCTGGGCCGCTCCCCGCACACCGTGCGCGGCTACCTCGCCGACCTGCGGTCCCTGCTGGAGGACCTGGAGGAGCAGGGGCTGGAGGTCCGCGACCTCGACGTGCCCGCGGTGCGCGCCTGGCTGTCCCGCGCCCGCGACCGGGGGGCGGGCCGCTCCACCGTCGCCCGCCGGGTGGCCGCCGTCCGCGCCTTCACCCGCTACCTGCACCGGGAGGGCGTGCTCGCCGCCGACCCGGGGCCGCGCCTGTCCGCCCCGTCCCAGCGGCGCGCGCTGCCCGCCGTCCTGGACGAGGCCCAGGCCGAGGCCGCGCTGTCGCGCCCGGTGGACGACACCCCGGTGGGCACCCGCCGCCGCGCCGTGGTGGAGCTGCTCTACGCCACGGGAGTGCGCGTCGCCGAGCTGTGCTCCCTGGACGTGGACGACGTCGACCGCGCCCGCACCACCGTGCGCGTCGTCGGCAAGGGCGACAAGGAGCGCACCGTCCCGGTGGGCGCCCCGGCCCTGGACGCCCTGGACGACTGGCTCGCCGTCGGCCGTCCGGCACTGGTCGGCCCGTCCAGCGGCCCGGCCCTGTTCCTGGGCGTGCGCGGCGGGCGCCTGGACGTGCGCCGCGCCCGCGAGGACGTCCACGCCCACCTGGGCGCCGCGGGCCTGGACGCCGCCCCGCACGACCTGCGCCACAGCGCCGCCACCCACCTCCTCAACGGCGGCGCCGACCTCCGCAGCGTCCAGGAGTTCCTGGGCCACGCCAGCCCCCGCAGCACGCAGATCTACACCCACGTCTCCGTCGACCGCCTCCGCGACGTCTACCGCCGCTCCCACCCCCGCGCCTGAGACCCTGGCCGGTGGGCGCGTGTCGGCCGCCGCCGATGGCCTTCGCCGTCCCGGGAGGCCCCGTTGCGGGCGCGGCGACGCCCTTCCCGTCACCTGGGCATGCCGGAGGCGGGTGCCGACCGCCCGGGCCGGTGGGCCAGGTGACGACCGGGTGCGCGCCGGCCAGCGCCGACGGCACCGCCGCCCCGGGCAACCGGTCGGGTGCGGCGACGTTCTTCCCGTCGCCGAGCATGTCGGAGGCGGGTGCCACCGGCGACCGGTCGCCCGAGCCGGCGGGCGCGTGTCCGCCGCCGATGGCCTTCGCCGTCCCGGGAGGCCCCGTCGCGGGCGCGGCGACGCCCTTCCCGTCACCTGGGCATGCCGGAGGCGGGTGCCACCGGCGACCGGCTGCTCGCGCGGGTGGGCGCGGTTCGCCGGCGGCGGGTCAGGGGGTGCGGGGGAGGAGGCGGACGGGGACGGGGCCCAGCAGGGAGAGCGGGTCGAGGTAGTCCCGGCCCCGGAGCAGGCCCCAGTGGAGGCAGGCGCGCTGCGGACAGTGCCGCGGCGCGGCGGCGACGGTGCCGATGACCTGCCCGGCGGTCACCGGGTCGCCGCGGGCCAGGCCGGTCTCCACCGGCAGGTAGGTGGTGCGCAGGCCGCCGTGGGAGACCGACACCACGGGCGTGCCCGCGACCGTGCCGGCGAAGTGGACGCGGCCGGGGCCGGCCGCGAGGACCTCCTGGCCGGGCTCTGCGGCCAGGTCGGCGCCGCGGTGGCCGGGCAGCCAGGGGCGCTCGGGCGGGTCGAAGGGCCGCAGCACCCGCGGCGCCGGGTCCAGCGGCCACCGCCAGTCGGCGCCGGCGGCCGCCGGGGGAGCGGGCAGGAGGCAGGCCAGCAGGAGGAGGACGGGCAGGAGGAGGGGCACGAGGTTCCGCATACATCCAGGTTCGCCGCCGCGGGCCCGGCGGGCGGGCTTTTCCGCCGGCCTGTGGACGACCGCGGGGGCCGCCCCCCGCGCAGGTCCGGCCCGTTCCCCGCGGAGGATAGAATCATCTGTGGCCCACCGGGCCGAACACACTACGCACGTCCACCAGCCTCCCTCCGGAGGGGTCGTACCCACGGTCCACACCGCCTCGGCGGAGTGGCGGTACGGCCGGGGCGTCAGGAACAACCGAAGGCGGGGAGCCCTATCCCCGCCACCACTAGGAGGACCTGTCATGGCCACAGTCGTGACGACCCGCCAGCTCCTGGAGAGCGGCGTCCACTTCGGGCACCAGACCCGTCGCTGGAACCCGAAGATGAAGCGCTTCATCCTCACGGAGCGCAACGGCATCTACATCATCGACCTCCAGAAGTCGCTGGCGCACATCGACCGCGCCTACGAGTTCGTCAAGCAGACGGTCGCCCACGGCGGCACCGTCCTGTTCGTCGGCACCAAGAAGCAGGCGCAGGAGGCCATCGACGAGCAGGCCCGCCGCGTCGGCATGCCGTTCGTCAACCAGCGCTGGCTGGGCGGCATGCTCACCAACTTCTCCACCGTCCACAAGCGGCTGCAGCGCCTGAAGGAGCTGGAGGAGATCGACTTCGACGACGTCGCCGGCTCCTCGCTCACCAAGAAGGAGCTCCTCAACCTCCGCCGCGAGAAGGAGAAGCTCGAGCGCACCCTCGGCGGTATCCGCGACATGTCCCGCGTGCCCAGCGCCGTGTGGATCGTGGACACCAAGAAGGAGCACATCGCGATCAGCGAGGCCCGGAAGCTCAACATCCCGGTCGTCGCGATCCTCGACACCAACTGCGACCCGGACGAGGTCGACTACCCGATCCCGGGTAACGACGACGCCATCCGCAGTGTCAGCCTGCTGACCCGCGTGATCGCCGACGCCGTGGCCGACGGTCTGCTGACCCGCTCCGGCGCCGGTGAGCAGAAGGCCGCCGAGGAGCCCCTGGCCGAGTGGGAGCGCGAGATCCTCGAGGGCAAGGGCGAGACCGCCGACTCCGTCGGGGCCGGCCAGGACGCCTCCGAGGTCCCGGTCCAGACCCCCGAGCCCGCCGCCGAGGCCGTCGCCGAGTCCGAGGCCGCCACCGTCGACGAGGCTCCGGCCGAGGAGACCCCGGCCCAGGACACCCCGGCCGCCGAGTAGCAGTCGGTCCCCCGGGACCCACGACACCCCGGTGCCGCTCCGCCTTCGAGCGGGGCGGCACGCGGGGTGTACGGACCGCTCACCTTCCGTACAGACTTCACTTCCAAGGGAATCCAACAGTCATGGCGAACTTCACCGCCGCGGACGTCAAGAAGCTGCGCGACATGACCGGCGCGGGCATGATGGACTGCAAGAAGGCCCTGACCGAGGCCGACGGCGACTTCGACAAGGCCGTCGAGGCCCTGCGCATCAAGGGCGCCAAGTCCGTCGACAAGCGCGCGGGCCGCACCGCCGCCCAGGGCACGGTCGTCCTCCGCCAGCAGGGCGAGGGCAAGGCCACCCTCATCGAGCTCAACTGCGAGACCGACTTCGTCGCCAAGAACGCCCAGTTCATCGAGCTGGCCGACCAGGTCGCCGACTTCGTCGCCGCCCAGGACAGCGACGACCTCGCCACCGTCGCCGCCGCCGAGATCGAGCCCGGGAAGACCCTCCAGGGCTACATCGAGGAGAAGAGCGCGATCATCGGCGAGAAGCTGGAGTTCCGCCGCTTCGCCAAGTTCGACGGCGCCTACGTCTCCGCCTACCTGCACAAGTCCGACCCGGACCTGCCCCCGACCATGGGCGTCCTGGTCGAGCTGGACAAGGCGGACGAGGAGGTCGGCAAGGACCTCGCGCAGCAGATCGCCGCGATGGCCCCGCAGTACGTCTCCAAGGACGAGGTGCCCGCCGAGGTCGTCGAGAACGAGCGCCGCATCGCCGAGCAGACCACCCGCGAGGAGGGCAAGCCCGAGCAGGCGATCCCCAAGATCGTCGAGGGCCGCCTCAACGGCTTCTTCAAGGACGTGACGCTGCTCGGCCAGCCGTTCGTCAAGGAGAACAAGAAGACGGTCCAGCAGGTCGTCGACGCCGCCGGCGTCACGGTCAAGCGCTTCGCCCGCTTCAAGGTCGGCCAGGCCTAGGTTTTGACATGATGGAGGTGCCGGGGAGAACGCTCTCCCCGGCACCTTCGGTGGATATGGGCGGTTTCGGAGGGCATGACGACCCCCACCGCCCGCAGCAGGAGCACTCGGGGGACCCTGTGCCGCTCGGGGACGACAAGGGAGGCCACAGGCCGTGAACGCAGCGACGAACACCGAACCCGCCATGCACGACGCAGGCTGGAAGCGCGTGATGCTCAAGCTCTCCGGCGAGGCCTTCGCCGGCGGGGGCGGCCTGGGCATCGACCCGGAGGTCGTCCAGTACGTCGCCGAGTCCATCGCCGAGGCCGTGTCCGAGGGCATCCAGGTCGCGGTCGTGGTGGGCGGCGGCAATATGTTCCGCGGCGCCCAGCTCACCGAGGGCGGCATCGAGCGCGGCCGCGCCGACTACATGGGCATGCTCGGCACCGTCATCAACTGCCTCGCCCTCCAGGACTTCCTGGAGCGCCTGGGCGTGGACACCCGCGTCCAGACCGCCATCCACATGAGCCAGGTCGCCGAGGCGTACATCCCCCGCCGCGCCGTGCGCCACCTGGAGAAGGGCCGTGTGGTCATCTTCGGCGCCGGCCTGGGCGCCCCGTTCTTCTCCACCGACACGACCGCGGCCCAGCGCGCCCTGGAGATCGGCGCCCAGGCCGTCCTCAAGGGCACCCAGGTCGACGGGGTCTACGACTCCGACCCCCGGAGCAACCCGGACGCGGTCAAGTTCGACAAGCTCAACTACAACGAGGTCCTCACCCGCGGCCTCAAGGTCATGGACGCCACCGCCGTCAGCCTGTGCATGGACAACGGGCTGCCCATCGTCGTCTTCGACCTGATGAGCCAGGGCAACATCCTGCGCGCCGTCCGCGGTGAGAAGATCGGCACCATCGTCGGGCCGACCCCCGCCTGAGGCGGCCGCGGCGACACCCTCAAGCCACGCACACCACAGCCGAGAACCGGGAGCGCCCCATGATCGAAGAGACCCTCCTCGAAGCCGAGGAGAAGATGGAGAAGGCCGTCATCGTCGCGAAGGAGGACTTCGCGGCGATCCGCACCGGGCGTCCCACGCCGGCGACGTTCAACAAGATCACCGTGGACTACTACGGCGCGCCGACGCCGATCAACCAGCTCGCGTCCTTCTCGGTCCCCGAGCCGCGCATGGTGGTCATCTCACCGTTCGACGTCAACTCCCGGACCTCGATCATCAACGCCATCCGCAACAGCGACCTGGGCGTCAACCCGTCCGACGACGGCCAGGTCATCCGGGTCGTCTTCCCGGACCTGTCCGAGGAGCGCCGCAAGGAGTACGTGAAGGTCGCGCGCACCAAGGGCGAGGACGCCAAGATCTCGATCCGCAACGTCCGCCGCCGCGCCAAGGACGCCTTCGAGAAGGCCGTCAAGGCGGGCGAGGTCGGCGAGGACGAGGCCCACCGTGCGCAGGCGGAGCTGGACGAGCTGTCCCACAAGTACGTCGCCTCCGTCGACGAGCTCCTCAAGCACAAGGAATCGGAACTCCTTGAGGTCTAGCCGGTGACGACTCCTTCCAGCGGCTCCGGAGGCGATGACCACTCGCCGGAGCACAGACCCGACGACGATCAGCAGGTCGGCCCCGGCGACGCCGGGGCCGACAGGGCCGCCGGTCAGCGCTTCGTGCTGCACAAGCCGGGAGGTGAGCCGGTCAAGACGGGCCGCAACCTCCCGGTGGCCATCGCCAGCGGCTGCCTCCTGGGCGCACTGGTCTTCTTCTCGATCTTCCCCTGGCCCGCGCTGTTCACGATCATCACCTCCGCGGGGGTGCTGATCGGCATGCGCGAGCTCAACCGGGCGTTCGCCAGCAAGGGGATGGACGTCGCGGTGGTCCCCCTGGCCGCCGGCGGCGTCGCCATGCAGGTGGCCGCCTACTTCGGCGGCCCCGAGTGGCTGCTGGGCGCCACCGCCCTGACCGCGATCGCCGCCCTGGTGTGGCGGTTGCGGGGCGGGGCGGACGGGTTCGTCGCCGACACGTCGGCGAGCATGTTCACCCTGGTCTACCTCCCCTTCCTGCTGGGGACGTGGCTGCTGCTGATCGCCCACCCCGAGGACGGCCAGCAGCGCCTGGTGACGTTCATCGTGGTGACGATCTCCAGCGACATCGGCGGCTACTTCGCCGGGATCCTGCTGGGCCGGCACAAGATGGCGCCGGTGATCAGCCCGAACAAGACCTGGGAGGGCTTCGGCGGCTCCGTGCTCGGCTGCGCCCTGGCCGGGGCCCTGTGCGTGGTGCTGATGCTCGACGGCCCCTGGTGGGTCGGCGTGGTCCTGGGGCTGGCGGTCGTCCTGGCCGCGACGGTCGGCGACCTCATCGAGTCGCTGTTCAAACGCGACCTGGGGATCAAGGACATGGGCCGGTTCATGCCGGGCCACGGCGGCCTGATGGACCGGCTGGACTCCCTGCTCATCGCGGGGCCGGTGGTGTGGATCGTGCTCAGCCTGCTCCTGTGAGGGACCGAGACGCACGCGTGGGGCGGGACCCGAGGGGTCCCGCCCCACGCGTGCGCCCGGATGGGCGCGGCCGCGGTCCGGGGGATACGCTCGGGACGTGGACAATCCGCTGATCGAACGAATGCGCGTGTACGGCGAGACGATCTTCGCCGAGATGACGCGACTGGCCACGGAGACCGGGTCGGTCAACCTGGGCCAGGGATTCCCCGACACCGACGGGCCCCGCTCACTGCTGGAGGCCGCCTCCCGCAACATCCTGGAGGGCGTCAACCAGTACCCGCCGGGCCCGGGGCGGCCGGAGCTGCGTCGGGCGGTCAGCCGCTACCGGTCGCGCCATTACGGCATCGACCTGGACCCGGACACCGAGGTGTACATCACGGTGGGGGCGACGGCGGGCATCGCCGCGGCCCTGCTGGCCCTGGTCGAGCAGGGCGACGAGGTCATCGTGTTCGAGCCGATGTACGACTCCTACGCCGCGATGGTCACGCTGGCCGGCGGCGTCCGCCGCCCGGTCACCCTGCGCCCGGACCCGGCGACCGGCCGGTTCGTCTTCGACCCGGACGAGCTGCGCGCCGCGGTGGGCCCCCGGACGCGGATGGTGCTGGTCAACAGCCCGCACAACCCCACGGGGACGGTGTTCACCGCGCAGGAGCTGGAGGAGATCGCGGCGGTGTGCCGCGAGCACGACCTCATCGCGTTCACCGACGAGGTGTACGAGTTCCTGACCTTCGACGGCAGGCCGCACGTGCCGCTGGCGACGCTGCCGGGGATGCGCGAGCGCACCGTGTCGGTGTCCTCGGTGGGCAAGATGTTCGCGGTCACCGGGTGGAAGACCGGCTGGGTCATGGGCCCCGAGCCGCTGGTGACGGCGGTGCGCACGGTCAACCAGTTCCTGACGTTCAGCGCCAACGGGGCGCTCCAGCTCGCGATCGCCGACGCCATCGACAACGAGGGCGAGTGGGTCGCCGCCCAGCGCGCCGCGCTCCAGGGCAAGCGGGACCGGCTGGCGGCGGGGCTGGCGGAGACCGGGTTCGAGGTGGGCGTGTCCGAGGGCACCTACTTCGTGATGGCCGACATCCGCCCGCTGGGGTACACGAGCGGGGTGGACATCGCCCGCGCCCTGCCCCGGGAGGCCGGGGTGGCGGCGGTCCCCGCCCAGGTGTTCTACGACCGCGAGAAGGAGGGCGAACACCTGCTGCGCTTCGCCTTCTGCAAGCGCGACGAGGTCCTGGACGAGGCGGTCGCCCGCCTCACCGCCTGGCACCACCGCGCGTCCTGACGACGGGGCCCGCCGTGCGGCGCGCCGCCGAACGCGGCCCCGGAGGTGGCCACCGCCTCCTTCCCGCGCCGGGGCGTCCGCCGCCGGGCCTTCCGGCGGGGACCGCACCGCCCGGGCGGGCCCCGGAGGGGGCCCGTCTCCTCTCCGCGCTGGGGCGTCCGCCGCCGGGCCTTTCGTCGGGGGACCGCACCGCCCGGGCGGGCCGGTGGCCCCGCGGGGCCACCGGCCCCGTTCAACGGCGGGCGTCCATGAGGGCGATGAGGCGCCGCTCGGCGTCCGGCCCCGGGGGGACGCGGGGGAGCCGCCACAGCAGCAGCGCCCCGGCGGCCCACCAGGCCAGCACCATCGGCCACTCCTGGGGCCAGCCCAGGGCGGCGGGCATGCCCGGCAGGTACAGCGAGAACAGGCCGAGCGACAGCACCAGGGCGATCCACCCCACCGCCGGGCCGGCCGGGGTGCGGAACGGCCGTTCCATGGCGGGTTCGCGGCGGCGCAGCACCAGGAAGCTCACCACCACCACCAGGTACGCGAGCACGATGTTGATCCCGCCCGCGTTGGTCAGCCACACCAGCATGGGGCGGCCGAAGAACGGCGCCGCGGCCGACAGCGCGCCGATGAACAGGACGGCGTTGGCCGGGGTGCGGTACCGCGGGTGCAGGCGGCCGAACCACGCCGGGAGCATCCGCGACGCCGCCATCGCGTAGACCAGGCGGCTGCCGCCGATGAGGAAGGCGTTCCAGCTGGTCAGCAGACCGGCGATGCCGCCCAGGACCAGCACGTCGCCCATCACCGGGCTGTTCCACAGGGCGGCCACCGCGTCCGCCGAGGCCAGCTCCGAGGCCGCCAGGTCCGCCGCGGGCAGGCCCGCCCCCGCGGTGAGCATGACCATCACGTACCAGGCGGTCGCGCACAGGACCGAGACCACCAGCAGTGCCCCCACCAGCCGGTGGGGGATCCTGACCTCGGACGCCGACTGCGGGATCACGTCGAACCCGACGAACAGGAACGGCACCGCCACCAGGACCACGAAGACCCCCGGCACGCCGCCGGTGAACAGGGGCTCCATGTTCGCCGCCGAGCCGCCCGCGAACGAGCCGGTGAGCATGACGGCGCCGACGCACACCAGGAACAGCACGGCGACGGTCTGGAACACGGCGGCGGGCTTGATCCCGACGTAGTTGACGAAGGTCATCACCGCCGCGGCCACCACGCCGGTCGCGACCAGGCTCGCGTACACGTCGTACCCGGCGACGGTCCACAGGTGCCCGGCCGCCATGTCGGGGAAGAGGTAGACGAGCGTCTGGGGGACGGCGACCGCCTCGAACGCGACCACCGACACGTAGCCGAGCACCATCGCCCAGGAGGCGACGAACGCCCCGTGGGGGCCGACGGCCCGCATGGCGTAGTGGTGCTCGCCCCCGGCGTGCGGCATCGCCGAGACGAGTTCGGCGTAGGTGAGGCCGACGAAGGCCATGATCACCCCGCCGATGACGAAGGCGGCGGCGGCACCGCCGGGGCCGGCCGCGCCGATGAAGTCGCCGACCAGCACGATCCAGCCGAAGCCGATCATGGCGCCGAAGCCGAGGGCGAGGACGTCGCCCCGGCCGAGGACTTTCGCGAAACTCTGGGAGGTGTCGGACATAGGGGGTGTCCCATCGTTCGTGACTGTGGTGCAGGCCACCCCAGCACGCGGACCCGCGGAGGTAAAGGGCCGTTCCGGACGAATTCCGGACGGGTTTCATCCCCCCTGGCGCACCGGATCCCCACGGAGGGTCATGAAGTCCGTGTGACCTGCGGTGTCATCGGCGTGACACCGGATGACGCCGCGATGACGTTTCCACGGGAACGGCCCCGGTCCGACCGGACCGGGGCCGCTCCCGCGCTCGTCGGGCTCAGGGCCGGTGCTCGAACCAGACCGCGCCCAGCGGCGGCAGGGTCACCGGAGCCGAGTACGGCTGGCCGTGCCACTCCTGGACCTGGGCCTCCACGTGTGCGGGGGCCGGGTACTCCGAGCCCCCGAACCGGGCCTCGTCGGTGTTGAGCACCGCGTCCCAGCGGCCCTCCCAGGGCAGGCCGATCCGCCAGTCGGGGCGCGGCACCGGCGAGAAGTTCACCGCGCACACCAGGGCCGAGCCGTCCTCGCCCCGCCGCAGGTACGACAGCGTGTTGCCGTCGCGGTCGCCGCCGTCCAGCCACTGGAACCCGGCCGGGTCGGTGTCCAGCGACCACAGCGCCGGACGCGGCCGGTACAGGTCGTTGAGCGCCTTGACCAGCCGCTGCGCCCCCGCGTGGTGGTCGTACTGCAGCAACCACCAGGGCACCCCGTCCAGGTGCGACCACTCGTCGCCCTGGGCGATCTCCCCGCCCATGAACAGCAGCTGCTTGCCCGGGTGGGACCACATGAACGCCAGCAGCGCCCGCAGGTTCGCCGCCCGCTGCCACTCGTCGCCCGGCGGCCGGTTGAACAGCGACCCCTTGCCGTGCACCACCTCGTCGTGCGACAGCGGCAGCACGTAGTTCTCGCTGTAGGCGTACACCATCGCGAAGGTGACCTCGTCGTGGTGGTACTTGCGGTGGACCGGCTCCTTGGAGAGGTACTGGAGGGTGTCGTGCATCCACCCCATGTTCCACTTGAGCCCGAACCCGAGCCCCCCGTGGTCCACCGGCAGGGTCACCCCCGGGTAGGCGGTGGACTCCTCGGCGATCATCACCGCGTGCGGGTTGCGCCGGTAGACGACCGTGTTGAGCTCCTTGAGGAAGTCGATCGCCTCCAGGTTCTCCCGGCCGCCGAAGGCGTTGGGCTCCCACCCGCCGTCCTCGCGCGAGTAGTCCAGGTACAGCATGGACGCCACCGCGTCCACCCGCAGCCCGTCGATGTGGAACTCCTCCAGCCAGTACAGGGCGTTGGCCACGAGGAAGTTGCGCACCTCGGTGCGCCCGTAGTTGAAGATGAGCGTCCCCCAGTCGGGGTGCTCGCCCCGGCGCGGGTCGGGGTGCTCGTACAGCGCGGTGCCGTCGAACCGGGCCAGCGCCCACTCGTCCCTGGGGAAGTGCGCGGGCACCCAGTCCAGCAGGACCCCGATCCCGGCCCGGTGCAGCGAGTCCACCAGGTGCCGGAACTCGTCGGGCGTGCCGAACCGGGGCGTGGGCGCGTAGTACGACGTGACCTGGTAGCCCCAGGAGCCGTCGTAGGGGTGCCCGGCCACCGGCAGGAGCTCCACATGGGTGAACCCCATCTCGGTGACGTACCCGACGAGCTGGTCGGCCAGTTCGGTGTACGACAGGCCGGGCCGCCACGACCCCAGGTGCACCTCGTACACGCTCATCGGCGCCCGGTGCGGCTCCACGCCCTTGCGCTCGGCCATCCACTCCTGGTCGGTCCACACGTGGCCCGACGTCGTCACCACCGACGCGGTCTGCGGCGGCATCTGGGTGGCCCGCGCCATCGGGTCGGCCTTGTCCCGCCAGTGCCCGTCGGCGCCCAGCACCTGGAACTTGTACAGCGCCCCGTCGCCCACGCCGGGCACGAACAGCTCCCACACGCCGGTGCTGCCCAGGCTGCGCATGGGGTGGCCGACGCCGTTCCACAGGTTGAAGTCGCCGATCAGGCGCACCCCGCGGGCGTTGGGCGCCCACACGGTGAAGGAGGTGCCGGACACCTCGCCCGCTTCGGTCTCCAGGGTGCGGGTGTGCGCCCCCAGCGCCCGCCACAGCTCCTCGTGCCTGCCCTCGCCGATGAGGTGCAGGTCCAGGTCGCCCAGAACGGGCGTGAACCGGTAGGGGTCGGCGGCCGTGTGCTCGGCGCCGTCCTCGTAGCGGGCGGTGACCCGGTAGTCGGCGGGGTCGCCGAGCCTCTTACCGGGCACCTTGGCGGTGAACACGCCCCGGTGCAGGTGCTCGGCCCGCACCCGCTCGCCGTCGCGCAGCTCCAGGTGGACCTCGGTGGCGTGGGGCCGCAGCACCCGTACCACGGTGGACCGCCCCTGGGGGTGTACGCCCAGGACGGAGTGCGGGTCGTGGTGGTGGCCGTCGACCAGGCGGTCGACGGCGGCGAGCAGCTCCTGCTCGGGCCCGGAGGTCGCGCGGGCCGGGGCGGTGCGCGCGGGCGCCCTCCCCGCCGGGGCGGCCTTGGCGCGGCCCTTGGTGGCGGGCGCCGTCTTCTTCGCGGAGGCGGCCCTGGTCGCGGGCTCCTTCGCGGCGGTGGCCCGGCCCGCGGGCTTCTTCGCCGCGGCCGTCTTGCCCGCCGTCGTCTTGCCCGCGGCCGTTCGCGCGGCGGCGGGTTTCTTCGCCGCCGCCGACCCGGCGGCGGTCTTGCCCGCGGCGGCCTTGGCGGCGGTGCTCTTGGCGGCCGTCGTCTTGCCCGCCGTGGTCTTGGCGGCGGCCGTTTTCGCGGTGGCGGCCTTAGCCGCCGCCGGCTTGCCCGCGGTCTTCTTCTTCGCGCCGGCGGCCTTGCTCCCGGTCTTCTTCGCGGTCTCCTCATCGGTGGTCGCGCGCTGACGCTGTTCGCTGTGTGGCGAGGACAATGCTGCTCCGTGGTGCTCGTGGACAGGAACGGTGGACAGGAAACGGGGAGGGGCGGGGGAGCGGAGGCGGCCCCCCCGGGGGCGGGCCGCCGTTCAGCGGGGCACCGGCGGGGCCGCCGCGGCGGCGATGGACTCCAGCGGTACCCGCAGCCAGTGCGGCCGGTTGCGGGCCTCGTACAGCACCTCGTACACGGCCTTGTCGAACTCGAAGGCCCGCAGCACGACCAGGTGCTTCTCCGGGTCGGCGCCGCCGCCGTCGGCGTAGCCGCGGCAGAACGCCTCGCGGTTGGCCCGCGCCCAGGACCGCGCCGACCACTCCAGCCCCTCGTCGCCGGGGTGGTCGACCAGCAGGTACCCGGCGGCGTAGTCGAAGGAGCGGAGCATCCCGGCCACGTCCCGCAGCGGGCTGGCGAGCTGCCGGCGCTCGGCGACGGAGACGGTGGGCTCGCCCTCGAAGTCGAGCAGCACCCACCCCCCGGTCCCGGTGCGGATGACCTGGCCCAGGTGGTAGTCGCCGTGGATGCGCTGGATCGGCAGCGGCTCGTCCACCCGGGCGAACTCGGCGTAGGCCTCCATCACCAGGGGTGCGTGCTCGGCCAGTTCCGGCACCTCGGCGCTGGCCATGGCCAGCCGCTCCACCATGGCGTCGGCCAGCTCCGCCACGGCCGTCACCGACAGCACGTCCGTGGGCAGGGTGCGGGCCAGGGCGCGGTGCACCTCCGCCGTGGTGCGCCCGAGCAGGGCGGCATCCCCGGTGAACGAGGTCCGCGCCGCGCGGTCGGCGCCCCGGGTCAGCGCCTCGGCGTCGGCGGTGGCCAGCACCCAGCCGTCCGTGGCCCCGGGGATGTAGTCCTGGAGCATCGCCAGGGTGGTGGGCTCGGCGTACCCGGGCAGGTCCGCCTCGATCCACCCGCACGGCCGGGCCACGTACGGCGAGCCGTACAGCGCCCGGTTGAGCTCCAGGTCCGGGTTGGGCCCGGGCCACACCCGCCGGAACGTCTTGAGGACGTAGTCCTCTCCGAACACCAGCGACGTGTTGGACTGCTCCCCGGTCAGCACCCGCCCCGAGGTACCGGTGCGGATGCGCTCGCCGGGCAGGGTGCGGAACCGGACGTGCCCGGCCGCCGAGGGGGCCGCGAAGCGTTCCAGCAGCATGGCGGTCAGCTGGGCGTCGTTGGCCGCGTCGTAGACGACCCGCGACCTCCCGCCCGGGGCCTGGTGGACGCCGATGGCGGCGCCCGCCAGCTCCGCGGGCAGGGAGCGAGACGACCGGGAGCCGAGCAGTACCTGGTAGCGGGAGCTGCGGCCGCGCTGCCCGGCGCGGACGACGAGCAGGTTGAGGTCGGGGCCCTCGGGGCCGGCGGACACCAGGGTGTGCCGGCTTTCGACCCGGATGTTGCGGATGGGGATCCCCTTGCCGGAGAACCAGCGCTGACGGGGCATCCAGACGGCGAGGAGCTCTTCGAGTTGGGACATGATCAGTCGGGCCTGTTCCCCTTCTCGTCGGAGGACGGCATGGTGACCGTGGTGCGGTGGCCGCCGCGGGTGCGGGGGGAGTGCCCGCCCAGCGCGGTCCGGGCACTGACCCCGGCCGCGGGCAGGCCGTAGGTCGGTGCGGTGTCCTCCTCGCCGACGACGGGACCGGGGCCGGTGTCCGCGGCGGGGGGCAGCTGGAACCAGTAGAAGCCGTGTCCGGGCAGGGTGAGCAGGTACGGCAGCTCGCCGATCCGCGGGAAGCGCGTCCCGCCCACGCACTCCACCGGGTTCACCCCGAGGTAGCCGGACAGGTCCAGCTCCACCGGCTGCGGGTGCTTGGACAGGTTGTTGACGCACAGCATGCGGTCGTCGCCGTGCTCGCGGATGAACGCGAACACGCTGGGGTTGCTGGCGTCGAGCTCGGTGAACGCCCCGGTGCCGAACACGGGGTGCCGCTTGCGGATCTGGATCATCTGCCGCGTCCAGTTGAGCAGCGAGCCGGGGTTGGCGCGCTGGGACTCGACGTTGACCGCCTGGTAGCCGTACACCGGGTCGAGGATGAGCGGAAGGTACAGGCGCCCGGGGTCCCCGGTGGAGAACCCGGCGTTGCGGTCGGAGCTCCACTGCATGGGGGTGCGCACGGCGTCGCGGTCGCCCAGCCAGATGTTGTCGCCCATGCCGATCTCGTCGCCGTAGTACAGCACCGGGGAGCCGGGCAGGGACAGCAGCAGGGCGGTGAACAGCTCGATCTGGTTGCGGTCGTTGTCCAACAGGGGGGCGAGCCGCCGCCGGATCCCCACGTTGGCGCGCATGCGGGGTTCCTTGGCGTACTCGGCGTACATGTAGTCGCGCTCCTCGTCGGTGACCATCTCCAGGGTCAGCTCGTCGTGGTTGCGCAGGAAGATCGCCCACTGGCAGTTGGCCGGGATCTCCGGGGTCTGGGCGAGGATCTCCGAGATCGGGTACCTCTGCTCCCGCCGCACCGCCATGAACATGCGCGGCATCAGCGGGAAGTGGAAGTTCATGTGGCACTCGTCGCCGCCGGCGGCGTGGTCGCCGAAGTAGTCCACGACCTCGGAGGGCCACTGGTTGGCCTCGCTCAGCAGGACCCGGCCGGGGTAGAGCCGGTCCACCTCCGCGCGCACGCGCTTGAGGAACTCGTGCGTCTCCTTGAGGTTCTCGCAGTTGGTGCCCTCGCGCTCGTACAGGTAGGGCACGGCGTCCAGCCGGAAGCCGTCGATGCCCAGGTCCAGCCAGTAGCGCAGGACCTCCAGGATGGCCTCCTGGACGGCCGGGTTCTCGAAGTTGAGGTCGGGCTGGTGGGAGAAGAAGCGGTGCCAGTAGTACTGGCCGCGGACCTCGTCGTAGGTCCAGTTGGACGTCTCGGTGTCGACGAAGATGATCCGGGCGTCCTCGTAGCGGTCCTTGGTGTCGGACCACACGTAGAAGTCGCCGTAGGGGCCCTCGGGGTCCTCCCGGGAGGCCTTGAACCACGGGTGCTGGTCGCTGGTGTGGTTCATGACCAGGTCGGTGATGACGCGGATGCCGCGCCGGTGCGCCTCGTCGAGCAGCTCCACGAAGTCGGCGGTGGTGCCGAACTCGGGGAGGATCTTGAAGTAGTCCGAGATGTCGTAGCCGCCGTCGCGCAGGGGGGACTCGTACATCGGCAGCAGCCAGATGCAGTCGATGCCAAGCCACTGGAGGTAGTCCAGTTTCCGCACCAGGCCGGCGAGGTCGCCGGTGCCGTCGCCGTTGGAGTCGTGGAAACCCCGGGCGAGTACTTCGTAGAAGACGGCGTGCTTGTACCAGTAGGGGTCACCGGTACCGCCGGAGGACATGAGCGGGCCGGTGGCGGCCCCGGTGGCCGGCGCGAGCGGACCGTGCGCGGGGTGTTCGGGGCGGCCCGGTCCGGACTCGTCGTTGCTCATCTACTGCTCCCCACCAATGAATGTTCGACATCGGATCAACGGCTGCTCGGGCATGGGAAGGGCGCCGGCGGACACCGTCCGCCGCGCCCCTCCGGATGCTCCGCGGGCCGCTATCTGCCGTTGACGGTGAACACGTGCGCGGGACCCCGCTCGGGGTCGAGCCGGACGTAGTTCGCCGCCCCCCACGTGTAGGCGGCGCCGGTCAACTCGTCGGTCACCTTGAGTTCCTCCTCCCACGCGCGGCCGATGGACGGCAGATCCAGGTGCACCGTCGCCTCGCGGACGTGGTGCGGGTCGAGGTTGACGACGGCGACGACCAGGTCGTCGGGGTCGCCGGGGCGCTCGCCGGGGCGGCGCTTGGAGAAGCAGATGATCTCCGGCCGGTCCACCGGGTGGAACCGCAGGTTGCGCAGCTCGCGCAGGGCGGGGTGGGCGCGGCGCAGCCGGTTGAGCCGGGTGATGAGGCCGGAGATGCTCCGTCCCTCGGCCTCGGCCCCGGCCCAGTCGCGCGGCCGGTACTGGTACTTCTCCGAGTCCAGGTACTCCTCGCTGCCGGGCCGCACGGGGGTGTTCTCGCACAGCTCGTAGCCGGAGTAGACGCCCCAGGTGGGCGAGAGCAGCGAGGCCAGGACCGCGCGGATCTCGAAGGCGGGGCGGCCGCCCTCCTGGAGGTAGGCGTTGAGGATGTCCGGGGTGTTGGCGAAGAAGTTGGGCCGCAGGTAGTGGGCGGTCTCCCGGCTCAGCTCGGTGAGGTAGTCGGTGAGCTCGTCCTTGCCGTTGCGCCAGGTGAAGTAGGTGTACGACTGGTGGAACCCGACCTTGGCCAGGGTCCGCATCATGGCGGGGCGGGTGAACGCCTCGGCCAGGAACAGGACGTCCGGGTGCTTCTTCGCCACGTCGGCCAGCAGCTTCTCCCAGAACGCCACCGGCTTGGTGTGCGGGTTGTCGACCCGGAAGATGCGCACCCCGTGGTCGATCCAGTGCTGGACGACGCGGCGGATCTCCCGGTACAGCCCCGGGAAGTCGTTGTCGAAGTTCAGGGGGTAGATGTCCTGGTACTTCTTGGGCGGGTTCTCGGCGTAGGCGATGGACCCGTCGGCCCGGGTGGTGAACCACTCGGGGTGCTCGGCGACCCACGGGTGGTCGGGGGAGCACTGCAGGGCCAGGTCCAGGGCGATCTCCAGGCCGTGTCCGCGCGCCTCGGAGACGAAGGCGTCGAAGTCGGCGAGGGTGCCCAGGTCGGGGTGGACGGCGTCGTGCCCGCCGTCGGCCGAGCCGATGGCCCATACCGACCCGGGCTCGCCCGGACCGGCGGTCAGGGCGTTGTTGGCGCCCTTGCGGTGGGAGTGCCCCACGGGGTGGATCGGCGGCAGGTACACCACGTCGAAGCCCATGTCGGCGATGGCCGGCAGCCGCTTGGCCGCGGTGGCGAAGGTGCCGGAGACCTCCTGGCCGGGGGCGGTGTCCACCTGGGCGCCCTCGGACCGGGGGAAGAACTCGTACCAGGAGCCGAAGAGGGCGCGCTCGCGGTGCACGACCACGCTGGTGCGCTGCGAGCGGGTGACGAGCTCGCGCAGCGGGTGGTCGTGCATGAGCTCGAGCACCTCGGGGGTGACCGCGGCGGCGTAGCGCTCGGCCGGGGTCAGCGAGGTGTCGCGCAGGGCGGCCGCGGCCCGGGCGAGCGGGGGCTTGCGGGGAACGCGGCGGGCGGCCCGGGACAGCAGCCGGGCCCCCTCCTCCAGGACCAGGTCGGTGTCCTGGTCCAGGGGGAGCTTGACCTCGGCGACGTGGTGCCAGGTGGCGAAGGGGTCGCTCCAGGCCTCGATGGCGAAGGACCACTTCCCCTCGGCGGGGAGGGAGATCTCCGCCTCGTGGCGGTCGGTCCCGGGGGCGCGCTCGCTCATGCGCACGAGGCGTTCCCGGCGGCCCTTGGGCGAATAGACGACCACACCCGCGGCGAGGGAGTCGTGCCCTTCGCGGATGACCGTCGCGCCGACGGTGAAGCGTTCACCGGGAACGGCTTTCACCGGGCCGAGATCGTTGTCCGGAGAGATGTCGAGGATGGGCAGGCGTCCGATCACTGGCTACACCGTAATTGTCGTGGTTCGGGCGTTTCGGGGAGGCGCTTCGGTCGACGTCGGGCAGAAATAACCCAGAGTTAATCCGAGGCAAGACGGAGTTAATGAAGGGCCCGGATCGGATTCTGTCCGGATTGCGGCTTCGGTGCCCTCCGCTCTCTATCGTGTGCCCTCTCGTGTGGTTTGGCGGAGTGCCAGGGCCGGATAATTTATGTGATCCTCGTCACACTGGCTGTAAGGGCTTTCTGCTGGTATTTGACTGGTTTCACCTGCGTAAACTACGCAAATCGGTCAGAAAGAGACACGTGTTTCGGGGGTCTCTCTGGTTGTTCTGCCGTTCTCTGTGGTGAAAAGTCGGAAAACTCATCGGTCATGTTGCAGGGGTGTGGCGGATGGGTAGGGATGACCAAATGCCCGGAGGAGGGGTCCGACCTTATTGCGGACATGTCCGTGTGTCGGAATGATCCATGGAAGTCGGCTAGTCCCGGATTCGGTGCATCGGTGCGGCGGGCCGTGCCGTGCGGCTTCGTTTCGTCTCGATGTCGAGAAATTGAAATGCCCGTTTCGTTGAGTAGTGCACCTGGCGTGAGCGATGTCCGATCTGTTGGCTTTGCCATGGATTGATGAAGAGTTTCAGTGACACGCCCGATCCCGCGCCGTCCGCGGCGGCCCGTCCCTGCGAGGGTGGTCGACGCAGCAGTGCCCCGCCCGTGCCGAGCGCGGGCGGGGGCCACACGGCGTTGGGGGGACGACGTGACGGAGCCGAACCGGAAGGGCCGGCCGGAGGAGAGACGCAGGACGATCCTGGGACTGGCGGGGACGGGCGCGCTGGCGGGGCTGCTGACCGCGGCGCTGATCCTGCCCTGGGCGGGCGGCCTGGGGCTGGCCGCCCGCGACGCCGCGGCCGGGTTCATGGCGCTGCCCGCCGACCTGGAGATCCACCGCCTGACCGAGCGGGTCCTCATCACCGACGTCGACCACGAGCCCATCGCCGAGGTGGCCCGGCGCGAACGCGAGGTCGTCGACCTGGCGGACATCAGCCCCTGGGTCCCGGCCGCGCTGATGGCGATCGAGGACGAGCGGTTCTACGAACACGCCGGGCTCGACCTGCGCGGCCTGCTGCGCGCCGCCACGCGCACCGCGCAGGGCGACACCCAGGGCGGCTCGACCATCACCCAGCAGTACGTCAAGAACCTGCTCATCGAGCAGGCCACCGACGAGGAGGGGGTGCGGCGCGCCAGCGAGCGGACCCTGGTCCGCAAGCTCGTCGAGCTGCGCTACGCCATCGACGTCGAGGACCGCCTGAGCAAGGACGAGATCATGGAGGGCTACCTCAACCTCGCCTACTTCGGCTCCGGCGCCCACGGCATCGAGATCGCGGCCCGCCGCTACTTCTCGACCACCGCGGACCGGCTGGACCCCGGCCAGGCGGCGACCCTCGTGGGCCTGGTGCGCGCCCCCTCCTACTACGACCCGTTGGCCAACCCCGAGGCCGCCGCCGAACGGCGCGACCTGGTGCTCGACCGCATGGTCGCCACCGGCCACCTGTCCGAAGGGGAGGCCGACCGGTACCGCGGGGCCGACCTGCGGCTGGACCCCACGCCGCGCGGCGGCAGCTGCTACCACAGCGAGCAGCCGTTCTTCTGCGACTACGTGATGCGCTGGCTCCAGGACTCCGAGGAGCTGGCCGAGGACCCCGCGGAGCGCGAGTTCCTGCTCGGGCGCGGCGGCATCACCGTGCGCACCACCCTGGACTCGGGGATGCAGGCGGCCGCGCAGGAGGCCATCGACTCCCGGGTGCCCCCGGGGGACACCACCAAGTTCGCCGCGCAGGTGCTGGTGGAGCCCGGGACCGGCAAGGTCCGGGCGATGGCCCAGAACATGCGGTACGGGTTCGACGAGGAGGAGGTCGGGACGACCTCCATCAACCTGGCCGTCGACCACGAGGACGGCGGCTCGCACGGGTACCAGGCGGGGTCCACGTTCAAGGCGTTCACCCTGGCCGCGGCGCTCGACAAGGGGCTGAAGTACGGGACCAGCTTCGACTCGCCCAAGAGCGTCTCCGTGAGCGGGATGGCCAACTGCGAGGGCGGGACGATGTCCACGTGGAAGGTGAACAACGCGGGTGAGAGCGACGCGGGCTCGCACAACATGATCAGCGGGACCAAGGGGTCGGTGAACACCTACTTCGCCCAGCTCCAGAGGCGGGTGGGGCTGTGCGAGACCGCCGAGATGGCCGAGCGGACCGGCATCCACCGCGCCGACGGCGAGCCGCTGGGCGTGTGGAGCTCCTTCACCCTGGGCGACCAGGAGGTCTCCCCGCTCACCGTCGCCAACGCCTACGCCACCTTCGCGGCGCGGGGCGAGTACTGCGAGCCGCGCCCGGTGTCCTCCGTGACCATCGGCCGCGAGGGCGACGAGGACTTCCGCGAGATCCGGATGCGCTCGCACTGCGAGGAGGGGGCGGTGCCGACCCACGTGGCCGACGGCGTCAACCACCTGCTCCAGCAGACCTTCAAGGGCGGCACCGCGAACGGCCTGGGCATCGGCCGCCCGGCCGCGGGCAAGACCGGCACCACCGACAGCGCGGCCTACGCCTGGTTCGCCGGGTACACGCCCAACCTGGCCTCGGCCGTGGTGGTCGGCGACATCCGGGGCGGGGAGCAGAACCCGCTCCAGGGGGTGTGGATCGGCGGCCGGTACTACGGGATCGTCTACGGCGGCACGCTGCCGGGGCCGATCTGGCAGGCCACGATGAACCGCGCCGCGGCCGACCTGCCCGCGGAGTCCTTCGCCCCGTCGCCGCCCCGCTTCGGCGACCCGTCGGCGGCCCCGCCCAAGAAGGAGGAGGAGGGCGACGAGGACGCCTGACCGCAAGGCGCGGAGGGGCCCGGGGAGGGCCCTCCGGAGCAGTCCCCGGGGAGGGGACGGGGGCCGGTCCCGGTTCGGGGCCGGCCCCCGCGGCGTCCCGGGAGGTGAGACGGCACGGCACAGGACTGGCCTTCTCCGGCATATGGCGCATAATGGGGGCGAACCGACAGGGGAGCGCGTGAGCGCTGAGAGTGCGGAAAGTCCGCAGACCCTTACACACCTGATCCGGGTAATGCCGGCGAAGGAAGTCGTGGGAACCGCCACCGATGGCGCGTCTCGCGCGCCGGAGGTCCGCTTCCGGCGCCGCAGTGCCCCGGTGCCGCTCTTGGCCGTATCCGCCCCTCGTCACACCGACGAAGGGACACATCGAATGGGCACCGACACCACCCCCGGTGGCACCTGGGCCGACATCAGGTCGCGGGCACGCGGCTGGCGCACCGTCGACATCGTCGTCGCCGCCGTGCTGGGCGTCGCCGTCGGCGTCGTGTTCTGGCTCTGGAACATCGTCTGGTCCATCACCACCCCGCTGTTCGCGGCGTTCCCGCCCGGGCAGGCGGCCGTCTACGGCATGTGGCTGATCTCCGGCGTCCTGGGCGGGCTCATCATCCGCAGGCCCGGCGCCGCCCTGCTGACCTCGATCGCCGCCGCCTCGGTGTCGGCGGTCCTGGGCACCCAGTGGGGGGTCATGGTCCTCCTCGACGGCACCCTCCAGGGCATCCTGCCCGAGCTGGTCTTCCTGGCCTTCGGCTACCGCCGCTGGGGCATGGGCGTCGCCGTCCTGGCCGCCGCCGTCGCCGGGATCTCCCCGGCGATCCGCGACAACATCGCCTACAACGTCACCTGGCCGCTGCACTACCAGGTGATCTACGGGGTCATCGTGGTGATCAGCGCCGCGGTCATCGCCGGGGTCGGCGCGCGCCTGCTCACCACCGCCCTGGCCCGCTCCGGCGCGCTGGCCCCCTTCGCCTCGGCCAAGGGCTGACCGTGGCCGACCGAGGACGCCCGGGCGCCCGCGTCGAGCTCTCCGGCTGGGGATGGCGGCACGCGGGCCGGGACGCGTACACCCTGCGGGGCGTCGACCTGGCCGTCGGGCCCGGTGAACGGGTGCTGCTGCTCGGCGCCTCCGGCACCGGCAAGTCCACCCTGCTGCACGCCCTGGCCGGGCTCACCGGCGACGACGGCGCCATCGGCGGAGAGGAGGAGGGCCTGCTCCTGGTGGACGGGGAGCGGGCCCGCCGCGGCCGGGCCGGGGTCGGGCTGGTCGCCCAGGACCCCGAGTCGCAGATCGTCATGGCCCGGGCCGGGGACGACGTCGCCTTCGGCCCGGAGAACCTGGGCGTGCCGCCGGAGGAGATCCGCGAGCGGGTGGGCGAGGCGCTGGAGGCCGTCGGGTTCCCCTACGGTCCGCGCCACCCCACCGGTGCGCTGTCGGGCGGCGAGAAGCAGCGCCTGGTCATCGCCGGGGCGATGGCGATGCGCCCGCGCCTGCTGCTGCTCGACGAGCCCACCGCCAACCTCGACCCGGACGGGGCCGCCCTCGTGCGCGGGGTGCTCGCCCGCCTGCTGGAGCGGACCTCGGCGACGATGGTGCTGGTGGAGCACCGGGTCGCCGAGGTCGTGGACCTGGTGGACCGGGTGGTCGTGCTGGAGGCCGGGGGCGGCGTGGCCGCCGACGGCCCGCCGCGCGAGGTGTTCGCCGCCCACGGCGCGGCGCTGGCCGCGCAGGGCGTGTGGGTGCCCGGGCACGAGCCCGACCCCTCCCCGGGAGCCGCCCCCGGCGGCCCGGTGCTGCTGCGGGCCGCCGGGGTGGACGCCCGCACCCCGCCCGGGCTGGGCGTGCGCGTCCCGCCCCGGCGCACGGTCCTGGAGGACGTGGACGTCGCGGTGCGGGCCGGGACCGCCACCGCGCTGACCGGGCCCAACGGCGCCGGCAAGTCCACGCTGCTCACCCTGCTGGCCGGGCTGTCCCGCCCCCACCGCGGCGCCGTCCTGCCGCACGGCCCGCTGGCCGACGCCGACCGGCGGCCGCTGGCACGCTGGCCGGCGCGCAGGCTGGCCCGGCACGTGGGCACCGTGTTCCAGCACGCCGAGGACCAGTTCGTCACCGGCACCGTCCGGGACGAGCTGAGGTTCGCCCCGCTGCGCGCCGGGAGGGGCGAGGCGGAGACCGAGGCGTGGGTCGGCGAGCTGCTGGAGCGCCTGCGGCTGACCGCGCTGGCCGACGTGCACCCGTACACGCTTTCCGGGGGAGAGAAACGGCGGCTTTCGGTCGCCACCGCGCTGAGTTCCGGCCCTTCGCACGCCCCCGACGTGCTGGTCCTGGACGAGCCCACCTTCGGCCAGGACACCCGGACCTGGACCGAGCTGGTGGAACTGCTCGGCGGACTGCGGGCCGAGGGCCGCGCCGTCGTCATGGCCACCCACGACGAGCTGCTGCTGCGCCGCCTGGCCGACGTGCGGATCCGGGTCGCCGGCGGCCGGGCCGAGGAGACGGGCCGCGCCGACGCGGCGGAGGGGGGCACCCGTGGCCGACCGTGAGACCAACGCGCCGGTCGCGGACGCGCTGACCTTCGACGCGCCCGGGGACGGCGGCGCCCGCACCTGGCTGACCCGGTTCAACCCCGCGGCCAAGCTGCTGGCCGCGCTGGTCCTGGGCCTGGGCCTGGTCCCGGCGGTGGACGCCGTCACCGGCGGCGTGGTGCTGCTGGGCGTGCTGGCCCTGGTGCCGTTCAGCGGCCTGGACCGGCGCACCCTGCTGGTCCTGGGCGGGCCGTTCGTCCTCATGGGCCTGTCCAGCGGCCTGGTCAATTACCTGTACGGCGAGGAGGGCCTGGAGGGGGCGGTGGGGGCGGCGGTGCGCCTGCTGGCCATCGCCCTGCCCGGGCTGCTCGCCGCCGCCGGGAGCGACCCCACCGACATGGCCGACGGCCTGGTGCAGAGGCTGAGGGTGCCCGAGCGCCCGGCCATGGGCGTGCTGGCCGCGCTGCGGCTGGTCCCGCTGCTGGCCGACCAGTGGCGCACCATCACCCTGGCCCGGCGGGCCCGCGGGCTGGAGGCGGGCCGCAACCCGGTGCGGATGGTCGCGCTGTTCTTCGGGCGGATGTTCGCGTTGCTGGTGCGGGCCATCCGCACCGGGACGCTCATGGCCACCGCCATGGACGCCCGCGCGTTCGGCACCGGACGGCGCAGCCACGCCCGGCACAGCCGCTGGCGCACCGCCGACACGCTGCTGCCGGTCGGGGCGTTGCTGCTGCTGGCGGCGGCCTACACGCTGTCCGCCAGGCTGGGCACCCTGGTACTGCTGTTCTCGTGACCCGGGTGATAGGAATCCCTGGGACCCAGACACTGACGTCGACAAGCGAAGAGGTGGAGCACGTGGCCGAGTTCGTGCGCGTGGAGACCGACCCCGAGCACCCGGCGGTCGCCGTGATCCGGCTGGACCGCCCCAAGGTGAACGCGCTCAACGCGGTACTGACCGCCGAGATCGCCGAGGCCGCCGCGCAGGTCGCCGCCGACCCGGCGGCCCGAGCGGTCGTGGTCTACGGCGGCGAGCGGTTCTTCGTGGCGGGGGCCGACATCAAGGAGATGGCCGAGCGCACCCACGCGCAGATGCTGGAGTACGCCCGCGACCTCCAGAAGGCGCTGACCGCCGTGGCGCGCATCCCCAAGCCCGTGGTCGCGGCCGTCACCGGCTACGCCCTGGGCGGCGGCCTGGAGCTGGCGCTGGCCGCCGACTTCCGGGTGGTGGGGAGCAAGGCCAAGCTGGGCGTCCCCGAGATCCAGCTCGGCGTGATCCCCGGCGCCGGCGGCACCCAGCGGCTGCCCCGGCTCATCGGCCCGGCCCGCGCCAAGGAGATGATCTTCAGCGGCCGCCACGTGGACGCCGCCGAGGCGAAGGAGATCGGCCTGGCGGACGCCGTCGTCGCCGACGAGGACGTCTACGCCGAGGCGGTGGCCTTCGTCGCCCGCTTCGCCGACGGCCCCGCGGTGGCGCTGGCCGCCGCCAAGGAGGCCGTGGACCGCGGCCTGGAGACCGACCTGGACACCGGGCTGGAGATGGAGCGCCTGCACTTCGCCGGGCTGTTCGCCACCGAGGACCAGAAGACCGGCATGCGCAGCTTCATCGAGCAGGGGCCCGGCAAGGCGGTCTTCAACGGCCGCTGACCCGCCGGGGCCGTCCCGCGGCCGGTAGCCGCGGCACCGGTCGCGGGACGCGGGGTGAGAAGGGGCACGGCGGTGCCCGGCACGGGCCGCCGGTCCGCGGGGGCCGGTACGGAGGACGGGGCGGGTGGGACGGGCACACACGGACCGAAACACCCTTCCCGGAGACCGAAACCGGCCAGTTCGGACAGGTGGAGGGGAACCGCACGCCCGGATTTTCCGTCATACTCGGTGGTGGTCGTCCGACGAGGGACCGACCGCCGGAGCCCCCAGACTTCCCGGCGGCGCCGAACAGACCACAACGGCCCCGTCGGGGCCCGTACAAGCCAATGGTGACCCATTCCCCCGGCCGATAAGCTGGACGTGGCGGTTATGCGGTCTTTTGAGGGGATGAGTACTCGATGGCAATGTCGGCAGGTTTCCCCATGGGTGAGGAGCTGCCGGAGCGCATCGGCCACTACGTGATCCGCCGCCGCATCGGATCGGGCGGCATGGGCGTGGTGTACCAGGCCGAAGATCCCCGGACCCAGCAGTTCGTCGCGGTGAAGGTCCTCAAGCCCGAGGTCGCCGGAGACCGCATCGCCCGCGCCCGGCTCGCCCGCGAGGTCGAGACGATGCGCCGGGTGCAGAGCCCCAACGTCGCCGAGGTCATCGACGCCAACATCGACGCCGAGCTGCCCTGGGTGGTCACCGAGTACATCCCCGGTCCCACCCTGGACGCCACCGTCACCGACCACGGGCCGCTGCGCGGGCGCGCGCTCACCCGCTTCATCACCGGCCTGGCCCGGGCGATCAAGGACATCCACGCGGTCGACGTCATCCACCGCGACCTCAAGCCCGGCAACGTCATCATCTCCAACGGCGAGCCGATCGTCATCGACTTCGGCATCGCGCACGCCGTCGACGGCGCCAAGCTCACCCAGACCGGCACCTTCGTCGGCACGCCCAGCTACCTCTCCCCGGAAGTCATCGAGGGCACCGCGCTGGGGCCGGCCACCGACATCCACGCCTGGGGCGGCACCGTCGCCTTCGCCTCCACCGGCCGCCCGCCCTACGGCGCGGGCGCCTTCGAGGTGATCTTCTTCCGCATCCTCAACGGCGAGATCGACATGGACGGGATGCACGAGGCGCTGCGGCCGCTGGTCACGCGCGCCGTCTCCCGCGACATGCGGCGCCGTCCCACCGCCGCCGAGCTGGTGGAGGAGGCCGGGCGGCTCAACCTCGACCTGCCCTGGACCGAGGACCCCGGGGCCAAGTCCGCGGGGCTGACGGGCGGGCACACCGTCTACCACTCGCCGGTGCCCGGGAGCGATACCGGCGGCACGGCCGCCGCGGACCCGGGCGGCTCCGGGGCGGGCGCGGGCGGCGCCGCGGGCGCGGCCCTGGGCGGTGCGGCGCTGGGCGGTGCGGCCGGGTACCTGGCCAGCCGGATGACGCAGGGCGGGGGCGAGGGCTGGACCAGCGGTCCCAACCCCGCCGCCAGCGCCTGGTCCGCTCCGGGCGACCAGCGCCGGGAGGCGCGCTCGGAGTCGGGCGGCCTGCCCGGCGACGAGGCCACCGACGACCTCTCGGGCGGCCGCGGCCGCGGCTGGGAGGACGAGGCCACGGACGACCTGTCCGGCGGCTGGGGCGCCGGTGAGGAGGCCACCGACGACCTGGGCGGGGCCGGCACCGAGCGCATCGGCCCCGGCCGCTTCGACGACCCGGGCGACCGGGGCACGGAGCGGATCGCCCCCGCGGGGGCGGACGACCTGGACGACCCGCAGGGCACCATGCGGATCGACCCGCTCGCCGACGACGCGGGCACGCAGCGCTTCACCCCGGTGTCCGCCGGCGACGACCAGGGCACCGTGCGGATCGACCCGGCGGACGGTGGTTCCAACGACCCGCAGGGCACCATGATGCTCGACCCGGTCGACGGCGGCTCCAACGACCCGCAGGGCACCATGATGCTCGACCCGCGCGAGACGGCGCGGGGCAAGCGCTCCTCCCTCGACTACGAGGAGCCGTACGAGCAGCAGTACGAGTCGCCGCAGACCCAGTTCTTCAACACGCCGCTGCACAAGGGCGACTTCTCGGACATCCTCACCCCCGTCGACGAGGACGGCGGGCGCAGTCGGCACACGCAGGAGTTCGACGAGGACGACGAGGAGCAGGGCGGCTGGCTGAACCGCTTCCGTCGCGGCGGCAACGACCGGATGGGCGGCTACTTCCGGGGCGACAACAACACCGGCGAGTACGACGAGTACGACTCCCTCTACGAGGACGGGGACGGCGAGGAGTACGAGGAGCGGGTGTACCAGATGCACCCGCTGATCCTCATCCCGGTGGTGCTGGCGCTGGCCGGCCTGGGCCTGGTGTTCCCGTGGATCGGCATCCTGCTGGGCATCCTGGTCATCGCCGGGCTGAGCGCGCTGGACGTGGTCAAGGCCGAGCACGCCAAGCGGCTCCAGACGCGCGGCCCGCGCAACTCCGACAGCGTGGTGGTGGCGCTCAGCTTCCCGTGGGCGTTCGGGCGGATGCTGCTGCGCACCGTCGGGTTCGGCCTGGTGTACCTGGTGGCGGGCATCCTCGTGGGCCTGGTCTACGCCCAGATCGTGGAGACCGGCGACTCCGGGGCCAACTACATCGGCGGGTTCGCGGTGTTCGTGACGATGCTGCTCAGCTACCTGATGCCCAGCGGCCGCCAGGCCCGGCACCAGGCGGTGTGGCTGGTGGAGCGGGTCCGGTTCCGCAACCTGTACCTGTACATCGGCGTGATCGTCGCGGTGGTGCTGCTGACGATGCTCATCCTGTCGTTCGGCTTCGGCTCCGCGCCGGACTGGCGCCTGGGGCCGCTCCGGGGCCCCTCGGACTGGTTCAGCGGCTGACGCCCGCCACGCGTCCCGGACGCCCCCGCTCCTCCTCGGAGAGCGGGGGCGCCCCCGTTTCCGGGGGAGTGCGGGGGCCGTGGGGACGGCGGGGCCGGGGGGCCGTGGGGGCCGCCGGGCGCCCCGGTGCGGGGGCGGTGCGGCTGCGGGGCCGCGGCACGCGGTGGTTAAGGTGTGAGAAGGGCCTCCGACCCCGCGTGCGCACGGCCCGGAGAACCGGTGGAACGCCTGATGGCGCCGCTCGTTCGGTTCGCGCTATCCGTAGGGGTTAGGGTTTCCTAAGTAAAAGCGGGGGCTGCGGGTTGGCCTTCATGCTACTAGCCAGTAACATCTGGACTATGAGCACACCGCGGGGCCGATCGACCGGAAAGACCGGACCCGCCGTCGGATGACCGAACGTCGTTCGACATTGTTGGGCAGTACGGGGCGCGCCAGCGTCCGGCCGCCGCACGGCGGATCATGGAGTGCAGGGAGGTCGGCCACCGGCCATGAATATTGTCGTTTTGGTCAAGCAGGTCCCGGACACGGCGACCGAACGGAAGCTCAACGCCGCCGACAACACGCTGGACCGCGCAGCGTCCGACGGCGTCGTCAACGAGCTCGACGAGTACGCGATCGAGGAAGCCCTCCTGCTCAAGGAGAAGCACGGCGGCGAGGTCACCATCCTGACGATGGGACCGGACCAGGCCACGGACTCGATCCGCAAGGCGCTGTCCATGGGCGCCGACAAGGCCGTCTTCGTCAACGACGACGCCCTCCACGGCTCGGACTCCCTCCAGACCGCCTACGCGCTCGCGCAGGCCCTGGGCACCCTGGAGTTCGACCTCGTCGTCCTGGGCTCGGAGTCCACCGACGCCCGCACCGGCGTCGTCGGCGCCGCGCTCGCCGAGTACCTCGGCCTGCCCCAGCTCACGCTGGCCGGCAAGGTCGACGTGGACGGCGGCGCCATCAGGATCCAGCGGCAGACCGACTACGGCTACGACGTCGTCGAGGCGCAGCTGCCCGCCGTCGTCTCCGTCGTGGAGAAGATCAACGAGCCGCGCTACCCGTCCTTCAAGCTGATCATGCAGGCGAAGAAGAAGCCGGTGGACAAGAAGTCCGCGGCCGACGCCGGCATCGACACCGCCAAGGTCGGACTGGCCAACGCCACCACCGAGACCGTCGACTTCGCCGCCGCGCCGCCGCGCGCCGCGGGCACGATCGTCAAGGACGAGGGCGACGGCGGCGTGAAGATCGCCGACTTCCTCGCCGAGAAGAAGTTCGTGTAGGTCAGGCGAGAGACTCAGGAAGGTTCAAGGATTATGGCTGAGGTCCTCGTCCTCGTCGACCACGTCGACGGACAGGTCAAGAAGGTCACCACCGAGCTGCTGACCGCCGCGCGCCGCATCGGCGAGCCCGCCGCGGTCTGGGTCGGCGAAGGTGCGGAGTCGGGCAAGGCCGCGCTGGCCGAGTTCGGCGCCGAGAAGGTCTACGTCGCTCCGGCCGAGCTCAACGACTACGTCGTCGCGCCCAAGGCCGAGCTGCTCGCCAAGCTCGCCCAGGACAAGGGCGCCGCCGCCGTCCTCGTCTCGGCCACCGCCGAGAACAAGGAGATCGCCGGCCGCACCGCCGTCAAGCTGGGCTCGGGCGTGCTCACCGACGTGGTCGACGTCAACGCCGACCTGGTCACCGAGCACAGCATCTTCGGCGGCGCCACCGTCACCCACGGCCGCGTCCGGACCGGCGTCCCGGTCATCGCGGTCCGCCCGAACTCCATCCCGGCCGAGGCCGCCGCCGGCGCCGCCGCCGAGGAGGCCGTTACCGTCGAGCTGTCGGACGCCGCCAAGACCGCCAAGGTCGTCGAGCGCGTCGTCCAGGAGCAGGGCGAGCGCCCCGAGCTGACCGAGGCCGCCGTCGTGGTCTCCGGCGGCCGCGGCGTGGGCTCCGACGACTTCACCGTCGTCGAGAACCTCGCCGACTCGCTCGGTGCCGCCGTCGGCGCGTCCCGCGCCGCCGTCGACTCCGGCTGGTACCCGAACCAGTTCCAGGTCGGCCAGACGGGCAAGACGGTCAGCCCGAACCTGTACATCGCCCTGGGCATCTCCGGCGCGATCCAGCACCGGGCCGGCATGCAGACCTCGAAGAACATCGTCGCGGTCAACAAGGACCCCGAGGCGCCGATCTTCGAGCTGGTGGACTTCGGTGTCGTGGGCGACCTGCACACCGTCGCCCCGCAGCTGACCGAGGAGATCAAGAAGCGCAAGTAGCCGCACCCACCCGTGACCGGCCGCCGCCGGTCGCGGGCGGCGCAGGTACCGCGCTCGCGAGCCCCGAACGCCCGGCCAGGACCCTGGCCGGGCGTTCGCGCGTCCCGGGCCGGGGGAGCGGGGCGGGGTGACCCACCTCTCCCGGGAACGGCGATCCCCTGCCCGCAGCCGGTTCCGCACCGGGTTGCGGGGTTCGTGGGCCGGGGGCGCCCGGGGATAAGTAGGCTTAGCGGAATACCCGGTCCGCAGCGCGATGGGAAGGGGTCCATATGGGTGCTCCCGATGTGGATGTGACGGCCTCCACCGAGTGGTGGCGCGGGCTCAACCAGGCCAAGGCCACCACCCGCCCCGCTTCCGAGGCCGAACCGCTCATCGCCGAGCACCTGCGCTGGTACCCCAAGGCCGACACCGCCCTGCTGGCGCGCGCCTACGCCGTCGCCGACCACCTGCACCGGGAGCAGAAGCGCAAGAGCGGCGAGCCCTTCATCATCCACCCCCTGGCCGTCGCCACGATCCTCGCCGAGCTCGGCCTCGACACCGCCACCCTCGTCGCCGCGCTCCTGCACGACACCGTGGAGGACACCCCGTTCAGCCTCGCCCACCTCGCCGCGGAGTTCGGCACCGAGGTGGGCGTCATGGTCGACGGGGTCACCAAGGTCGACCGGTCCATGTACGGCAGCGCCGCCGCCGGCGAGACCTTCCGCAAGATGGTCGTGGCCGCCCGCGACGACCTGCGGGTCCTGCTGATCAAGCTCGCCGACCGGGTGCACAACCTGCGCACCCTCCAGTTCCAGCCGCCGCACAAGCGGGTGAAGATCGCCAGGGGCACCCGGGAGCTGCTCATCCCGCTGGCCGAGCGGCTGGGCGTGTACAAGCTCAAACGGGAACTCGAGGACCTGTGTTTCGAGTACCTGGAGACCGAGGAGTTCGAGCGCACCCGCGAGTGCGCCGCCCTGGTCCGGGGGCGGGCTCGGCCGGAGACCGAGGCCCTGACGGTGGCCCTGCGCGACAGCCTGGCGGCGTTCCGGGTCAAGGCGGACGTGGAGGTGCGCCCGCGCCACCTGGCGTCGGTCTTCCACTCCGGCGCCCCGCTGGCCGCCCTGGACCCGCAGGCGACCGTCCGGTACCTGGTGGTGGTCCGCGGCGAGGAGCGCAACGCCTACCTGGCGCTCGGGGCGGTCCACGGCAGGTGGCAGCCGGTCCCCGCGAAGTTCCGCGACTTCATCGCCTCGCCCAAGTACAACCTGTACCGGGCGCTGCACACGACCGTGCTCACCGACACCGGGCACCGGGTGCAGATCATCATCTGCGACAACCGCGCCCAGCAGGTTTCGGAGTACGGGATCATCGCCGAGATCCACGAGCGCACCGGCCGCGACGGGCGACTGGCCGCCGGGGGCACCACCGACCCGGAGTGGCTGACCCGGCTGCTGCGCTGGCAGGAGGGCGCCTCGGCGGAGGAGCTGCTGGAGGGGGTGCGCACCGACCTGGCGGACAGCATCACGGTGCTCACCGCGGACGGTGTGGTCCTCATGCTGCCCGAGGGGTCGACCCCGGTGGACGTGGCCTACGCCCTGGACAACGAGATCGGCGACCGGTTCTCGGCGGCGACCGTCAACGGGCGGCTGGCGCTGCCCAGCGCCCAGGTGCGGGAGGGCGACACCGTCCAGATCATCACCAAGACCGAGCCGGGCCCGGACCGGGCGTGGCTGGAGTCGGTGCGCACCGGCAAGGCGCGGGTGGCGATCGGGGCGTGGCACCGCACCCGGGACCGCGAGCGCGCCGAGGTCGCGGGGCGGCGCAGGATGGCGGAGTCCATGGGCGGCGACCGGAGCCTGATCGAGGCGGAGTCGTCGGGGGACATGATCAGCGTGGCCCGGCGGGCGGGGTACGCGACGCTGGAGGAGTACTACGTGGCCATGGGGTACGGCCAGATCGACCCCGCGGACGCGCCGGCCCGCCCGGCCCCCGCCCCGCCGCGCGACGGCACCGACACCGAACAGGCCTGACCCCGGTGCCACGGCCGCCCCGGCGGGCGGGGACCCGCCGGCGGCCGGGTGCGGCGGTCGGGCGCGGGGCTCAGGTGACGTGGCGGGCGCGGGCGCGGATGCGCGCGGCCGAGACCGGCTCGTACACCGAGATCGCGTCCGTGAGCAGCTTGGGCATGCGCGGACTCCGGCCCTCCTCGGGGATGAGGAGCAGCGGGAGAGAACCGGCCTCCCGCGGTGGCGGGGTGTTGTCGATCCCCGCGGAGAGGAGCTCCCGGTGGCCCTCGGGGGTCCGGGGCCAGGTGAGGACCGACTCCCCGGCCTCGATGGGGCGCGGGAGGGAGTCGACGACCTCCCACATCGGGTCGGTGTTCGTCTCCTCGACGAACACCACCCCCAGGGCGGTGGGCAGGTAGAGGGTGCCGCCGTCGCAGCCGACCAGGACCGAGGACCAGAACCTGTTCGGGCAGAAGACGTAGACGCGCTCGTTCCTCATGTCGTCGGCGAGGCGCTCGGCGGCGTCGGCGTCGGGGAGCGGTATCGGTTTCTGCATGGTCCGATCCTCACACCTGCGGGCGGGGCCGGTGGGGGTTTCCCGGTTTTCCGCGGAGACGGGAGGGGTCTTCGCGACCGGTCCGGGGCACGGGACCGGACGGTTCAGACGCCGACGGGCCGCCGCTCGCCGGCGGCCGCCTCCCGGCCGGGATCCTCCGCCGGGGTGCGGCGCAGGCCGCTCACCAGGGTCAACAGGAGCCCGCAGGCCGCCCAGGCGGCGAGTACGAGCCAGGGGAACGCCAGGTCGGCGTCCGGGAAGTAGGAGAGTCCGCGCACGAGGGTGGCCGAGGCCCCGGGCGGGAACCACTGGCCGACGGCTCCCCACGCGCCGGGGAGGAACTGCGCCGGCAGGGTCGCGCCGGAGATCGGGTTGGCGAAGAGCATCATCACGACCGGGCCGACGGCGATGCCCGCGCGGCCCAGCAGGGAGACGAATCCGACGATCGGCGCGGCGATGGCGCCCAGGGCGAGGCCGAAGGCGGCGGCGTTGGACCAGAAGTCGCCCTGGAGCGATCCGAACCAGGTCTGGAGGATGCCGGTGAGCAGGGTGCCGCCGACCGCGGAGTAGGCGAGCACCGCGACCGCCCGGCGGCCGGCGCCGTGGACGGCGAGCCCGATGGCGATGCCGCCGATCATGCCGCCGAGCAGGAGCGGGAAGAACGCGGAGGAGAGCTTGCCGCCGTTCGGGTCGTCCTCGGAGTAGGGGACGACGTCGGTCACCGTCAGGGCGACGGGCCGCCCGCCCTGGTCCGGGGCCTGCTCGGTCAGCGCGGCCTGGAGGGGGACCGCCAGCTGGGCGACGGGCTGGTTCAGGGGGCCGGTGGCGGAGGCCGTGAGCAGTTCCGGCTCCGGGCCCAGGACCACGGCGCCGGCGACCTCCCGACGCTCGACGGCCTCGACCGCGCTGTCGCGGTCGCCGAGGATATCGGTGTCGAAGAGGCCCTCGGAGTCCTCCGCCAGCCGGGCCCCGAGGGCCTCGACGGCCGCGTCAGGACCCACCAGCGCGATCGGGACGTCCTTGGGCTCCGCGGTCACGGCGGGCCAGGAGAAGGCGAGCACGACGAGGGCCACGACCGCGGTCAGGGCGGTCGCGATGCCTAAGGCGCGCGGGAGGGGCGTGGGTCCGGGGGCGGCCGGCCGGGGTGTCGGCGAGGAGGTCTGAGACATGGCTTCTCCAAAAAAACGAATGTTCGTTCTGTATAACATATGCTGTCCCCATGCCGAAAGTGAGTGACGCGCACAGGGCCGCCCGCCGCGACCAGATCCTCGACGCCGCCGAACGGGTGATCATCCGCGACGGTTACCGCGGCGCGTCCATGGCGGTGATCGTCAGGGAGACGGGCCTGTCCACGGGCGCGGTGTACGGGTACTTCGAGGGCAAGCAGGAGCTGTTCCGGGCCCTGGCCGAGCGCACCTTCGACCTGAAGGTGATGAGCTTCGCCAGGCCGCAGGGGGAGCCGCCGCGGTCGCCGGGCGAGGTCGTCCGAGCGATCGTCCGGGTGCTGCAACGGCACCCGGCGATGACCGTGGCGCCGCAGATCTGGGCCGAGGCGACCGTCGACCCGGAGATCCGCGCCATCGTGGAGATGATCTTCGGCCGGGTCCGGGGGATCATCCGGGCGGAACTGGCGGAGTGGGCGGCGGGCGAGCCGGAGGCCGTGCGGGGGAAGGACCCGCAGGCGTGGGCGGAGCGGGTGACGCCCGTGCTGCTCTCGTCCATCCCGGGGTTCATGCTCCAGCGGATCGTCGTCCCCGGGTTCGACGAGCAGGCGTACCTGGACGCCCTGTCCGAGGTCTTCCCCGGCTGACCTGTGCCGAGGCGCGTGGCGGGCCGGGAGCGCGGGGGGTTCCGCTGCCGTGCGCGCACCGCCACCGGACCCCCGCGTTCGCCTCGGGAGGCGCCGGAGGGGGAACGGGCGTCGGCCCCGGCCGGGGCGCGGACGTGCAGGGAGGGGCCGCGTTCCCCCTGAGTACGGGTACTCACGACAGGGGAGCGGCCGCGCCCCACCATGGAGGGCATTCCACCTCTTCACCAAGGGAGACGATGAACGCTCATCCCCTCGTCCGGCTGACCTTCGCCAACCCGGCCTCGGCGATCTACCTCGGACTCGTCGGAAGCTCCATCGCGGTGGCCGCGGCCGTCACCGCGTTCAGCACGGACCCCGGGTTCATCTGGGTATGGCCCGCCATGTTCACCTTCCCCGCCTTCGCGGCCGTGACGACCATCGCCGACGCGGTCTGGGGGCTGGACGCGCCCCTGTGGTTCCTCGGCGTCGGGCTCGTCGTCTGCGCCCTGGTCCAGTCCTTCATCCTCGGATCGCTCCTGGCCGGTGTGCGGCGCCTCTTCCGCGGGATCCTCGGCCCGGCCCGCGACTGACCCGCGCGGTTCCGGCCGGTCCCCCGGGGCGGGCGCACGCGGAGTGTGCGCCCGCCTCCACCACTCCCTGAGCCCGACCACGTGGGAACGGTGATAGGGGTCGCCGTCCGGTACGCCCGCGGACCGACGGGTACGCAGCGGCCTGGTCCGGGCCGTTTCTACCCCGGGGCGGGGAGTGTGCGCGATACCCGCAGCTCGGTGAGGTACCTCTTGGTGATCCGGCCGTCGTAGCGGCGGTCGATGAGCGCGGCGATGCAGCCCAGAAGGCCCTCCCGGGCCTGCGGCGGCAGAGCGCGGTGGCCGGAGTAGGTTCGCAGCACGTCCAGGTACCCGGCGGTGGTGTAGGCCAGGTCCCACTCGTAGCGCCGGACGGTGACGGGGCCGAAGCGGCCGCTGCGGGCCACCTCGTCCGCGTGGTCCGAGGTGTCGATGTCCGCCGCTGCGGGCAGCCGCGTCCCCGGGACGGTGGCGGGGTCGAAACGCTCGTAGCAGTCCTGCACCTCGACGAAGAACTCCTCGCTGCCGCCCGCCACGTGCTGCGTGCCGATCACGGCGAGAGCGCCGCCGGGCCGCAGGGCGTCGGCGGACTTGACCATCCGCACCACTGGATCGATCCAGTGGAACGCCGTCGCCGCGACGACCGCATCGAACGGCTCCTCCGGCAGCGGCCAGGTCTCGAAGTCCGCCGTCACGACCTCCACCGCCCCGAATCCGGCCAGGTTGCGCCGGGCGACGGCGGCCATGTCCGCGCCCAACTCGACGGCCGTGACACGGCAACCGCGTTCGGCGAGCGGCAGGGTCGCCTTGCCGGTGCCCGCGCCCATCTCCAGGACGCGGCAGCCGGGGCCGATGCCGGCCATCGGGGCGAGGTCGTCGAACAGCTCCGGCGGATATCCGGGCCTGGCGCGGTCGTACAGCTCCGCGTCTTCGTCGAAGGTCCGGCTCAAGCGGACACGGCGCGTTTCGTCAGGGGTGTCATCGCGCATGACAGCACACTAGATCCCGACCGGTGCGTGTCGGCCTGAAGCGGGGCCGGTTCCGCACCGGGAGCGCCTGACGGCCTCGGGCCCGTTCCCCGTCCGCGCCGCCGTGCCCACGAGAGCCTGAACCTCTGGGAACGGCTCGGAATCTACAATGTACAGCTCGAGGCGGGCCATCCTCGCGTGTTCGTGGGGACGGTGTTCGTCCCGGGGGTGTTCAGGCAGACGGCCTACCGCCCGCTGGAGGCGGGGGCACCACCGGTGCCACAGCAGGTGGTGATGTCCTTGGCGATCCTGCCGGTGGTGGTGCTGGATGCGGAGGGTGTGCTGCGCTTGGTGTTCGAGGGGCACAAGCAGTGCTGGCGAGCCCCTGGGAAGCCCCCGTTCCAGCGGGGGCTTTTGCGTGTCAGCTCCCTCCGCCGCCGTCGCCGCCTCCCGAGTCGCCGGCGGGCGGGATCCATGGATCGGCTTTGGTCTGCAAGGAGCGCTCCCGTGCTTCTCTGCTCATCATGATCCAGATGAGGAGGCCGATTCCCGGGGGGATGGAGAGGACGATCAAGAGTTCCAAGAGGGGTCCTGTCAGCGGTCGAGGGTGTTGAGGAGCGCCGCCCATTCTCCGGGGGCGAATCCGAGATGGCCGGCGGCCCGGTTCCGGGTGTCGCGGACGAGGGTGGGGGTGGGGGTATCGGCGGCCCCGATGTAGTTGTTGCCGGTGCCGCTGTAGCTGCTCTTACGGAACGCGACCTCCACGCACTCGCCTTCCCCACTGCGGTGGCCGGACTTGAAGAACACGGGTTCGCTCATGCGGGTGGTGTACCCGCCTGAGGGCGGGCGGGGGTGGCCGGAAGAGGACAACGGCTCGGTTCGGGTGTTGTCCCGATCATGTCGTCCCAGCACGACCATGGCGGCAGGGACAAAGACAAAACGCCGAGCGACTGGCGGAAATCACGGAAACCGTGTCTGAACGTGCCACGGTTCCATCCCCGCGTGCGCGGGGCTTGCCGAGCTTCTCGGGCCGCGCCCCCGCGGTCTTGCGGGCCGGTGGAGAACCGGGCGATACTGCCCGCATGTGCACCCGCCCCGCCCACCTCGGACGCCATCACGTGTGCCTGGAATGCCGGGTCGGGTTCAAGCATCGTGTCGATGAACCGCGCTCCCGGCTGTGCCCGAACTGTGCGGGGGAGCTGATCGACGCCGGGAGCGATCTGGAGGTGCCCCGGCGCGGTGATGACGCCGGTTGGCGGGTGCTGGGGACGCTGCTCCGTGCCGGGGTCACCTTCCACTCCACCTGCTGCGACGGCCCGGGATGGCGGCCGCGCACCATGGTGCAGGTCAGGGAGCGGCTGGCCGCCGCCGAGCGCACCGGTGTCCCCGTGGCCGAAGCGCTGACCACCTTCGACGTGGACGGGATCGGCCGCGCGCCCGGGCCCGGGCGGCGCTGAGCGGGGGGTGAACCGCTTCCTACGCCGCAGGGGTTTCCCACCTGACCGGGGCGTGAGCGGTGTGTCCGCACGTCGCGGCTCTGGCGGGGGTCGGGTGAACGGTTTTCCGCCGGGTGGGTAGGGGGCCTCCGGGAGGTGGTCGCCGTGGGGGACGGTGTGAGGATCCGGGCGGGGCGCCGGGTGGTCGAGGTGAAGCGCCCGGACAAGGAGCTCTTCGGGGCGGGCGGCCCCACCAAGGAGGACCTGGCCCGCTACCACGTGCGGATCGCGCCTTTGATGCTGCCGCACCTCAAGGGCCGCCCCGTGGCGCTGGAGCGCTACCCCGGCGGGGTCGGCGGCCCCGGCTTCTTCGTCAAGCACCCCTCGGTCCCCGACTGGGTGCGCACCCTGGAGATCGAGGGCGAGCCGATGATGGAGGCCCGCGACACCGCCGCCCTGGTGTGGTGCGCCGACCAGGCCGCCATCACCCTGCACGCCTGGCAGTCCCGCGAACCCCGCCTGGGCCGGCCCGACCTCCTGATCCTCGACCTGGACCCGCCCGACACCGACCCCGGCGCGTTCGCCGCCTGCAAGGCGGCCGCCCGCGACGCCCGCGAGGTCCTGGAGGGGGCGGGCCTGGCCGCCTACGTCATGACCACCGGCTCCAAGGGCCTGCACGTCCGTTCTCCGCTGCGCCCCGAGCTGGACGACCAGGAGGTCCGGGACCTGGCGAAGCTCCTCGCGGAACGGGTGGCCGAGCGCGCCCCCGGGGAGCGCACCACGGAGGTGCGCAAGAACAAGCGCGAGGGCCGCCTGTTCGTCGACTACCTCCGCAACGGCCGCGAGCAGCTGGCGGTCGCCCCCTACTCGGTCCGGGTCCGCGAGGGCGCCCCGGTGGCCGCGCCCCTGTTCTGGGAGGAGCTGGACGGCCTGGAGTCGCCCCGCGCCTTCGGCCTGGACCTGGAGCGCGAGGAGTGCCCCTTCCGGGGCATGCACCGCCGCGCCCGCTCCCCGAAGCGGGCGCGCGACCGGCTCGGCTGACCGCGCGCCGCCCGGGACCGGGCGGCGCGCGGACGGGCCGGGGGCTAGTACCCGTAGATCATCCTGTACGCGACCTCCGGCAGGAAGTCCCCGGCCCGGGACCCCTGTCCGACACCGCAGTCACCGTCGGACTCGCCCGGGGTCTTGATCCACAGGAGCATCTCCGCCCCGCCGCCCAGCCGCGTGGGCGTTCCCAGCCTGCGCCCCGCCGGGTTGCACCACTCCCCGTTGGACCCGTTGCCGTTGCGGCTGGTGTCCACCACGAACGGCTTCGTGTACCCGTACCGGGAGGAGAGCACCTGGTTGATCCTCTGGGCGTAGGCGGTGTTCTCCGCGGTGGTGAAGTAGTTCGACACGTTCAGCGAGAACCCCCGGGCCCCGCTGAGCCCGGCCTGGTGCAGGCGCTCGGCCACGGTCGCGGCGTCGAGCCACCCCGGGTTGCCCGCGTCCATGTACACCCACGTGTTGGGGGCCTGGTTCCGGAACTGCGTGAGGGCGTTGGACAGCATGCCCCGGCGCTCGGCGATCTCGTCCGGGCTCATGCAGTCGTAGTCGCCGAGGGAGTCCGGTTCCAGGATGACGACGGCCGGGCGGTGGCCGACGCCCCCGGCGAAGGCGCCGATCCACGTCGCGTACTCGGCGGGCGAGGCCGCGCCGCCCGAGGAGTGCCCGCCGCAGGCGTCGCGCCCGTACATGTTGTAGGCGACGAGGACGGGCAGCTTGTCCTGCTGGTCCGCCCGGCCGACGTAGGAGCCGGTGGCCGGGCCGATGCTGCCGCTCCAGGACCCGAACCAGCGGGCCATGGGCACGGAGGCGATCGAGGAGGTGATCGCCGCGGCCCGCCCGTCGTGCGGGTTGGCGGCGGCCCAGGCGCCCGGTGTGGAGGCGGGGTCGACGTAGAAGCCGCTGGTCATGGAGACCGGGTCTCCGGCGCGGGCGGCGTTGGCGGGTGGGGTGACGGCGAGGGCCAATGGCAGGGCGAGGATCGCGGCCGCGATCGAGCGGGTGAGGCGACGCATGGGTGGTACCCCTGTCTCTGCGCTGTTCGTGGCACGCCGCGCGGTGTGCGCGGCGCTGCCCCGGGCTTTCGTGGAAGCGCTCCCATTGGAAGCGCTTCCAGCCCGGTCCCGGGTCGTGGTGAGGCGCCTCACATCATGAGTTTCCCTGGAACCACCGTCAAGGGGGTGAAGGAAAATCTCCTCCGGACCCGTTCGGGGCTGACTCCGGAGTTAAACTGGAACCGCTTCCAGTCGAGCCCACGACCGCCCTGCCGGGAAGAACGGACCGCGATGACCGAGCAGCGCCCTCCCGCCCCCACCCTCGACGCCGTGGCCGCCCGAGCCGGGGTGTCCCGCTCCGTCGCCTCCCGTGCGCTCAACGGCGCCCCGCACGTCAGCCGGGACAAGCGCGAGGCGGTCCGGCGCGCGGTCCAAGAGCTGGGCTACGTGCCCGACACCAGGGCCCGCGCCCTGGCCACCCGGCGCAGCGGCACGGCCGCCCTGGTCGTCTCCGGCGAGGACCCGTCGATCTTCGCCGACCCCTTCTTCGCCCAGGTCATCGTCGGCCTGTCCGCCGCCCTGGAGGAGGGCGACCTGCACCTCATGCTGTGCCTGGCCGCCTCCGAGCGCGGCCGCCGCCGGGTGGAGGAGCTGCTGCGCTCCCGGGGCACCGACGGCGTGATGCCGATGGCGATGCGCGAGGGCGACCCCCTGCTGCCGGTGTTCGCCGCCTCCGAGGTGCCGGTGGTCTTCGGGGGGCTGCCCCCCGGCCCCGCCCCCCGCTGGTACGTCGACGTCGACAACGCCGGCGGCGCACGGCTGGCCACCGAGCACCTGCTCGCCCGCGGCCGCCGCCGGGTGGCCATGATCTCCGGCCCCGCCGACACCGAGGTCTCCCGCGCTCGCGAGCGCGGCCACCGCGAGGCCCTCGCCCTGGCCGGACGGGAGGCCCTCGCCCCCGAGCGCGGGGACTTCACCGAGGCCGGCGGCGCCGCCGCCATGTCCCGCCTGCTGGAGCGCCTCCCGGACGCGGACGGGGTGTTCGCCGCCAACGACAACATGGCCGCGGGCGCCCTGCGCGTCCTGCGCGCGGCGGGCCGGGACGTCCCCGGCGACGTCTCCCTGGTGGGGTTCGACGACCTGGACACCGCCCGCACCCGCGAGCCCGCGCTGACCACCGTGCGCCAGCCCGTCCGGGCCCTGGGCCGCGAGACGGCCCGGATGCTCCTCACCGTCCTGGGCGGCGGCGAGGCCACCCCGCTGATCCTGCCCACCGAGCTGGTCGTCCGCTCCACGTCCTGAGCGGTTCCGCCCCCTGTCCGGGCGGGGCCCGGGCGGGGCGTGTGTGGAGGGCGGGGAATCGGGGAAGACCCCCATCCCAGCACAGCACAGCGCAACCGACCCACGGGAGCACCACATGGAGGGCTACGGGGCCCAGATCGGCCTCGTGCTGGTCTTGGTCGTGGTGAACGCCCTGTTCGCCGGCAGCGAGATCGCGCTGGTCACCCTGCGCGAGGGCCAGATCCGCCGCCTGGAGGCGGGCGGCCGGGCGGGCCGGGCCGTCGCCAGGCTCGCCCGGGACCCCAACCGCTTCCTGGCCACCATCCAGATCTTCATCACGCTCGCCGGCTTCCTCGCCTCCGCGACCGCCGCCGTCACGCTGGCCGGGCCGCTGGTCGAGCCGCTGGGCTTCCTCGGCCCCTACGCCGCCCCGACGTCCGTCGTCCTGGTCACCCTGCTGCTGACCTTCCTCACCCTGGTCCTGGGCGAGCTCGCGCCCAAGCGCATCGCCATGCAGCGCGCCGAGGCGTGGTCGCTGCTGGCGGCCCGCCCCCTCGGCCTGCTCGCCGCCCTGTCGCGCCCGGTGGTGTGGCTGCTCGGGGTCTCCACCGACCTGGTGGTGCGGGTCTTCGGCGGCGACCCGGGGGCGGAGCGGGAGGACGTCACCGAGGAGGAGCTGCGGGACATGATCGTCTCGCGCGGCGACATCACCCCCGAGCAGCGGCACATCCTGGCCGGGGCGTTCGACATCCGCGAGCGCAAGGTCCGCCAGGTGCTGGTCCCGCGCCCCGAGGTCGACGTGGTCCCCGCGGGGACCACCGCCCGGGAGGCGCTGCGCATGCTCGCCGACCACGGGCACTCGCGGGCCCCCGTGGTGGCGGCCGGGGACGTGGACGACGTGCTCGGGGTGGTCCACTGGTCGGACCTGATCGGCCGGGACGACAGCGACGTCGCCGCCCTGATCCGCGAACCCCTCCTGCTCCCCGACTCGCTGTCGGTGTCGGAGGCCCTGCGGCGGATGACCGCCGACCGCCGCCGGCTGGCCGTGGTCATCGGCGAGGCCGGGGACGTCAGCGGGATCGTCTCGCTGGAGGACCTGCTGGAGGAGATCGTCGGCGACATCGCCGACGAGACCGACGAGCGGGACCCCGGGGTCGCCCGGCTGGACGGGGGCGCGCTGCGCGTCCCGGGCGCCTACCCGGTGCACGACCTGCCCCTGCTGGGGGTGGAGGTCGCCGACCCGCCCGAGGGCTCCTACGTCACGGTCGCCGGGATGGTGCTGGTCCTGCTCGGCCACATCCCCGGCGGGCCGGGGGAGCGGGTCGAGCTGGGCGGGTGGAGCGCGACGGTGGACGCGGCCGACGGCCGGGTGATCAGCAGCCTGGTGCTGGCGCCCTCAACGCTTGCGCAGCACCAGCAGTAGGTTCCAGGTGACGACCTCGCGCAGCCCCGGCACGCGCACGACCGGCTTGACCCAGGTCGGCAGGTAGCGGGGCCGCAGGTCCACGGGCTCGACGTCGGCGCGGCGGCGCGCCCACCGCAGCATCTCGCCCGCGTGGGCCGCGTACATGGTGCGGCCGAAGTCGTTCTTGGGCCTGCGCCCGTTGCGGCGGGCGAACCGCTCGGCGGCGTACCGGCCGCCCAGGTAGTGCCAGGGCGAGGTCTCGTGCCCGCCCCAGGGCGAGAACCACAGCGTGTACGACAGGTACACCAGCCCGCCGGGCCGGGTCACCCGCACCATCTCGTCGGCCATGCGCACCCGGTCCGGGACGTGTTCCAGCACGTTGGAGGAGAAGCACACGTCCACCGACCCGGTGCGCAGCGGCAGGTCCAGCGCGCTGCCCTGGAGGGCGAACGCGTCCGCGGAGCGCCCGTGCAGGGTCATCTCGTGGGCGTCGGAGTCGATGCACAGGCAGCGGGCGCCCGCCTCGCGCAGGGCGTCGGCGAAGTACCCGGGCCCGCCGCCCACGTCCACCACCAGCCGGCCGTCCAGCGGCGTGTACGAGCGCAGCTGGGCGACGGTGTCGCGGGCGAGGGTGCCGTAGAAGAACGCGGGGTCGGTCTGCTCCCTGCGGAACGCCGAGAACAGCGCGACCGACCGGCCCAGGGTGGCGCGGAACGGCACCGTGCCGTCGGGGCGGGTGGCGGTGGTCATCCCCCCACCGCCACGTAGTGGCGCAGGTGCCGCCAGTGGTCGCCGCCCCAGTACTCGTCGGAGGCGGCGATGCGTGCCTGGGGGAGCAGCTCGGCCAGGCGCTCGGTGCGCAGGGTGTGCATGCGCATCGGGGCGGGGTAGCGCAGCAGCGTCCGCTGGGCCCAGGCCACCAGGGGCCAGGGCGCGTACCGGAACACCAGCCCCTTGAAGGTGCGGCGCTCGCCCTCGGGGACGCCCAGCACCATGGCCCCGCCCGGGCGCACGACCCGGGCGAACTCGCGCACGTACCCCTCGGCCAGCTCCGGGGGCAGGTGCTGGAGCACCAGGTCGGTGTAGACGAGGTCGAAGGAGCCGTCCCCGAACATCGACAGGTCGGGCCGCTCGTTGAGGACGAACTCGATGCGCCCGCCGGAGCGGTCCAGCCGCCGGGCCTCCTCCAGCATGGGCGCGGAGATGTCGACGCCCACGACCCGGTCGAAGTGCGCGGCCAGCGCGTTGGACAGCCGTCCCGCGCCGCAGCCGAAGTCGAGCACCCGGCCGCCCTCGGGCCGCAGCCCCAGCTCGTCCAGGCGGGCCACCGCGGGGTCGACGGCGGCGCGGCCGGAGGCGAGGAACTCGTCGTCGTCCCAGCCGCCGTCGCGCTTGGCGGGGTCGACGCACACCGCCCACAGGGGTTCGGTGGCCCCCAGCCGGGTCCAGTCGCGGCGGACCTGTTCGAGTCCCACCACATCACCTCCAGGGGCGTTCTGAATCAAGTTCCCGTTCGGAGCATCCCGAGTGGAAAGACCAGTGTCAACAGCGATGCCGAAACTGGAACCTGTTGTATTCTGGCATCCGTTTTCCGGCTTGGCCAACCAGCGGCGGGGAGAGTACCGATGCCGTCCACCACCCCCACGACCGGTCCGGATCGGGAACCGGAGGTCGAGGTCAGGGTACGCCGCCCGGTCGAGGAGCCCGAGGACGAGGGCCCCGGCATCGGCGCGATGGCGGCCGAGTCCCTGCGCGCGCTGCGGGAGGTCTCCCGGGACAACGTGTTCCGCGCGGCGATGGCCGTCCTGGTGGTGGCGCTGGCCGCCAAGGTCTTCGTCCTGAACGCGTCCTACTTCGTCGAGGACGACTTCCTGTTCTTCGGCGCCGCCTACGCCACCGACCTCACCCCGGACTACCTGTTCTCCCTGCACAAGGGCCACTTCATGCCCGGGGCGATGTTCCTGGTCTACCTCCAGACGGCCTTCTGGCCGTACAACTGGTGGGTGAGCGCCGGGGTGATGCTGGGACTCCAGGCCCTGGCGCTGCTGGTGTTCCTGCGGCTGCTGTGGGAGCTGTTCGGCCGCCGCTGGGCGCTGCTGATCCCGTTCACGGTCTACGCGCTGGCCCCGCTGACCATCCCGGTGCTCGGCTGGTGGGCGGCGGCGCTGAACGCGGTGCCGTTCCAGCTGGCCATCCTGCTGTCCCTGCTGTGGACGGTCCGCTACGTGCGCACCGGCGACCCCCGGTACGGCTGGTGGACGACGGCCGCGGTGGTCTTCGGCATGTTCTTCTCGGTGAAGGCGCTGTTCCTGCCCTCGCTGCTGTTCGTGTTCGCCGTCGCGTTCCTGTACCCCGGGAGCCTCTTCGCGGGGGCGGTGCGGGCGTTCCGCGCTCACCGCGCGTTCTGGGCCGCGATGGTCGCCATGACCCTGGGCTACCTGGTCCTGTACCTGGTCAGCCAGAACACCGGCAGCGGCACCGAGGGCGCCGGGGTGCCCGAGGCCGAGGCGGCCGGCGAGCTGCTGCGGCGCATGCTGGGGCAGGTGTTCCCGGTGGGCGCGCTGGGCGGCCCCTTCGAGTGGGCGATCATCACCCCGGCGGGCGGCCTGATCGAACCGCGCGGGTTCGTGGTGCTGGGCGCGGGCGTCATGTGGCTCGCCGTCGTCCTGAGCAGCCTGTGGCTGCGCGGGCGCGCCTGGCGGGCGTGGGCGCTGCTGCTGGGCTACCTGGTCTTCGTGGACGCGATCCCGACCGTGATCGCGCGCGGCCGCGGGCACGGCCTGGCCGGGGCCGACCCCCGGTACGTGGCCGACGCGGCGCTGGTCTTCGCCCTGTGCCTGGCGCTGGCGTTCCTCGTGGTGCGCGAGCAGCGCGCCCGGGAGTCGGTCTCCACGGCCGGGGTCCCGCTCGCCACGCGCGCGGCCCCGGGCCGCCGGGCCCGGCGCAACCGGGCGGTCGCGGCCGCGGTGCTGACGGCCGGCTACGCCGCGGGCGCCCTGTACTCCACCTACACCTACGCCGGGACGCTCAACGGCGACCGGCTGCGCGAGTACATGGACAACGTGCGCGCCTCCATGGCGGACCTGCCGGAGGAGGGCGCGTTCTACCCGCGGCCGGTCCCGGAGGACGTGGTCCTGGACTGGAACGGCGACCGGCGGCTCACCTCCTACGTGCTGCCGCCGATGGCCCCGGAGCAGGACGGGGACCGGTTCGCGCACCCGGAGCAGGGCGCCGCCGCGTACGTGTTCGACGACGAGGGGACCCTGGTCCCGGGCGAGCACACCCTGTTCAGCAGCACGTTCCTGCCCGGGCCCGAGGACGAGTGCCTGGGGACGCTGGAGGGCGCGGTGTCCTGGCCCGCGCTGGCGCAGGGCGGCCCCCAGCAGGTGGCGACGGTCGCCTACACCGCGGACGCGGACACGCAGCTGGTGGTGTCGGTGGGCGGCGGCTGGATCGAGGCGGTCCTGCCGGCCGCCCCCGAAGGCGGCTTCTGGCACCTGCCGGTGCCCCAGCAGGGGGACCGCCTCTCCCTGCTCACCGAGGGCGACGAGCTGTGCATGACGGCGGTGGCCATCGGCGGGCTGGCCCCGGACGCGGAGGGCGGCCACCCGATCCCGCTCTCCCAGGAGGAGCCCGCCGAGCCCGGGGACGGCGCCGAGGACGGGGACGCCGGGGAGGCCGCGGAGGGGGAGTGAGCCCTCAGGCCCGGCGCCGCTCCCGGAAGAACCGGCGCGACCAGCGCCGGGACGGCTCCTCCACCCAGCGGTACGTGGCGGCGGCCAGCAGCACCGTCGCGAGCGTCACCGGCACCATGTCCAGCCAGAACGCGCCGGTGAAGATCTCCTGCCCGGTGAAGTCGCGCCACAGGTACAGCGCCAGGAACTGCCACAGGAACACCCCGTAGGACACCTTGGCCAGGTACTGGCACACCCGGTGCCGCAGCAGCGCCTCCATCCACCGGCCCCCGCGCCAGGCCTCGGCCGAGCGCAGCGGTGCGGGCGGGCCCGCCGGCCGGGGCGCGAGCGCTGCGGGGGCGATGATCAGGAACGCGAAGCCGATGTCGGCCGCGGAGGAGAACGCCGAGCTCCACAGGTCGCCCGCGCCGATGAACCGGCCACCGGTGGCGTCGGTGGCGGCCAGGGCGAAGAACCCGCCCGCCGCCGCCCAGCAGACCCCCGGGGCGGAGGCGACGGTGCGGCAGAAGCGCCGCACCGGGCCGTCGGGGCCGGACTCGCGCCAGGCCCACTCCGACAGCACGGCCAGCGCCATGCCGGCGGCGAACATGCCCAGCGTGCGCGGCAGCCAGGCGTGCATGTAGTGGCGCGGCTCGGGCAGGAACTGCGGCAGCAGCGCCGCGAACCCCAGCGCCGCCATGACCCCCAGGCCCCACAGCAGGCGGCGGCCCCGGGCGTCGGGGGTCCGGCCGCGCCGGGCCCACAGCGACAGCAGCAGGGCGAACACCGGCAGCAGCAGGTAGAAGCTCACCTCGACGGACAGGCTCCACATCTGCCCCAGGCCGTAGGGGCCGGTGCCCACCCACGAGGGGTCGGTGTTGAACGGGAAGGTGAGGGTCATGGCCTCCAGCCAGTACCGCGGCGAGTCCAGGTGCTCGCGCGAGTACAGCAGCAGCGCGGCCAGGGCCACCACCCAGTAGGCGGGGAACACGCGCACGACCCGCCGCCACAGGTAGGTGCGGGAGGAGGGGGAGGGCGTCCCGTCCAGGACGGCCCGCGCCCAGGGGCGGTACAGCAGCACCCCGGACAGCGTGAAGAACAGCGGCACCGCGAGGTCGAACGCCGACAGCACACCGCCCAGGACGCCGGGGGCCAGCGAGTCGCCGGTCTCGGTGGCGACGTGGAAGACCAGGACCATGAGGGCGGCCACGGCGCGGATGCCGTCGAGGGTCTCGTGGCGGCCGTCGACCTGCGGCAGGAGCCGGGCGGGGTCGGGGACCGCGGAGGAGGTGCGCGCGCCGCCGGAGGGGGTGCCGGTGGGGTCCTCGGGCGCGGAGGGAATGGGCGCCATGGGGCCTTCCAGGACGGGGAGGAGCCGGAACACGGTCCACTAGAACGTGTTATAAAAATTCAGACACGCCCTGGTGACGTCGTTCACTACTGGGCAGTACTCTACCCGGAACTGAAGCTAGTTCCACTGAAGCCCGTTACAGATCCAGACTCACATCGCCCAGGAGGGCAAATGCGCCGTGCCATAGCGGTCGTTCTCATCGGGTTTGGAGTCTTCTTCCTCGCCGTTGCACCCCTCATGCGCACGTGGGTGTCCAGCTCCCTGATGAAGACCCCCCTGACCTACTACGTCGAGTACACCAACGTCGCCGAGGGGGCGACCTACTTCAACATCGAGGAGGTCGAGCTCGTCGAGAACGCCACGCTGGAGGCCAGCGTCACCATCCGGGCCGACGTGGCCTCCAGCACCGACGAGATCGTGGTCTGGGACCAGTTCACCTGGCTGCGGGACGCCGACACCGACTTCGGCATCACCTCCACCAGCCGCCGCGCCGGCCACGACCGGGTCACCGGCGAGGCCGTCGACTGCTGCGACGCGATGGTCAACGAGGAGGCCACCGTCCAGAGCGGCCAGGCGTGGAAGTTCCCCTTCTTCACCGAGCAGCGCGACTACGACTTCTTCGAGACCACCGTCAAGGAGCCGGTCCCGATGGAGTTCCAGGCCGTCGAGGAGATCGAGGGCGTCGAGGTCTACCGCTTCGAGCAGGTCGTCGACGGCGAGGTCATCGGCGAGCGCACCCTGCCGCGCTCGGTCGCCGGGCTGGAGGGCGAGGGCGACGTGACCGGCGACGAGGTCTTCTCCATCACCCGCACCTACTGGATCGACCCGGTCACCGGCTCCCCGATCAAGGTCAGCGAGCACCAGAACCGCGTCGTCGTCGTGGACGGCGAGGAGGTCCTGACCCTGCTCGACGCCGAGCTGGTCTTCGACGACGCCTCCGTCCGGACCGCCCTGGAGAACTCCGAGCAGGGCCGCACCATGCTGCCGCTGATCCACACCACGATCCCGCTCGCCGCCCTCATCGTCGGCGTCGGCTTCATCGGGATCGGAGTCGTCCTGTACCTCACCGGCCGACCCCGTGCCCACCACAACTGAAGGACCCGTCGGACCCCGTCCCCGCCGCGGCCGGCGGGGCGGGTCCGTCCGAGCGGCCGGGAGGGTGAGCGGATGACGTCGGTGGTGCCGGGGACCGGGACCGGGGGGACCCCGTCCGGTGACCGCCGTCTGCGCGACACCCTGCCCTTCGCCCTGCTGCGGGCCTGCCGCCCGCGCCAGTGGCTGAAGAACCTGCTGGTCCTGGCCGCCCCGGCGGCGGCCGGGGCGCTCTCCGAACCGCGCGCCCTGCTGCTGTGCGCGGCGGTCTTCGCGCTGTTCTCCGCGGCGGCGAGCGGCACCTACCTGCTCAACGACGTCCGCGACGTCGAGCGCGACCGCGCCCACGCGCGCAAGCGCCACCGCCCCATCGCCGCCGGGCTGGTCCCGGCACCCCTGGCGGTGGCCGCGGGGATCGCCCTGTGCGCCCTGGCCCCGGCGGCCTCCCTCGCCCTGGGCGAGCCGCTGCTCACCGGCGTCCTCGCCGGGTACGTCCTGCTCACCCTCGCCTACACGCGCTACCTCAAGGACATCGCGATCTGCGACCTGGTCGCGGTCGCCGCCTGCCACGTGCTGCGCGCCGTCGCCGGGGGCGTCGCCGTCGGCGTCCCGCTGACCTCCTGGTTCGTCATCGTGGTGTCCCTGGCGGCGCTGCTGGTCGTGGTCGGCAAGCGCGAGGCCGAGCTGCGCGCCCTGCACAAGGGGGACGCGGGCGGACCGGTCCGGGCCACCCTGCGCGCCTACACCCCCACGTACCTGTCCCAGACCCGCACCATGGCGTCGGCGGCGATGATCGTCACTTACTGCCTGTGGGCGCTGGAGCAGGACGGCGGCGCGCAGAACCTGTTCCACGTGGGCAGTATCGTTCCCTTCATCATGTTCGTCCTGCGCTACAACCTGCTGGTGGACCGGGGCGTGGGCGAGGAGCCGGAGGAGATCGCCCTGCGCGACCACCCCCTCCAGGTCGTCCTCGTCTCCCTCGCCCTCCTGGTGGGGCTGGGCATCTACCTCTAAGGGGGACCCTCCGTGGCCTCGCAGCCGGAACGCCCCGTGCTCCTCACCGGGTGGGGCCGTACCGCGCCGACCGCCGCCCGCGTCGTGCGCCCCCGCTCCGCCGCGCAGGTCGCGCGGGCCCTGGCCGAGGCGGGGCCGCGCGGAGTGCTCGCCCGCGGCCTGGGGCGCTCCTACGGCGACGCCGCCCAGGCGGCCGGCGGCACCGTCCTGGACTGCACCGAACTGACCGGCCCCATCCGGTTGGACGCCGACCGCGGCGAGGTCACCGTCCCGGCCGGGGTGTCCTTCGACCGGCTCATCGCCCACCTGCTCGAACGCGGGTACTTCGTGCCGGTCACCCCGGGGACGCGGCAGGTCACCGTGGGCGGGGCGATCGCCGCCGACGTGCACGGCAAGAACCACCACGCCGACTCCTCCCTGGGCGCGCACGTGCGCTCCCTGACCCTGGCGGCGCCCACCGGGGAGGCGCTGACCCTCACCCCCGACGGCGGGGACGCCGAGCTGTTCCGGGCGACGCTGGGCGGGATGGGGCTGACCGGGGTCGTCACCGAGGCGACCCTGGCCGTGCTGCCGGTGGAGACCTCCTACATGCGGGTGGACACCGACCGCACCGACTCCCTGGACGCCACCCTGGACCTGATGTCGCGCACCGACGCCGACTACCGGTACACGGTGTGCTGGGTGGACCTGCTCGCCAAGGGGAGCGCGATGGGGCGCGGGGTGCTGACCCGCGCCGACCACGCCGGCCTGCGCGACCTGCCGCCCGCCCTGCGCCGCGACCCGCTGCGCCACCGCGCGGGCAGTCCGCTGGCCGCCCCGCCGTGGGCGCCGCCGGGGCTGCTCAACTCCTGGACGGTGGGCGCGTTCAACGCCGTGTACCGGGGCGCGGCGCCCCGGCGCAGGCGCGGGGAGGCCCAGCCGATCGCCGGGTTCTTCCACCCGCTGGACGCCGTCCGCGGCTGGAACCGGCTGTACGGGCCGCACGGGCTGGTGCAGTACCAGTTCGTGGTGCCGTTCGGGGCCGAGGACACCCTGGTCCGGATCATGGAGGGGCTGTCCCGGGCGGGCGCGCCGTCGTTCCTCACCGTGCTCAAACGGCTGGGCGAGGGCACCGGCGGCCACTTGTCGTTCCCCCGGCCCGGGTGGACGCTGGCCGTGGACCTGCCCGCCGGGCTGCCGGGCCTGGGCCGCATGCTGCGCCGCTTCGACGAGCTCCTACTGGCCGCTGACGGCCGCCTCTACCTGGCCAAGGACGGCCGCGCCGACGCGGAGACGGTCCACGCCATGTACCCCGACCTGCCCGCCTGGCGCAAGGTCCGGGAGCGGGTCGACCCCGACGGGGTGCTCGTCTCCGACCTGGCCCGCCGCCTGCGGCTGCTCTGACATCCGCGTTCGTCACCCGGAAGGACATCCAAGGCACATGCGCGACTCGGTGGGAACGGTGCGGACCGTACTGCTGCTCGGCGGCCGCAGCGAGATCGGCCTGGCCATCGTCGAACGTCTGGTGCGCGAGGGCGCCCGCGAGGTGGTGCTGGCCGCCCGCGGCGGCGTCGCCGAGCCCCCGGCCGCCCTGGCCGCCCTGGGCGCGAAGGTCCACTCGCTGGAGTTCGACGCGACCGCCCCCGACACCCACACCGCCACGGTCGACGGGGCGGTGGCCCTGGTGGGCGACCTCGACGTGGTCGTGGACGCGTTCGGCGTGCTCGGCACCCAGGCCGACTACGAGGCCGACCCGGCGGCCGCGGCCCGCGCGGCGGCGGTCAACTACACCGGGCACGTCTCCGCCGGGCTGGCGGTCGCCGCCTGCCTGCGCGAGCAGGGACACGGAGCGCTGGTGGTGCTGTCGTCGGTGGCCGGGGTGCGGGTGCGCAGGTTCAACTTCGTGTACGGCTCGGCCAAGGCGGGCCTGGACGGGTTCGCTCAGGGGCTGGCCGACTCCCTGCACGGCAGCGGGGCGCGGGTGCTGGTGGTGCGCCCCGGCTACGTGCCCACCCGGATGTCGGCGCACGTGGACCCGGCGCCGTTCCCGGCCACCCCCGCCCAGGTCGCCGAGGCCGTGTCGGCGGGGCTGCGCTCGGGGGCGACCACGGTGTGGGCGCCGCGCGTGCTCGCCCCGGTCTTCGCGGGCATGCGGCTGATGCCGCGCCCGATCTGGCGCCGCCTGGGCCGCTAGGAGCGGCCGGGGCCGTAGATGCGCAGGAACGCGGTGACGCCGGAGCGGACCAGGGCCCGGCGCTCGGCCTCCTCCAGGGGGGCCGCGTTGAAGAACGACCGGTTGGTCGCCGGGGTCTGCACCAGCGCCACGTAGTGCTCGGCGGCCGTCTCCTCCCCTCCGGCGGGGATGTCGAGCAGGCCCCGGTCGGCCATCGCGCGCAGCCGCGCGGCCAGGCCCCGGCGGACCGGCCCGGGGCCGGTGTCCAGCCACACCCGGACGGCGTCGGGGAAGTGCAGCGCCTCGGCGATGAGCAGCCGCACCAGCGCCCCGTGGTCGGGGCGGTGCAGCCCGGGGGAGGCCCACGCGTCGCCGAAGGCGACCAGGGCCTCCTCGGCGTCCGCGGGGTCGGCCAGGTGGCGGGCGGCCGTCGCGGCGAAGTCCTCGGCGACCGCGGCGCTGCTCTGCTCGACGATCGCGGAGAACAGCCCCTCCTTGTCGCCGAAGTGGTTGTAGACGGTGCGCTTGGAGACTTCGGCGCCGGCCGCGATCGCGTCCATGCTCGCGCGGGTGTAGCCCTCGCGCAGGAACACCCGCCGGGCCGCGTCGAGGATGGCCGCGTGCTTGGCGGGACGGCCGCAGGTCGGCGGGGGAGCGGGGCGCTGGGCGGTCATCGGGTGGGTCCGTTCGGTTCGGGTCGCGGCGGGCTCTCCAGCAGCGTATTCCCCGATCCGGCGGTCGGATACGGCACGGCGACAAATCTACACTGCACGGTGTAGTTTACTTTCCATGTCCGAGAAAGTCCCTCGCACGCGGGGCCGGGAGCGCCTCGACGCACCCCTGGTCCGGCTCACCGCCGTCCTCCTGGCCGGAGCCTTCGCCGCCCTGGCCGACAGCACCGTCGTCACCGTCGCGGTCGACGACCTCTCCGACGCCTTCGACGCGCCCGTGTCCCGGGTGCAGTGGGTCGTGACCGCCAACCTCCTGGCCATGACCGCAGCCATCCCCGTCGTCGGCTGGGCCCTGGACCGGTTCGGCCCCCGCGCGGCCTGGATCGGTGCGCTCACCCTGTTCGGGGCCGGCGCCGCCCTGTCCTGCGCGGCCTGGTCCCTGGAGTCCCTCATCGTGATGCGGGCCCTCACCGGGTTCGGCGGCGGCATGGTCCTGCCGCTCACCATGGCGATCCTCGCCCGGGCCGCCGGACCCGGCCGCGTGGGCCGGGCCATGGCCCTGATCAGCGTGCCCGGCCAGCTCGCCCCCGTGCTCGGCCCGGTCGCCGGGGGAGCGGTCCTGGAGTCCCTGGGCCACCGCTGGGTGTTCGCCCTGGTCCTGCCCCTGGTCGCGGTCGCCGTCCTGTCCGCCGTGCGCGGGATCCCCCGGGGCGGACCCGACCGCTCCGAACGCCTCGACCCCCTGGGCCTGGCCCTGCTCTCCCTCGGCCTGGTCGCCCTGCTGCACGGGCTGTCCTCCCCGACGACCTGGGCCGGTCCCCTGTGGGCCGGGCTCGGCGCGCTGCTGCTCTCCGGCTTCGCGCTGAGCGCCCTGCGGCCCCGCGAGGGCGCGCCGCCGCCCGCCCTGGACCTGCGGCTGTTCGCACACTCCCCGTTCCGGAACGGGGCCGCGCTCATGTTCGTCTTCGGGCTGTGCATCTGGGGCGGCATGTTCCTGCTGCCGCTCTTCCACCAGCGCGTCTCCGGGGCCGACCCCCTGGACGCCGGACTGCTGCTGGCCCCCATGGGCGCCGGGGTGGCCCTGGCCGTCCTCTGCGTCGGCGGCCCCGCCGACCGGCTCGCCCCCCGCCACCTCGTGGTCGCGGGGCTGGCCGTGGCGGCCCTGGCCACGGTCCCCTTCGCGCTCGCCACCGCCGACACCCCGCAGTGGTGGCTCGGCGCCGCCCTCTTCGTCCGCGGCGCGGGCCTGGGCACCGCCTCGGTGCCCCTGCTCGCCGCCGCCTACCGGGGACTGGAAGCCGACCGGATCCCGCACGCCACCGTCGCCCTCAACGTGCTGCAACGGGTCGGCGCGGCGGCCGGGACCGCCGGGCTCGCCCTGGTCCTGACGGGCGGCGCGGCCTCCGCCGACCCGGTCCCCGCCTTCCAGGCGGCCTTCTGGTGGATGGCCGCCCTGACCGCCGCCGCCCTGCTCCCCGCGCTCCTGCTGCCCGCCACCCGTCCCGACCGGGACGCCTGAACCCACGGAGGCACCGTGTACGCCGTCGCCATCACCCGCTTCGGGGACCCCGAGGTCCTGACCCCCGTCGACCTGCCCCTGCCCGAGCCCGGCCCCGGGCAGGTCCGCGTCCGCGTGGCCGCCGTCGGCGCGCTGCCCCTCGACGCGCGGATCCGCCGGGGCGAGCTCCCCTGGCGCGACCGGATCGACCTGCCGCTGGTCCCCGGGAACCAGTTCGCCGGAACCGTGGACGCCCTCGGAGAGGGGACCGCGGGACCGGCGGCCGGGACCCCGGTCCTGGGCTTCTCCACCTTCGGCGCCTACGCCGAACACATCGTCGTCGGCGCCGACCAGGTCGTCCCCCGGCCGGACGCCCTGCCGGAGGCCGAGGCGGCGGCCCTGCCCGCCCGGGGCCAGGGGGCGGTCATGGTCCTGGAAGCGCTCGGGGTGGGCCCCGGCGACACCCTGTTCGTCAACTCCGCCGCCGGCGGCCTGGGCTCGGCGATCGTGCGGCTGGCCCTGCTCCGGGGTGCGGCACGGGTGATCGGCGCGGCCTCCGAGCGCCACCACGACCACCTGCGCTCACTGGGCGCGGTCCCGGTCACCTACGGGGACACCATGGTCGAGCAGGTCAGGGCCGTCGCGCCGGACGGGGTCGACGCCGGGTACGACGCCCGCGACGACGCCTCGCTACGGCAGGTCCTGGAGATCGTCGGCGCGCCGGAGAGGGTGCTGAGCATGGTCTCCCCGGACGCCCCGGCCCGGTTCGGCACGGCGGCCGTCGACGGGGTCCGCTCGGCCGAGCGGCTGGCCTCGGTGGTCGGCCTGTACGAGCGCGGCGAGTACGCGGTGGAGCTGCGCGAGGTCCTGCCGCTGGCCGAGGCCGCCCGCGCGCACCGGATCCTCGACTCCGGGCACGGGCGCGGGGCGGTCGTCCTCACACCCTGAGGGGGACACGGGCGGGGCCCGCGCTCCGGCGGGCCCCGCGGATCACTCCGGTGTCCCGGCGGCCGGGGCGGTGTCGGCCTCGGTGAGGCGGTAGAACGCCAGCGGCACCAGGCACAGCAGCATCACCGCGGCCGGGACCAGGGTGCTGCCGATCAGCATGCCCCGAAGCGCCTCGTCGCTCTGCCGGACGACCTCGCCCGCGCCCGACTCCACGTAGCCGCTCAGCGCGAGCGACAGCGACAGCAGGCCGGTGCCCACCGACTGGGCCAGCGCCTCGCCCGCCGTCCACACGCCCGACAGCACGCCGCCCTGGCGGCGGCCGTCGTCGGTGGCGGCCAGGCAGTCGGCCAGCATCGACCACGGCAGCAGCATCGTTCCCGACAGGCCGACGCCCACCAGCACCGAGGAGGCGACCGCGACCGGCACGCCCCCCAGCGGGATGCACAGCAGCCCCAGACCGCCCGCGGAGAACACGGCGGCCGCGTAGGCGGCGGCCCGGCGCTTGTCCACCCGCACGGAGACCCGCCGCCACAGCGGAGCGGCGGCCATCAGCGGGACCAGCACGCACACCATGAGGATGCTCGTGTAGGCGGGCTCGCCCATGACGTTCGCGGTCACGTACGGCACGCCCGCCACCATCGTGCCGCTGGCCACGGACATCAGCAGCTGGGCGGGGAACAGCACCCGGAAGTGCCGGTGCGTGAGCGCCGTCCGCAGCTGGGCGGCCATGCCCTCGGTGCGGTGCGGGAACACGGTGCGCGGCGCCCGGCGGGTGCCGACCACCGTGCCCAGCATGGACACCAGCAGCACGACGCCCATCAGCGCGCCCATGAGCCGGTACCCGGCCACCTCGTCGGCGGGCGCGTTCTGGACGACGGGGGCCAGCGCCCCGCCGAGCATCAGGGCCAGGCCCACGAACACGGTCCGCCACGCGGTGAACGTCGACCGCTCGTGGTAGTCCGAGGTGATCTCCCCGGGCATCGCCGCGTGCGGCACCTGGAAGGCCGACGACGCCAGCGCCGCGGCGACGAACACCGCCGCCACGTACACCGCCGCTCCGTTCCCCTGGAGCGGCGGGCCGGCGAACATCGCGGCGAACAGCAGCGGCAGGGTCAGCGCGCCGGCCAGCATCCACGGCCGCCGCGGCCCCCAGGAGGAGCGGGTCCGGTCCGACCAGACCCCGATGTAGGGGCTGACCGCCAGGTCCACCAGCTTGGGCAGCAGCACCACCAGGCCGGCCACCGCCGGGCTCACCGCGAGCGTGTCGGTGAGGTAGATGAGCAGCAGCAGGCCGGGCACCGTGTTGAAGACGCCGGTGGCCACCGCACCGCTGCCGTACCAGGCGTGCACCGAGCGGGGCAGGGGGCCCGCCGCCGGAGGCGCGGCGGTCCCGGCGGTCGCGGGCTCGGAGGTGGCGGTCACGCGCGCCCGTCCGCTCCGGCCTCGGCGGTCGCGGGGGCCTCGGCGGGCTCGGCGGAGGCGCCGTCCTTCTTCCCGTACAGCTCCTCGTGCGCGACCGGGTCCACGTCGTGGGCGACCGGGCAGCCCGCCGGGAACGTGCCGATCCTGTTGACGTCGTAGCCGCCGGGGTAGCTGCGGATGTTCGGGTTCTGGTCGGCCCAGAACGGCTCCTCGCGCGGCTTCATCCGGCGCACGACCTTGGCGCGGATCTTCAGCGCGATGTCCGCCGACCTGCGCCAGGCCTTGGACGGCGGCTCGTAGCGGAACGTCTCGATCAGCGACTCGTCCAGGATCGCCATGGAGAACCGGCGGGCCAGCCCGGCCACCCGCGGCGGGTAGAAGGTCACCATGAGGTCGAGGGTGGCGTCGGAGACCCTGCGGCCGCCCTCGGTGTAGGCGAAGTGCTCCTTCTCGTAGGCGTCGAGCAGGTCCCGGAACTCCTCGTAGGTCTCCGGGATCTCCTTGATGCCCATGTACCTGCCGAGCCTGCGGTAGTAGTGGACGATCGCCGAGACCTCGTGGTCGGACAGCCGGCGCCAGCCGTACCCGTACTCGTTGATCCAGCGCACCGGCATGACGACGAACGTGCTGAGCACGTAGCGGTAGTCGTCGTTGGAGATGTCGTAGGACCGGTGCATCTGGTTCATCCGCCGCAGGGCGTCGCGGCCCTGGCCGGGCTCGAACCCGTACCGCATCATGCTGTTGAGGATGAGCGCGGTGTCGTCGTAGCGCTTCTGGGTCTTGCCGGTGAACTCGTCCGTCCTGCCCAGCAGCTCCCCGATGCTCGGCACCGCGTAGGTCCGGTACAGGGCGATGCCCAGGGCCCGGCCCATGTCCCAGGGGAACTCGTGGGCGTTGAGGATCTGCATGATCCGCACGCAGTCGGCCTCGGCGTCCAGGCGGTGGATCTCGTCGCGGAAATCGAAACGCTTCATCAGCGGCTCCTTCGGGGTTAGGGGAGAGGCGGGGGGCGCGTGCGGGATCGGCGGGATCAGTCGGTACCGGTGGCCTCGGGGGTCTCGGCGGGCGTCGCCCCCTCGGGGGCCAGGGCCTGGCCGTCCGCGGGGACCCGCGCACCGGTGGCGGGCACCTCCACGGTGGCCATGCCGTGGGGCACGGGGCAGCCCTGGGGGAAGGTGCCGATGCGCGAGGGGTCGTAGCCGCCGGGGTAGCTGCGGACGTTCGGGCTCTGCCGGGCCCAGCGCGGCTCGGTGCGCGGCGGCATGAACCGGACCACCCTCGCCCGCAGGCGCAGCGCGCCCGCGGCCAGGGAGCGCCAGGCGGCGGACGGCTCGGGGTAGCGGAACGCCGTGATGAGGCGGTCGTCCAGCAGTGCCTTGGTGAAGGGGCGCACCAGCGGGCGCTGCCAGGCCGGGTAGAAGTCCACCATCAGCCCGAGGGTGGCGTCGGAGACGGCCCGGCCGCCCTCGGTGTAGGCGAAGTGCTCCTTCTCGTAGGAGTCGAACAGCTCGTGGAACTCCGCGTAGGTCTCGGGGATGTCCTTGATCCCCATGTGCCTGCCGAGCCTGCGGTAGTAGTTGGTGCTCGCGGCGATCTCGTGGTCGGACAGCCGGCGCCAGCCGTACCCGTACTCGTTGATCCAGCGCACCGGCATGACGACGAACGTGCTCAGGACGTAGCGGTAGTCGTCGTTGGAGATGTCGTAGGACCGGTGCATCTGGTTCATCCGCCGCAGGGCGTCGCGTCCCCGCCCCGGGCCGAACCCGTGCTCCATGATGTCGTTGAGGATGAGCGCGGTGTCGTCGTAGCGGTGCTGGGTGCGCTCGGTGAACTCCTGTGTGTGCGCCAGCAGCTCCCCGACGCTCGGCACCGCGTAGGTCCGGTACAGGGCCAGACCGAGCGCCTGCTCGATGTCCCACGGGAACTCGTGCGTCGCCAGGATGCGCACGATCTCCTCGCAGTCGGCCTCGGCGTCCAGGGCGTGGATCCGGTCGCGCCACTCGAACCGCTTCATGGGGGAGTCAACTCCAGTCACCTCTGCGGGCCCGCCCGTGACGGGTCCATGGTCGGCGGGGCGGGGCACATCCGTGACGTGCCACGGAGCGCACTTTACCCGGAATGTCCTTTTGTACAAGGACTCCGGGTGCGGTGGCCACTCCGCCGAACCCTAACCGTGTCCGGTTCGTAACCCCCCGTACGGGCCCCCGCAACACGCGGGGCGGGCGGGTCCGCGACCCGCCCGCCCCGAGAAGAGGGGTGCGCCCCGGCTCAGGCGGCCATGCGCTCGGCGACCCGGGTGACCAGGGTGAGCAGGACCTGCTTGGCCGAGGAGCGCACGCGAGCGTCGCACAGGACCACCGGGATCGCCGGGTCCAGGGTCAGCGCCGCCCGCACCTCCTCCGCCTCGTACTGGTGCGCGCCGTCGAAGCAGTTCACCGCGACGACGAACGGCACCCCCCGCCGCTCGAAGAAGTCCACCGCGGCGAAGCAGGTCTCCAGGCGGCGCGTGTCGGCGATGACGATGGCGCCCAGGGCGCCCTCCGACAGCTCCTCCCACATGAACCAGAAGCGCTCCTGGCCGGGCGTGCCGAACAGGTACAGCACCAGGCTGGGGCTGATGGTGATGCGGCCGAAGTCCAGCGCCACCGTCGTGGTCGTCTTGGACTCCACGCCCGACAGGTCGTCCACGCCGTAGCTGGCCTCGGTCATCACCTCCTCGGTGCTGAGCGGGGCGATCTCGCTCACCGAGCCCACCAGGGTGGTCTTGCCGGCCCCGAAGCCGCCCGCGACCAGGATCTTCAGTGCGGACGGAACGATGTCCCGGGAGAGGTCAGAGTCGCTGGATGCCATCGAGAACCGCCTGGAGTACGTCCCGGCTGACCGGGCTCTTCGCTGTGTAAGGGGCGCGGGCCAGGGCGAGCCCGCGGTTGAGGAGGTCGCTGAGCAGGACCTTCACGACGGCCACCGGGATGTCCAGGTGGGCGGACAGCTCGGCGACCGACAGGGGGCGGCGGCACAGCTCCAGGATCCGGATCTGCTCGGGCTCCAGGGCCATCTCGTCGACCTCGGCCCGCTTGGCCGCGATGACCACGCTGATCATGTCCAGCTTGACCGTGTCGGCGTGGTCGCGCCCCTGGGCGATCACGTACGGACGGACCAGCGGCCCGGCCTCCGGGCCGTCCGGTCCGCCCGGCTCCGCGTCCCCGTACCCGCCGACCGCGTCGCGGTGCGGCGGGCCGTGGGGATCCGTGCCCGGATCGAATGCGTCGTGCGCTTGCATGGCCGCCCCCTATCGCGTGGCTTCTCCGGTCGCTCCCTCATGGCGGGGTGCCGCGTCGAGGTAGCGGCCCACCTGCTCGACCAGGACGTTCATCTCGTAGGCGATGAGGCCCACGTCGGCGCTCTCCTCGGCCAGGACCGCCAGGCAGGCGCCCCGGCCCGCGCCGGTGACGAAGAGGTAGGCGCGCTCCATCTCGACCACGGTCTGGAGCACGTCGCCGCCGTCGAAGTGCCGGCCCGTGCCCCGGGCCAGGCTCTGGAAGGCGGAGGCGACCGCCGACAGGTGCTCGGCGTCCTCCTTGGCCAGCTCGCGCGAGCGGCCGATCAGCAGGCCGTCCGCGGAGAGGACGATGGCGTGCCGGGAGCCCACCGCGCGCTCGAGCAACTCGTCCAGCAGCCAGTCGATGTCCTTCTTGCCCGAGCCTTCGCGCTCGATGCGTTCGGGAGTACTCGTCACTGTCAGTCGTCCTTGTCGGTCTCGTGGGTCTGCTGCTTGCCTTCGCGCCGACCGCGATCGGTCCCCTTCTGGAACGCGGTCATGTTCCGGCGCAGGCGCGCCAGCCGCTCGGCGCCGTCGACGCCGCCCGCGCCGGGGGCCGGGGCCCCCGCCGCGTCACCGTTCCGAGCAGGGGGCTCGGGGTCGGCGGCCAGTTGCGGGGCCAGGTTCTCCTGGGGACGGCGTTTGGGGAGGGAGGGCCGTCCGCCGCCGGCCTCGACCCGCTCCGGCGCCGCCGGCCCGGGGCCGGGGACCGCGCTGATGGCGGGCCGGCGGGTGGGCAGTGGCGGCCGGGGGCCGGGGTCCCCGGCGAGGACGTCGGCGCCGTCGAGGACGTCGGTGCCGCCGGTGGCGGGGGGCGCCTCGGCGCCGGTCGCGCCGTCCCCGGACTCCGCGCCGGCGGACGGGGCGTCGCCAACCTGTGAGTCCTCAGCCGCGTCGGCGGACGGGGTCCCCGCGTCCGCGGGCACCGGGGCCAGGACCGGGGTGGGCCCGGACTCCAGGGCGCGGCCGGGGGCGTGGTCGATGATCTCGCGCACCTCCCAGATGTCGCCGTCCTGCTCCTCGGAGGCGGGCAGCGAGGAGCGCTCGCCGGTGATGATCTCGTGCGGCAGCAGGACGATCGCCTGCACGCCGCCGTACGGCGACGGGCGCAGGTGCACCTTGATGCCGTGCCGGTGCGCCAGGCGGGACACCACGAACAGGCCCAGGCGCATCTTCTCGTTGAGGCGCATGACGTCGAACTCGGGCGGGTCGGCCAGCAGCCGGTTGGCGGAGGCCAGCTCCTCCTCGGTCATGCCCAGGCCGCGGTCCTCGATCTCGATCGTCACACCGTTGGGCACGTCGTCGCTGCTCAGCCGCACCTGGGTGTGCGGGGGCGAGAACATGGCGGCGTTGTCGACCAGCTCGGCGACCAGGTGGATGACGTCGGCGACGGCCGGGCCGTTGAGGTGCACGCGGGCGATGCGCTCGCGCTTGACCCGGGTGTAGTCGCCGGACTCGGAGATGGCGCCGCGCAGCACGTCGATGAGCGGCATCGGCCGGTGCCAGGTCCGCCCGGGGGCCTCGCCGCCGAGGATCAGCAGGTTCTCGGCGTTGCGGCGGGAGCGGGTGGCCAGGTGGTCGAGCTTGAACAGCTGGGCGAGCTGCTCGGGGTCCTCCTGCTCGCGCTCCATCTTGTCCAGGAGGCGCAGCTGGCGGTGGACCAGGGTCTGGCTGCGGTGGGCGATGTTGAGGAACACCCGGTTGATGCCCTGGCGCAGCTCCGTCTGCTGGACGGCCTCGTCGACCGCGGCCCGCTGGGCGGTGTTGAACGCGCGGGCCACGTCGCCGATCTCGTCGTCGCTGGTCGCCATGAGCGGCAGCATCGCGTCGGTGTCCACCCGCTCGCCGCGGTGCAGCCGGTCCATGAGGTCGGGCAGGCGCTGCTCGGCCAGGTCGTTGGCGTCGTTGCGCAGGCGCAGCAGGCGGGCGGTGAGCGACCGGGAGGAGCGGCGGGCCAGCAGGAAGGCGACGCTGAAGACGGCGGCGACGCCCAGGCTGCCGCCGACGGCGACGAACACGGCCCGGTGGGCCTGGTCACGGGTGATGCTAGCGGCGTAGAACGCCTCGTCCGCGCCGATCTCGGTGAGCTCGCCCAGCACGTACGCGTGGTCGGCGGCCCACTCGTCGCGGTTCACCGGCATGGACAGGTTCTCGACGTCGGTGACGGCGAGGGTGACCGGGTCGGTGACGGACTCGGTCTCGATCCGCCGCTCGATGATCCGCGACTCCATCTCGGTGAGCCGCGCGAACTCGGGGCTGTCCAGTACCGCTTCGAGCCGCTCGGCCTGCCCGGGGCCCGAGATGTAGGGACCGTTGGCCTCCAGCAGGTGCCGGTAGGAGCTGACGAGCTCGGCGAAGGCGAGCTGGTCCTCCCAGGTGAGCTCGTCGTCGGCGAAGCCCTGCGCGAGCTGGGCGTCGGCGCGGGCGAACAGGTCGACGGTGCGGAACATGTACACGGCGCTGAAGCCGGGGTCGACCGACTCCGCCTCGTTGCCGGTGCGGGCCTGGCTGTCGAACGTGTCGGCACCGTGCAGGACCAACTCGTTGTAGTACTCCAGGACCTCGTCGCGGGACAGGGAGCCGTCGTCCACCCCGGCCCGGATCTCGTCGATCCGCCCGTACTCCTCGTGGAGCATGGTGATGTGGTGGCCGGAGTCGCCGGGGGCCAGGTCGACGAACCCGATGAGCTCGCCGATGACCACACCGAGCGAGGCGTCCGTGCTCTCCCGGGCCTCGGCCAGCTCGGCGGCCAGCTCCTGGTCGTCGGAGTGCTCGATGTAGGCGATGCTGCGCGCGCGCTCGCGCATGGCGTCGACCAGGCCCACGGCGGCCGGGGTGACCATGTCGTCGGTCGCCGAGGCCCGGATCAGCTTCATCCCGGCGTCGAAGGCCAACACCAGGGTGAGGATCAGCCACAGGGCGAGCAGGGCCGCCGTGGGGATCGTGACCATTGCGCGGATGCGGGACGCGATCGTCCGCCCGCGTCTCGGGGGTACTGCCTGCACGGTTCTCCTGTCGATCCGCGTCGAAAGTCTTCTCGGGGTGCGGTATCAGGGGCGCCGTCCCGACCGGTGCCCTGTCCTCGACACCGCGGGCCCTTGAGGGGTCGCCCGCCCTGCGGGCCGCGTGCGCTCGGGGGTGTCGCGACACGGGACCTACCGCAGGGTAACCACAAACGCGGCATTTCGGCGTCGGGGATCGTATCTCGGCAGAGAAACGACGAAATATCCGGGTGGTGGAGGCAGTCTGCCATGACGAGGCGGAACGTCCGCCTGGAGGGTCGGGACTATTGGGGTGGGCGGCCCCTGGGGGCCTATAGGGCGAATGTCACATATTGCGGAGCGAAGTGCAAGAAGTGCTCCGTGTGACGACGTTCGAAAGCGACCATATCGGTTCAAAGAGGCGTTCGATACCCGGAGAGCCGCCCGGCGTACTACCGTTGCGCCCTGGACAGGGAGCAGGGAGGGCAGTGCGCGTGATCCGACCGTTCGGCACCGGGCAGGGGGCCGTGGACGTGGCCGTCGTCGCCGTTCCCCTGCTCGTCCTTCTCGCCGCCGCCTTCTACCTGCGCGGACAGCACCGGCGCTACGGCCGGCTGTACGGCCGCCCCGGCCGCGCCAGCCTCGCCGCGCTGGCGGCCGGCCTGGCCCTGGCCGCCTACGCCGTCTGGCCGCTGCCCGCCGCCGTCGACGGGCTGTGCTCGCCCGGGGCGGGCCAGGGGCCCGCCGACCGGTACGGACCGGTCCTGGCCTTCGCGCTCTTCCTGCCCGTCGGCTGGCTGGCCCGCGACCGCTTCCGCCGCGGCCCGGTCGTCACCCTGTTGCTGGGGTCGGGCCTGGCCCTGGCCGCCGACGCCGTCCGCGGCACCGGCCTGCTGGGCGTGTACCCCTGCGCCTACGCCGAGGCGTCCCCGCTGTTCGTCGCGCTCGGCGCCGCGGGGACCGCCGCCGGCTGGCTGCTCGCCCGGTTCCTGCTGCCGCTGTGGCCCTGGGGCGACACCCGCGGCTGGCCGGGCGCGGTGCCCGACCGGGTCGCGCCCGACCTCACCCGCCGCACCCTGGGCACCCTGCTCGACCTGGGCCTGTGGTGGTACGGGGCGGGCACCCTGACCGCCGCCATGACCGCCGTGGGCGTGATCGGCTCCGACCCCGACGGGCACGTCCGCACCGCCGTGCTGCTGGGCACCGCCGCCGTCTTCGGGGTGTTCGTGCCGCAGGTGCGCAGGGACCGCTGCACCCCCGGCCGCGCCGCCGTCCGGCTGGCGCTCACCGAGCCCGCCCGCCCCGCCCCCGCCTCCCGCCCGCGGGTGCTGGCGCGCACCGCGCTGCTCACCGCCCCGGTGGCGCTGCTCACCGCGTTCGGCCACCCGTGGATCGCGCTCGCCGTCGTGGTGGTGCACGCCAGTTCGGCGCTGGTCCGTCCGGACCGGGTCGGCCTGGCCGACCTGCTGTGCGGCACCCGCGTGCGCACCCGGGCGATCACCGACGGCTCGTTGCCGTCCCGCCTGGTCCGCTACTCCGAGCCCCGCGAACCCGCCGCGGCCCGGATCTAGCTTCCCGGGTCCCAGTCGAGGTCCCAGGCGAGGTAGCCCAGCAGCACCCCGGCGGCGACCAGGATCGCGCCCAGGGCGGCGAACATGCCGCGCACCCAGTGCGACAGCCAGGGCGCCGACACGATGCGGGCCAGCTCCGGGGTCTCGGGGTCGTAGGAGACGGTGACGATCTCACCCGCCCGCGAGGCCGTCCATCCCGTGTTCTCGTGCTCGGCGTGCACCTCCCGGCCGTCCTCGGTGCGGAACTGCACGACCATCCGCGAGGCCGTCGAGGTCTCGCGGTAGCCGATGACCCGCCCCTTGGCGCGCACCCCGTGGCGGATCAGGCGCAGCTCCAGCCGGGTGTCACGGGTGACCACCGCCAGGATGACCAGCCCGGACAGCAGGGGCAGCAGCGGGTACAGCGAGGCCATGTCAGGCGTCCTCTCAGGGGTCTGCGGGGGAGTCGGACGTCCCCAGGAGGCCGTGGACCATCCGGGTCAGGGTGGCGTGGACCTCCTCCGCCGGCCGGTCCGGCTGGAGGGTCCGCCAGTCGAGGGCCACCGTCACCACCATGCCGAACAGCGCGGATCCCGCAAGCCCGGTGTCCAGGTCCGGCCGGAGCCGTCCGATGGCGGCCAGCGCGTCCAGGCGCGCGGTGACGACGCCGATCGCCTCCGTGCGGATCTGGCGGACCGTGGTGTACCAGGTCCGGTTGGTCCGCCAGGCCTCGGCCATGAGCAGCCGGGCCAGTGCCTCGTGCGCTCCGATGAACTCCACCCCGGCCCGCAGGACCGCCGTCAGGGCCTCGGCCGGGTCGGCGTCCGGGTCGGGGGCCGCCTCCTTGAGGGTGTCGGCCAGCCGGGTGATGCCCCATTCCATCAGCGCCGTGTAGAGCTCGCTCTTGCCGCCGAAGTTGTAGTAGACGGTGCCCTTGGCCACGCCCGCGCGCTCGGCGATCTCGTCGACGGTGGTGGCGCCGTACCCCTGCTCGGAGATCAGGGTCACGGCGGCCTCGAACAGCCGCCGGCGGGTGGCTTCGCGGCGGTTGCTCACGGGTCGGTCGGGGGTGCTCACACTCATCCGGTCCATTCTGCCCCCGAACGGCACCGGAACTCCTCCGGCGCCGCCGCGGGCATCGCCCCCTCGGCCCTGTTCAGAGCTTCAGGGAGGGGTACAGGGCGCTCATCGTCCACACCCTCTTGCGGTCCACGGTCATCCAGGTCAGCAGCAGGGGCACGACGAGCCACAGGGCCATGACCCCGAACGCGGGCCAGACCAGGTCCAGGTCGCCGCCGCCCGTCAGGTTGCGCAGGGCGGTCACCCCCCAGTGCAGCGGCAGGTAGGGGCCGATCGCCTGGAAGAACGCCGGGCTGGTCTCGATCGGGTAGGTGCCGCCGGCCGAGGTCAGCTGGAGCACCAGCAGCGCCAGCGCCACCACCCGCCCGGCCGCGCCGAACCGCACGTTCAGGTACTGGACCGTGGCGGCGAACGCCGCGGCGGTCAGCAGCAGGAACGCGATGAGCACCGGCCAGTTCCAGGACTGCAGCCCCAGCAGCAGGTGCAGCGCCGCCATCATGACGGCCACCTGCCCGAACCCCAGCAGCATCGGGGCGATCCGCCCGGCCAGCGCCACCCGCCAGGAGGGGGCGGAGGAGGCCAGGGCGCGCGTGGACAGCGCCGGCAGCACCATGAACACCACCATCGCGCCCACCCACAGGGACAGCGGGACGAAGAACGGCGCGAACCCGGTGCCGTAGTCGGGGGCCTCGTTGTCGATCTCGCTGCTCAGCCGGACCGGGGCGCTCATCATGTCGCCCGCGTTCTCCCGGCCCGCGTCGCTGTAGGTGGGGATCTCCCCGACCCCGTCCTCCAGCCCGCCGGCCAGCTCGTCGGAGCCCTCGGACAGCTCGCCCAGCCCCTCGTGGAGTTCGCCGGAGCCCTCGCTGAGCAGCCCCAGGCCCTCGTCGAGCTCGCCGGAGGCGGTGGACGCCTCCTTCAGGCCGTCGCGCAGCTCCCCGGCGCCCTCGGCCAGCTCCTCCAGGCCCTCGTCCAGCTCGTCGAGCTTCTCGCGGGCGTCCTCGGCGTCCTCGATGTACCCGGGCAGGTCCTCGGCCAGCTCGGCGGCCTTCTCGCTCAGGTCGGCCGCCTCGTCGGCGGCGGAGACGATGTCCTCGCGGTTGTCCTCCACGAACGTCGCCGTGGACAGCGCGATGCCCATCCCCTCCTGGAGGTCGCACAGCAGCAGGTAGAGGTCGGGCTGCTCGGTCTCCAGCTCCGGGTGCTCCCGCAGGTAGGCGTCCAGCCGCCCGTCCAGCTCCTCCAGCCCGGCGGTGTCGATCTCCTCGGGGAGCTCGTGCAGGAGGTCGGCCAGGCCGCCGGAGAGGTCGGCGACCAGCTCGGCCCGCTCCTGGATGTCGGGGGCGTCCTCCTCCAGCCGGGGCAGCCACTCGTCGGCGAGCTCGTCGATCTTCTCGACCTGCGCGGACACCTCGGTCGAGGCGGTCGAGGCGCCGGTGGCCAGGGTCCGCGAGCCCGCGTACAGCTCGCCCAGCCCGGTGTCCAGCTCGCCCATGCCCTCGTGGGCGGTGCCCAGGTTGGTCGACAGCTCGCCGGACCCCTCGTAGGCGTCGCCCGCGCCCTCCGACAGCATCCCGGCGCCCTCGGCGGCCTCCTCGGTCTTGCCGTGGATCTCGTTGAAGCCCAGGAAGATCTGGTCGAGGTAGCCCTTGATCGCGGTCTGCTCGGCGGCGTCGCGGACCTCCTTGAAGGCCGAGCCCGCCAGTTGGCGCACGACGAAGCTGTTGGCGTCGTTGTAGTGGGCGATCAGCATCGCCTGCACCGGTTGCTCGCGGTCGCGGGAGGGCGAGGTCAGGTCGGCGCTGAAGGTCTCGGGGATGGTCAGGGACACGTAGTAGTCGCCCTCGGTGACCCCGCGGGCGGCCTCCCGCGCGTCCACGAGGTGCCAGTCGAGGTCGCCGCGCTCGACGAGGGTGTCGGCCAGCTCCTCGCCCGCGTTCACCTCCTCGCCGTCCACCACGACGGGGCGGTCCTCGTTGACGAGGGCGACGGGCAGGTGCTCCATCCGGCCGAAGGGGTCCCAGAAGGACCACAGGTACATGCCGGAGTAGAGCAGGGGGATGAGCAGCAGGGCGGCCAGCGCCGCGGTGGGCAGCGGGGAGCGGAGGAAGGACCGCACGGTGAGCAGTCCCAGGCGGGGGACCGCGAAGGGGCGGAACCGGGGGCGGGTGGTCTCATCGGTCACGGCGGTCGTCCCCGTCCTCTCCCTCGGCGCCGGCGGCGGTCCCGCGGTCGGCGAACAGCTCGGACAGGCGCATCTCCCCGCCCTCCCCGGAGTCCGCGGAGTCCCCGTCCGGGGGGTCGCCCTGGTCGATGGGCAGCGGCCCCTGGGTGTCGGTGTCGGCGACCTCGGCCAGGGCGTCGGCGTCGGCGCAGGTGGCGATCACGGTCAGCCCGGCGTCGGTCAGCCGTTTGAGGCTGCGCCACATCAGTGCCTGGTGCTCGTCGGACAGCCCGCCGTCGACGTCGTCCACGGCCAGCAGCCGGGGCTCGGCCATCAGGGCCAGCGCCACGCCCAGGCGGCGGCGCTGGAGCGCGTCCAGCTCCTTGACCAAGGTGCGCCGGTCCAGGTCCTCCAGGTCGGCGGCCTCCAGGGCGAAGTCGGCCAGCCCCCGCGCGGCGGGACGGAACCGCAGCAGCGCCGCCTCGGACAGGTGCTCGCCCACCCGCAGCCGCTCGTCCAGGGAGTTGACCTCGGTCATCAGCCCCAGCGCGCTGATCCGGCGCACCCGGCGCGCCCGCCGGGGCAGCTCGTGGCCGTCCACGTACACGGTCCCCGAGGTGGGCCGCATCCGGCCGGTGAGGGTCAGCAGCAGGGCGCTGCGCCCGCCGCCGGAGTCGGCCTGGAACACGGTGAGGGTGCCCGGCCGCGCGGTGAAGTCCACGCCCGTGTACACGGGACCCTCGCGGGTGACCAGCGCGACGTCCTCCGCCACGACCCGGGCCCCGGTGGCCAGACGCATTCTCCGCCTCCTTTTTGAACTGACCGGTCAGTGCAAAACCGGCGGGTTCACCGTACCGCCCCGGCCCGCCGCTCCGAGCATCCGACGCCGTGACTCCGCGCACAACGCGACGCACGCTGCGGCGGCGGGAACACACGAGGATTTGACGGGCGGCCCGCCCTGTGCCGGATCCCGGCCCGGGTGCGGTTGTATGGGGGAGGGGCCCGCCTCCGGCGGGCCGCGTCGAAGCGAGGGGAGGCGTCGGGTGTCGGACATCGCCGAACGGGTCGGCCGGATCCTGGACGACCCGGAGAACTGGCCGAGCGATCCCAAGGAGGCCGTGGCGCTCCAGCGCCGCATGGCCGGCCGGGTGCGCGCGGAGCCGCTGGACGCGTCGGCGGTCCGCACGGTCGCCGGGCTCGACGTCAGCTACGCCAAGGACGACTCGGCGCTCTCGGCGGCCGCCGTGGTCCTGGACGCCGCCACCCTGGAGGTCGTGGAGTCGGTCGCCATCGCCTCCGAGGTGTCCTTCCCCTACATCTCCGGGCTCTTCTCCTTCCGGGAGCTGCCGCCCGTGCTGGAGGCCCTCGGCCGGCTGGAGACCACGCCCGACGTGTACCTGTGCGACGGGTTCGGCCTGGCCCACCCGCGCCGCTTCGGGGTGGCCTCCCACCTGGGGGTCCTGCTCGACCTGCCGGTCGTCGGCTCGGCCAAGTCGGTGCTCTACGGCAGGCACTCGGAGCCGGGGCGGGAGCGCGGGTCGTGGACGCCCATGGTCGCCGGGCGCTCGGAGGTCGTCCCCGACTCCGCGGCCCTGGCCGCCGGCGGCGCCGAGGTGATCGGCCGGGTCCTGCGCACACGCGCCGGGGTCAAGCCCGTCTACGTCTCCGTCGGCCACCGGGTGGACCTGGACGGCGCCGCCGACCTGGTGCTGCGCCTGTCGCCGAAGTACCGGGTGCCCGAGCCGGTCCGCCACGCCGACCGGCTGTGCGGCGAGCACCGCAAGGAGGTCCTGGCCGCCCGCACCGCGTCGGGGGAGTAGGGCCCGGCCCCGGGGACGCGAGAGGGGAGGCGCCGCGGCGCCTCCCCGGGGTCCGTCGGTTCACCCGCGGCGGCGGGTCACCAGCTGGTGGGCACCGGGCGCCCCTCGGCGTAGCCGGCCGAGCTCTGCACGCCGACCACGGCGTGCTCGTGGAACTCCTCCAGCGAGCTCGCGCCCGCGTAGGTCATGGAGCTGCGCACACCCGCGATGATCTGGTCGATCAGGTCCTCCACACCCGGGCGCTCGGGGTCCAGGTACATGCGGCCGGTGGAGATGCCCTCCTCGAACAGCGCCTTGCGGGCCCGCTCGAACGGCGAGTCGTCGGCGGTGCGCAGCCGGACCGCGCGCGCCGACGCCATGCCGAAGCTCTCCTTGTACTGGCGGCCCTCGGCGTCGCGCATGACGTCGCCCGGCGACTCGTAGGTGCCCGCGAACCAGGAGCCGATCATCACGTTGGACGCGCCGGCCGCCAGCGCCAGGGCCACGTCGCGCGGGTGGCGCACGCCGCCGTCCGCCCACACGTGGCCGCCCAGCTCGCGCGCGGCCGCCGCGCACTCCAGCACCGCCGAGAACTGGGGGCGGCCCACCGCGGTCATCATGCGGGTGGTGCACATCGCGCCCGGGCCCACACCGACCTTGACGATGTCGGCCCCGGCCTCGATGAGGTCGCGGGTGCCCTGCGCGGTGACGATGTTGCCCGCCACGATCGGCACCGACGGGGACAGCGACCGCACCTTGGCGATCGCGGACAGCATCTTCTCCTGGTGGCCGTGCGCGGTGTCGATCACCAGGGTGTCCACCCCGGCGGCCAGCAGGTCGGCGGCCTTGCCCGCCACGTCGCCGTTGATGCCGACGGCCGCGGCCACCCGCAGGCGGCCCCGGTCGTCCACGGCCGGCTTGTACAGGGTGGAGCGCAGCGCCCCCGTGCGGGTCAGCACGCCCACCAGGGCGCCGCCGCCGTCCACCACCGGCGCCAGCCGGTGCCGGGAGTCGTGCAGGATCGCGAACGCCGCCTCGGGCTCGGTGTCGACCGGGATGGTCACCAGCTCCGTGGACATGACGTCGCGCAGCTGGGAGAAGCGGTCGACGCCCGCGCAGTCCGCGTCGGTGACCACGCCGACCGGGCGGCGGGCCTCGTCGACGACGATGACCGCGTTGTGCGCCCGCTTGGGCAGCAGGTTGAGGGCCTCGCCCACGGTGCTGCCCGGGTTCAGGGTGATCGCGGTGTCGTGGACCAGGTGCCGCTGCTTGGTCCAGGCGATGACGTCGGAGACCACCTCGATGGGGATGTCCTGCGGGATGACCGCGACACCGCCGCGCCGGGCGATGGTCTCGGCCATCCGGCGGCCCGCGACCGCCGTCATGTTCGCCACCACCAGCGGGATGGTGGTGCCGGTGCCGTCCGGCGAGGACAGGTCCACGCTGAGCCGGGAGCCCACGGCGCTCCGGTTCGGGACCATGAACACGTCGCTGTAGGTCAGGTCCTGCTGGGGCGCCTGGTCGTTGAGAAAACGCAATGCCTCTACCTCGGTCGAGACCGAAGGGGGTGGACCATCCGGTGCCAGCGCACACGGCCGCCTGTTGATCCCCCTCTTACCAGTCAAGTATGCCGTCACCGATTGGCTCGGACGACCCCCCATCTGGCATGATGACTCGATTCCCGCTGACACGGCCCCTCCCCCGGCCCCTGGCAGACCGCTGTCGCAGGGTGCGGGTGCGGGGCGGCGCTTCCCTGGAGACACACGCATGCCGCGTTTCACGTTCGCGCAGGTGAAGGAAGAGACCTACAAGGCGAAGGACGCCTGGTGGACGGTCTTCCTGGTCGACCCGCTCGCAGGTCGACTGGTGGTGTGGACCGCCAACCGCACCGACATCACCCCCAACCAGCTGACCCTGGGGGCGGGGGTCCTGGGCCTGCTGTCCGCGGTGAGCTTCGTCATGCCGGTGTCGGGGATCGGCGCAGACTGGGCCTGGATGGTGCTGGGCGCCCTGCTGTTCCACCTCAGCTTCGTGCTGGACTGCATGGACGGGAAGATCGCCCGCCTGAAGGGCACCGGCACGGTCTTCGGCAGCTGGGTCGACTTCGTGTTCGACCGCATCCGGTTCTTCGGCTGCGTCATGGCACTGCTCATCGGCCAGTGGCTGGTGACGGACCAGGTCGCCTACCTGATCGCGGCCCCGGTCATCGTGTTCTTCGACCTGCTGCGCTACCTCAACGGCTCCCAGGTCGCCAAGACCCGCCGCGGGATGAACCAGACCCTGGCCGAGCTGGCCGGCGACACCGACACGCTGCGCGCCGACGCCGCCTCGGTCCTGGGCGGCGGAGGCCCCGAGGACGACGAGGGCGACTCCGTGCCCGGTGCGGCCGTCCCGGCGCAGGCCCCGGCGCCGAGCGGGCTCTACGGCCGGGTGCGCCACTTCCTGCTGAGCCACCGCGTGCGCCCGCACCTGTTCAGCGGTATCGAGTACGAGATGTTCCTGTGCGTGGTCGCCCCGGTCACGGTGCTGGTCTCCCTGTTCACCCCGCTGAACAGCCTCATCATCCCGATCGCCGTGTTCTCCGTGCTGGCGCTGGGCTTCTTCGAGGTCGTGCTGGTCGCCCGCCTGTGGAAGGACACCCGCCGCTTCGAGGTGCGCCGCCGCGAGCTGATCGCCGCCGGTGCGGTCCCGCAGCAGGAGCGGGTCGGCGGCAGCTGATCTGCGGGTCCTGCCGGATCCGGGGACGGGGAAGGGGCGGTGCGCACCGGCGCACCGCCCCTTCCCCGTCGTGTCCGCCGTGCCGGGGACCGGGGGTCAGACCCCCGCGACCGGCTTCTCCCGGTTCCCGTCGCCCTGCCCGCCGCCGTCCGCGGCGGGGGCCGGGGAGGCCGCCGGGGCCGGGGTGGGCTCCTCGCGCTTGAGGAACCAGGACATCTGCGGCTCGACCGCCCAGCGCATGGCCGCCCGCACCCACGGGGTGCACAGCAGCAGCGCCACCGCCAGGCCCACGCCGACGGTGATCGCCGCGCCGGTGAGGTTGTCCATGACGTCGTACCAGGGCGACGCCTTGAGGAGGATGAACACCACCGAGTGGCCCAGGAAGACGTACAGGGTGTAGGCGCCCAGGTCCGTGAACCAGGTCCGCCTCTTGGGGGTCAGCGCCAGGAACGCGACGGTCATCGCCAGGGCCAGGCCCATGAAGGCCAGCCGGATGCCCAGGCTCGGCATCAGCGGGTCGATGTCGCGGTCGGTCAGGCTGTCCCGCCAGAACAGCCAGTCGCTGCTGAGCCGGTCGGAGATGGGCACGGCCAGCACGGCGGTGGTGCCCAGCACGACGAGCGAGGCCAGGCGCAGCCACAGCCTGTCGAGCCACAGGAAGTGCTCGCGGCGCAGGCTCAGGCCCAGCACGAAGAACGGCAGGAAGCTCACCACGCGGCCCAGGGACAGGGTGTCGCTGAGGCTGGTGGTGGCGGCGAACAGCGAGATCGCGAACGCGATGAGGACCGGCGCCCGCAGCCGCTTCCACACCGGCACGCTCAGCCGCCACAGGAACAGGGCGACGAGGAACCACAGGGTCCAGGTCGGCTTGAGCAGCGACAGGGAGTCGCCCAGGCCGCCCCGCTCGACGGTGTAGATGGACTGGTGGATCGTCCAGAAGATCAGGTAGGGGACGGCGACGGTCAGGACCAGCTTCTCCACGCGGTTGGAGGAGCCGTCGAAGGACCTCGACAGGTACCCGCTGATCACGATGAACGCGGGCATGTGGAAGAAGTAGATCCAGTAGTACAGGGCACTGACGGCCGGGATGTCGCGCAGCGGCTCGATCGCGTGGCCGACGACGACCAGCACGATCAGGAGGAACTTGGCGTTGTCCAGGCGGGCGTCGCGGTACGGGGCCGTGCCTGGCGCCCCGGCCGCCGTGCTTGCGCCGGCCGGGGCGGCGGCGCCGGGCCCGGGCTTCGTGCGGTCGGTTTCCGGTCTGGTCATGGATGAGGCCACGAGTGGACTCCGGGGTCGGTGGACTTCACAGGGGCGTGTGCGTCGACGGGTTCCGCTCCGGGACTCGGGCGGGGGTTCCACGCCGTTCGGGCGTTGCGGTGCCGCGTGGCGCGCGAGGGGGGCACCGGAACATCGGATGAATCGGATCGTGCTGCGTTACCCTACTGTGATGTAAGAAGGTGCGCCAGCGGTTCTCCGGATTTCGGCGGAATCTTCTCCCGGTCTCTGCCCGCTCCTTGGTGCGAACGGGGAGCGGAATGACCCGTGTGACACGTGAGCATGTTTCGGGTGCGAAGACGCCGTTCCGTGTGCAGACCTTAACCCATCCGAGTCGCCTGGCCGCACTTCGGGACCCCGGCGGTGGTGCGGACCGGGACGAACATGTCAGTGTGGGTGCGTGACGGTCGCGCCGATAAGCTGTGCCGTCAGGTGGCGCCCGCCGGGCGCGACAGGCCCGGTCGAGTATTGAAGAAGGCGGTGGAATACCGTGCCGCACGCGGTGGACCCCAACCGTGCAGCCCAGCACGGGGGAGTGGTCATGCGACTCCTCGACGAGCTCTTCCCCCTCGTGGAGGGGTTCTATGTCGATCTCCACAAGAACCCGGAACTCTCCCACGCGGAGCACCGCACCGCCAGCGGCGTCGCCGAATGGCTGACCCGCACCGGCTACGAGGTCCACAAGGGCGTCGGGGGCACCGGCGTCGTCGGCATCCTCCGCAACGGGCCCGGCCCCACGGTGATGCTCCGCGCCGACATGGACGCGCTCCCCGTCGAGGAGAAGACCGGGCTGCCCTACGCCAGCACCCTGCGCGCTGAGGACGAGACCGGGACCGAGGTCCCCGTCATGCACGCCTGCGGCCACGACGCCCACACCGCCTGCCTGGTCGGAGCCGCCGACCTCCTCTCGGAGACCCGCGAGGAATGGTCCGGCACCGTGATGATCGTCGCCCAGCCCGGTGAGGAGACCCTCGACGGCGCCCAGAGGATGCTGGCCGACGGCCTCTTCGAGCGCTTCGGCCGCCCCGACGTCGTCCTGGGCCAGCACCTGGGCCCCCAGCCCGCCGGGCTCATCTCCCACCGCGCGGGGGTCATCCTCGGCTCCTCGGCCTCCTACCGGATCCGGGTGCACGGCGAGGGCGGGCACGCCTCCCAGCCGCACACCGCCGTCGACCCGGTGCTGATCGCCGCCAACATCGTCACCCGCCTCCAGGGCGTGGTGTCCCGCGAGGTCAGCCCCAGCGAGATGGCCGTCCTCACCGTCGGCCGCATCCAGGCCGGGACCAAGGCCAACATCATCCCCGACGAGGCCTACCTGGAGATCAACACCCGGGCCCTCAACGACGCGGTCGCCGCCCGGCTGGAGGAGTCCATCGAGCGCATCGTGCGCGCCGAGGCCGCCGCCTCCGGCGCCGCCCGCGAGCCCGAGATCGAGCGCTTCCAGGGCGCCGGGGTCACCCGCAACGACCCCGAGACCGTGTCCGCGGTCGCCGCCGCCCACCGCGCCTACTTCGGCGACCAGTACGTCATCCACCTGCCCGACCCGTCCCCGGCCACCGAGGACTTCGGGTACTTCGGGCTGCCCGACGACCCGCAGCCCATCCCGTACGTGTTCTGGTTCGTCGGCGCCACCCCGCACGACGTGTGGGACGCCGCCCCCGGCGACACGCCCTACGAGAAGCTCGGCAACGTGCCCAGCAACCACTCGCCGTTCTTCGCCCCCGCGCGCGAGCCCGCCCTGCGGGCCGGGCTGGCCGCCCTCACCGTCGCAGCCCTGTCCTACCTGGGCAGCGACCGCGAGGGCGCCCCCGCCCCCGCGCCCGCCGGCTCGGTGTTCCCCGGCCCCGCGCCCGACGACGCCCCGGTGCCGGTGCCCGTGCCCGCCGCCGACGTGCGCCCGGCGCCCGAGGAGCCCGCGATCGACCCGGCCGGGCCGCCCTCCGGGCCGCAGGAGGCCGGCGACTACGGCAACGACGCCTACGACAGCGCCTTCCTGGCCTCCTCCTGGGACGCGCCGCCCAAGGCGGCCGACTCCACCCACGACGCCGACATGGGCGCCGTGTTCCAGGCCCAGGACGAGGAGCTGCGCGAGGAGTGGCGCAACGAGAAGGTCGAGGAGTCGACCCTCTCCGCGGACATGGCCGCGTTCCTCGACGAGGACGAGGAGCCGCGCCGGCCCCCGGCGGGCCCGGCGTTCGGCGGACCGCCGCCCCAGGGCAGCGCCCACCACGCGCCGCCCCCCGGGCCGGACGAGGAGCGGCCCGGTCCCGACCACCGCTACTGACCCGGGGTGGGGGTCCTCCCCCGCAGCTGGGGAGACCCCGGGAGCGTCCGCCCCCTGCGGCACCCGCGGGAGATCCCGCTGCTGGTGATGTGCGTCGGAGTGACCCTGTTCACCGTGGCGGGGGCGGTCAGTCGCGCCTACTCCGGCGACCCCAACGAGCCGCTGCTGCTGCTCAGCATCCCCGCGCTGGTGTACTTCGTGCGCGGCCAGCTGTACGCGCGCCAGCGGGTCAACGGGGTGCGGATCACCGAGGAGCAGTTCCCCGAGGCGCACCGGATGGTGGTCGAGGCCGCGCGGGCGTTCGGGATGCGGGAGGTGCCCGAGGCGTACGTGGTGCCCGGCAACGGGGTGCTGAACGCCTTCGCCTCAGGGCACGGGTCGCGGCGCTACGTCGCCGTCAACAGCGACCTGTTCGAGGTGGGCGTGCGGCTGGGCGACCCGGACGCGCTGCGGTTCTTCATCGGGCACGAGGTCGGGCACATCGCCGCCGGGCACACGTCGTTCTGGCGGCAGTTCGGGATCTCCGTCGCCAACGTCATCCCCGGGGTGGGCAGCAGCCTGGGCCGGGCGCAGGAGTACACGGCGGACAACCACGCCTACGCGTTCTGCCCCGAGGGCGTGCAGGGCTTCCGGGTGATGGCCGCGGGCAAGTACCTGTACCGCTCCGTCGACTTCCAGGACATCGCCGACCGCGCCCACACCGACGCCGGGTTCTTCGTGCTCCTGGTCAACCTCCTGTCCGGCCACCCCGTGAACACGTTCAGGTTCGCCGCCCTGGCCGACCGCGGCCGGCCCGGGCGGGTGTTCTGACGCTCAGGCGTCGTCGCGCCGCCGGGGCAGCCTGGCCGCCACCTGCGGCGGCAGCGGCTCGTGGCGCAGGTAGCGGCGGGTGAACACGCCCGTCCCGTGCGACAGCGAGCGCAGCTCCACCGCGTAGCGGGTGATCTCCAGCTCGGGGACCTCGGCCCGGATGACCGCCCGGCCGCCCGGGGCCGGCTCGGAGCCCACCACCCGGCCGCGGCGCGCCGACAGGTCGCTCATCACGGTCCCCAACAGCTCGTCGTCGACCTCGACCTCCACCGAGTCCACCGGCTCCAGCATCGCCAGCTCCGCGGCGGCCGCCGCGTCCTTGAGCGCCAGCCGGGCCGCCTTCTGGAACGCCATGTCGGAGGAGTCCACCGAGTGGGCCTTGCCGTCGTAGAGGGTCACCCGGATGTCCACTAGCGGGTAGCCGGCGTCCACGCCGTCGGCCATCTGGGCGCGCACGCCCTTCTCCACGGACGGGATGTACTGGCGCGGGACCACGCCGCCCACGATCCTGTCGACGAACTCCAGGCCCGCCCCGGACTCCAGCGGCTCCACCTTGATCCGGCAGATGCCGAACTCGCCGTGGCCGCCGCTCTGCTTGACGTTGCGGCCCATGCCCTCGGCCGGGCAGGAGAACGTGGTGCGCAGCGGCACGCGCACCTCGCCGGTCTCCACCCGCACCCCGTACCGGTGCTCCAGCCGGTCCAGCGCCGCGTCCAGGTGCGCCTCGCCCAGGGTCCACAGCACCATCTGGTGGGTCTCCGGGTTCACCTCCACCCGCAGCGACGGGTCCTCGGCCACCAGCCGCGCCACCGAGTGCGACAGCCTGTCCTCGTCGGCGGAGGACGCGGCGGAGATCGCCACCGGCAGCAGCGGCTCCGGGAAGCGCCACGGCGCCACCCGCAGCGGGCGCTCCGGCGAGGAGAGCGTGTCACCGGTGCGGGCGTCGGGCAGCTTGGCCACCAGGCACACGTCGCCCGCGCCCACCGCACCCACCGGGTGGTTGTCCCGGCCCACCGGCACCGACAGGCCGCCCACCCGCTCGTCGCGGCCCGAGGTGTCCAGCTCGTCCGAGCCGGTCAGCCCCGACGGGACGCCGTGGCCGTGCAGGTGGACCACCGAGTCAGGGGACAGGGTCCCCGAGAACACCCGGACCAGGCTGGTGCGGCCCACGTACGGGTCGCTGGCGGTCGCCAGCACCTCCGCCACCAGCGGTCCGTCCGGGTCGCAGGACAGGCCGGGCACCGGCCGGGTCTGCGGGTCCACCACCTCCGGGAAGGGGCGGCGGGTCGGGTCCGGGCAGGAGACCGGCAGCTCGCGCAGGAGCTCGCGCACGCCCACGCCCGTGGTGGTGCCGATCGCCAGCACCGGGTGGAAGCCGCCCGCGGCCACGGCCTTCTGGAGGTCGGCGATGAGCAGGTCCGGGTCGAGCGCGCCGCCCTCCATGTAGCGCTCCATGAGGACCTCGTCCTCGCTCTCGGTGATGACCTCCTCCACGAGGGTCTCCCGCAGCGCCGCGGCCCGGTCGCTCAGGTTCTCCGGCGGGGTGCCGCCCCCGGCGGAGTCGTAGTCGTGGTAGCGCTCGGAGACCAGGCCCCACAGGCCGACCAGCCGCCGGTCCTCGCCGGAGCCCTCGAATGCCGGGAGGTAGGCGGCGTGGACGCCGCCGCCGAAGGCCTCGCGGCACTGGGCGACCACGTCCTCGAAGTCGGCGCGGGGGTGGTCCACCTTGGTGACCGCGACCGCGCGCGGCATGCCCACCGCGGCGCACTCCTCCCACAGCACCCGGGTGCGGCCGTCGACGCCCTCCAGGGCGGAGACGACGAACAGGGCGGCGTCGGCGCCGCGCAGCCCGGCGCGCATGGCGCCGATGAAGTCGGCGTAGCCGGGGGTGTCCAGGAGGTTCACCTTGACGTCGCCGACCATGACCGGGTTGACGGTCAGGTGCACCGAGCGCTTCTGGCGGATCTCGACCTCGTCACGATCGCTGACGGTCGTGCCCTCCTCCACGCTGCCGGGCCGGTGGATCGTCCCGGCGGCGGAGAGGAGGGCCTCGACCAGGCTCGTCTTCCCGGCGCCGGCCGGTCCGACCAGAGCGATGTTGCGGATCTGCGCGGGCCCTGCGGCCCTCGGTACGTCTACGGCTCGATCGACCATCCCCACTGCCCTGCCCTTCGGGATCCGTCCGGGGCCGGCCGGCCACCGACCCCTATGTGACCTGTGACACTCTCTCTACGGTCGCCCCTGGCCGGGATAACCACAAGGGGACGATGACCGGGATGTGCTCTATGACTCGTTTCGGACCCCTACTATTGCCCCGTGCCATGGTCCGAGACACTTCCTCAGTTCAGCCTCGCGGGGACCCTGCTGACGGTCCTGCTGCTCTTCTTCGCGGCGTTCGGCGAGCCCTATCTCGGCAGGCGGGCCTTCGCCTGGCTGTCGCGCCGCCGTGACACGGACGCGAACGCGCTGGTCAGGGTGCACGCCGTGACCATGGGCGTGCACGCGCTGTGGGGCGTGCTGGTGGTGGCCGTGCTGTTCACCTCCCCGGGGCTGGCCGCGGCCGACCTCGGGTTCCGGCTGCCGCACGCGCTGGGGCCGGTGGTGGGCGGAGCCCTGGGCGGACTGCTCGCCCTGGCCGCCCTGTGGGTGCTGGTCAACGGCCTGCCGTCGTGGCTGCGGGGCCGGCTGCCCCAGGGCGGGGCGAAGGGGCGCAAGCGCGGCGGCCGCCGCGCGGCCGCGGACCGGCCGGCGTCCCTGCCCGAACCCGAGCGGGACCGGTGGCTGCTGATCCCCTACACGCGCAACGAGCGCCTGGCCGCGGTCGGCGCCGCGGTGACCGGCGGCCTGTGCGCGGAGCTGCTCTACCGGGGGCTGTTCATCGTCCTGCTGGCGAGCATGGGCGTGCCCCTGTGGTTCGGCGCGGTGCTGTCGGTGCTGCTCTTCGCGGTGGCCTACCTGTACCAGGGCTGGTGGGGGCTGGTCAGCGCGGGGGCGTCGGGGACCCTCTTCGTGGTGCTGTACCTGGGCACGGGCAGCCTCTGGGTGCCGGTCCTGGTCCACGTGGCGCTGAACCTGCGCTCCCTGGCCTTCCCCCCGGCCGCGCTCCGCGAGGAGTCGTACGCCTACGACGACTACGAGGACGAGGACGGGGGAGGGGACGACGGCTCCGCCCCCGCGACCCCTCCGCACGGGAGCCCGGCCCTCGAATCCCCCCTCGCCCCGCCGCCCCCGGGCACCGGCCCCCACCCGGCCGCCCCCGCCGGGGCCTTGCCGTCGTCCGGCGGTCCGCAGTTCCGGCCGGATGCCCCCGGGACTCCCGCACTGGGCCCCGGCACCGGTGCGCACAGCGGCCCGCAGTCCCAGCCGGGCGCTCCTGTTGCCGATGTCTCGACGCCGGTCACCGGTCCTCACTCGCCTGCTCCCGCGTGGGGTACGCCCGCTGGGGGTTCGCCGTCGTTCGGCGGTCCGCAGTTCCAGTCGGGTGCTCCTGGGACCCCTGTGTCGGGCCCGGGCGCTGGTGCGCACAGTGGTCCGCAGTCGGGTGCCTCCGCGTGGGACGCCTCCGCCGGGGGTGCGCCGTCGTTCGGTGGTCCGGGCACCGGTCCTCGCCCTGCGGCTCCGGAGTGGGGTGCGCCTGCCGAGGCTTCGCCGTCGTTCGGTGGCCAGCAGCAGGGCGCCCCCGCGTGGGGTACGCCCGCTGGGGGTTCGCCGTCCCTCGGTGGTCCGCAGTTCCAGTCGGGTGCTCCTGGGACCCCTGTGTCGGGCCCGGGCGCCGGTGCGCACAGCGGTCCGCAGCCGGGTGCCCCCGCGTGGGATGCCCCCACCGGCGGCTCGCCGTCGCCGGACGGACCCCGCCCCGCTGCTCCGGCATGGGGTACCCCCGCTGAGGGGTCGCCGTCGTTCGGTGGTCCGCGGTCGGGTGCTCCTGCGTGGGACTCCTCCACCGGGGGCTTTTCGGCGCCGGACGGTCCACAGTTCCGTCCTGCCGCCCCCGGGGCGGGTGCTCCGATGCCGGGCACCGGTCCTCACCCCGTGGCTCCGGTGTGGGGCACGCCTGCCGAGGGTTCGCCTTCGTTCGGCGGTCCGCAGTTCCAGTCGGGTGCCCCCGGGGCTCCTGTGTCAGGCCCGGGTGCCGGTGCGCACAGTGGCCCGCAGGCGGGTGCCCCCGCGTGGGACGCCTCCGCCGGGGGCGCGCCGTCGTTCGGCGGTACGGGCACCGGCCCCCACACGGCCGGTCCCGCGTGGGGCGGCGACACCCTCGGCGGGTACGACGGCGACTTCCTCGGCGGCGACCCCGCCGACGGGGACGGGAACCGCCCGCTCTACCCCGACGAGCGCATCGACCGGCGCTTCGGCGACCGCTGACCGAGCCGCCCGGAGCATCCGTTCCGGGCCCGGGCGTCGTGTCCGACACACCCGGGGCGGGTTTTCCGAACGGGACGGATCGGGCACGATGGGAGTGTGTCCGACGCCATCGACCACCCGCAGCCGACCTCCCACCGCTACTGGCTCACCACCGCCGACGGTGTCGGCATCGACTCCGTGCTGCTGCGCGGCGCCCCCGGCCGCACCGCCGCCGTCGTGCTCGCCAACGGCTTCACCGGCAGCTACCGCAGCCCCCACACCCGGGCGATCGCCGAATCGCTCGGCTCCATCGCGGACGTCATGACCTTCGACTTCCGCGGCCACCACGGCTCCGGGGGGCACAGCACCGTCGGCAACGCCGAGATCCACGACCTGGAGGCCGTCGTCTCCCACCTGCGGGGGCTGGGCTACACCTCCATCGCCACGGTCGGCTTCTCCATGGGCGCCGCCGTCGTCGTGCGCCACGCCGCGGTCTACAAGGGCGTCGTCGCCGCCGTCTCCATCAGCGCGCCGAGCCGCTGGTACTACCGCGGCACCCGCAGGATGCGTCTGATCCACCTGGGCGTCGGCCGCACCGCGGGCCGCTTCTTCCTGCGCAGCTTCCGCAAGGTCCGCGTCGACGACCGCGGCTGGCAGACCCGGCCCGCCGAACCCCGCGAGATCGCCGGGGACATCGCCCCCACCCCGCTGCTGGTCGTGCACGGCGAGGCCGACACCTACTTCCCCACCTCCCACGCCACCGCCATCTACGAGGCCGCCGCCGAGCCCAAGGAGCTGTGGCTCGTCCCCGGCATGGGCCACGCCGAGCCCGCCGTGTCCCCGGAGCTGGCGCTCCGGCTGCGCTCCTGGCTGCGGGAGCACCTCCCCGAGACGGAGTACATGGGCTAAAAAGGGAGGATGATCCCCTCATCTCCCGTCGGTGCGGCCCCGGGCCTCAGAGGCCGCGGCTTCGCCCTGCTCATCGTCGCCACCGCCGTCGGACTGTGCGGCTTCGCCGCCGTCCTGCCCCTGGTGCCGCTGTGGGCGGTCCGGGGCGGGGCGGGGGAGTTCGGCGCCGGGAGCACCACGGCGGCGTTCATGCTCACCACCGTCCTCACCCAGCTGGCCATGCCCCGGATACTCGACCACGGCGGCTACCGCTGGGCCTTCCCCGTCGGCTCGCTCATCATGGGCCTGCCCGCCCCGCTGTTCGCCCTCAGCACCGACCTGGCCCCCCTCATCGCGATCTCCGCGGTCCGCGGGGTGGGCTTCGGCATGGCCAGCGTCGCCGGGACGGCGCTGGCCGCCCGGCTGGTCCCGCCCGAGCAGGTGGGCAGGGCCACCGGCTACTACGGGCTGGCGGTGGGCCTGCCGCAGGTCCTCATCCTGCCGGGCGGCGTCGCCCTGGCACTCGACCTCGGCTTCGACACCGCGTTCTGGCTCACCGGCCTGTGCTCCCTGATCGGCGCCGCCCTGTCGGCGGGCATCTGGTTCGCCGACGGCGGCCGCAACCGCCCGCTGCTGAGCGCCGCGCCGCGCTCGCCGGCGGCCGCCGGCCGCGGCGCCTCCCTGGCCGCTCCGCTGGTGCTCATGCTGCTGACCGCCTCGTCGGCCGGGGCCGTCGTCACCTTCGTCGCGGTGCCCCTGGCCGACACCCCCTGGCTCGTGGGCACGACCCTGGCGGCCTACGCGGCGACGGTGGTGGTCGGCCGGTGGAGCGCCGGGGCCTCCTACGACCGCTACGGCCGCACCCTGCTGCTGCTCCCCGGGATGGCGGCCGCCGTCTGCGGCACCGCCCTGATCGCGGTGGGCCTGTGGGGCCAGGCCGGCTGGGTCCTGGCCGGGGCCGCCCTGTTCGGCCTGGGGTTCGGCGCGGTCCAGAACGAGACCGTCACCCTCATGCTGAACCGCGCCGGCCCGACCGGTCAGGGTCGGGCCAGCGCGGTGTGGAACATCGGCTACGACGCCGGGGCGGGGGCCGGGGCGATGGCCCTGGGCCTGTTCATCCAGACGCTGGGCTACGGCCCCGCCTTCGCGGTGCTGGCCGTGGCGCTGGCGGCCGTCCTGCCCCTGGCACGGGTCAGTAGGCGGTGATGTGCACGTGGTCGTAGTGGTTCTGGGTGATGCTGCCCCGGTCGTTCATGAACCGCCACGAGCGGTTGCCCGAGTGCCAGATCTGCTGCTCCCAGATCACGTACTCCACGCCGAGCCGGTCGGCGTTGTTGATCGCGTAGTCGGCGATCCGCTGCCCCCACGCCTGGTTGTCCGCGGAGGGGTGGGTGCCGTAGCTGACCATGAAGTCGCAGGCCCGGCCCTCGCCGTGGTCGTCGGCGCTGCCGCGCCAGCAGCCCACCGGGAGCGGGACGCCGACGTTGCGGATGATCTCGTCGCGGATCGCGGCCATGCGGGGGGTGGTCTGCTCCCACCCGCTGCCGACGGCGCTCTGCGGGATGTCGCCGGTGCCGCCGCCCGCGGGCGGGTCGGGCACCTGTGACTCCTCGTACTCCTCGATCTTCTCCGCGACCTCCTCCTTGTTCTCCTCCAGCTCCTCGATGAGCTCCTCGGCGTCCTCGAGTTCGGTCTCGAGCTCGTCGCGGACCTCCTGGGCCTCGTCGCGGGTCTCGATCAGGCCGGAGATCTGCTCGGCCTGGCTCTCGCCGAGGTAGGTGAGGGTGGCGGCGTCCCCGTACACGTCCTGGGGGTCGCTGGAGAAGATCACGGAGAACGCGGGGTCGAAGCCGTTGCTGCTCGTCTTGTACTGGGTGGAGACGATGGCCGAGACCCCCGACCGGGAGCCCTCGAGCCGCTCCTCGATCTCCTGGAGGTCCTCCTCGGCCTTCTCGACGCGCTCCTTGATCTCGGTGAACTGCAGCAGTTCGCCCTGGTAGGTCTCTTCGAGCTCTTCGGCTCGCCGCTCCAGCTCCTCGATGTCCACCTCGTCGTCGTCCGGCTCCGCGAGGGCCGTTCCGGGCAGGGCGACGGCGAGGGCGGCGACGGCGGCCGCCAGCGACAGCGCGGCGCGCCTACCGCGCCGTGAACGGGGCGTGGGTGTCATGTCTGCTCCGAGAGAGGTCAGGGGGCATCCGGGCGGGGGGCACCGTGGCGGAGGATGCTCAGCCGACCCTATGAGATCGTGGCGTTACATGCCTAGTGCGTTGACTCACGGGACTGTGGGGGAGTGTGCGGGGATGCGTCCGAAGATACCCGTACCGGAGGACCGGAGTGACCCCTTCGCCCCGGGTTCAGCCGATTCCGCCGAAGGCACTGGGCAGCGGGCCCGCGGGCCGGGGCTCCTCCTGCGGCATGAACCAGTCTGAGCGCCGGATGTCGCGCAGCGCCTGCTTGCGCAGCTCGGGGGTGAGCCGCTCGATGTACAGCACCCCGTCCAGGTGCTGGGTCTCGTGCTGGAGGGCGCGCGCCATGAGGCCCTCCCCGGACACGGTGACCGGCTCGTTGCGCAGGTCCACGCCGGTGACGACCGCGCGCATGGCCCGCTGCGTGGGGTACCAGAGCCGGGGGATGGACAGGCAGCCCTCCTCGCCGTCCTGGGTCTCCTCGGAGAGCTCGGTCAGCTCGGGGTTGATGACGTAGCCGATGCGCCCCTCGACGTTGTAGCTGAACACCCGCAGGCCCACCCCGATCTGGGTGGCGGCCACTCCGGCGCGGCCGGGGGCGTCGACGGTGTCCAGCAGGTCCTTGACCAGGGCTTCGGTGTGCCGGTCGAACTTGGTGACGGGCGTGGTCGGGGTGACGAGGACGGGATCGCCGAAGCGGACGATGGGGCGCAGGGTCATGCCCACAGGGTAGTCGCTGCGCCACGCGGGCGTTCCGGCCGCCCGCGACGGGGCCTCAGGCGGCGGCCAGGCCGGGGCGCAGGGCGTCGTCCAGGACCATCTCGATGTAGTCCAGGGCGGCCCGGCGGCGGGCCAGGGCGCTCTCGTACAGGGAGGGCGCGCCGCTGCCCCGGCGGACGCGCAGGCACTCGTTGACGATGCGCTGCCATCTCTCGGGGAAGGCGTGCAGGGCGTAGGCGCCGGCGCTGGACTTGGAGGTGATCTCGCCGGTCTTGAGGGTGAAGTGCAGGCGGCTGACGCTGAGCACGCTCCAGGAGGGGGCCAGGGACCCCAGGACGGCGAGGCCGCGCGGGGTGACCAGGCGGCCGGCCTTCTCCCGCCACCGGCGCCACTGCTCGTCCAGGGAGCCCAGCGACCAGGTGCGCAGGCTCTCGCGCTCGTCCCACACGTCGAGTTCGAGCGGGTGGGGGCCGCGCAGGGTGACGCCGTGGCGGGCCAGGATGTGCCAGGTGACCGGGTTGACGTCGGCGGCGGCCCGGTCGCGGAACCGGCCTCCGATGACGGAGGGGACGGAGCCGCACCGCGCGGGGTCGTGGGTGAGGTCGTCCCAGGTCACGTGGATGCCGTTGAACTGGGGGCGGGGGATGTCGGCGCGGGTGCGCGCGTGCGCCTGGCGGAGCAGGTCGCCCTCCCGCGCGCCGGGGCGCCGGGAGGTGACGACGACGAAGTCGACGTCGCTGGTGTGCGGGCGGAAGTCGCCCAGGGCCACCGAACCGGTCAGGTAGAGGCCCTCCACCAGGCCGGGGGAGACCCGGTCGGCGTGTTCGAGGAAGGTCTGCGCGAGTGTCCGTACCCGAGGGTGGACGGCCATGCTCACTCCAGTCTGGACGATGCGGTGCTCCGGCGGAGCACGGGACCCGGAGTCGGGGGAACCTCCGGGGCCGATGTGCCGGGCGGGGCCGTTGAGGCTCCCGGGCCTGCGGTGACATCAGTGCTCCACTTCTCAAGTGTGGGTCCCCTTTCGGGGCGATGGCAAGTGATGGCACCGCACTCGCACCCTGCCCCCACGGGGTGAGTGGTGCGCGGTCCAGGGTGAAAGATGGGACTGTGCACCCTTGACGCACCGGCGGGGGACGTGCTATCAGATGCGCGGGCGGGGGTCCCTCCGGCCGCTTTTCGGGCACCGGCCCGCGAATCGGTACCGGGTGTCATTTCGGGCGTTATGTCGGGAGGTGTGGCGCGCACATTCTGCGGCACGTGCATCGGCACGAGGCGAATGCATGGGAATTGCTTTGCCGGGAATTTCTCCAGAGAACTTCCCGGTAAATTCCGGCGTTGCCTCGGGCGGGCCGTCCGGGGCGGTGTCCCCCGCGTTCCTCCGGTCGGCCTCCCCCGTGGCGCGGACTTTCGGGAAGTCCTACCAGGTAGGGGGTGGAGTGTGCGCGGTGCGCCGGGAGGCGCCGGGGTGACGGGGCTCCGGATGAGGTGTAGACCACTGTCCCGAGAAGTGGACACGCCCGAATTTTTCGGCGATTGTTATGGTTCACCAAGAGATGCTCTGGTGATAACCATCACAGCCATTGTCCGCTGTTTTCCTGTGCGTAACACGGGGCCACCCCCATGAAACCGTGCCCCTTTAGCCTCGCAGAACGGCAGCGATCCGAAAAGACGACGAAGGAGCCGCGCATGGTCCCCACGATGGTTCTCGTAGCCGACGACTCGCGTGACGCCCAACGACGTGAGGCCCTGTGCGGACTGGCCGAGGCGGTGGCCGGCCGGGGGGAGGCGCCCGTCGCGGCCGCCTTCGGCAGCCCCGACGAGGTGGCCGCCGCACTCCGCTCCGTCCGCGGGCCCAAGGTGGTCGTGCCGGCGTTCGTCGCCGGAGGCGACGTCGCCAGCGCCCACCTGCTCTCCCGCCTCGGCCTCGGCGGGATGCCCGACGCCTGCCGCACCCCGCCCCTGGGCGCGGTGCCCTCGATCGTGGCCGACCTGGCCGCCCGCCTGTCCGACTCCGGGTGGGGGAGGGGGGACGGTGTCGTCCTGGCCGCCGACGGCACGACCGGCACCGAGGAGCGCCAGGTCGTGATGGACGTGGCCCGCATGCTCAGCCGCCGGCTGGGCTCCCCGGTGCAGGTCGGCTACCTGCGCACCTGGGCGCCGTCGGTGTTCGACGCGGTCGACCGGCTGCGCCGCGACGGCCACGAGAACGTGGCGGTCGCCGCCTGGAGGCTCGTCGACGGGCCCGACTTCGACCTGCTGCGGGGGCTGGACGTCACCGCCATCACCACGCCGCTGTGGCCGTCGGAACTGGTCGTGGACACCCTGCTGGCCCAGCACCGGGCCGCGAAGGGGCGGCTCGTGTGAGATGTCCGGAACGACCGCGCGGACCTCACCCGAGGTGACATGATGACCCCCGAGGGCGACGGCGTCGGCGGAACGGGAGAACGCCCCGGCGAGGGGACGGCCGCGGGCCGTTACCCCTCCGACGGGTCTGGGTATGGGCCTTGAGGGCGGGAACTCCCCGCACCCGCGGCACGGCCCGGACCGCGCCCGCGCCCACGGAGCGCGCGACCGCCCGGAACGCGTCCCCTCCCCGACCCCGCGGCCGGGACGCGGGGGCGCGTACGACCCGGTGAACGGCCCGGAGCCCCGGACACGCCCGCGCGTCGGAGGCTCGACCCCGGCAGGCAGCGACGTGAGCGGACCGAAGGTGGATGTATGAACGACGTCACTACGCAGTTCGTCGACGACCGGCAGCGCCGTCGTCTGGAACGGCGCTTCGGCGTGCACGTGGGCGAATGGCTGGCCGGACTGCCCGCCGTCGTGGACGAGCTCGCCACCGAGTGGCGGCTCACCGTCGAGGGCGCGGCGCCCCACGGCCGCACCTCCGTGGTCCTGCACGTCCTGGGCGCCGACGGGCGCAGGGGAGTGGTCAAGCTCTCCCCGGACAGCGGTCTGGCGGTCGCCGAGGCCGGGCTGCTGCGCCTGTGGGAGCCGACCGGGAGGGTGCCGCAGGTCTGGGGGCTGGACCCGCGCCACGGCGCGGTGTTCATGGAGCGCGTGGAGGGCGACACCGTCGCCGCCCGGGGAGAGGTCCCGGAGATGGAGACGGTCGGGGCGCTCATCGCCGACCTGCACGCGGCCGAGGTGTCCCGCGAACGGCGCCAGGAGCTGCCGCCGCTCACCTCCCGGGTGCAGTTCGTCTTCGACCTGTGGGAGCGCGAACGCTCCGAGGGACCGGCCGGCGAGGTCGTCCCGGCGTCGGTCATGCACCGCGCCCGCGCCCTGGCCCGCGACCTCGCCAACGGCCGCGAGGGGGGTGTCCCCCTGCACGGAGACCTCCACCCCGGCAACGTCATCGACGGGGGAGAGCGCGGCCTGGTCGCGCTGGACCCGCGCGGCTGCCTGGGCGACGGCGCCGTGGACGCGGTGGACTGGGCGATGTGGAAGGCCGGCGACAGCGGGGAGGTGGAGCGACGGGTGTCCGTCCTGTCCCGCGTGATGGACGTCGACGCCGAGCGCATGATGCTCTGGGTGCGCGCCTTCGCCCCCTGCCTGGCCGTCTCCAAGATCAACCGGGGGCACCTCGGCGCCGACGAGTTCGACCTGCTCATGGGGCTGGCCGCGGGGGACCCCGCCCCCGCCCGCTGATCGGGGCCGGGGCGGGCCCCGGCCGGCCCGGGGTCAGGTCGTGTTCTCGAACCGGTACCCCCGGCCCGCCTCCGTGATGAGGTACCGGGGCCGGCCCGGGTCGGGCTCCAGCTTGCGCCGCAGCTGAGCCATGTACACCCGCAGGTAGTTCGTCTCGCTCTGGTAGGCGGGCCCCCACACGTCGTGCAGCAGGCGGCGCTGGCTCACCAGCTGACCGGCGTTGCGGGCCAGGATCTCCAGGATGTGCCACTCGGTGGGGGTGAGCCGCACCTCCTCGCCGCCGCGCACCACACGCTTGGCGCCCAGGTCCACGCTGAAGGAGTCGGTGCGCACCACCGGGGCCTCCTCCGCGCGCACCGACCGCCGCTCGGCCGCCCGCATCCGGGCCAGCAGCTCGTCCATCCCGAACGGCTTGGTCACGTAGTCGTCGGCGCCCGAGTCCAGGCAGCGCACCTTCTCCCCGGCCGAGTGCCGCGCCGACAGCACGATGATCGGGACCTGCGACCAGCCGCGCAGCCGCCGGATGACCTCCAGCCCCTCCATGTCGGGCAGCCCCAGGTCGAGCAGGACCACGTCGGGGTTGTGGTCGGCGGCCAGCCGCAGCGCGGCGGCCCCGTCGGCGGCGGTGTCCACGTCGTGCCCGCGCGCCCGCAGGTTGATCGTCATGGCCCGGATGATCTGGATGTCGTCGTCAACGACCAGGACCCGCATCGGCCCCCCTCGTGCTCTCGTCGTCCGTGCCGCCGGTACCGGTCGCGGCCCCGTCCCCGTCCGGGTCCACCGCTCTCAGGGTGAACACCATCGTCAGCCCGCCGCCGGGGGTGTCCTCGGGGGTGAGGGTGCCGTGCATCGCCTCAACGAAACCACGGGCCACCGCCAGTCCCAGGCCCACCCCCGTGCCCTGCGGCGCGTCGCCCAGGCGCTGGAACGCCTCGAACATCCGCTGCTTGCCCTCGTCCGACACCCCGGGACCGCGGTCCACCACCCGCAGCTGCACCTCGTCGCCGTGGGTGCTGGCCGCCACCAGGACCGGGATGCGCGGGTCGGGGTTGTGGCGCACCGCGTTGGAGACCACGTTGGCGACCGCCCGCTCCAGCAGCCCGGCGTCGGCCACCACCCGGGGCAGGCAGTCGGGGACGTCCACGGTGACGGCGTCGTGCGGCAGCCCCAGCAGTGTGATCGGGACGACCTCCTCCAGGCCCACCGGGCCCAGCTTGGGGCGCACGCTGTCGGTGTGCACCCGGCTCATGTCGAGCAGGTTGTCGATGAGCCGGTTGAGGCGGTCGGTGGACTCCTCCACGGTCTCCAGCAGCGCCTCCCGGTCCTCCTCGGTCAGCGTGATGTCGGTGGCGCGCAGGCTCGACAGGCTCGCCTTGATCGAGGTCAGCGGAGTGCGCAGGTCGTGGGAGACCGCGGCCAGCAGGGCGGTGCGTATCCGGTTGCCCGCCGCCTGGCGCCGGGCCTCGGCCGCGTCCCACTCCAGCCGCTGGTGCTCCAGGGCGATCCCGATGTGCGCCGCGAACGCCCGCAGCACCCCCCGGTCGGCCGCGGGCAGCACCCGGCCGCGCAGCGCCAGCGCCAGGGTGTCGGAGATCGACACCAGCACGTCCGCCTCCTCGGGGGAGTCGGCCGCCGGGGTCCCGACCCTGTGCACCGGCCGCCACCGTTCGCCGTCCAGCGGCCCGCCCTCGTCGTCGCCCCCCTCCCCGGCGGAGGCGTCGACCCGTTCCAGCAGGGTCGCCGACCGCTGCCCGAAGGTCTCCCGGATGCGCCGCAGCAGCGCGTGCAGGGGCTCGTTGCCGGACAGGACGCTGCCGGCCAGCAGCGTCACCGCGTCGGCCTCGGCCCGGGCCCGCGCCGCCTGCGCCGACCGGCGGGCCGCCATCTCCACCACGATCGCCACCAGCGTGCCGACCAGGGTGAACGCCACCAGCGCCAGCATGTTGTCCACCGACACCGAGGGCCGCCCGTGCAGCGGCGACAGCAGCGCGGTGAGCAGGATCGCGCTCCACAGCGCCGAGACCAGCGCCGGGCGCAGGCCGCCGACGGCCGCCGTGGACACGGTGATCAGGAGCAGCAGCATCGCGTCGGAGGCCGGGCCGCTGTCGGTGAACGGCGGCAGCGCCAGCACCAGGGACATCAGGGTGGGCGCCAGCAGGGCCAGCGACCAGCCCGCCAGCCTGCGGTGCTCGCCCAGCCCGCGCCCCGGCGGCGGCAGCGGCCAGCGCCCGCTGCCCACCTCCTCGTGCGTGACGATGTGCACGTCGATGTCGCCGGACTCGCGGGCGACGATGGCTCCCACGCCCGGCCCGAACATGTACTGCCAGGCGCGTCGCCGCGACGAGCCCAGCACGATCTGGGTGGCGTGCACTCCGCGGGCGAACTCCAGCAGCCCTGTGGGCACGTCGTTGGCGACCACCTGGTGGTAGGTGCCGCCCAGCTCGGCGAGCAGCCGCCGCTGCCGCAGCAGGTCGTCGCCGGGCGCCCGGGAGATCCCCTGCGGGGGGACCACGTGCACGGCCAGCAGGTGGCTGGGCTGGGGGTGGCCGCCCCGGGAGCGGGCCGCCACCCGGGCGGCGCGGCGGATCAGGGTCTCGCCCTCGGGCCCGCCCGTCAGCGCGACGACGACCCGCTCGCGCGCCTCCCAGGTGCGGCGGATCTCGTGCTCGCCCCGGTAGCGGGCCAGTCCCGCCTCCACCTGGTCGGCGGTCCACAGCAGCGCCAGCTCGCGCAGGGCGGCCAGGTTGCCCTCGCGGTAGTAGTCGGCCAGCGCGGCGTCCACCCGCTCGGCCGGGTGGATGTCGCCGTGCGCCATCCGGCGGCGCAGCTCCTGGGGGGTGACGTCGACCAGTTCGACCTCGGCGGCCCGGCGCACCACGTGGTCGGGGACGGTGCGGTCGGGGCGGACGCCGGTGATCTGGTGGACGACGTCGTTGAGCGACTCCAGGTGGTGGATGCCCACGGTGGACAGCACGTCGATGCCCGCCTCCAGCAGCTCCTCGACGTCCTGCCAGCGGGTCGGGTTGGGGGAGCCGGGCGGGTTGGGTCCGGCCAGGTCGTCCACCACCGCCAGCCGGGGCGCCCGGGATATCACCGCCGCGGTGTCGACCGACCCCGAGGGGTGGAGCGGGACCGACTCCAGCCGGGAGAGCAGCTCCGCCGTGCGCTCCCGCCGGTGCGTGTCGACCGCCGTGACCACCACGTGGACGCCGTCGGCGGCCCGGCGGCAGGCCTCGGCCAGCGCGCCGTGCGTGGTGCCGACCCCGGGTGCCGAGCCCAGATAGATACGGAGTTTTCCTCGTCCCACGGCATCCATTGTCGTGCCGCGGGAACGCTCCGTGGCCGGTATCGGTCGGAAAACCGGGCCCTGTGGGGCGGGGGAGGCGCACGATCCGTGAAAACCTGTGACAGCGCTTCGTGCACCGCACGGAACGCCGTGTCATGTGCGCGCCCCCGCGCCCGGGACCGCCCGGACCCGCCGCCCCGGCGGGATGCGTTCCCGCCGGGGGCGGGTATCCCCCTGGGAGGCGGTCCCCGCCGCCCCCGCCAACGACGAAACCCCCGGTGAGGAGGTGCGGCGCCGATCCGCCCGGAACGGCGCCGCGGAACCGATGACGTATCCCCCCGACGACCGCTCCTTCCCCGGCCCGCCCGGCGGTCCGGCCTTCCCGGGCCCGCTCGGGGTCCCCGGTGTCCCCGGCCACGGCCCGCCGCCCGGTGCCGGCGGCGGCCTCCCGCCCGGCCTCCCGCCCGGCGGACCGCCCCCGGGCCCGCCCGGCGGGCCGCCCCCCGGACCGCCGCCGCGCCGCTCCCGCAAGGGGGTGGTGATCGCGGCCGGCGCCGTCGCGGGGGTGCTGGTGGCCGGACTCCTGGGCTTCGCGGTGTGGGAGTCGGCGGGCGGCCGCCCCTACGCCGAGCTGGCCTCCTGCCGCGACGTGCTGCCCGCGCAGGTGGTCGACACCGTCCCCGGCGCCGACGGCGCCCGGGCCGAGGGCGAGTTCGTCACCATGGACGAGCAGGAGTGGTACTCCGACGACGCCGAACTGGAGGAGGCCGGCTACATCGGCCAGCTGAGCTGTTACGTCTCCGACGACGGCGAGGAGTGGGGGCTGGTCGTCAACGCCTCCCTGTTCGACCACGAGCGCTCCCGGGAGTACTTCGAGGACACCGTCCAGGAGATGGAGGACCGGATCGGCGACCTGGACCGCGGCCGCGACGACGAGGACGTCCTGGAGTGGGCGCGCACCCCGGCGGGCGACGGCGGGATCGTGACCCTCCACGACTACGACGGCGACCGGTCGGCGGTCGCCGCCTTCCAGGACGTCAACGTGCAGGTGTACGTCCACTACACCGTCCCCGGGGACGTCGACGACGCCGAGGCGATGGAGTTCATGGAGGACTTCTCCGGGCAGCTCCGCCGCCAGCTCTCGCGCACCTCGGAGAGGGCGTGACGGAACGCCGCCGGGGCGCGGGCGCGCGGGCGGTCCCCGCGCACCCGCGCCCGGTCAGTCCCGCGCGTCCGGGATGAGCTTGCCCGGGTTGAGCACGCCCTCCGGGTCCAGCGCCGCCTTGACCGCCCGCAGCACCTCCGCGCCCAGCGGGCCGATCTCCGCGGCCATCCACGGCCGGTGGTCGGTGCCCACCGCGTGGTGGTGGGTGATGGTCCCCCCGTTCGCGACGATCGCGTCGGAGGCGGCGCGCTTGGCGCCCTCCCAGCGCGCCAGGGGGTCCCCGCCCGCCGCCGTCGCCACCGTGAAGTACAGGGACGCCCCGGTCGGGTAGGTGTGCGACACGTGGCACATCACCACGACCCCGCCCTCGTCCCCCTCCAGCGCCGCGGTCAGGGCGCCGGTGACGGCGGAGTACAGCGGCAGCAGGTCGGTCCAGCTCGCCGCGGTCTCCAGGGTCTCGGCGAGCACGCCCGCCGACAGCAGGGTGTCGCGCAGGTAGGGGGAGGAGAAGCGGTTCTCCCGCCAGTGCGCCACCGGCCCCGCGCCCAGCGGGGTGCCGCCCGCCCGCGACAGCACCTCGCGCACCGCCGCGGAGCGGTCGGCCACCTCGGCGGCGGTGCCCTCGAACCCGAGCACGGCCTGGCAGCCCGGCCGCGCCTCGTGCCCGCCCAGGGCGGCGCCCACGAACGTCTCGGACTCGTCCAGGATCCGCGCCATGGTGGGCCGGGTGTCGGACTGGGCCAGGGCGCGCAGGGCGTCCACCCCCGTGGCGAAGTCGGGGAACGACCACGCCTCGTCCAGGACCGTTCCGGGGAGGGGGCGCACCCGTACGCCGACCTCCGTGATCACGCCCAGCGTGCCCTCCGAGCCGAGCAGCAGCCGGCGCAGGTCGGGCCCGGCCGCCGACGCCGGGGCGCCGCCCGCCTCCAGGGTGCCGCGCGGGGTCGCCGCGCGCAGCGACACCACCATGTCCTCGAACCGGCCGTACCCGGAGGACGCCTGGCCGCTGGAGCGGGTGGCGGCGTACCCGCCGATGGTCGCGTACTCGTGGCTCTGCGGCAGGTGGCCGAGCATCAGCCCGTGCCGGGCCAGCAGCTCCTCGGCCGCCGGTCCGCGCACGCCCGCCTCCAGGACGGCGGTCATCGAGGTGGCGTCCAGGGAGACCAGCCGGTCCAGGCGGCGCAGGTCCAGGGCGACGACGGAGCCGAAGCGGCCGCGCAGCGGGGTCAGCCCGCCGACGACGCTGGTGCCGCCGCCGAAGGGCACCACGGCGATCCGCTCGGCGGAGCAGACCTCCAGCAGCCTCTGCACCTCGTCGTGGCCGGCGGGGTAGAGCACGGCGTCGGGCGCGGGGTCGGCCGCTCCCGACCGGCGCAGCAGCAGGTCGGGGGTGCTCTTGCCGCCCGCGTGGCGCAGCCGGGCCGCGTCGTCGGTGCGGACGTGCTCCCCGCCCACGACCGCGGCCAGCGCGGCGCGGGCCCGTTCGGTGAGGGCGGAGGGCGCCAGCTCCACCGCCTCCTCGGGGACGGGGGGACGCTCGTCGAGCCGGGCGCGCAGCACCTGGGCGATGAGGTCGCGCAGTCCGGGGTCCAGCTCCCGGGCCCTGGCGGGGTCCCCCCAGGCGAACCAGCTCATCTCGGGGGCGGTGCGGGGTGTGGTGTCGTCAGCCATGCTCTACAGTTTTACATATGGCGTCAAAACGTAACGTTGAAGACAGCATTCTCGACGCGGCCCGCGCCTGTGTCGTGGACTTCGGGGTGCGCCGCACCACGCTGACCGACGTCGCCCGTCGCGCCGGGGTCAGCCGGCCGACCGTCTACCGCCGCTGGCCCGACGTCACCGCGCTGGTCGCGGACCTGCTCACCCGGGAGCTGCGGCGGATCCTCCTGGAGGAGGAGATGGCCGCCGAGCACGACCTCGCCGAGGAGAGCGTCCGGGTCCGGCTGGTGCTGCACGCGGCCGGGGTGGCCCGGGCGATGCTGCGCCACCCGCTGTTCACCCGCATCGTCGACACCGAGCCCGAGCTCATGACCACCTACACGTTCCAGCGCCTGGGCACGAGCCACCGGGCCGCCCTGGAGATCCTCGAACCCGTGATCGCCCAGGGGCAGGCCGAGGGGTCGGTCCGCGCCGGGGACCCGGCGGTGCTGGCCCGCCTGGTCATGGTCACCGCACAGAACACCGTGACCTCGCGCCACCTGTTCGCCGACCTCCTCGACGAGGAGGCGCTCGTCGACGAGCTGGCCACCCTCGTCGACGGCTACCTGGCGCCCTGACCCCCGCGCACGCCGTTCCACATCCCCCGGAAAGGACCGCTCTCCCATGAGCAGCAGCACCTCCCTGAACGCCGCCCGCCGGTCCGCCGACCTCGCCGCCCTGGAGGCCGGGGCGGGGATCGACGTCCTCGTCGTCGGCGGCGGGGTGACCGGCGCGGGCGCCGCCCTGGACGCCGCCTCCCGGGGACTGTCCACCGTGCTCGTCGAACGCCGGGACCTGGCCTTCGGCACCAGCCGGTGGAGCTCCAAGCTGGTCCACGGCGGCCTGCGCTACCTCGCCAAGGGGCGGGTCGGCATCGCCTACGAGAGCGCCCGCGAACGCGACCTCCTCATGCGGACCACCGCCCCCCACCTGGTGCGCCCGCTGCCCATGGTCGTCCCCGTCCACCGGGACCTGGGCGGGCTGCCCGGCGGGCTGCTGGCCCGGGCCGGGATGGGCATGGGCGACGTGCTGCGCCGCCTGGCCGGGACCCCCGCCTCGGTGCTGCCCCGCCCCCGGCTGCTGGACGCCGCCCGCACCCGCAGGCTCCTGCCCGGGGTGGAGGCCGAGGGGCTGCTCGGCGGAGTCCTGACCTTCGACGGCCAGCTCGTCGACGACGCCCGCCTGGTGCTGGCCCTGGCCCGCACCGCCGCCGGGCTGGGCGCACGGATCATCACGCGCTGCTCGGCCGAGACCGTCACGGTCGACGGCGCGGTACTGCGCGACGAGGAGACCGGCCGCCCGCTGCCGGTGCGCCCGCGCGCCGTCATCAACGCCACCGGGGTCCACGCCGACCTGCTCGACCCGGGAATCCGGCTCAGCCCCAGCCGGGGCAGCCACCTGGTGCTGGACGGCGCAGTCCTGGGGCACCCCAGGGTGGCGCTCACCGTTCCGGTGGAGGGGGCCCCGGGCCGGTTCGTCTTCGCCCTGCCCCAGCCGGACGGGCGGATCCTCCTGGGCCTGACCGACGAGGCCGTCGACGGCCCCGCCCCGCACGTGCCCGAGGTCCCCGAGGAGGACGTGGACTTCCTGCTGCGCCAGGCCAACCGGGCGCTGCGGACGCCGATCCGCCGGTCGGACGTGCTGGGGGCGTTCGCCGGGCTGCGCCCGCTGCTGCACGGCGACGCCGACAGCGCCGACCTGTCCCGCGAGCACTCGGTGACGGTCGCCCCCAACGGCGCGGTCACGGTGGTCGGCGGCAAGCTCACCACCTACCGGGCGATGGCGCAGGAGGCCGTGGACGCCGCGGTGTCCCGGCACCGGCTGCCCGCCGGTCCCTGCCGGACCCGGACCCTGCCGCTGGTCGGCGCCGCCCCCCGGGAGGAGCTGGACGCCGTGGAGGCGCCGCGCCGCCTGGTCGCCCGCTACGGGACCGAGGCGCCCGCGGTGCTGGCCGAGGCCGGGGGCGACCCCGCCCTGCTGGAGCCGGTCGCCGCCGGGATCACCGGGGCCGAACTGCGGTTCGGGGTGCGCCACGAGGGCGCGCTGGACGCGGACGACCTGCTGGAACGGCGCACCCGGATCGCGCTGGTCGACGCCGACCGCGCGGCCGCGCGGCCGGCGGCCGAGGAGGCGCTTGCGGCCGGGGCCTGAGGCCGGGGGAACGGCCGGTCCGGCGGCGAGGGCGCCGGGCCGGCCGCGGCACCCTCCCGCGGGGCGGCACGGGAGGGCGGCAGAGGAACGCGCCACACCGACATCCCCTGTCCCACAGGGGCCGGATCGCGTATGGTCATACCGGTCCCGCGCCGCCCGTCCCCCGCGGTGCCCCGGACGCTCCCGCAGCCGCCCCCTCTCACGGTTCGCCTGCCCACTGAGCCGCCCGCCCAAGGAGTCAGCCATGCCCTCACTCGTTTCCGTGCCCGCCCTGGCCGAGGCCGAGGACACCGTCCTGGCGGGGGTCCCGGACGAGTACCGGCACTACTTCAACGGCCGCCCGGTGCCCTTCGTCAAACGGCACTGGGAGTTCCCGGGCCGCGCCGCGAACATCCCGCTGGCGCGCGCCTTCCTGGACACCTGCGCGGCCGCCCGCGACAGCGACTTCCGCTACCTGTTCGCGCTCCTGGGCACGGAGCTGGCGACCAACGCGATCAAGCACAGCAGGTCGGGGGAGGAGGGCCAGACCTTCGTGCTGCGGGTGACGCGCACCCCCACCGGGCTGACCCTGGTCTGCCGCGACAACGGCACCCCGCACGACGGCCCGCTGGCCCCGGTGGCCCCCACCGCCGACCGGCTCACCGCCGAGAACGGCCGCGGCCTGGCACTGGTCGACAGCTTCGCCACCACCTGGGGCGACAACGGCCATCCCAGCATCCGCAAGGTCTGGTTCCACCTCGCCTACGACATGACCGGCAGCTCCTGGCCCGCCGCCTGACCCCGCCCGCGCACCCGACCCCGGCCCCGACCGGGGTCTTGTCATGTCCGAGGGCGGCGTGGGAGCATACCGGCCAGTAGGTCGGATGTGACGCATCTCACCGGAAGGCGCGAATCCGGGTGTCCGTCCGGTGCTGCGCCGCACCGTCACCGAACGCGGTCCGCGACCCCCGTCCACCGAGCCGCACCCCCGGCGGCCCGACCACGAGGAGCCGGCCCCCTTGGACTCCACCATCGCCACGATCGCGCTCCCCGCCGCGCTCGCCATCATCATGCTGGGCCTGGGACTGAGCCTGACGGTCCCCGACTTCACCCGGCTGGCCCGCATCCCCGGCACCGTCGCCCTCATCCTCGGCTGCCAGATCGTCCTGCTGCCGCTGGTCTGCTTCGGCCTCGTGCTGCTCTTCAGCCCGCCGCCCGCCCTCGCGGTCGGCATGATGCTGCTGGCCGCCTCGCCCGGCGGCACCACCGCGAGCCTGTTCAGCCACCTGTTCCGCGGCAACGTCGCGCTCAACATCTCGCTGACAGCGCTCAACTCCCTCACCGCGCTGTTCACGCTGCCCCTGATCACCAACCTGTCGCTGGCCTACTTCATGAGCGGCGGCGACACCCTGGGCCTGCAGTTCGACAAGATCCTCCAGGTCTTCGCGATCATCCTCGTCCCCGTCGGCATCGGCATGCTCGTCCGGGCCAAGGCGGAGCCGGTCGCGCGGAGCCTGGAGAAGCCGGTCAAGATCGCCTCGGTGTTCGTGCTGCTGGGCGTCGTGGCGGTGGCCATCTACCAGGAGCGGGAGAACATCGGCGACTACATCGTGGCGGTGGGCCTGCTGGTGCTGCTGTTCAACATCGCCAGCCTCACCATCGGCTACTGGGCCCCGCGCCTGGTCGGCACCGGCCGCCCCGAGTCCATCGCCTCCTGCATGGAGATCGGCCTGCACAACACCACGCTGTCCCTGGCCATCGCGCTCAGCCCGGCGCTGCTCGACAGCAGCGAGATCGCCGTCCCCTCGGCGGTCTACGGCGTGCTGATGTTCTTCACCGCCGCCGCCACCGGGGCCCTGCTCGCCCGGCGCGCGGCCCGCGAGGACGCCGCGGCGGAACAGGAGTCCGCCTGACCCGGACCGGGGGCGGCCCGGCCGCCCCCGGAAGGGCCCTCAGTACCCGGTCGACCCGTCGATGCGCTCGCGCAGCAGGTCGGCGTGCCCGTTGTGGCGGGCGTACTCCGCGATCAGCTTGACCAGGCCCACCCGCAGCTGGGTGGGGCCGCCCCGGTCGGCGTCGGCCCCCAGCGCGTCCAGCGGGGAGCCCGCGGTGATCCGCCGGGCGTGCGCGACCTCCTCCCGCCACCGGGCCAGCGCCTGTGCCGGGTCGCCCGCCAGGTCGTCGAAGTCCTGGTCGGGGTCGTCGTCGGAGTAGTACAGCAGCGGCAGGTCCTCGCCCGCGAAGCGGATCCGGAACCACCACCGCTCCACCCCCGCCAGATGGCGGAGCAGCCCGTGCAGGGACAGCGTGGAGGGCGGGACCGCCCGCAGCGACAGCTGCCCGGCGGTGAGCCCCGCGCACTTGGCCTCGAAGGTGGCGCGGTGCCAGTCCAGGTGGGCGGTGAGCACCTCCCTCTCGTCGCCGGCCGAGGGCAGGGGAGGGCGGTCGGCGGACATGGGCTGTGACAGGTTCTCCGGCGGGATGTGCTCCATGCCGCCAGCATCCCGCGGGACGGGGACACTCCGGCCCGCCGACGGCCGTTTCCGGGTGCACGCTGTAGTGTCCGGTGCGCTCCGCATGCCCCAGACTGTCGGGTGAACGACGGTGCGGGCGAAGGAGGACGGCGGATGGGCGCGACGTGGGCGGCGGTCGGGAGGGCGGCCGGGTACCTGGTCGTGACACTGGGTGCGGCCCTGGTGTCACTGGTCATGCTGCCGCTGACCGCGGTCGCGGCGCTGACCGCCCCGATCGGGCGGCTGGGCCTGCTGCCCCTGTGGGTGCGGACGGTGGACGGGTGGGCCCGGTGGCACCGGGCGCGCGCCGCCCTGCTGCTGGGCGCCCCCGTGCCGGAGGCGCCCGCACCGGAGACGCGCCCGCGCAGGCTCCTGCGGGCCCCCTCCACCCTGAGACTGGGCCGCTGGCTGCCGGTCGCCCCCCTGCTCGGGCTGCCCTTCGGCCTGCTGGGCCTGACCGCCGTACTGATGCCGCCCGCCTCGCTGCAGTTCCCGTTCTGGTGGGCCCTGCCCGGCGAGACGACGTTCCTGTGGCTGACGGTGAACGACCCGGTCACGGCCGCGTGCGCCACCGCGGGGCAGCTCGTCGGCGGACTCGTCCTGCTGCGCTGGGCCCTGGTCCCCGCCGCCCGGGTCCACGCCCGGCTCACCCTGGCCCGGCTGACCCCGTCCCGCGCCGAGCTGCTCGCCGCCCGGGTCGACGAGCTGAGCCGCACCCGCGCCGACGTGGTCGACTCCCACGGGGCCGAGCTGCGCCGCATCGAGCGCGACCTGCACGACGGCACCCAGGCCCGCCTGGTGGCCATCGCCATGCAGCTGGGCGTGGCCAAGGAGGCGCTGGCCGGGCACCCCGAGGCCGTCGCGATCATCGAACGGGCCCACGAGGGCACCGAGGAGGCGATGACCGAGCTGCGCGAGCTGATCCGCGGCATCCACCCGCCGGTGCTGGCCGACCGCGGCCTGGTCGGGGCCCTGGACTCCCTGGCCGGGCGCACCTCCGTCCCGGTGCGCCTGGACGCCGCCGACCCGGGGCGCCTGCCGGCGGCCGTGGAGACCGCCGCCTACTTCGTGGTCACCGAGGCGGTGACCAACGCCGTCCGCCACGGCTCGCCGACCGCGGTCGACGTGTCCCTGTCCCGGGAGGGGGACGTGCTGCGCCTGCGGGTGGCCGACGACGGCCCCGGCGGGGTGGACGAGGAGCGCGGGACGGGCGTGCGGGGCATCCGCCACCGGGTGGCGGCCCTGGACGGGACCGTGCGGGTGTCGAGCCCGGCGGGCGGCCCGACGGTGGTCCGCGTGGAGCTGCCGTGCGGATCGTGATCGCCGAGGACAACGTGCTGCTGTCGGCCGGGCTGGAGGCCCTGCTGACCGCCAAGGGCTTCGAGGTGGTCGAGGTGGCGGGCGACGCCGAGGCCCTGACGGCCGCCGTGGACCGGCACCGGCCCGGGCTGGCCCTGGTGGACGTGCGCCTGCCGCCGGACTTCCGCGACGAGGGGCTGCGGGCCGCGATCGCCCTGCGGGAGCGCCACCGGGACCTGGCGGTGCTCGTGCTGTCGCAGTACGTGGAGCGCCGGTACGCGGGCGAGCTGCTGGCCGACGGCCGCGGCGGGGTGGGGTACCTGCTCAAGGACCGGGTGGGCCGGGTCGGGGAGTTCGTGGACGCCCTGCACCGGGTGGCGGGCGGCGGCACCGTGATGGACCCGGAGGTGGTGGCCCAGCTGCTGGTCCGCCGCGACGGCGACCCGCTGGAGACGCTCACCCGGCGCGAGCGCGAGGTGCTGGCGCTGATGGCCGAGGGCGCGGACAACCGGGAGATCGCCGCACGGCTCGTGGTCGGGGACAACGCCGTGCACAAGCACATCGGCAATATCTTCGCCAAGCTCGGACTGGCCCCCGCCGACCCCGGGCACCGGCGGGTCCGCGCGGTGCTCGCCTACCTCGACGGAGGGCGGCGGTGACCGCTTCCGGACCCCGGTGACCGGCTTCGGCCCGTGAGGGCGAAAGGAGGGGGAAGGCGGGGTATCTTCGGTCCTTTCAGTGGGAATCAGGACTGCATCCGAGTCGTCCCACGCGCCGGAAGGAGGGGTCGAGTGCCCTCCCGGAACCGCATACCCCTGACGCGCACCGTCGCCGGCGTCTACGTGCGCAGCATCCGATACACCTGCGGGGGCGGCCACTTCGCCGCGGCCTGGGCGGAGGCCGAGCCGCTGCCCGCCGGGGCCCCCGACGGCTTCGTGTTCGACGCCGCGGTGCCGCCGCGCGGCCCGCGCGGCGAGCGGATGCCCCCGGAGCTGGCCCGCGCCTTCGCCGAGGGCGCGCGGCAGGCCTGGACGCCCCTGACCGCCGAGGAGGCCGAGGAGTACGGTCCCGACGAGGGGCCGCCCCCGCTGGCCGCCCTGGTCCGGCTGGTCGACGCCCGCTGGCACGCGGAGGACTCCACCCCGAGGGCCTTCCGGGTGGCCGGCGCCATGGCCGCGCGCGAGATCTCCCGCTGCGCCGTGGAGGGCGGCCTCCCGCGCCCGGTGCTGCGCAGCCGCCGGGAGCCCTACCTCCCCTGGGAGCGCGGCCTGGTCGTGTCCGTCGGGGACTGACCGCCGGGCACACCGGGGGCGGGGGTGTGCGCCGGGGCCGGGGCGTCACTCGGCCGGGGCGTCCTGCCCGTCCTCGTCCTTGTCGGCGGTGAGGGCGTCCACCGCCACCGCGACGCTGAGCGCCAGCACCGGGTCGCCGCCGAGGTCGGAGCGGTGGGTGTTGACGTCCACCGCGTAGGTGTCGCGGATGCGCAGCAGCTTGCGGGAGATGTGCGCGATGGTGCCGTGCTCGTCGGAGACCACGTACTCCTTGCCCGGGAAGTCGCCGGTCACCTCCCACTCCGGGCCGCCCTCGATCTCCACCACGAGCTTCTCCTTGAGCGGGTCGAAGAGGCGCTCGCGCACGGTGGCCACGGTCTCGCCGTCGCGCTCGATGCGCATCTGGTCGCGCACCTTGAAGAGCTTGCGGCGGATGGTGGTGAGGACGTTGCCGTCGGTGTCCTCCAGGTGGAACGTGGTGCGGATGCGCAGGGCCTTGCCGTCGATGTGGTAGACCTTCTCGCCGTCCTCCGTGGTCACCCAGAAGTCGTCGCCGATGTCGAAGAAACGTTCGCGTACCAGGAATTTCATGCCCCCAACCTAGAGGGCCGCGACGCGGCGCACCAGGGGCGGGGGCGGCCCTGTGGACGGCGGTCCAGGCGGGCCGCGGGTCAGCGGGCCGGGCGGGGCTCCAGCTCGCGCAGCGCGGCCACCAGGGGGGCCAGCTCGGGGGTGGCCCCGGCCTCGGCGAGCGCCTCGCGCAGCACCCGGTCGTGGGTGGGCCGGGCGTGCTCCAGCAGCCGCTTCCCGGCCGGGGTGAGCTCGGTGTAGATGCCCCGGCGGTCGTCCGCGCACAGCACGCGCGTGAGCAGCCCGCGGTCCTCCAGTCGGGTGACCAGCCGGGTGGTGGCGCTGTTGGAGAGGGCGGCGGCGCGGGCCAGCTGGCGCATCCGCATGTGCCAGCCGTCCTGCCGGTCGAGGGCGTCCAGGACGGTGTACTCGACCACGGAGAGCCCGTGCTCCTCCTGGAGGGCGCGCTCCAGGGCGTTCTCGATGAGGGAGTGCACGGCGGCGAGGGTCCGCCAGCCGTGGGCCCGGATCTCGACGGCGTCGTCGGCGATGCCCATGTGCAGCCTCCCGGTGTCAGAGGCCACAGGATACCAGCTTGCGCAGGTAGAGAGCGCGTGCAACTATTTTAGTTGCGCCTGCAACTAGTGCATGCGCAACGTTCCTTGTCTCCGAGTACCTCCGGGGAGCACTCCTCATGCCGCTCGCGCTCTACGCCCTCGCCCTCGGGGGCTTCGGCATCGGCCTCACCGAATTCGTCATCATGGGCCTGCTGCCCGAGGTCGGCGCCGACTTCGGCGTCACCCCCGCGGTCGCCGGGTACCTCATCTCCGGCTACGCCCTGGCCGTCGCGGTCGGCGGCGTCGGCCTGACGGCGCTGCTCCACCGGGTCGACCGCAAACGCGCCCTGCTGCTGCTCATGGTCCTGTTCATCGCGGGCAACGCCGTCTCCGCCCTGGCCGCCGACTACGGCGTCATGATGCTCGGCCGCGTCATCGCCGCCCTGTGCCACGGCGCGTTCTTCGGCATCGGCGCGGTGCTCGCCTCCCGCATCGTCCCGCCCGGCCGCGGGGCCGCCGCGATCTCGATCATGTTCGCCGGGCTGACCACCGCGAACGTCCTGGGCGTCCCCTTCGGCACCTTCCTCGGCCAGGCCGCCGGGTGGCGCGCCACCTTCTGGGCCATCACCGCCATCGGCGTCGTCGCCTTCGTCGGCATCCTCGCCCTGGTGCCCGCCGTGCGCGAGGAGTCCGGCCCCGGCGGGCTGCGCTCGGAGTTCTCCGCCTTCCGCAGCCTCCAGGTGTGGCTGTCCCTCGCGGTCACCGTGCTCGGCTTCGGCGGCATGTTCGGCGGCTTCACCTACATCGCGTTCACGCTCACCGAGGTCAGCGGGTTCTCCTCCGGGGCGGTGCCCTGGCTGCTCGTGCTGTTCGGTGCCGGGCTGTTCGCCGGCAACCTGCTGGGCGGCCGGGCCGCCGACCGCGACCCGGGCCGCACCCTGGTCGGGCTGCTCGCCGCCCTCACCGCGGTCCTCGCCGTGTTCGCACTGGTCGCGCACGTCCCCTGGGCGGCCGTGGCCGCGCTGCTGCTCATGGGAGCCCTCGGGTTCGCCACCGTCCCCGGGCTCCAGTCGCGCGTCATGGGGTTCGCCTCGGCCGCGCCCACGCTCGCCTCGGGCGCCAACATCGCCGCGTTCAACGTCGGCAACGCGCTGGGCGCGTGGGCCGGAGGACTGGGCCTGGCCGCCGGGTTCGGGTACACCTCCCCGCTGTGGACCGGAGCGCTCATCACCCTGGCCGGCCTCGCCGCCATGGTCGCCGCCACCCGGCTGCCCGGCGGAGAACACGCCCGCCCGTCGGCGGAGTCGGACACCGAACGTCACCGCGAGGGGGCACGATAGGACTGCACCCCGAACGGAAGGGCCCACATGAGCTGGCACACCCGCCCCATGGCCGCGCTGGACTTCGAGTCGACCGGACTCGACCTCGCCACCGACCGGATCGTCACCGCCGCCCTGTGGCGCATCGACCCGGCCGCCGGCACCAAGGAGAAGCTGTCCTGGCTGGCCGACCCGGGTGTGGAGATCCCCGAGGAGGCGACCGCCATCCACGGCATCACCACGGAGCACGCCCGCCAGAACGGGCGGCCCGCGGTGGAGGCGGTCACCGAGATCGCCGCCGCGCTGGAGAAGGTCGCCGCCGACGGGCTGCCGGTGGTCGTCTACAACGCGCCCTACGACCTCGGGCTGCTGTCCGCGGAGCTGGAGCGCCACGGCCTGTCCTCGGGGTTCCTCCGGGAACTGCGGGTGATCGACCCCCTGGTGCTCGACAAGCACACCGACCCCTACCGGCGGGGCGGCCGCAAGCTCACCGACGTGTGCGCCCACCACGGGGTGCCCCTGGACGAGAGCCAGGCGCACGGGGCCGCCGCCGACGCGCTGGCCGCGGCGCGGCTGGCCTGGCGGCTGGGCGCGACCCACGAGGAGCTCGCGTCCCTGGACCTGGACGCCCTGCACGCCGCCCAGGCGGCCTGGAAGGCCGAGCAGGCCGCGTCCTTCCAGGCCTACCTGAGGCGCGGACGCGACCCGGAGGCGGTCATCGACGGGAGCTGGCCCCTGGCGGAGGGCTGACCGGCCGCGGGCCGACCGGGGGGCAGGCCGGGGTGCCGGCGGGCCGGGGGCCGCCCCCGAAGGCCGCCGTCCCTACCGGTCGCCGCCGGACCGGAACCCCGGAAGGTGCGCGAACGCGTAGCGGATGTGCTCCTCCACCAGGTCCGCCGCCAGCTCGCCCCGACGCGCCTCGACGGCCTCCATGACCCCCCGGTGGTGGCCGCGCAGCACCTCCGACGTGGCCGGCCAGTCGGCGGCGCCCCGGAAGCCCTCCAGCACCCGCTGCTTCATCGACTCGCGGATGGCGATGGTCATGTCCGCGACCAGCCGGTTCCCGGCCGCCTCGGCGATCGCCACGTGGAAGCGGGTGTCGAACTCGTTGAACTCCTCACGGCCGAGCGCCGGGTCGTCCATGGCGTCCACCAGGGAGCGCATCAGAGCGAGGTCCTCGGCGGAGGCCTCCCGCGCGGCCAGCGCGGCACTGGTGCGTTCGAGCATCACCCGCGCCTCGATGACGTCGACCATCGGGAAGCTCGTCAGCGCCACGTGCAGCCGCAGCATCCGGGTGAGCGCGCCGCTGGTCATCGCGGTGACCACGGTGCCCGCCCCCTTGCCGGAGCCGACCGAGGAACTGACCACCCCGTGCGCCTCCAGGGTCCGGATCGCCTCGCGCACGGCGGCGCGGCTGACCTCCAGCCAGGAGGCGAGCTCGCGCTCGGGGGGCAGGTGGTCGCCGACCCGGAGAGCGCCGCTGACGATCTGCTCCTCGATGCGGTCGACCACGAGCTCGTAGGCCCGGCTGCGGGGGACCGGCCGCCAGGCCGGTTCCGCCCGGGGCGCATCGCCCGTACTCGCCTCGTTCACCCCGGCGGCCCTCCGCTTTCCCCTCGTCGCGTCGCGGTGCCGTCATCCTATGGGCCGAACCCCCGCCGCGGCCCTCCGGGAGACCCCGCACCCGAGGCGCGGAGCGCCCGGCACCCCGCCGTGCGACGCGCGGCGGACCTCAGCCGGCGGCCCGCTCGACGACGCTCCGCACGGCCTCGACGGCGACCCCGGGCTGGTCGACGTGGATGTAGTGGCCGCTCTCGGACGCGGTGGTCAGCCGGCTCTGCCCGGAGAGCTCCAGCCACTTCTCCTGCCCCTCGGCCCACACGCGCTCCAGCTCGTCGCCGTACTCGGCGATCTCGCCGAGGTAGGGGACCCCGTGCCGGACCACCTCCACCGGGACGTCCCCGGCCGAGCGGACCAGCGGATCGCTCTCGATCACGAGGCTCTCCGGGTTCTCCCCCTCGAACACCGCGATGTTCTGGGCGCGCACCTCGGCGCCCTCGCCGGTGGCGGACTCGGGGATCACGCCGGTGATGTCGTCGAGCATCGTCGGCGACGTGGCGTCCAGCAGCACCAGGCCCCCGACCCGCTCCGGGTGGTCCGGGGCGTAGCGGGCGGCGATCAGCCCGCCCAGGGAGTGCCCGACCAGGACGGCCGGGGCGTCGGGGGAGACGTCGTCGAGGACGGCGGTCAGGGTCTCCCCGCTGTCGGCGATGGTCTGGGGGCCGCTCGGCGGGTCGCTCTCGCCCTCGCCGAAGCGGTCGTAGGAGCAGACCCGGTCGTCCTCGGCCAGGGTCCGTTGCAGGTCGGCCATGGTGTCCAGCCCGTCTCCCATCCCGGCCATCAGGACGATGACCGGCCGGCCGGCCGCCGGGGCGCCCGAGCAGGAGACGTGCACGGAGCCCCCGTCGACGGTGAGCGTCTTCGAACCGGTGAACAGCTCCCCGTCGGTCATCACCTCGTCCGCGGCGGACTCCAGGTCCTCCCGCACCTCGCCCAGCCCCTCCTCCACGTCGGACGCCACCCCGCAGCCGGTGAGGCCGAGGCAGCACAGTGCGGTCAGGGCGGTGGCGCGGACGATACGGGACACGGTGGCCTCCGGGGAAGGGAACGGTACGGCGGACGAACAGCCGACACGCTACGGATCCGGCGGCCCGCCGGTCATCACCGCTCAGAGGGCACCTGCGCGTAGCTCGCACGGGGGACGCGGCCCGGGGCGTTGCGTCACAGCGCCACTACACTGCACCGGTGACCAGACTCCGGCACCCCCTCCTCCTGTGGCGGCGACTCGACGTCACCCTCCGGGACCTCCCCCTGGGCCTGCTGCTCCTGGCCGCCTCCCTCCTCCCGGCACTGCACCACCACGGAACCCAGGTCGGCGGCGTTCCGGACCGCCCCCTCGACGCCCTGGGCCTGGCCGTGGCCGCCCTCCAGTGCCTGCCCCTGGCCGGGCGGCGGCGGTGGCCCGCCCCGGCCCTGGCCCTGGTGGCGTGCGGCTTCGCCCTCGACCAGCTGCTCGGCTACCACCTGGTGGCGGGCACCGCGCTGCCCCTCGCGCTGATCAGCGCCGGCGCCCACCTCGACCGGTACCGGCGCACCACCCTGCTGGCGGGCACGGCGGCCTTCGCGGTGCTGGCGGTCGCCCTGACGCGGGTCGGGACGGGCGAGCCCCTGGCCGAGTGGGCGATGTTCTACGCGGCGCTGGCCCTCTCCTGGGGGATCGGGGCGTGGCTGCGCTCCACCCGCGCCGCCGAGGCCGAGCGCCGCCGCCGGGTCGCCGAGGACACCCGCGCCGCCGAGCGCGCCCGCATCGCCCGCGAACTCCACGACGTCGTGACCCACCACGTGACCGCGATGGTCGTGCAGACCGAGGCGGCCCGCCACCTGGCCGCGGCGCCCGAAAGGCTCGACGGGGCCCTGGCCGCGGTCGCCGGCACCGGCCGGCAGGCCATCGGCGACCTGCGCCGCCTGCTCGACGTGATCGACCCCGGACACACGGGTCCCCCTTCCGGCGAGGGGCTGCTCCCCCTGGTGGAGCGGACCCGCCGGGCCGGGCAGCCGGTGGAGTTCACCGAGGAGGGCGCGCGGGACGCCCCGCACGGCGGCGCCGGCCTCGTCGCGCACCGCGTCGTCCAGGAGGCCCTGACCAACGCCCTCAAGCACGCGCACGGCAGCCGCACCACCGTCCGCGTCCGCCACCGCCCCGAGGAGATCACCGTGGACGTCGGCACCGACCGCTCCCGGTCCGCCCCCGCCGCACCCGGCGGCGGGCGCGGCCTGGCCGGGCTGCGCGAACGCGTGGAGGACCTGGGCGGCGACTTCGCCGCCGGGCCCCGGCGGGACGGGGGCTTCGCCGTCCACGCGCGCATCCCCGCGCCCGCACCGGCGGGCGGCCGGGAATGAGCGCGCCGATCCGGGTCCTGGTCTGCGACGACCAGGTGCTGATCCGCACCGGGCTGGCCACGATCGTCGACGCCCAGCCCGACCTGGAGGTCGTCGGCGAGTGCGCGGACGGCGCGACCGCGGTCGAACTCGCCGGACGGCTGCGCCCCGACGTCGTGGTGATGGACGTGCGCATGCCCGTGCTCGACGGCATCGAGGCCACCCGCCGGCTGGCCGGCGCCGGGGTGGAGCACCCCGTCAAGGTCCTCGTGGTCACGACGTTCAACCTCGACGAGTACGTCTACGAGGCGCTGCGCGCGGGTGCCAGCGGCTTCCTGCTCAAGGACGCGCCGCCGGAACGGCTGCTGCACGGGATCCGGACGGTGGCCTCCGGCGCGGCCCTGCTGGACCCCGACGTCACCCGCCGCCTGGTGGGCGAGTACGCCGAGCGCATCAGGCCCTCCCGCACCGACCCGGCCGACTCCCCGCTGACGCCCCGCGAGCTGGAGGTCCTGCACCTGCTCGCGGAGGGCCTGTCCAACGGCGAGATCGCCGCCGCGCTGTTCATCAGCCAGGAGACCGTGAAGACGTTCGTCTCGCGCATCCTGGCCAAACTCGGCCTGCGCGACCGCGTCCAGGCCGTGGTCTACGCCTACCGCCACGGCCTGGTGTCGTGAGACCGGGTGCCGTGGAAGGACCCGGTGCCCTGGAACACGAAAGGCGTCCCGAAGGACGCCTTCTCGCCTGGTCGGGGCGGCGTTTCCGCTGCCCGTCGCACTGTGCCCCCTGCAGGATTCGAACCTGCGCACACGGCTCCGGAGGCCGTAGGGCTGAATCGCGCTGACCTGCCTGAACACCGTCGCAGGCGCTCCCTCTGTCCACCACCCGACCAGGGCCTGCCCACGGAGCCCCCTCGAAGGCCCGCTCCCCGGCGGAGCGTTCGCCCCTCCATGGCTAGCCAGTGGGGGTGGGCGCCTGCTGTACCTCGCCTTTTTAGAGAGTAAGAAGAACCAGCCTCCGCAGCCTCCGCAATGCCGCCACCGGCACCGCTCACCTGCTCGAATGCTGCGGAGGCTGAGTTCCGTCCTCAGCCTCCGCCAGCCTCCGCAGGCTCCGCTTCAGCCTCCGCTGCCGTTTGCCTGAAGCAGTGGCTACCGGTTCAGTCCCCTCCTGAGTAGCCTTGTGAGGCATCGGTGGGCAGCGCTCGTCTGTATGGGTTGAATGTCCGTTTCTCGAGAAGTCATAAATTTGGCTGGTTTCCGGTGGAATCTTTGCAGGTCGTTGACTGTGCTCCCCGCGCACGCGGGGATGGTCCCTAGGGTCACAGCCCCTAGGAACTAGACCCCTCGTGCTCCCCGCGCACGCGGGGATGGTCCCCCGCCGCCGGTGAGGGCGTCCAGGTCCGCGAAGTGCTCCCCGCGCACGCGGGGATGGTCCCTGGGAGGGATACGTCTCCGGACTCACCTTGGAGTGCTCCCCGCGCACGCGGGGATGGTCCCAAGTTCATGCGGCGGGGCTCGAGCCTGCGCGGCTACGCACGCGGTGCTCCCCGCGCACGCGGGGATGGTCCCTCGGGCCCGGTCCACGTCGGGGACGGCGACCAGTGCTCCCCGCGCACGCGGGGATGGTCCCAAGGCCGCCCCGAAAGCGATGAACAGCCCGGTGTGCTCCCCGCGCACGCGGGGATGGTCCCCCGCGTGGCGGAGGCCGCCCGGCTTCCTGCGGGTGCTCCCCGCGCACGCGGGGATGGTCCCCGGCCCACCGAGGCCAAGGACGCCCGGATCAAGCGCTCCCCGCGCGTGCGGGGGTAGTCCCTCTCGTGAGGTGTCGCGCTTCGCGTTTTAGAGCCCTATACGATTCACTGCGCTGTCCCGATCGCCTTGGCCCGATGGAAGGCGTAGAAGTCTGCGCTGTGCGGGCTCACGGCTGTACAAAGATTCCCATCGAGGGCTTGAGCTGCCTGTGCCAGCGCAGGGGTGGCCTTGCTACTCAGGTTTGCACGCACGAAGCCATGCTCGTCGACGTAGACGAAACCGTGCTCGAAGAGTTCGTCGCACCCGAGCGCGCAGGCGGGCATGATGTTCGCCATTTCCAAGTACTCGTCCAGTTGGCAGAACTTGCGCGCTTTGATGTGAGCCGCACGGACCACGGCGGCGGGCAGGGTTCGGCCGCACAAGGAGCACTCCAGATATTCCGCATTGCCGAACTTTGCCTCTTTCAGCTCCTTGTGCTCCTTACGGACTTTTGCCCATGTCTTGCCGTGGACAGTGTCCTTCTTGTAATCGATTCGGCCGGCCTTCTTCGGGTCAGGGGGCACGGTCATCGCGGAGGTCGGTTGTCCGGTGGCTTCGGAGGGCTCCACAGCCACGGTCTGGATGTGGGGTTCACCGGTGAATCCGCTGAAGTCCAGAGCCTCTTGGCTGACGGTGATGGGCGCCCCCTGGTTGTTGCCGGACTGTAGGAGCGCGGCCACGACCTCGGTCCCCAAGAGGCCGCCGGACATGTTCTCCTGCTCCCAGACGATCTCGAATCGGATCCGCTTGGGGTAGACGACGGGGTTTTGCGCATCCTCGTCTGTCCAGACGGGGACCACTCCTTGGTGTGGTTGCTCGGTTACCCGGGTCATCATCACGTGCTCGAAGGTCAGGCTCAACGGATCCCGGCCCTTGTTGCCCCGTGGACCGCGGGGGACGGAGTGGCCGAAGATGATGTGATCTCCAGGAACCAGGCTTTCCACAAGTTCACGTGCGTTGTGCTGCTGGTTCTGCATCTTCTGATCCAGCGCGCCGTCTTTCCAGCCCCAGATCCCGTGCTTCTTGCCCACGCTGTAGTTGGCACGGGAGACGGGCTGTGTCGGGACGTAGACGAAGACGGAAGTGGGCATGAGGCCTCGCAGGTGAGCGCGTGAGGGTGTAGGAGCCGTTGTACCGCACCATGAGGACGGAACCGATGCGGAGCAGGTCCACGTAGTTCCACCGCTGGTAGGGAGTGACGACTCTAGGTCCCAGGCCATCCGGTTGCTGTTCGGGTCACAGTCGGCGCCGGCCGGGCCAGGGCTCTGATATCTGTCGGATATGGGCATCTCATCGCTGCAGGCCATACTCTCTGCTTTCGCCGAAGAACGGGACTGGGCTCAGTTCCACACACCCAAGAACCTGGTCATGGCGCTCTCGGGGGAGGTCGGTGAGCTGGCAGCCGAGTTCCAGTGGCTGACCTCGGAGCAGGCCGCGCAGGTCATGGAGGACCCTGAGAGGGCGGAAGCGGTGCGCCAAGAGCTGGCCGATGTGTTCTCCTACCTTCTGAGGCTGGCCGATGTGCTCGACGTGGACTTGGAGGAGGCCCTGAGAGCCAAGGTCGCTATCAACGAGACCCGCTACCCGGCGGACAGGGCAAGAGGGAACGCGCTGAAGTACACAGCACACCAGCGCGGAACCTGAGCGCGAGCATGGCGGGGTCAGATCCTGGATCCGGCTCGCCCGATTTTCGGGATGCCGAGTTCAACGAAGTAGTGGTTGGTCTCGGGATCCGTGGAGTAGAAGACAGCGCCTTTGAGCCCTCGAGTGGCCAGGATCCGGTAGATCTTGCGGACGGCCAAGTCGAAGCCTCGGCCCCTGTCGATGCGGTTGTCGTGACTGGCAGCAGGATTGGAGAGCCAACGGCCGCTTCTCCAGACGAGGTCGTTGCCGAAGATGACGCCGGCGTAGTCGTACTCGAAGCCTTGCGCGGTGTAGACGCAGCCGATCTGGCCCATCCCCCCGGGGTCGGTGGCCCAGAAAGAGGACGGGGGGATCCGGCCCAGGTAGCGGTCCGCGAAGGAGTTCCAGGGGCGTTTCCAGTCTCCGATGACAATGTCGTTCAGCAGACCCTGAGGGCCGGGTTTGTTCCACGGCCAGCAGTAACCGGCGGCGATCCGCGCCCCGAAGCCTTCGTTGGCCCTTGCCTGCAGAAAGGCCTCCATCTCCGCAGGGTTGGGTGCTACGCGCAGCTCGAAGTTCTCCAGCCCGGGCCAGGGCACCGGGGGCTGGTCCTCGGCGAGTCCCAAAAGACGGTCGATCCAGTCGATGTACTCGGGTGCTCCTCCGCACCGGAACTGGTGCCGAAGGTCGATCTGGTGAACTCTCAGCCCCAGGTCCTGCGCAGCCTGATGGATGAGTGCCACGGATCCGACTTCGTTGGAGCGGACATTCTGGTGATCGTCCAGCAGGAAGACGGGGACCCGTGCCGCTTCGATGAGTTCGTCGACCTGTGAGCGGGGGCTGTTCGGCGTGGAGCGTGCGCGCAGGCGATGGGCTTCGTCAGCGATCAGGACGTCCACGCTGTTGCCCTCGCGTTTGGCGAACTGGTTGAAGTAACTGAACGCCAGTTCCCGTGATCGAGAGGATCGGGTGATGCTCTTACGCAGGGTCTGGGTGAAGGCTTGGCTGCCGGTGGCGTGAACGCTATTGGTGCCGTCAGCGTTCAAAGAGCGCATGAGTTCGAGCGCGATGACGCTCTTGCCCGTGCCCGGCCCGCCGACGATGACGACCACTTCCTTGTGCTGGCTTGCTCGGGACCGACGGAGCTGCCCTCGCACGTAGTCGTAGGCTTCTCGCTGCTCGTCCAGTAGCGGGAAGATGGTGCGCTCGCCGAGACCGTCGGCGATCGCGGACATCAGGGGCTCGGTGGAGCGCACCGTGGCCGCGAGCAACTCCCGGGCGTGCTCGGTGGCGTTGTCCGCGGACAGGACCTGGCGGAGAGCGCTCATGAAGGCCTCCCGCTGATGGCCGCCGAACATGCGACCGTAGAGCTTGTCCGGTGAGTTCAACAGTTCGGCCGTCGGCATGCCGGTCAGCGAGATGGCCTTGATGGTGTCGGGGCCGGCGTTGTGCAGGTTGGCGATGAACCTCACCCGGGTACGGCGCAGCAGGGGAACGAAGCCTTTGAGGACCTGCTGATAGCCCCAGGCCTGATTGACGGGATGCACATAGGACTTGGCTGCCGGGTGCTGGGAAAAGGACACCAGTTCGCTGTAGGGCACCGGATAAGCCCGGGACCATTGCTTGTTCTCGATGATCACCACGGACATGGCACCGGACCCGGGTTGCGAACCCACGAGGACGGCATCCATGCGCAGATCGGCGATCGGGAGCTGCAGTTCGAGCAGCATCTGCACTTCTCCGAGCCCGGCATCAACGAGCACCTGGGCGAGATGGGAGTTGCTGTTCTGCCAGGACTCGACTTCCCCGGGGCTGGGGGAGTTCCCGGTCGACTGACGGAAGCTGTCCACCATGGCGGGGATGAGTCGCCCCTCCTGCAGGGCACTGTCGACTTCTGAGGCTGTCGCCTGGTACAGGCAGTGCAGACCCACTGGGGAGCGGCTCCTTCACGGCGGTGGGACCGTGTGACGGTCAGGGGATGCGAGGCAGCAACTTAGCTCACGGCTCCGACAGCAGCCAATCGGTTTCGTGCGAAACAGGCCCAAAGAACTCTGTGACCTTCGAGAACCACGTTGGCCCATCGCACGGCCTCGGAGGCCGTAGGGCTGAATCGCCCTGACCTGCCTGAACACCGTCGCAGATGCTCCCTCTGTCCACCACCCGACCAGGGCCTGCCCACGGAGCCCCCTCGAAGGCCCGCTCCCCGGCGGAGCGTTCGCCCCTCCATGGCTAGCCAGTGGGGGTGGGCGCCTGCTGTACCTCGCCTTTTTAGAGAGTAAGAAGAACCAGCCTCCGCAGCCTCCGCAATGCCGCCACCGGTACCGCTCACCTGCTCGAATGCTGCTGAGGCTGAGTTCCGTCCTCAGCCTCCGCCAGCCTCCGCAGGCTCCGCTTCAGCCTCCGCTGCCGTTTGCCTGAAGCAGTGGCTACCGGTTCAGTCCCCTCCGAGTAGCTTCGGGAGGCATCGGTGGGCAACACTCGTCTTTATGGGTTGAATGTCCGTTTCTTGGGAAGTCATAAATCTGGCTGGTTTCCGGTGGAACCTTTGCAGGTTGTTGACTCGCTCCCCATGCATTGGGGGATGGCCCTGGGGTGCCGTCGGGCTCGGGCTCTTCGACGGTGTATTCCCCGCGCATACGGGGGTGGTCTCACCGAGAGGGCCAGTAGCACCTAGGCGACCTCGTGCTCTCCGGAGAAGTGATATTTGGTTATGAAGTGCTCTGCTGTCGGTCTCTAGGAACGCAGCTCCAGCATCAGGGCATCATGAAGAACTCAAGTCACTGGAAAACCAAATCGGTCATTCGGCGAAAAAGCTCCAATATCTTTCCTGGGCTGGTCGCCACGTCGGCTTTTCGCTATTCTCTTGCTGAAGGCTCCTCGCGTGCGAGTCAGTTGGATAAACCCGTGCTCAGTTAGATCAAAATGCGAAAGAGTGATCCCATTTGGATGGTGGATTTTATTTAGGGTCCTACGGCCTGGCAATGGCTTTCCTGATGCTTTTGTTGGCTACCTCGTTTGTTCCGATGCGAGGAAAATGGTTAAACCGGGGTGATGTTTTCCGGTGGACTTTGCTACTCCTGGCTATGCTTTCGGCTGCGATTCCGGTGTTTTTTGGTTCACCGGGTCCTAGTGTTTTGCACTGGCTCAGTGCAGCTCTGGTGTTTGCTTTCGGTGGGGTTGCACTCTGGCTTTTGACATTCGCAAAAAAAGTGTCCTGGAATAGGAGTTGGAATTTCAGGAAGGACGAGCTAAAAAATCGTGGGAGGGCAGGGGGTTGGTTCGATGGGGCGGGGCGCTCGGGCGCTGGAGCGCAGTCAGCCTTGCCGTCTCTAGCTTTGCTGGCGAGATCTATTGGTCTTGGGTTTTTATTTATTTCCGTAGCTTTTTATCCAGCTGTAGTGGCCTATGGCGCCTCCTTTGATTCGACTTTGTCGGCTTCTTTGGTGTGGATAGTTAATTCCCTTGGCCTGATTCTCAGTTATGCGATTTTTAAATGGGGGAGGAAGGTTCACCTTTCTTCGAGAAGGATGGCTTCCCCAGTGCTGGAGGATATTGATTCGTTGGAGCCGGGAAGCTATGTTCTTTATTTGAGAACTTTTAACGAGGATGAGCGGCAATCTCGCATCGAAGCCCCCCTCGTTGCTTCTCTTGTGACTGGCTCAATTTTAAGCATTTTTTTGGGGGGTGGCACACAGGAAGAACAAATGGCAATGGCGTTCAAGCCTGTCGGGAAAATGGTAGCTGTGGGGATTCCGGGAGAAAAAAAGCCGCACGCAGGGGCGTTGAGGACGTATCTTCCGGAAGATGACTGGAAGGATGCAGTAAAAAAACTAATGCTGAATTCCAGGCTTGTTGTTATTCTCCTGGGGCCTGGAGAATCTACAATTTGGGAGGTGGCGGAGGCGGTCCGCTTGCTTCCTCCTAGCCGTCTTCTCCTGATTACTCCAGAAAAGATGGGAGAACAAGAATATCAAGAAGTGGTGAAGAAGATCCATGCTAAGCTGAAAAAAAACCAAAGGCAGCGCAAAGAAAAAATTCCCTGCCCGACTCTTCCTGTTTTTCCGGGAGGCATTGTTGGTTTTATTTGGTTCACGAGATCGTGGCAGAGTAAATCTAGGGCTGCTTATGGTTTGTACGCTCCAGAGCTTGGAGTTGTCAACTATTTTTCGATTCTTGCGAGGGGACTGCAGGATCCGCTGTGTGAACTGGAAGCTCAGCATCTTCGTTTAACTTGCGAGAACGATTAGTTTCTTCAAGATGTTTGCGAGGAGTGAAATGGAAAGCGTTAGGAAGTCGCTTTGGAATGAAGATTTCTTCGAAGATCCCCGTAGTGGAAGCGGTGAAACTTACCAGCAGATATTGATTGAGCAGTATAAGATATGTATAGAAATGGCGGATAGGGTGAGTGCCCGGCGAAGTGTTGCCAACACGTTCTTTCTTTCTTTGAATACTCTGGTTGTGACCGTATTGACAGCAGTACTAAAAGGTCAGCAGGGGCAGTTTTCCTTCTTTGCGCTGTTTCCAGGGTTCTTGATTCTTTTGATTTCGTGCTTGGCGTGGTATATGATGGTTCGATCATATCGGCTCTTGAATGGCGCCAAATTCTTGGTTATCGGGGCCCTGGAGGAGCGGCTCCCAGCTTCGCCCTACTGGCGTGCGGAGTGGGCTGCTCTTGGCGAGGGGAAGAATTGGAGGCTTTATCTCCCCCTTTCTCATATTGAGCAGTGGGTTCCGCTTGCTTTTGCGGCCTCCTATCTTGCCGGTTTCATTGCCCTGATGTAAATCGCTTGGTGTAAGGCAAATCGAACTCAAGCGTTTATGGCCTGGGTTCGATTTGTTTTCGTAAGAATTAATTTTCGTTCGCTTGTTGTCGTAATTCTCCCAGAATTCCCTAGAGAAACGATAGTGTCGATTCCTGGTTCGCTGCGCATAGGGCCCTCCGATTTGAGGGCCCCTGTGGCTTTGATGGCCGCCGCCAAAGAGGTTCCCCACTTTTTGCTGATCGTGTGCACTAAGTCGAGGAGATCTCCTTCTTTGGGACTCTTGGATTCGATCTCGGCGCGGATGTGTTTCACGACCTACAAATAGGGTGGGTCGGGTTGGAGGATCTCGGGGGATGCGGTTTCTCTTTTGTGGAGTGTGGGTCCGAGTCCTGGAATTTAGGTGTTGGAGCGGCAGTCTCGTTGCTTAATTATTTACACTGCGCTGCTTTTCGCGAGTCGACTCGTAAAGCCTTCCTTGCGTAGGCGATCGTATGCTTCTACCACGTCCAATGGAACTGGTTGCTCGATCATGAAGCCCTGGCTCGGATAGATCAGGAGCCGCTGCAGCGCCCCTACCATCATGTCGATGACCAGACGCGCACTCCCGATGCCATCAACGTAGTCTTCGAATTTCACAGGATCCGACGCGCTGACAATCTCGACTTCAGGCCACAGCTTTCGTGCTGTGGCCCAGGAGCGCCGCTCCTCGTATGGTTTGCTGACCAGCAGGATCGAGTCCACTTCGATGCCCGCATCTTCAATGACAGTGCGAGAGAAACGGATGTTCTCACCCGTGTTGCGGGCGTTTGGTTCGATCAACACGGCGGAGCCGGGCACGCCTAGATCCAAGGCCCGCTCACGGTAATGAATTGCCTCACCGCGCGGCATCCGCTTTTCTGTTGTAGGGCTCGTGGAGCCGGTGAAAACAATCAGCGGCGCCATCCCCCGCTTGTAGAGGTCGACGGTCGCATCGGCCACCCCGAGGTCATGACTCCCAAGCCCGATAGCCACCGAGCACGGCCGTGGCTCGTGATGCATGCGATGAAAGTTCCAGAGGTCCTCGGCGTCTGACCACGACTGCTTCGAGATCACTGTCCATCCTTTCCATCTCTGACTGAGTCGGGGACTTTGAAGTCATAGATCCACGAAAAACGCGATGCCGCGTGTACACCAATCGCGAACTCGACAATGGTGCCATCTGCGGTGAACGTGGTCCGGTGAAGCTCCATCACGGGTTCCCCCGGCGGCAGCAAGAGCTTCTTGACTTCGTCCTGCGTCGGCACCCGGGCGAACAGCTCTTCCCTCATGTGGTCGATCTCGTAACCGGCCTCGTACAACACGCGGAAACCACCACCGCGGCCGGCAGGCCCCGGGGTCGGGTCGACGAGACGCGTTCCCTCAACATGCTCGGGCCGGTAGTAGCTGGTCAGAGTGTGCGTCGGCTGTTGCCCTTCTTTGACGAGTCGCGCCCGGGCATAGACCTCGGATCCAACCGGCACACCGAGAGCTTTCGCAACAGTCGAAGACGCTTCTACTCGATCGACCGTCTGAGTCTGCTCATCGCGGCGATAGGCCCGGTCCGAAGCCACGCGGTCAGCAATGAAGGCCACCTGGTCGCCATCTCGCCACTTGGCCTTGTCGTACCGCTCGACTCCGATGCGCTTGAGCGGGAGCTGGGGGCGGACCCTCGTCCCGTGACCTCGTGATGAAGTGACCAGCCCTTCGGCCTCCAGTGCCTTGTAAGCGGCATGCACGGTCGCCTTGGAGCCCTCTCCTCGCTCGACCAGTTCACGGATATGCGGCAGCTGACCGTCAAGCCCGTAGTCGCCGTTCCTGATGCGGTCCGCCAACCGATCGGCCAGCTCTCGCCACTTCGGTGCCATGTGGAACCCCTCTCCAGACCCAAGGAAATCACAATCCCAGGACTGTTGACAGTCCTAGGACTGTGGTGCAGTCTAGTTGCAGCTCCACAGTCCTAGGACAGCGGGAATCGCGGTCGTAGGTGCCTGGTGATCAGGAGCTCTCCTTCCTCAACAGCGCGCTCTGCCCCGACCCCATCCCGAGCTCCCAAGGGACGGCGAACGGCACCGGCCACGGCACCCAGACCTCGTGCACCGCCTTCACCAGGGCGGTACGGAATGGCCGCGCTTCACCTCGCATCCCCTGGGGTGCCTGTCCGGTCCTCACCCCGCTGGCACAACACGGCGGACCGAGGACCGGGCGGGGACCACCCGGGTCCACACCCACACCCCTTCCACAACACGGAGGAAACCCATGTCGAACACGCTGCCCGTGGGCGCCGACTACGCCCGCCGGATGCTCGCCCAGGACCTGGCGGCCGGCCACATCACCCCCGCCGATGCCGCCGAGATCGAGCGCTGGCTCGATGCCGACCAGGCCCGGATGCTCTCCGGCCGGCTCCCCGACCTGAACCGCTGACCCGCTGGTGCCTGCCCGGCCCCGGCAACCCCGTCACCGCCCGTCCTGCGGTGGCGTGGTGACCGGGGCCGGGCGGGGACCGACCGGGTCCACCTTCCGGACCAGAGCCCACCCGCGGCCCCGGACACGCCCACCGTGTCCGGGGCCACCTCATCTTCTGGAGCCCACATGCCCAACACGCCCACCACCGCCGACCTGGTCGGTCCCTGGCTGGAACTCCTGGCCGACCTGGGGGCCGAGACCTTGCCCGAGGAGACCGAGGACGAACGCGCCGCCCGCGAGGCCGCCCGTGCCGACATCCTCGCCGACCTGTTGGAGACCCGTGCGATCGACCACCCCACCCTGGCTAGCCCGATGGCCGACCACCCCGACGGGGTGCGGGCCGGTGTGGAGGAGGCCGCGGCCGCGATCAGCGCCCTGGTCACCGTCCACGGCCACCGCATCACCGCCCTGACCGCCCTGACCGCCCTGCCCTTCTCCTCCGAGCACGGGAGCGCCGCCGCATGATCCGACTCACCCACCGCCGATGCCGCGCCGAGGCCGCCGCGCTCGATGCGCAGGCCCAGGAGCTGAACGAGGAAGCCGAGAAGCTGACCACCGAGGTCGGCCGCTTGAACGACCACTGCGAGGTCCTAGCCGATGACCTGCGGGCCACCGAGCACCAGGTGCAGGAGATCATCGACGCCTGCACGAGCCTGGAGTACGGGCTGACCGAGGCCGCCATCCCCGATCGGGTCCGCGAGCGGCTGTCCGAGATCGACCGGCTCACGGAGCAACTGGACGCCGAGCGCGAGCGCACCGCCGCCTACGTGGACTGGTTCGCGCTGGGCCGGGCCCGGATGCTGGAAGTCGCGTACGAGGCCGGAACGCTGGCCCGCACCTACGCCTTGGTCGAAGCCGCCGGGATGACAACCCCCCACGGAGAGGCCGAGCGCCTGCTGGCCCAAGTGCGGTTCACAGCCTGGGAGAACGTGCCCGGGTGGGAGTGCCAGGACCCGGACTGCTCCCAGTCCACGCGCGAGCTGGTCTGGCACCCCGCGGCCCCGGAGCGGGCGCACCTGGTGTGCACCTGCGGCCGGATCTGGGAAGCCGGGGCCGCCCGGGTGGGCCGGTCCGAGCGCGAGACCCTCACCTACCGGCGGATGGGGTGCAACCGCCCGTTCTCGCGCCGCTGGTCGCAGGTCCCCGCCCCGGTGCTGGAGGCCATCGAGCGGGCGCTGCCCGCCCCCGCCGGCCTCCGGTCGGTGGCGACCTCCTCCGCACCACTCACTGCCTGATCCCGCCCCTGGGGTGCCCGTCCCCACCGGCCCGTCGCGGCCGGTGGGGACGGGGGGACCACCAGGGTCCACCTGCTGAACAGACGAGCCCGCCTGGGGCTGCATCCCGGGCGGGCTCTGTCACGCACCCGCCTGCAAGGAGATGAGGATGCGCGACCACCGCAAGTCTACGAACCCCCGTACCGCCCCGGCGCCTGCGAAGGAGGTCGTCCCGTGCTGACCTTCCTGACCTGGCCCCCGACCACCGTCGTCTACATGCACTGCGGGTCCGCGATGGACTGGGACGTCCTGAGGGCCGCCTACGTGTGCCACTGCGGGGCGACCCGGTGACCGGCATCGTGATCGGCCTGGCCGGACTGGCCCTGGTCTTCGCCGCCGTGGCGGTGCTGCTGGCCGTGACCGGCGGCCGCTACCTGATGACCCAGACCCGCCCCGAGACCCACCCGACCCCGAAGGAGGGCTGACCCATGCTGCGCAAGAAGAAGCACCCCGACGACCCGCCCGCGGTCGGTGACCCCGACCCCCAGCAGGCGGTGGAAACCTGGCGCGAGTTGACCGCCGCCACCGATGACCTGCACGGCATCGACGATTCCACGCTCAACGAGGACCCCGCGGCCAACCCCCGCACCCTGTCCCAGCGCATCGCGGTCGCCGACACCGTGTCCCGGGCGGTGCTGGCAGAACAGGCCGAACAGGCCGAGGACCGGCTCGCTCAGGCCCGCCGCCGGCGCCGCTCCCGCGCTCAGCGGGGCGAGCGGGCGCTGTCCATGGCCGAGGCCCGCGCGGACCGGGCTGCCGCCACCTTGGAGGCCATCGACGCCTACGAGGAAGCCGACAACCCCGCCGCTTCGAGCCTGGCGTTGCACGAGGCCGACCCGCGCATCCGCCGGATGCTCATCGCCGTGTCCCTGGCCGGATCGGCCGCCTCCGCCCTGGGCATCGGGGCGTGGGCGAACACCTCCTGGGAGCTGCCGATCGCGGTCCTGGTCGGTGTCCTGGCCGAGGTCCTGCTGACCGTCCCGGTGATCCTGCTGCTCACCTTCCAGGGGCTGGTGCGCACCCACAACAAGGGCGCCGCCAAGGACCTGGGCACCGATGCCCAGCGGGTGCTGTCGCTCATGCTCGGCGCGATCGTGGTCCTGCTGCTGGTCTCGGTCGGCCTCAACGCCATCGGTATCGCCGCCGGTGACACCGGCCTGCTGGGAGTGGTCGGGATCGCTGGTGCGGTCATCGCGCTGGGAGCCTCCGCGGCGTCCTGGGGCACCACCACCGTCATCCGGGCGGTCATCCGCGCCAACACCGCCCAGTGGCGCACCGACCAGTGGGCGGCCGAACGCCAGCGGCTGGAGGCCACCGCCGCCGGCGTCTTCATCCCCACCATCGATGAGACCGACCAGGCCCCGGCCCACCCCGGCCCGGAGAAGACCGAACAGGCCGAGACCGAGCGGCTGCGGCGGGTCCTGGCGACGCTGGCCGACGAGCACGTGGCGGCACTGGCTGACCGCGGAACCGACGCCTTGCAGGAGCTGCTCAACCGCATCCCGCCCACCCCGGGCGAGACGGGCGCCCCCCAGGGCGAGATCCCGCCCGCCCCGGGCGGCGGCGCGGCCGCGGCCCGACCCGCGACGCCCGACACCCCGCCGACCCAGGACCGCCAGAACCTGCTAGCGGACACGGCGCCCGCCCCCCGGGCGGAAGAGGGGGCGAAGACCCCGCCCACCCCTGACGAACTGGCCCAATACCTGGAACTGGAAGGGCACCGCCGTGAGGTGATGCTCTACATCGCCGCCCACGGGCGGGGCGTGCCCACCCGCCAGATCGTGCGGGACACCGGCATCCCCCGATCCACCGTCCGCGACACCCGCACGGCCCTGTGGTCCGACGGCTACCCCGTGTTCGACCCCAGCAAGGTCAACGACTCCTGAACCGCCCCCGTCCCCTTCCCCGCCCTTGGGCGGAGAAGGGGGCGGCCCCCTCCCACCCGCTTCCGGCGGGTGCGCACAGCCACCCCGCACACCGCGTGCGGGGTGGCTGTGCGCACTTTCCCGGCATCCGGTGCGGCCGGTACCGCGAGACCCCTGGTGTCCGCGTGTGAGAGCCCGCCACCCCCACACCACCACGCACAGGAAGGAGAGCCTCGTGGGCCGCCGCTTCTGGGACCCCGAAGGCACCGCACACGGCATCCCCACCTACCCCCGCAACCTGGCCCCCTCGGGTCTGGCCACCAAGAACCAGCTCCGCTCGATGGGCCTGCGGCCCGGCGGACACGACCCGGTCGCTCAGCTGATGTGGGCCTCCCGCTGCGGCGGCTCCCGCCACGGCGTCCGCATCGCCTACCTGTACCGGCTCGACGCCGCCAAGCCGGTGCGGCCCATGACGCCCGCCAAACGGGCCGCCCTGGACAAGGCCATGGCCGCGCGGCGCACCTGCCGCGACTGCGGCCTCGAACACCCCTACTGCCTGCCCACCTCGCTGGGGCGCACCTGCCCGCCCGGCACCGGATGCGCCACCGATCAGGGCTGGAGCGCAGCCGCCTAGCCCCACCCCACCTACCTGAAGGAGAGACCAATGTTCCGTGGCTGCCTGGGGCAGATCCTCACGGTGTTCATCGTCGGCTTGCTGATCCTGTGGTTCTTCCGCGCCCCCGAGAGCGTCGCAGGCCTCATCACCGGGTTCGTCGGCATGATCGCTGGGGCCGCCGATGCCATCGGCCGGTTCGCCAGCTCCCTGGCCCCGCTGTTCTCTGCGATCTGAGGAGCACGTCATGTCGCATGACACCGATGCCGACGGGGATGTGGAGATCCCCGAGGCCGAACCGCTCCCCGCCATCGACGACGCCGAACGCGCCGCGGCCGACACCCCGTTCCCGGCCACCGCCCCCGGGGAGGACACCCCGCCTGCTGACCAGGACGAGGCCGGGAAGGGGGAGCCGCCTCCGTTACCGCCGATTCTGGAACTGGCCGGGTCGAACTTGGCCACCGTCTCAGGGCTCGCTTGGTCGGCCGTCGGCCCGTTGGGGCTGGCGGCCGTCGCGGCGGTAGGCACCCTCGGAGCGGCCGCCTACATGGCGCGCGGCCGCAGCCGCCGCAACGCCGCCCGCCAGGGCGGCGCGGCGGGGGTGCGTGGCGGGCGAGCTCGCGGGCCTCTGGCCCGGGCCCTGTTCGGTCCCGGCGGCCAGGCCGGCCGTGCGGCCGGGACCCGTAGCGGTCGCGGCTTCGCAGGCGCGGGCCGGGGCCGCTCCAGCGCTGCCGCATCCGGCGGCCTGGGCCGCCGAGGAACGACCGGTGGCCTGCCGGGGGCGCGCAGCACAGGCATGCGCTCGGGGGCCTTCCGGGGCCGCGGCAGGACCGGAAGCGACCCGGCGGGCTCGCTCCCCGGGCACTCCGGGGGTTTCGGGGCCGCTCGGGGCCGGTCCCCGAGCGTAGGCCCGGTCGGTGCCATCCGCCCCGGCGGGTTCTCCCAGCGTGGGGCCACCAGCGCTTTCGGCGGGGGCCGGGCCGGTTCCGGGGCGGGGTCGCTGTTCCGGGCGGCCCGGCGCGCACGCCGGGCGACCACCGCGATCAGCGACCCGGCCCTGCCGGTCCCCTCCCGGTCCGGGCGTATCCGCCCGCTGCGGGGCATGGTCGGCGCCGCCCGCCGCGGCTGGTCCCACCCCCGGTTCAAGCGCACCCGGGTCCGGTTCAAGCGCGCCTCGGTGCGCACCCGCGACTACATGCGGCGTCGGGCCGCCGTGCTGCGGGCCACCGCCCTGTGGCAGGGGTTCGCCGCCTGGTGGGGGCGCCTGTGGGCGCGGGTGCGGGGCGATGACCGCTACGGGCCCATGTGGGCGTGGGAGTCGGGGCCGGCGGCCATGGCCGTGGCGATGCTCGGTGCGTCCGAGCGCCGGTCCCGGCCGCGCCGCCCCGTGCGGGGCCGGGTCATCGGCACGTCGGCCCGTACCCCGGGAGAGATCACGGCCAGGGAGCGCCTGGCCATCGGGGCCGGAGGGGGAGCCGCCTCCTCCGGCGTACTGGAAGGACACGTCATGAAGAAGCCGATCGAGATCGTGCGCGCTGAGGCCGCGGCCGAGGAGATGCGCGAGGCGCTGGCGGCGTTCGGATCGGCCGACGTCCACATGCTCACCTACATGGGCGGACTCGACTCCCTTCCGGCGATTTTGCGCACGGTCGCCGCCGGATTGGGTGCTATGGCCACCGTCGCCCAGGACGAGCAGCCGATCCACCCGTCCGTGCTGGAGTACCTGCACAACATCGGCCAGGCCGTCCAGAACGTCGCTTCGGTGGCCGACGAGCTGCCGGGACTGTTCCGAGCGGCGCACGAAACGGAGATCCAGCGGCTCATGGCCCCCCGCGCCGGAGAGCACCGGTGGGACGCGGCCACCCGCGAGGACTAGCTGTGACGCCCCGCAGGGGGCCGGGCCCGGAAGTCTCCGGGCCCGGCCCCCTTGTTCGCACCCAGACCAGGAGGATTCCCCATGTCCATCGCCACCCCGGCCCGCAAGTCCAAGAAGAAGTCCACGCGTGAGCGCGCCGAGGTCGCGCGCCGGTGGTCCCACCGCCAGGGCCCGTTCCTGTCCGCCGCCAACGCCGCCTCGCTGTCCCTGGCCGTGGGCACGGTCGGGTCCCTGCCCGAGGTGGGTCTTCCCTGGTGGGCCCCGGCCGCTGTCGGAGCGATCGGCGCGACCGCCGCGTTCACCAAGGCGGCGACCGCCCGCCTGCCACTGCTGCCCCGCCTGTACCGGCCCGGCCGGTGGGCGGGATTCGCTGGCTGGTCGTCCCTGGCACTGGCGACCGGCACCGCCTGGTCACCGGAGATGCTCGCGGCCCTGGGCATCGGGGCCGCGGCGTCCGCACTGCTGCGCCCGGCGTCCACGTCGTGGGAGATCGCCGCCCAGGACCGGGCCGAGGCCGAAGCCGAGCAGGCGGCCCGGCTGGACCTGGCCGTTGCGTGGGAGCGGCGTGTGGACAAGGCCCTGCACGCCACCGGGACCGTGGTCACCGACATCCGGGAGTGGGAGCACCCGGACCCGCGCGATCCGTCCCGGACCTGGAAGACCGGGTACACGGTCAAGGGCAAACTGCCCCCCACCGTTGGGCTGGGGGCGCTCAAGCGCGTTTCCGGGGCGCTGGCGGACGCCGCCGACCTGCCCTCCGGGTGCGGTGTGGAAGTGGCCGGCCTGCCCGAGTCGCGCCGGGGGTTCGAGTTGTTCGTGTCCACGGTGGACGCACTCGCCGAGACCCTGCCCTACCCCCAGGACTACTCCCGCCTGTCGATCAACCAGCCGCTGCCGTCCGGGGTCTACCGCGACGGCACCGCGATGGAGATCGACCTGCGGTGGGCGTCGGCACTGCTCATCGGCGCCACCGGATCGGGCAAATCCAGCCAGCTCGCGGCGCTCATGGCGTCCCTGCTGCGCTGCGACGACGTCATCATCTGGGGCATAGACCCCAACGGCGGCGGGGTGTTCCTGCCCTACTTGCGCCCGTGGCTGGAGCGGCGCGTGGACCGGCCCGCCATCGACTGGGTCGCCACCCGCCCCGCCGAGATGCACAAGATGCTCGACTTCGCCCTGGACGCGATCCCGGCCCGCAAGATCGGCTACGCCGACCTGATGGCCGCGTCGGACCAGGACAAGGTGCCCGTGTCCTCCGCCATCCCGCAGATCGTGATCGTCGCCGACGAGACCGCGTCCCTGTCCAACGAGCTCAAGGCCAAGCTGACCGACCTCAACGACCGCTCCCGGGCGGCGTCGATCCGGTCCGTGATCTGTTCCCTGCGGGCGGTCTCGGACTCGGTGCCCAAGGCACTGATCGCGCAGATGCAGATCCGGATGGGCCTGCGGGTCAACGACGAGACGGAGCTGAACCACCTGTTCGGATGGCGTGGCAAGCTCCCGGCCCCTGAGGAGATGCCCGCCGAGGGGTACGGGCTGGTCCGCCACGGCGGCGGCGATGTCCCCCGAGTCTTCCGGGGCCTGTACGCCAACCCCTCGAAGGGGGCCGAGGCCGCCGAGGCCACCGCATCGTGGCGGCCCGAGTTGGACGACGTGACGGTGCGGGTCAACCCGGGCCTGTACATGGACCGGTGGGAGCGGGCCCGCAAGGACGGATGGCTGCCCGGCGGTGGTGTCTCGGCCCCGGGCCGCCCCAAGTCGCGGCCGGCCGCCCCGGCAGACCCGGCCCCGAAGAAGACTTCGGGGTCGACGTCGCCCGCCGGGGGACTCAGCGGGTTCGGGGACGCCATGTCCGACCTGGCCGAGTCGGTCCGGCGCACCCGCGAGGAGATCGAAGACGGCAAGAACACCAGCCCGGCCTCGAACGAGACCGGAGACGACGTGTTCCGCGCCATGACCGAAGGGCTCAAGGTCGACCCCGTCTCGGCCGGGCTGCCTCTGGTGCTGTCCACGGCCCTGGAGCTGAGCGATGGCGAGTCCGCCAAGGGCGTGTCGGTGGCGGCCCTGTCCGAGGCACTGCGGTGGTCCCGGCCGACCGTGCGTGCCCGAATGAAGTCGATCCGGGTCGAAGAGGACCCCAAGACCCAACGGTGGGTGCCTGGGGCGGCTTCGGAGCGAGGCTATTGGCGGGCCGCTCTGGAGGTCGCCCGCGACCGCATCCTGGCGGGCGAGATTCAGGTCCCGCCCGGGATCGACGCACCCGACCGACCGCAGTGATCCGCTCTGTCACAGCCCCCGTGACGAACGCCGTCACGGGGCCTGTGACAGGGCCGTGTCGAGTGCTGTGACAGGACCGTGTCACGGGGCCCGTCACAGCACCCGACACACCCTTGTCACAACCACCTGTCACAGCGCCTGAACAGCCGATACGGCCTTTGTCACACGAGACTGCGAAGACCCCCTCCCCGGGCCGTTGCGGCCCCGTGAGGGCACCCCCGGGGAGAGCCCCCGGGGGTCTGTAGGAGGGACCGTGATGCCGGATGGATGGCTACTCGCCGGGGGTGTTCCCCTGGCGGTTCTGGCGGCCGTATGCGTGGCCGACACGATCGACTCCCAAGGCTCCCCCGAGAGCGGTCCGCCACCGCTCGCACCCATCATCGGCGGCCTTCTCGGAATTGCCATCGTGCTCGCCGTAGGCGCTGCCTGCGCCCCACCCGGGTGATGGCCCGGTGCCCCCGCCTGGCAACCGGGCGGGGCCACCGGGGGACCACCCGGCCCACCCCCATACACCACACGGAAGGACCCCACGATGAGCAACACCACCGGCCGCCCGATGACCGTCGCTCGCCTGCGAGCCGTCCTGGACACCCTGCACGACGACGACCGCATCACCGACGCCGACGGCATTCCGCTCATGGACGCCATCGACAACGGCGTCCTGGAACTGCACTTCGCGCCCCGCCGGCACCGCACCGTCCGCAACACCGTCCACGCTAGCGGCCCTGTGTCCGGGGTGATGCAGGTCGGCGGCGACTTCTACGGCGACCTGCGCATGTGACCCCCGTGTCGGGCGGCCCGCCCCGCAAGAGCGGGTCTCCCGACCGGTCCTGGAAGGAGACGAACCTGATGGCCCTCACCCGCTTGCGGCCGCGCCCGCGCGGCACCGACCTGCTCCCGGCCCCACCCCGGTGGGCGACCCAGGCGCTGTGCGCCCGTATCGGCCGGCCCGGTGACTGGTACCCGGACGAGGACGACCACGACGCCACCGCCGCCGCCATCGAGGTCTGCGAGCGCTGCCCCGTCCGGACCGCCTGTCTGGAGGCCGCGATGGCATCCCGGTGGCTCGAACACGGCATCTGGGGCGGCGCCACCCGCGCCGACCGGCGGCGCCTGCGCCGCAACCGCAAGAACGCCGCCCGCAAGGCCGCTGCTGCCTGAACCCCGAACACACGCGAGGGGCACCCGCCGACCCATACACGGCAGGTGCCCCTCACCCATTTTCTACCTGACAAGAAGGAGGTTCCCGATGCGGATCACCGCTACCGCCGGTGTGCTGGCCGAACAGCTCACCTGGGCCGCCAAGATGCTCCCGGCCCGCCCCGCGATCCCGGTCCTGGCCGGTATCCGGCTGGACATCGCCCCCGACCAGGTGCGCATCACCGCCACCGACTACGAGGTCTGGGGCACCGCCGCCCTGGAAGCCGACACCACCGACACCGGGACCGTCATCCTGCCCGGGCGGCTGCTGGCCGACCTGGTCTCCCGACTGCCCGCCTCCCGCACCCTCACCCTCACCACCGAGGAAGCCCGCGTGCGCATCGCCTGCGGGCCGGTGACGGCGACCGTGCGCACCCTGCCCGCCGACGACTACCCCGACCCGCCGGAGCGGCCCGCCACCGAGCTGGGCACCATGGCTGCCGCCGACCTGGCCGACGCCGTGGACCGCACCAGCGTGGCCGTCTCCAACGACCCGACGCTGCCGATGCTGGCCGGGCTGCACCTGGAATTCGCGCCCGTCGGGCTGGTCGTGGAAGGCACCGACCGGTACCGGATCGGTCACCGCACCGTGCCCTGGTCACCGACCCTGCCCAACCCGTCCGAGTCGGACGGGGACAGGCCGGTGACGGCGCTCATCCCCAGCACCGCGTTGGCGCTGGCCGCCAAGTCGATGACCGGCACCATCACCCTGTCCGCGGACCTGGACACCGAGGCCGCCGCCACCGTGCTGGCCGTGGCCGACCAGGCCCGGTTCCTGGCGATGCGGCCCTTGGACGCCGCGTGGGTCAAGACCGCCTCCTTCCACGACAAGGCCCTGAACGAGGCCGCCGTGCAAGTGGTGGCCGACACCGGCGAGCTGCTCGATGCCATCGACCGCGCCCGCCTGTTCGCCGACGCCGCCCCCGTCCACCTCACCACCGGCCCCGACCAGGTCACCGTGCACGGCGGGGCCGACGGCGAGGACGCCAGCGAGGACCTGCCCGCCGCCGTCACCGTCCTGGACGACGGGGAACCGGAGACCACGGTGGCGTTCAGCCACCGCTACCTCACCGACGCGCTGCGGGCCTGCCGCGCCGACACCGTCCGCATGCTCCTGCGGCGCACCCCGGTCCCGGCCCTGCTGGTTCCCGGAACCGACGACGCCTCCTACTGGCACGTCGTCATGCCCGTCCGCCTGTGACCTTGCCCGTGCCGCCGGGCGCTCGTTTTGCACCCCAGCTCACCTCTGTTGGGCGGTCTGGGGTGTGGGGGGTCCGTCCGGACCACCGCATCCAACGAAGGAGACCGATGACCGACCGCACCGTGACCGTGCTCAAGGCGATCAACGCGGGGAACACCACGGGGCCGCTGGTGGCCGAGGCGCTCGACATCCCCTTGCAGGAGGCGTTCAACGAACTGGCCGACCTGATCAAGGCGGGCCTGATCCAGGGCATGCCCCACCAGGCCCGGTACGCCGCGCCCGAGACCCGCGCCTTCCGGCTGACCCCGGCCGGAGAGGCTCATCTCTGACCCATCCCACCACATGAAAACGGCCCGCCCCAGCTCTGACCAAGGACCTCGGGGCGGGCCGACCCCTTACACCGAAGGAGCACCACCAGTATGACCGCCGAACTCGCCGAGGGCCTGCGCAACTGGGCCGAGGGCTACACCGCCCAGCTGGCCGCCGTGAACCTGCTCATCGACCACGACGTGTGGCTGCGGCGCACCGACTTCGTGAGCCGATGCGTCCACCAGGTCCCCGACTCGGAGCTGTTCGAGCCCGACCGGCCCCTCGCGCACATCGACTGGGACAAGGCCACCAAGGCCCTGAACCGGCAGGCCTTCCCCGCTTCCTCCTCCGAGGTCTCCGTGCTGCGCATCGCCGCGTCCCTGGCAGAGGGCCACCCCGTCAAGCTCCGCGACACCCTGGTCGGCATGGACGCGACGACCACGGCCTCGGTGCTCACCGCGATCACCGCCGCAGCCGGCCACCGCGACCGCATCACCCTCACCCTGGCCGCTCGCAACCGTCCCGACTGGCTCTGACCGCGCCACCCCAGGGGCGGGCCGTCACCACCGTGACGGCCCGCCCCTTCCTCGTCCGTAGCACCCCTGACCTGAGGAGTTCCTTGTGAGCACCGGGAGGCCCCCATGAACGCCTTCAAGCCCGTCGACTACGCCCTGGCCGCCGCCCGCCGCGGCTGGCCCGTCTTCCCCCTCACTCCCAACAGCAAGAAACCCCCGCTGGTCAAGGACTGGGAGCGCACGGCCACCACCGACCCGGCCCGCATCCACGCCTGGTGGAAGCAGTGGCCCACGGCGAACTACGGCATCGCCACCGGCCCCGCGGGCCTGGTCGTGATCGACCTCGATGTCCCCAAGCCCGAGCAGGCTCCGCCCGCAGAGTGGGCGCTGCCCGGCGTGGTCGACGGAGCCGACGTGCTGGCGGTCCTGGCCGAACAGGCCGGACAGCCGCTGCCATTGGACACCTTCACCGTCCGCACCCGCCGCAACGGCACCCACCTGTACTTCACCCACCCCACCGACGGCCTGCGGCTGGGTAACACCAGCGGCACCCTCGGATGGCTGATCGACACCCGCGCCCACGGCGGCTACGTCGTCGGCCCCGGCTGCCCCATCACCACCCCCGACGGCAACGGCACCTACGAGGTCACCCACCGCGAAGACCCCGCGCCGCTGCCCTGGTGGATTCATAGGCGCCTGCTCCGCAGGCCCGACTCCCAGGACCAGCCGACCAACAGCGCCCGCCCCGCCCCGGGGCCCGCAACGGGTGGTCTGTCCGGGATCCTCACCGACGACCGCAGGCGTGCCGCCTACGTGCGAGCAGCGATCAAGGGGGAGCTAGCCAGGGTTCGGGACGCCGCTCCCGGAACGCGCAACGAGAACCTCTACATCGCCGCCGCCTCGCTCGGCCAGCTGGCCCGCGAAGGCCTGCTCGATGCCGACTGGGTCGCCGACGCGCTGCGCAACGCCGCCCTGGACGCCAACGCCGCCGGCGACCCCAACCCGGTGCGGGAGATCGAGGCCACCATCCGCTCCGGACTCGCCAAAGGCCTCCGGGAGCCCCGCCGCACCACCCCACGACCAGGAAGGACGGCCGCGTAGATGAGCGGGAACAGCGACGAGAAAAAGCCCTCCCAGGCCACCCTGCTGATCGAGATGGCCGACCGGCACGTCGATGTGGTGGCCGGGCCCGACGGTAAGGCCTACGCCGTCCGGCGGGGCGGACCCCGGATCGCGTTCCCGCTGCTGCGCAAGGACGGCCTGCGGGTCCAACTCGCCCGCCAGTACTACGACGAGCACCACTCGGTTCCCTCACAGTCGGCTCTCACCGACGCCATCGCGGTGTTGGAGGGCCGGGCAGCGGACCAGGACCCGCAGGGCATCCACCTACGGTTGACCACCCACCACACCGAAGCGGGTGCCCAGGTCGTGATCGACCTGGGCACCCCCGACGGCCGGTGCGTGGTCGCCGGCCCCGACGGGTGGCGGGTGTGCGAACGGTCCCCGGTGCTGTTCCGGCGCACCAAGCTGACCAGCCCCATGTCCGACCCCGGTCCGGCCGGGCACACCGACCAAGGGCTGGCCGCCCTGCGGGGCCTGCTCAACGTCGACGAGAGCGCGTTCCGGCTCATCGTCGGATGGCTGGTGTCCGGGCTGCTCCCCGATATCCCGCACCCGATCCTGGCAGGGAAGGGCGAACAGGGCACCGGCAAGTCCACCGCACTGGAGATGCTGGTCAACCTGGTGGACCCCTCACCGGCCGCGCTGCGGTCCCTACCCAAGGACATCAAGACCTGGGCGACCGTCGCCACGGCGAGTTGGGCGGTGTGCCTGGACAACGTTTCGGCCATCCCCATGTGGCTGTCGGACACCCTGTGCAAGGCGGTCACCGGCGACAGCCTGGTCGACCGGGCCCTGTACAGCGACGACGACGTGTCCGTCCTCAGCTTCCAACGGCTGATCGCGCTCACCAGCATCGACACCGGCGCCCTGGCCTCGGACCTGTCCGAGCGGATGCTCGCAGTGGAGTTCCTGCCCATCAAGCGCAGTGAGCGCCGTCCCGTCGCCGAGATCAAGGCGGCCTTCACCCGGTCCGCACCCGCTATCCGGGCCGCGCTGCTCGACCTGCTGTGCCAGGTACTGGCGACCTTGCCCGACGTCCGCCTGGCCGAGGCACCGCGCATGGCCGACTTTGCGCACGTCCTGGGAGCCCTGGACCGGGTCATGGGCTGGGAGACCCTGGCCACCTACCTGACCGCTTCCCAGGTCACCACCGCAGACCTGCTCGATGCCAAGCCGTTCACGTCCGCGGTGGCCGACTTCGTCGACCAGCACGGCACGTGGACCGGATCGGTCAGCCAGCTCCTGGACCTGGTGACCGTCCCCGAGCCGCGACCCCGGTCCTGGCCGGTGGACGCCACCCGCGCTTCCGGCCAGCTCAAGCGGGACGCCCCGGTACTGCGGTCCATCGGCATCACCGTGACCGAGGCCGGGCGTTCTGCCGACCGGCAGCGCCGCCAGCTCTACACCTTCACCGCCCACCGCATTGCCGAGACCGCCCCAGCGGAGGCTGCGGAGGCTGAAGCGGACCCTGCCGGAGGCTCAGCCTCCGCCCCAGCATCCGCACATCCGGCCAGCTCAGTGCGGGTGGCGGAGGCTGCGGGGGCTGCGGAGGCTGTGTTCCCCCAACTCTCTAAAAACCCTCAGGGGCCTGTGGAGACCGGTCCCTGTGTGCGTTGCAGCGCCGCCTTCCGCCGGTTCGAGGCGACCACGCACCCCAAGGTGTGCACCTCGTGTGCTCGGCACGCCCGGCGCACCTATGAACCCGCTCACGAAGCGGCCCCGGCCTGATGCCTGCCAAGCCCCGGCCGGGGCCGCCCAACCCAACCCGAAGGAGAGGCACCACCAGCATGGCCCATGACCGCAAACCCCGCCTGGAGCTGGCCAAGGTCCGCGTGATCGGACCGCCCGAGATCGTCGACCGGGTGGTCGACGCGATCACCTCCGCCCTGCCGGCCACCGCCCCCTCCCAGCCCTACCCCAGCCGCAAGACCCCCGGCCACGTCCGCGTCTACCTGGAGGTCACCCCCGAATGAGCACCGGAACGCGCACCGACCGCCCGAACTCCTTCCTCACCGTCCGGGAGGTCTGCGAGGAACTGCGCATCTCCCGCAGCACCTGGGACCGGATGGTCCGGCTCGGCCAAGCCCCGAAGATGAAGCGGATGGGCGGCCGCCGCGGCGAGATCCGCATCCGCCGCAGCTGGCTCGACGCCTGGCTGGAAGAGGGCGGCGCCTGATGCCCATGACCGGTGACGTGGTCTTCTACAAGATCCGCTTCCGAAAGAAGCCCGGCGCCAGGAAGGGAGAGAACTACCCCAAGCCCTACCAGGCCCGCTGGAAGGCCGGTGCCCAAGTCCACAACCGCTCCTTCGCCACCGAAGAACTCGCCGAGAACTGGATGACGGAGTTGCGGCAGGCGGCTCGCAAAGGGGAGCTGTTCGATGCCGAGACCGGCCTTCCCGAGTCCAAGCTGCGGGAGCTGCGGGACATCTCCTGGTACGCCCACGCGCGGGAGTACCTCCTGGAGCGATGGCCGGACATGGCTGCCAAGACCCGCATCAGCGCGATGGAGGCGCTCACCGCGGTCACTCCCGCCCTCGTACGGGAGCCATGGAGCAAGGAGGACCGGGAACTGCTGCGTGAGGTCCTGGGGCGGTGGGCGTTCCGCCTGGAGCGGGACGAGGCGGGGGAGTGGCGCTTCCTGGCGCCCCCTCCCCGGGCAGCGGAGGTCCTGGAAAGGCTTCAGCAGGCATCCCTGCCAGTGAGCGCCCTGAAGGATCCCCAGCGCCTCGGTGCGGCCGTACGGGCCTGTTCCCGGCTGTTGGACGGCTCCCGGGCGTCGGCCGACTACTTCAGTCGACGCCGGCGGGGTTTCTCGGCACTCCTGAGCCACGCCGTCCTGAAGCAGCGGCTGCCGGAGAACCCTCTGAAGAAGGGGGCCGAGCTACCGCAGGAGTGGAAGCCGCCCAAGACCGAGGAGGAGGTCGACCCCCGCGCCATCGGCAACCCGGCCCGGGTCCGCCAGGTCCTGACGATGGTGACCTACGTCGGACACCACCAGGGGGAGCGGTTCGCCGCCTGGTTCGGCTGCATGTACTACGGGATGATGCGGCCGGAGGAGGTGACCAACCTCCGCCGCTCCGGATGCGAGCTGCCTGCGGAGGGGTGGGGGAAGCTCACCTTCTCCCGCTCCGCGCCGGCCGCGGGCAAGGCCTGGACCGACAGCGGACACGTGCACGACGACCGTGAGCTGAAGGGCCGCGGGGAGAAGGCGTCGCGCACGGTCCCTATCCCCCCGGAGCTGGTCCGGCTGCTGCGGGAGCACCTGCTGAAGTTCGGTTCGGGACCGGACGGGCGGGTCTTCCGTAGCGTTCGGGACAACCCCGTCCAACCCAGCACCTACTGGCGGGTGTGGGACCGGACCCGCCGACTGGCCCTCACCCCTGAGGAGTACGAGGGCCCGCTGCTGAAGCGCCCCTACGACCTCCGGCACGCCGGGGTGACCTACCGGCTCAACTCCGGCGTGCCGGCGACCCAGGTCGCCAAGTGGGCCGGCCACAGTGTGGAGGTCCTGCAACGGATCTACGCACAGGTGTGGACCGAGATGGACGAGGTGTGGATCGACCGGATGGGCGACCACCACTGAGCGACCCGGATCCCGGGTCGGAGCAGCACCAAGGGCGGGGATCCCGAGCGATCGGGATCCCCGCCCTTTTTGTGTCTCAATGTCCTGACCACAGCTCGACCACAGAGGTTCGGGAAACCTGGTGGAAGATGATGAATCCTGAAACACGAAAGGCGTCCCGAAGGACGCCTTCTCGCCTGGTCAGCGGGGTGAACCCGCTGGTCCGTCTTGTGTGCCCCCTGCAGGATTCGAACCTGCGCACACGGCTCCGGAGGCCGTTGCTCTATCCCCTGAGCTAAGGGGGCTGGCTTGCGTGAACAACTGTAGCAGGGGCTCCGCGCGCTTCGTCCACCCGTTTGCCGCGCGCGGCGGATCCCCCCGTTCCGGTGGTGCGGCCCGCCCCCGCGGCGGTAGTGTCGCGCCGTGAACGCCTTGCCCGCACGGGTTCTCGTCGTCGAGGACGACGACGTGATCCGGGAACTGATCCGCCTCAACCTCGAACTGGAGGGGTTCGAGGTGTTCACCGCCGTGGACGGGCAGGACTGCCTCGACCGGATCGGGTACATCGACCCGCACGTGGTCACCCTCGACGTGATGATGCCCCGGCTGGACGGCTGGACGACCGCGGAGCGGTTGCGCGCCGGTGAACGGACGCGGACGCTGCCCATCGTGCTGGTCACCGCGCGCACCCAGGAGGAGGACGTGCGGCGGGGCGAGCGGATCGGCGTGGACGCCTACGTCACCAAGCCGTTCGACCCCGACGCGCTGATCGACGTCGTACGCGGCCTGCTCGGGGGGCGCGGGTGACCCCGGCCGACCTGGAGGCGGTCGTGAGGTCCGCCGCCGCCGACGCCTTCGACCTGCCCGCGGAGCGGATCCCGTTCGTGTGGCCGCGCGGCGACCAGGCCGCCGAGGGCGCCGACGCCGCGACCGCCCTGGCACCGCGCCTGGTGGGCCTGGTGGGCGACCGCCTGCCCCCCGGGTCCGGGCGGCCGCACCTGCGGGTGGCCGGGCGCATCGCCGCCCGGATGGCCGACCTGCGCGACCGGGGCCGCCTGTCCTACGCCCGGCTGCACGCCGACGACCGGGGCTTTCTGAACGTCACCCTGGGCGCGCGCCAGCGCGACGACCTGCTGGGCGCGGCCGCGGACGGTCCCCGCTTCCTCACCGGCCGCGGGTGGGACGGGGCGGGGGAGTGGCCCCGCACCGCCCTGCACGCGGCCGGGCCGGTGGCCCAGGCCCGCCGGTGGGCGCGGGCGGACGCGCGCTCCCGCATCGCCCTGGCCACGGGCGACGCTCCCCCCGCGGTGCCGGAGGCGGGGGAGGTCTCCTGGCGGGACCCCTACCTGGACGGCGACCGGGCCGGGCTGTTCACCCCCGCGGCCCGGGCGCTGGGCGCGGTCGGCGAGGACAGCGCCCGCATCGCGTTCTGCCGCTCCATCCCCGAGCGCCCGCGCGAGACGGAGACGACCGGCCGCGACCTCCCGGTGCTGCCGTCGGCGGAGTACCCGGGCGCGTGGGCCCGCCTGACCGACGCCAACCCGGCCTTCCGGCTGCGCTACGCCCACGCCCACGCGGTCTCCCGGAAACGGTGGGTGGCCGAGGGGGCGCCCCGGCACGCGGCCTGCGAGCGGCACACCGCCCCGGTGCGCCGCGCCCTGGTGGACGGACCCAGCGCGCTGGCCGGGGCGGCCCGCCGAGAGGAACCCCATATCCTGGTCCGATACCTGGAAACCCTGGCCGGTGCCTACGATGAATGGCGGACCTGTCCCTCCGCCGCGACCGCGCAGGCGGGGTACACCACCGCCGACCCGGCGCTGCCGTCCGCCGTCGCCGGGATTCTCCGCACCGGGCTGTTCCTGCTCGGGGTGTCCGCGCCCACAAGGCTGTGACCCCGCCGCGCCCGGTGGGCCGCACCCGACGCCCGCGTTCCGATCGGAGAAGTGGACAATGGGGGAGGGGTGCCGTCCCTCCCGTCACGCCGTTCCAGCCGAAAGCCCGTTATGAGCCGCTACGCCCACCCCGCCGGATCCCGTCACGCGGAGATCCTCCCCGAGGACAACCCGCCGCTGCCGCCCGAGGACCTCAACGCCCTCGACCCCCGGGTGTGGCCCGCCACCGCACGCCGCGAGAACGGCGCCCTGGTCGTGGGCGGCGTCGACGTCCGCGAGCTGGCGGACACCTACCAGACGCCCCTCTTCGTCATGGACGAGGAGGACTTCCGGGCGCGCGCCCGCGACTACGCCACGGCGTTCGCCGGGTCCGACGTCTACTACGCGGGCAAGGCCCTGCTGACCAAGGCGGTCGCCCGCTGGGTGATCGAGGAGGGCCTCAAGCTCGACGTCTGCTCGGGCGGCGAGCTGGCGGTCGCCCTGGCCGCCGGGGTGCCCGCCGACCGCATCGGCATGCACGGCAACAACAAGTCGGAGCGCGAGCTGCACCGGGCGGTCGAGGCCGGCGTCGGCCGGATCATCATCGACTCGCTGGACGAGATCGAGCGCCTGGAGCGCGTCGCCGCCGGGCTGGACCGCACCCCGAAGGTCCTGATCCGCGTCACCACCGGTGTGGAGGCCCACACCCACGAGTTCGTGGCCACCGCCCACGACGACCAGAAGTTCGGCTTCGCGCTGAGCACGGGCGCGGCCGCCGAGGCGGTCCGCCGGGTGCTGGACGCGCCGCACCTGGACCTGGTGGGCCTGCACTCGCACATCGGCTCCCAGATCTTCGACACCTCCGGCTTCGAGGTGGCCGCGCGCCGCGTCACCCGGTTCCTCGCCGGGATCCACACCGACCTGGGCGTCACCCTGGCCGAGCTGGACCTGGGCGGCGGCCTGGGCATCGCCTACACCTCCGACGACACCCCGCTGGACCCCAAGACCATCGCCGACGGCCTGACGGCGATCGTGCGCCGCGAGTGCGAGGAGGCCGGGCTGCCGGTGCCGCGCCTGGCCGTGGAGCCGGGCCGCGCCATCGCGGGCCCGCCCGGGATCACCGTCTACGAGGTCGGCACGGTCAAGGACGTCGAGGGCATCCGCACCTACGTCAGCGTCGACGGCGGCATGAGCGACAACATCCGCACCGCCCTGTACGGCGCCGAGTACACCGGCCGCCTCGTCTCGCGCGAGAGCGCCGCCGGGCCGATGCTGTCCCGCCTGGTGGGCAAGCACTGCGAGAGCGGCGACATCATCGTGCACGACCTGTACCTGCCGGCCGACCTGCGCCCGGGCGACCTCGTCGCGGTCGCGGCCACCGGCGCGTACTGCCTCTCCATGGCGAGCAACTACAACCACCTGCCGCGGCCCGCGATGGTCGCGGTCCGGGACGGTGCCGCCCGCGTGATCGTGCGCAGGGAGACCGAGGAGGACCTCCTCCGCCTGGACGTCGGCTGACCGGTCCGCGCGGCGACGGTCAGAGGATCACGAGAGAACTGGGAGTCACGCCCAAATGGCGATGAAGGTGGCGCTGCTCGGATGCGGCGTTGTGGGTTCGCAAGTCGTTCGCCTGATCGAGGAGCAGTCCGAGGAGCTGGCCGCACGGATCGGCACGCCCATCGAGGTCGGCGGGATCGCGGTGCGGCGCATCGACCGCGCCCGCGGCGTCTCCCCCGAGCTGCTGACCACCGACGCCATGGCCCTGGCCACCCGGCCCGACATCGACGTCGTGGTGGAGGTCATCGGCGGGATCGAGCCGGCGCGCTCGCTGATCCTGGCGGCGATCGGGGCGGGCAAGTCCGTGGTCACGGCCAACAAGGCGCTGCTGGCCGAGGACGGCCAGACCCTGCACGCGGCCGCCCGCGAGGCCGGGGTGGACCTGTACTACGAGGCGTCGGTGGCGGGCGCCATCCCGCTGCTGCGCCCGCTGCGCGACTCGCTGGCCGGCGACCGCGTCAACCGGGTGCTGGGCATCGTCAACGGCACCACCAACTACATCCTGGACCGGATGGACTCCCTGGGCGCCGGGTTCACCGAGTCCTTGGAGGAGGCCCAGGCCCTGGGGTACGCCGAGGCCGACCCGACGGCCGACGTGGAGGGCTTCGACGCCGCCGCCAAGGCCGCGATCCTGGCGCGGCTGGCCTTCCACACCCAGCGGGTGACCGCCGCCGACGTGCACCGCGAGGGCATCACGGGGGTGACGGCCGCCGACATCGCCAGCGCCAGGGCGATGGGCTGCGTGGTCAAACTCCTGGCGATCTGCCAGCGCTCGGAGGACGACAAGTCGGTGGGCGTGCGCGTCCACCCGGTGATGCTGCCGGTCGACCACCCGCTGGCCGGCGTCAAGGAGGCCTACAACGCGGTGTTCGTGGAGGCCGAGTCGGCGGGCCGGCTGATGTTCTACGGCGCCGGCGCGGGCGGCACCCCCACGGCCAGCGCGGTGCTGGGCGACGTGGTCGCGGTGGCGCGCAACCGCCGGGCGGGGACCTCGGTCGCCGAGGGCGGCCACGACACCGGCCTGGGCGTCCACGACATGGGCGACACCATCACCAGCTACCACGTGGCGCTGGACGTGGCCGACCGCCCGGGCGTGCTGTCCAAGGTCGCCGAGATCTTCGCCCGCCACCAGGTGTCGATCAAGAACGTGCGCCAGGAGGGCCGCGGCGACGACGCCCAGCTGGTGCTGGTCAGCCACCCCGCGCCGGACGCCGCGCTCAGCCGCACGGTCGAGGACCTGCGCGTCCACGACATGGTCCGCGAGGTCGCCAGCGTGATGCGCGTGGAGACCTTCGCGGACTGACCGCCGCCGGGGCTGGCGCGGCACCCGCGCCGCCCCCGGCCCCGGCCCGCCGACGGCCGTCTCGGAATGCGGACAAGGGCGACCGCGATTCGAGATGATCCCGGCCTGGCCGTAGACTCGTACCAGGTGGGGGCAGCGTCCCGGGTCCGCTACGGGGCCACGGCGCCCCGCCGCTTCTCCATCTTCTCCATGCGTATCGAGCGGGATCCGCATCCACCCGAAAGGGACACTGTCGTGAGCAAGGCACGGGCGTGGCGAGGCATCGTCGAGGAGTACCGCGACCGCCTCCCCGTCAACGAGAGCACCCCCGTCGTCACCCTCCAGGAGGGCGGCACGCCCCTGCTGCCCGCCACGCGCGTATCCCAGCTCACCGGATGCGAGGTCTTCCTCAAGGTGGAGGGTCTCAACCCCACCGGCTCCTTCAAGGACCGGGGCATGACGATGGCCATCACCAAGGCCGCCGAGGACGGCGCCAAGGCCGTCATCTGCGCCTCCACGGGCAACACCAGCGCCAGCGCCGCCGCCTACGCCATCCGCGCCGGGATGACCTGCGCCGTCCTGGTGCCCCAGGGCAAGATCGCCATGGGCAAGCTCGCCCAGGCCCTCGTGCACGGCGCCCGCCTGCTCCAGGTCGACGGCAACTTCGACGACTGCCTGGAACTCGCCCGCAAGCTCAGCGTCGACTACCCGGTCGCCCTGGTGAACTCGGTCAACCCCTACCGCCTCCAGGGCCAGAAGACCGCCGCCTTCGAGATCGTCGACGCCCTGGGCGACGCCCCGGACGTCCACTGCATCCCCGTCGGCAACGCCGGGAACATCTCCGCCTACTGGATGGGCTACACCGAGTACAGCCGGGACGGGATCTCCACCCGCAACCCGCGCATGTTCGGCTTCCAGGCCAGCGGCGCAGCCCCGATCGTCAACGGCGCCCCGGTCACCAGCCCGAGCACCATCGCCACCGCGATCCGCATCGGCAACCCGGCCTCCTGGAGCCTGGCCGAGCAGGCGCGCGACGACTCCGGCGGGATCATCGACAAGGTCACCGACCGCCAGATCATGGCCGCGTACCGGCTGCTGGCCGCCGAGGAGGGCGTGTTCGTCGAACTCGCCTCCGCGGCCTCCGTCGCCGGCCTGCTCCAGGCCGTCGAGGCCGGGCTGGTCGAGCGCGGCAGCCGGATCGTCTGCACCGTCACCGGCAACGGCCTCAAGGACCCCGACTGGGCCCTGGCCGGGGCCTCCTCGGCCACCACCGTGCCGGTCGACGCCCTGGCCGCGGCCCGGGCCCTGGACCTGGCCTGAGCACCCTCCGGCGGGGGCGTCCGCACGCCCCCGCCGGAGCGGGACCGCCGTGAACACGCACGACCGGAAGACCCCACCGAAAGACCCCGCCATGACCCCACCGCGCCCCGACCGGGTTTCCGTCCGCGCCCCGGCCACCAGCGCCAACCTGGGTCCGGGCTTCGACGCCCTGGGCCTCGCGCTGTCCCTGTTCAACGACTTCGAGGTCGTGCTGCGCGACGACGGCGAACTCCGGGTGGAGGTGAGCGGTGAGGGCGCCGGAGAGGTCCCCGCGGACCACCGCCACCTCGTCGTCCGCTCCATGGCCGAGGCCTTCGACCGCGCCGGGGAGAAGCTGCCCGGCCTCACGCTGACCTGCGTCAACCGCATCCCGCACGCGCGCGGCCTGGGGTCGTCGTCCTCCGCGATCGTCGGCGGCGTCGCCGCGGCCGCGGCCCTGCTGGGGCGCACCGGTCCCGACGGCGGCCCGGACCGCGACTGGATCTACCAGGTCGCCGCCGACCTGGAGGGCCACCCCGACAACGTCGCCCCGTGCGTCTTCGGCGGCTACACCGTCGCCTACCGCGAGGCCGACCGCTGGGGCGCCGTCTCCCTGGCCCCGGACCCGCGCCTGCTCCCGGTGCTGTGCGTCCCGGGGTGGCGGCTGTCCACCGAACGCGCCCGCGGGCTGCTGCCCGAGAGCGTCCCGCACGCCGACGCGGCCTTCAACGCGGGCCGTGCCGCGCTGATGACCGCGGCCGTTTGTGGCCATCCCGAAACCCTGTACGCGGCCACCCGGGATCGGCTACACGAGGAGTATCGGGCGCCCGCCATGCCGCGCACCCTCGACCTCGTACGCGACCTGCGTGACCAGTGGGAACTCCCCGCCGTGGTCTCCGGGGCGGGACCCACGGTCCTGGTGCTGTGCTCCGTGGCGGAGGGGGAGGCGGAGGCCGATTCGCCGGAAATCGCCGAGGCGCTTGATTCAATCCGTCGTAGTGCGGGTAATGATTGGGACATACGCCCCCTGCCGGTCGAGCAGGCGGGGGTGCGGTCCCCATCTCCCCATCCGTAGCACCATGTGTCGAGGAATAGCCGTGGCCTCTGGTGATGTTAGGCTAGGTGAAGCACCAGATGCCCCGTTGCGGGGCGAGTGCTCATCCGCCACAGCGGCCTCCGCATCCCATACTCCGGTGGTCCGGTCCCACGACCGTCCGGAAGCGGTGGTCGGTGTGTCGATTCCGCGGATTCTCCGCGAACGTGTCGACATCCCCGCTGCCAGCTCCTCCTCCCCGGATGAGCGTTCCGCCGCGGTCGATCGGCAGTACCACCGAGCCACCCGCCCCGACGTCTGGCTGTACCCAGAGCCCGCCGCGATCGGGTAGGGGACCGTCTTCTCGCCGGTTTCCGACATCCACGTGGGGCACGCCCTACCCGGCCCAGCCGGTTCGCACCACCGGGCCGGCCGCTCCAGCACCCGCTGACGGCCGAAGCCCGCTCCTTGGGAAGGACCCTTAGTGAGCGACACCACCGAACTCCGAACGGACGCGGCGGTCGACAGCAAGAACGGCACCGGCGCCTCCGGAGCGGAGGCCGGCGACGCTTCGGCCACGACGTCGCCGAGCAGGTCCCGCGCCGCGGCGCGCGGCACCGGTCTCGCCGCCCTGAAGCTCCCCGAGCTGCAGAAGCTCGCGTCGAGCCTGGGCATCACCGGTACGGGGCGCATGCGCAAGAGCGACGTCATCGCCGCCATCGAGGCCAAGCAGGGCGGTCCCGTGGGAGCACCGACCAAGGCCAAATCGCCGAAGAAGACCGAGACCGAGCCCGAGGCCGGTAAGGTCGAGGCAACCGACAGCCGGTCCCAGGAGCCGTCGGGCTCGGACGAGGCGCGCACGCGCGCCGACCGGTCGTCGGACCAGGCCGTGACCGACCCCCAGGGGCGGGGCGAGAAGGCGCCCCGGAGCCGCCGCTCCACCCGCAGGCGCGGGGACGAGGCCGGCGACCAGCCCCGATCGGTGGACGGCACCGACTCCTCTACCTCCGCGAGCAGCGTGACCAAGACATCCAGCACCCCCCAGAAGACCGGCTCCGACAGCTCCGAGGACCGCGAAGGCCGGTCCGGGCAGGGCCGTGAGCGCCAGCGCAACCGCCGCAACCGCAACCGCGGCGGCGACGACCAGAGCGCCGGAGGTTCCCAGCAGGGCGGCCAGGGCGGCGGCCAGCAGGGACGCGGCGGCGCGGGCGGCGCCGACGACGACGAGTTCGGCGGACGCCGCCGGGGCCGCCGCCGGGACCGCAGGGACCGGCGCGGCGGACGGGGCGGCCAGGAGCCGGAGCCGGTGATCGGCGAGGACGACGTCCTGCTGCCGGTCGCGGGCATCCTCGACATCCTGGACAACTACGCGTTCGTCCGCACCACGGGCTACCTGCCCGGGTCCAGCGACGTCTACGTCTCCCTGGCCCAGGTGCGCAAGCACGGCCTGCGCAAGGGCGACCACATCATCGGCGCGGTCCGCCAGCCCCGCGACGGCGAGCGCAAGGAGAAGTTCAACGCCCTGGTGCGCCTGGACTCGGTCAACGGCATGTCGCCCGACCAGGCCAAGAACCGCCAGGAGTTCTCCAAGCTCGTCCCGCTGTACCCGCAGGAGCGGCTGCGGCTGGAGACCGAGCCGGGCGTGCTGACCACGCGCATCATCGACCTGGTCGCACCCATCGGCAAGGGCCAGCGCGGGCTGATCGTCTCCCCGCCCAAGGCGGGCAAGACGATGGTGATGCAGGCGATCGCCAACGCCATCACCGAGAACAACCCGGAGTGCTACCTCATGGTGATCCTCGTGGACGAGCGTCCCGAGGAGGTCACCGACATGCAGCGCACGGTCAAGGGCGAGGTCATCCACTCGACCTTCGACCGCCCGGCCGAGGACCACACGGTCGTCGCCGACCTGGCCATCGAGCGGGCCAAGCGCCTGGTCGAGATGGGCATGGACGTCGTCGTCCTGCTGGACTCCATCACCCGCCTGGGCCGCGCCTACAACCTGGCCGCCCCGGCCAGCGGGCGCATCATGTCCGGCGGTGTGGACTCCACGGCGCTGTACCCGCCCAAGCGCTTCTTCGGCGCCGCCCGCAACATCGAGGGCGGCGGCTCGCTCACCATCCTGGCGACCGCGCTGGTGGAGACCGGCTCGCGCGCCGACGAGGTGATCTTCGAGGAGTTCAAGGGCACCGGCAACATGGAGCTCAAGCTCAGCCGCTCCCTGGCCGACAAGCGCATCTTCCCCGCGGTCGACGTGGACGCCTCCAGCACCCGCAAGGAGGAGATCCTCATGTCGCAGGAGGAGCTCAACGTCGTCTGGAAGCTGCGCCGGGTCCTGCACGCGCTCGACACCCAGCAGGCCATCGAGCTGCTCCTGGACAAGATGAAGGAGTCCAAGAGCAACGCGGAGTTCCTGCTCCAGGTGCAGAAGACCACCTGAGCGCCCACCGCGTGACGCGCACGGCGGCCCTCCCCACCCGGGGAGGGCCGCCGTCCGTCGTCACCGGCCGGTAGGGTCCCGCCCGTCCCCGCACCCGCTGCGAAGACCAGGGGCGGTCCCGAGTGCGCGTCCGAACCGGCACCGCCCCCCATGTGGGGAGAGCGAGGGAAGCGGACGGCCCTCTCCGGAAGGAGAGGGCCGTTCTTTCGTTATCCGGAAAACGGGCACTGGCAGACGAAAAAGATCACCGATGTGTTGCAGGTCACCCTCGGGGGATGTCCCCGCTTCATAAAACGATTTAGGGTCGGCCCGGTCGAGTACCCCCAGCAACACCAGGGAGCCGTCCACATGGACAACCTCGCCCTGCTCAGCCTGCTCGCGCTCACCCCGATCCTCGTCGTCGGCGTCCTGCTCGTCGGGTTCCGGGCCCCCGCCAAGTACGCCATGCCCGTCGGCTACGCGGTCGTCGTCCTCATCGCCGTCACCGCCTGGAACACCGAATGGGTGGCGGTCGCCGCCTCCACCGTCCAGGGCCTGATCCTCGCGATCGGCCTCCTCTACATCATCTTCGGCGCCCTGCTCCTGCTGGCGACCCTCACCAAGAGCGGCGCCATCGCCACCATCCGCGCCACCTTCACCGACATCAGCCCGGACCGCCGGATCCAGGCCATCATCATCGGATGGCTCTTCGGGAGCTTCATCGAGGGCGCCTCCGGGTTCGGCACGCCCGCCGCCGTGGTCGCCCCCCTGATGTTCGCCCTGGGCTTCCCCGCCATGGCGGCCGTCATGGTCGGCCTGGTCATCCAGAGCACCCCCGTCAGCTTCGGCGCGGTGGGCACCCCCATCCTGGTCGGGGTCTCGGGCGGACTGGAGGGTTCGCCCGACGTCGCCGAGCGGGCCTCGGTCCTGGGGCTGGCGTTCCCCGAGTTCGTCTCCCACATCGGGTTCCAGACCGTCCTGCTGCACGCGGCGGCCGGCACCCTCGTCCCGCTCTTCATCAGCTGCATGCTCTGCGGTTTCTACGGGGGCCGCAGGCGCTTCTCCGACGGCTTCGGGGTGTGGAGGTTCGCCCTCTTCGCGGCCTTCGCCATGACCGTCCCCTCCGTCCTGTACAACTACTTCCTCGGCGTCGAGTTCACCAGCCTCCTGGGCGGGCTGACCGGCCTGGTCATCGTCGTCCTCGCCGCCCGCAAGGGCTTCCTCATGCCCAAGGAGACCTGGGACTTCCCGCCCCGGGAGGACTGGCTCGCCCGGTGGAGCGGGAGCCTCGCCCAGCCGGAGAACGGGGCCGGGACCGCCGAACGGCGCATGGGGCTGCTGCGCGCCTGGTCCCCCTACCTCCTGGTGGCGGGCATCCTCGTCGCCACCCGCACCATCGACCCCGTCAAGGCCTGGCTGACCGGCATCACCGTCGGGGCCTCCGACATCTTCGGCACGCCCGTGGCCCAGGCCATCGAACCCCTCTACTCCCCGGGCGCGACCTTCATCCTGGTCTGCCTCCTCACCTACGGGCTGCACCGGATGAAGGGCCGCGAGATCCTCGCCTCCTGGGGGATGGCGGGCTCCCAGCTCGCCGGGGCGGCCGTCGCCCTGCTCTTCGCCGTCCCCCTGGTGCGGGTCTTCATCAACACCGGCGCCGACTTCGGCGAGACCGACCTGGCGAGCATGCCCCTGACCCTCGCCTCCGGCGCGGCCGAGCTCGGCGGCGCCGCCTGGCCGCTCTACGCCCCCTGGATCGGCGCCCTCGGGGCCTTCGTCGCCGGGTCCAACACCGTCTCCAACCTGATGTTCTCCCTCTTCCAGTTCTCCACCGCCGAACGCATCGGCGTGCCCCCCGAGACGGTGGTCGCCGCCCAGGCCGCCGGAGGCGCCGCGGGCAACATGATCACCGTGCACAACGTGGTCGCCGCCTCCGCCGTGGTCGGCCTCGCCGGACGCGAGGGGGACCTGATCCGCCAGACGGTGATCCCGATGGTCTACTACGTCGTCGCGGCCGGGTCCCTGGCCCACATCCTCATCCACGGGGTCGGGTTCGACGCCGGGACCCTCGTCCTGGCGGCGCTCCTGCTGCTGCTCGCCGGGCTCGCCGTGTACCTGCGGCGGTCCGACGCGCGCCGCGCCGCCGTCACCGCGGAGGGGAGGGGCGGGAAGGCGGAATAGATACCGGTCACGGCATGGTTGTGGTTCTGGCAAACTGGTAGTCGGGGATACGGCCCGTCCTCCTCCATGAGGACCCGCCGCCCCTTACCTGGATCGCCGCGGCACCGGTTCGCGCATGACCTTCACGACGCCCCACCGCAGCGGTGGTGCGTCAGGCGTGCGCCCGGCGGCCGCGCATAACAAGGAGACACACGATGAAGGCCGACATCCACCCCGAGTACGTCACCACCGAGGTGACCTGCACCTGCGGTGCCCAGTTCGTGACCCGCAGCACGGTGACCGACGGCAAGATCCGCGCCGAGGTGTGCTCCGAGTGCCACCCGTTCTACACGGGCAAGCAGAAGATCCTCGACACCGGTGGCCGGGTCGCCCGCTTCGAGAAGCGCTTCGGCAAGCGCACCAAGTAGCGGCGCCCGCTCCGCCCGTGGCGCCGGTGCACCCGGCGCCACGGGACCCACGGCCCCCGCGGGGGCGACACGGCAGGCGAGGCACGCGAATCAAGACGGGGTGGCACAAGTGAAGCTGGACGACCTCCTGGGGGAGTACTACGAGCTGGAGCAGCAGCTCGCCGACCCGGAGGTGCACGCCGACCAGGGCCGGGCGCGCACACTGGGCAAGCGCTACGCGCAGCTCACCCCCATCATCGAGACGTACCGCGCGCTCAAGGAGACCGAGAGCGACATCGAGGCCGCCCGCGAGCTCGCCGCCGAGGACTCCTCCTTCGCCGAGGAGGCCGACCGCCTGACCGCCGAGGCCGAGCGCCTCACCGACCGGCTGCGCTTCCTGCTCATCCCGCGCGACCCCGCCGACGACAAGAACCTCATCATGGAGGTCAAGGCCGGCGAGGGCGGCGAGGAGTCCGCCCTGTTCGCCGCCGACCTGGTCCGCATGTACCTGCGCTACGCCGAGCGCCAGGGGTGGAAGACCGAGGTCATCGACACCACCCACTCCGACCTGGGCGGCTACAAGGACATCACCATCGCCTTCAAGAACAAGGGCACCCCCGAGCCGGGGACCGGCGTCTGGCCGATGCTCAAGTTCGAGGGCGGCGTCCACCGCGTCCAGCGCGTTCCCGTCACCGAGTCGCAGGGCCGCATCCACACCTCCGCGGCCGGTGTCCTGGTGGTCCCCGAGGCCGAGGACATCGAGGTCGAGATCCACGACAAGGACCTGCGCATCGACGTGTACCGCTCCTCCGGCCCCGGCGGCCAGAGCGTCAACACCACCGACTCCGCGGTGCGCATCACCCACCTGCCCACCGGCATCGTGGCCTCCTGCCAGAACGAGAAGAGCCAGCTCCAGAACAAGGAGCAGGCCATGCGCATCCTGCGCGCCCGCATCTACGCCGAGGCCCAGGCCAGCGCGGACGCCGAGGCCGCCGCCGAGCGCAAGAGCCAGGTCCGCACGGTGGACCGCTCCGAGCGCGTGCGCACCTACAATTTCCCGGAGAACCGCATCTCCGACCACCGTGTCGGCTACAAGGCCTACAACCTCGACCAGGTCCTCGACGGGGAGCTGGACGGCGTCGTCAAGGCCCTCGTGGACGCGGACACCAAGGAAAGGCTCGAAGCGGCCCAGGGATCATGAACCTTCTTCTCGACGAGGTCGCCCGCGCGACACTGAGACTCGCGGACGCGGGCATCGCATCGCCTCGCACGGACGCCGAGGAGCTCGCGGCGTTCGTGCACGGTGTCCGTCGAGGGGAACTGCACACGGTCGCCGACACCGACTTCGACGCCCGGTACTGGGAGTGCGTCGCCCGCCGCGAGGCCCGCGAGCCGCTCCAGCACATCACCGGCCGCGCCTACTTCCGCTACCTCGAACTGAGGGTCGGCCCGGGCGTGTTCGTCCCCCGGCCGGAGACCGAGATCATGGTCGACTGGGCCATCGAGACGCTGCGTGCCATGGACGTCGCCGACCCGCTGGTCGTCGACCTGGGCGCCGGCTCGGGCGCCATCGCCATCTCGATCGCCCAGGAGGTGCCCCGCTCCCGGGTGCACACCGTGGAGATCGACCCGACGGCCCTGGAGTGGGCCCGGCGCAACATCGACGCCAGCGGGCACGCCGACCGGGTCACCCTGCACCACGGCGACATGCGCACCGCGCTGCCCGAGCTCAACGGCGGCGTCGACCTGCTCATCAGCAACCCGCCCTACGTGCCCACCCGGGAGGCCGACGCCATCCCCCCGGAGGTGCGCAACTTCGACCCCGCCCCCGCGCTGTGGTCGGGCGAGGACGGCCTGGACATGATCCGCGACCTGGAGGCGGTCGGCCGCAGGCTGCTGCGCCCCGGCGGGGCCATGGCCGTGGAGCACCACGACGGCCAGGGCATCGACATCCCCTGGCTCTTCCCCGAGGACAAGGGCTGGCGCGACGTCCTCAACCGCAAGGACCTGGCCAGGCGCGACCGCTTCGTGGTCATGCGCCGGGCCGACCACGAGGACTGACCGGCCCGGTCGTCACGATCCCGCCCCCCGGGCCGGCGCCGACCGGCCCACCCGCTCGAGAACGAGGTGAACGCAGGTGAGCCGCATCTACGACTGCGCGGACGAGACCGCCCGCAAGGACGGTATCGCCGACGCCGCGTCCGCGGTCCGCCGAGGCGAGCTGGTGGTGCTGCCCACGGACACCGTGTACGGCATCGGCGCCGACGCCTTCAGTCCCAAGGCCGTCGCGGACCTGCTGGCGGCCAAGGGCCGGGGCCGCGACGTGCCCCCGTCGGTGCTGGTCGGCTCGACCCGCGCGGCGATGGCGCTGGTCGACGACCTGGGCCGGTTCGGCCGCGACCTCATGGACGAGTTCTGGCCCGGCCCGCTCACCCTGGTGTGCGCCGCCACCCCCAGCCTGTCCTGGGACCTGGGCGACACCAAGGGCACCGTCGCGGTGCGCATGCCGATGGACCCGGTCGCCCTGGACCTGCTCAAGGAGACGGGACCGATGGCGGTCAGCAGCGCCAACCTCTCCGGCGGCCCGGCCGCGACCACGGCCGAGGAGGCCATCGCGCAGCTGGGGGAGGAGACCGTCGCCGTCTACCTCGACGGCGGGGCGGCGGAGACGCCGGTGCCCTCCACCATCGTCGACCTCACCTACGCGGTCCCGCGGGTGCTGCGCAGCGGCGCCATCCCCATCGAGAAGCTGCGCGAGGTGTGCGGCACCGTCATCGGCGAGCTGCGCAAGGGCCCCGACCGGCCCAAGGCCCGGGAGGCCGGTGAGGACGCGCCGGCCGGGGACACCCCCGAGGCCGCCGACGCCGACGCCCCCGCGACGGGCACCGGGCCCGCAGCCGGGGAGGCCGCGCCCGAGGCCACCGACCGCGACTGACCGCCCCGTCCCGGGACACAGAGACAGAAGGGCCAAGGCCGTGCGGGAGTACGCGCTCACCTTCGTCATCGCCGCCGCGGTGACCTACCTGCTCGTGCCGCTGGTGCGCAAGTTCGCGATCGCCTTCGGCGCCACGCCGCCGGTGCGCGACCGCGACGTGCACACCGAGCCCATCCCCCGGCTGGGCGGACTGGCCATCTACGGCGGCTTCGCCGTGGCCCTGCTGCTCTCCGCGCAACTGCCGCACCTGCAGAACGTGTTCGTCGCCGATACCTGGATCGGCCTGCTGCTGGCCGGCGGCCTCATCACGGTCATCGGCGTCATCGACGACCGGTGGGGGATGGACCCGGTGAGCAAGCTCGCCGGGCAGGTCGCGGCCGCGGGCATCCTCGTCGCCGCGGGCGTGCAGCTGCTGTGGCTGCCGCTGCCCGGCACCCAGCTCTCGCTCGGCCCCTGGCTGGGCGCGCTGGTGTCGGTGCTGCTCATCGTGGTGACCATCAACGCGGTCAACTTCGCCGACGGCCTGGACGGCCTGGCCGCGGGCATCGTCGGCATCTCGGCCCTGGCCTTCTTCGCCTACTACTACGTGGTGGCGGTGGAGCAGGGGTTCGTCCGCCAGTCCTACCCGGCGATGATCGCGATCATCCTCGCGGGCACCTGTGTCGGATTCCTCTGCCACAACTTCCACCCGGCCAGGGTGTTCATGGGCGACACCGGCTCCATGCTGCTGGGCCTGCTGCTCACCTCCATCACCATCACGGTGACCGGGCAGTTCGACGCCAACACCGCCCGCGAGGAGTTCAACTCCGGCCTGGTCGTGTTCCTGCCGATCGCGCTGCCGCTGCTGGTCATCGCGCTGCCGCTGGCGGACCTGGTGCTGGCCGTGCTGCGCCGCACCCTGGCGGGCAAGTCGCCGTTCGCCCCGGACCGCGGGCACCTGCACCACCGCCTGCTCGACATGGGGCACAGCCACGTGCGCGCGGTGCTCCTCATGTACCTGTGGGCGGGGATCGTGGCGTTCGCCGCGGTGGCGCTGTCGGTGTTCGACTCCGCGGTGGTCGTGCTGACGGTGACCGCCCTGGTCGCGGTCTGCGCGGTCGGCCTCATCGCCCTGCCCCGGCTGCGCCGCCGCGGCCTGCTGCCCTGGGACCGGGCGCGCGGCGCCCGTTCCGGGGACGGTGTGAAACGGTGAGAGGACTGTGACCTCGCAAAGGGGTCGCAGGTCCCTTTCGGCACCCGGTACGGGGTGCCTCCGAGGTGGTCGTGACGGGTGTGGCCAAGGTGACACAAGGCCCGAAACGCGGGCGGAGCGGGCGTTTCCCGAGGCGTTAAGGTCGCGTTAAGGAACCCCCGGATTCAGCACCGAAAACCTTGTGATAGCTTTCACGAGCAGGCAACCACTGAACCTCACGGAGCTTTTCTGATGCAGGAACACGACGCCCGGACCCTCCGCGGCGCCGCGATTCCGACGGCACTGGTCGGCGTGGTCGCGATGATCGCTGGCTTCGCCCTCAGCAACGTCCAGGGACTCCTCGGCGCCCTCTTCGCGGTCGCCCTGGTGATCGGTGCGTTCGCCAGTTCGGCGTTCGTCATCTCCTGGACCGGCGGCCGGCGTCCGGAGCTCCTCCTCCCGGTGGCCTTCCTCGTCTACACGACCAAGTTCGGCATCCTCCTGGCCGTCCTGCTGACCTTCAAGGGCACGCAGGCCCTGGACACGCAGGTGTTCGGCTGGTCGGCGCTGGCGTGTGTCATCGCGTGGCTGACGGCCCAGGCCGTGGCGGTCAAGCGCAGCAAGCAGCCGACCATCGTCCCCGCGGGCGAGGACGAGTCCGAGTCCGAGGACAGTGAGGCGCGCCGGTGACCCCGTTCGGGCGGGGGGGTGCGCCGAGCCTGATCACCTACTGCTATCTTCCGGAGCGAGAGCATGAGTCGGTCGAGTGCGAAGAAGGACGAGGAATCGTCCGGCGCCAACGCCACCACTCTCATCTCGTACCTGCTGGGAGGGCTCGCCTTCTGGGGCGGCGTGGGCTGGGTCGTGGACTGGGCCCTGGGCTTCTCGGGTCTCTTCCTGCCCATCGGGCTGGGAGTGGGCCTGGTCGGCTCGATCTACCTCATCTATGCCCAGTACGTCCGGTCCTGACCGAACACCCGGGTGCGTCCGCCCCCGCTGTGGGCGGGACCGTCCCGACGAGAACACCAAGGATTGAGTTGCGTCACGACGAAAGGGATCGCCGTGGGTGCTGACGTGAGCGTCGTCGCGGCGTCCGAATCAGGCTGCCACCTCTTCGGAGACGGGTGCGGGTTCGAGGCTCCGGGAGTGAGCCTCTTCAACCCGACCCCGTGGGTGGACTTCGGTCTTCCCCTCACCTCCGGGCTGAACAAGTACTACCTGGTCGCGGTGGTCGCACTGATCGTCGCCGCCGCCTTCTGGTACTTCACCACCCGCAAGGCCAAGGTCGTCCCCGGCCGCGGTCAGAGCATGGCCGAGATGCTGGTCATGTTCATCCGCGACCAGGTCACCCGGACCACCATGGGCAAGAAGGGGGACAAGTACCTCCCCCTGATGGTGACCCTGTTCCTGTTCATCTTCTGCATGAACATCATGGGTCTCATCCCCGGCCTCCAGCTGCCGGTGACCTCCAACCTGGCCTTCCCCGCGGTCCTGGCCCTGTTCATCTTCGTCCTGTGGAACGTGGTCGGCATCCGTGAGCACGGTGCCGCCGCCCACTTCAAGGCCCGCCTGGTCCCCAGCGGCGTCCCCGGGTGGATCCTGCCGGTCGTGGTGCCCATCGAGGCGCTGTCGAACTTCATCATCCGGCCGGCCACGCACATGATCCGTCTGTTCGCGACCATGTTCGCCGGGCACCTGCTGCTCGCACTGTTCGCGGCCGCCGGGTTCTACATGTTCAACCCGATGTCCCAGATGGGGCCGCTGTTCGGCGCCATCTCGGTCGGCTACTCCGGCATCGCCCTGATCGGCTTCCTGGTCTTCACGGCCTTCGAGCTGTTCATCATGGCGGTCCAGGCTTACGTCTTCATCCTCCTCTCCTCCATCTACCTCGGTGAGGCCATGGAGGGCGCGCACTAGGAGAGGCCCCCGTGGTCCCTCCCAGTGCGCACCGCTGGACCTGTTTTCCGTTTCGTCACGTTCGCCCGACGACGTCCATGATCGTCGGCCTGTAGTAAAGGGAATATCAATGGATCTCGCCGCCATCGAAGGTAACCTCAACAGCATCGGTTACGGCCTCGCCGCCATCGGCCCCGGCATCGGCGTGGGTCTCGTCTTCGGTCTCGGTGTCCAGGCCATCGCCCGCCAGCCCGAGGCCCGCGGTGTCCTGCAGGGTCAGATGATCTTCGGCTTCGCCGTCATCGAGGCCCTGGCCATCCTCGGCTTCGTTCTCGCGTTCGCCGTCTAGTAACACCTGGTCATACAGAACGCGAAGGGGATGCCAACCGTGTATTTGGCAGCTGAACAAGAAAACGTCCTGCGCATCCACTGGGACGAGTTCACCTTCGGCCTCATCGCCTTCCTCATCATCCTCGGCGTCGTCTACAAGATGTGGCCGCGGCTGACGAAGGCGCTGGACGAGCGTGCCGACCAGATCGAGGGTGGCATCGCTCGCGCTCAGAAGGCCGAGGCCGAGGCGGAGGAGATCCGCCAGCAGTACCGCGAGAAGCTCGAAGAGGCCCACCGCGAGTACGCGCAGGAGCTGGAGAAGGCCAAGGAGCAGCGGGCGGCGATCATCGCCGAGGCGCGCGAGGAGGCCCAGGCCGAGGCTCGCCGCATCGTCGACGCCGCCCACGCTCAGATCGAGGCCGACCGCCAGCAGGCGTTCGCCCAGCTGAAGGGTGAGATCGGCGCGCTCTCCACCGAGCTCGCCAGCCGCATCGTCGGTGAGAGCCTCAGCGACAGCGCCGCCCAGAGCCGCGTCATCGACCGGTTCCTGGACGAGCTGGAGCAGAGCGAGGGCAAGCAGCAAGCCGAGGTGCGCTGATGCGTGGTATCAGCCGTACGTCGCTGACCGAGGTGACCCGGCGCCTGGACGAGAACGTCCTGGCGTCGGCCGGCGCCACCGGCGGTGTGGCCCTGGGCGGCGAGCTGTTCCAGGTCGTCGCCCTGCTCACCGAGGAGCACTCGCTGCGCCGCTGGCTCGCCGACCAGGCGAACCCGGCGGAGGCCAAGTCCGCCCTCATCGGGCAGCTGCTGGAGTCCAAGGTCTCGCCGTCGGCGGTCCTCGTGGCCGGCGACGTCGTCTCGGCCAAGTGGTCGACCGCGCGCGACCTCGTGGACGCCGTGGAGCGGATGGCGGTCTACGCCACCATCTCCTCGCTCCGCAGCGCCGCGGCCCTGGACGGCCTGGAGGACGAGCTGTTCCGCTTCGAGCGGATCGTCGCCTCCCAGCCGCAGCTGCGCGAGGCCCTGACCCGTGACGGTGTCGGCTCCGAGCACAAGCTCTCCCTGGTGGAGAGCCTGCTCTCGGGCAAGGTGGACCCCGCGACGCTGACCCTGGTCGGCGAAGCGGTCACCCGGCCCCGGGGCCGTACCCTGGAACAGGCGCTGGAGAACTACGGGCACATCGTCGCCGAGCGCGCCAAGCGCTACGTCGCGGTCGTCCGCAGCGCCGTCGCCCTGAGCGAGGACCAGCAGTCCCGGCTGGGGGCCGCGCTCACGCGCGCCTACGGCCGCGACATCCACCTGAACATCGAGGTCGCCCCCGAGATCGTGGGTGGGCTTTCCATCCAGGTGGGTGACGAGGTCATCGACGGGACCATCGCCGGGCGTATCGCCGAGGCCCAGCGCCGTCTGGCCGGCTGAAGAAACGCAAGGCAAGTACGCACGGCGCCGGTCAGGCGCCACTTGAGAGCAAGGACAACGTAGAGATGGCGGAGCTGACGATCCGGCCGGACGAGATCCGGGACGCGCTGCAGCGCTTCGTCCAGTCGTACGAGCCTGAGGCCACCCGCGCGGAAGAGGTCGGTACCGTCACCTACTCCGGTGACGGCATCGCCCGCGTCAGTGGCCTCCCCTCGGCGATGGCGAACGAGCTGCTGGAATTCGAGGACGGAACCCTGGGCCTGGCCCAGAACCTCGAGATCGGCGAGATCGGTGCCGTTGTGCTGGGCGACTTCACCGGCATCGAGGAGGGCCAGAAGGTGCGCCGCACCGGACGCCTCCTCTCCGTGCCGGTGGGTGACGACTTCCTCGGCCGCGTGGTGGACCCCCTGGGCAACCCCATCGACGGCAAGGGCGAGATCGAGTCCACCGAGACCCGCGAGCTGGAGCTCCAGGCCGCGACCGTGATGGAGCGCAAGCCCGTCCACGAGCCGCTCCAGACCGGTATCAAGGCCATCGACTCGATGACCCCGATCGGCCGCGGCCAGCGCCAGCTGGTCATCGGCGACCGGCAGACCGGCAAGACCGCGGTCTGCATCGACGCGATCATCAACCAGAAGGCGAACTGGGAGTCCGGCGACCCCGACAAGCAGGTGCGCTGCATCTACGTCGCGGTCGGCCAGAAGGGCTCGACCATCGCCGGCGTGCGCGGTGCCCTGGAGGAGGCCGGCGCGATGGAGTACACCACCATCGTCGCCGCCCCCGCCTCCGACGCCGCGGGCTTCAAGTACCTCGCCCCCTACACCGGTTCGGCCCTGGGCCAGCACTGGATGTACCAGGGCAAGCACGTCCTCATCGTCTTCGACGACCTGACCAAGCAGGCCGAGGCCTACCGCGCCGTCTCCCTGCTGCTGCGCCGCCCGCCGGGCCGCGAGGCCTACCCGGGTGACGTCTTCTACCTGCACTCCCGGCTCCTGGAGCGCTGCGCCAAGCTCTCCGACGAGCTGGGCAAGGGCTCGCTGACGGCGCTGCCGATCATCGAGACCAAGGCGGGCGACGTCTCGGCCTACATCCCGACCAACGTCATCTCCATCACCGACGGCCAGGTCTTCCTGGACTCCGACCTGTTCAACCAGGGTCAGCGTCCGGCCATCGACGTCGGTATCTCGGTCTCCCGTGTCGGTGGCGCGGCCCAGACCAAGGCGATGAAGAACGTCTCCGGTACCCTCCGGCTGGGCCTGGCCCAGTACCGCGAGCTCGAGGCCTTCTCGGCCTTCAGCTCCGACCTGGACGCGGTCTCCAAGCAGCAGCTGGCGCGCGGCGCCCGCCTGATGGAGCTGCTCAAGCAGGGCCAGTACTCCCCGTTCGCGATGGAGAAGCAGGTCGTCTCCATCTGGATGGGCACCACCGGCCGCATCGACGACGTCCCGGTCGAGGACGTGCGCCGCTTCGAGGACGACTTCCTGGACTTCCTCGACCGCGAGCACACCGCGATCCTGGACGGCATCCGCGAGAGCGGGAAGTTCGGCGAGGAGACCGAGCAGGCCCTGGAGGGCGCGCTCGACAAGTTCAAGCAGGGCTTCCAGACCTCCGCGGGCACCCTCCTGGGCACCGAGGCCGAGGCCGAGGCGCTCGAAGAGGAGAACGTCGGCCAGGAGACCATCAAGGTCGCCAAGGGCGGGAAGTAACCCATGGGTGCACAGCTTCGCGTCTATCGCCGGAGGATCCGCTCGACGAAGTCGATGGCGAAGATCACCCGTGCGATGGAGCTCATCGCCACGACGCGCATCACCAAGGCGCAGCGTGCGGCTGAGGCTGCCGGACCCTACGCGCGGGAGATCACCAGGGCGGTCTCGGCCCTGGCGAGCCGGGTGTCCGACCACCCGCTGCTGACCGAGGCCGAGAACCCCACCCGGGCCGCCGTCCTGGTCATCACCAGCGACAAGGGTCTGGCCGGCGCCTTCTCGTCCAACGTCCTCAAGGAGGCGGACTCCCTCGCCAGGCTCCTCCAGGAGCAGGGCAAGGAGGTCGTCACCTACATGGTGGGACGCAAGGGGACGGGCTTCTACAAGTTCCGCGGCCGCAAGGTCGAGGACCAGTGGGAGGGCATCACCGAGCGTCCGACCTACGCGCACGCCCAGGAGATCGGCACCGCGCTCATGGAGAGGTTCGCCAAGGACACCTCCGAGGGCGGCGTCGACGAGATCCACGTGGTCTCGACCGAGTTCGTGTCGATGCTGACCCAGCGCGCGTCCGCCACGCGGGCGCTGCCGCTGGAGGTGGAAGAGGTCGACGAGGCGGAGCTCGAGGCCTCGCACGGCGGGCAGGCCCTGCCGCTGTACGAGTTCGAGCCCTCCGCCGAGGAAGCGCTGGACCGGCTGCTCCCGCAGTACGTGACCAACCGCATCTACTTCGCCCTCCTCGAATCCGCCGCCTCCCAGCAGGCGTCGCGCCGTGCCGCCATGAAGGCCGCCACGGACAACGCCGAGGAACTCGCCAAGACCCTGACCCGACTGGCCAACCAGGCGCGTCAGGCCGAGATCACCAACGAGATCAGTGAGATTGTCGGCGGTGCCGACGCGCTCTCTGCTGCAAGCGCGGGAAGTGAGTAAGAAAAGTGACTGCGACTGTTGAAGAGACGACCGGGGCTGGCACCGCCACCGGTCGGATCGCCCGGGTCACCGGCCCGGTCGTCGACGTGGAGTTCCCCGTCGGCTCGATCCCTGCCATCTACAACGCCCTGCACACCGACGTGACCGTCGGCGGCGAGACCAAGACCATCACCCTGGAGGTCGCCCAGCACCTGGGTGACAACCTGGTGCGGGCCATCTCGCTGGCCCCGCAGGACGGCCTCGTCCGCGGCGCCGAGGTGCGCGACACCGGCGAGCCCATCAGCGTGCCGGTCGGCGACATCGTCAAGGGCCACGTGTTCAACACCCTGGGCGAGTCCCTGGACGTGCCGACCTCGGAGCTGAAGGTCACCGAGCGCTGGCCGATCCACCGCAAGCCGCCGTCGTTCGACCAGCTCGAGTCCAAGACCGAGATGATGGTCACGGGCATCAAGGTCATCGACCTCCTCACCCCGTACGTGCGCGGTGGCAAGATCGGCCTGTTCGGTGGCGCCGGTGTCGGCAAGACCGTGCTGATCCAGGAGATGATCACCCGTATCGCCCGCAACTTCGGCGGTGTGTCCGTGTTCGCCGGTGTCGGCGAGCGCACCCGTGAGGGTACGGACCTCTTCCTGGAGATGGACGAGATGGAGGTCCTCCAGGACACCGCCCTCGTCTTCGGCCAGATGGACGAGCCCCCGGGCACCCGTCTGCGCGTGGCGCTGTCGGCTCTGACGATGGCGGAGTACTTCCGCGACGTCCAGAACCAGGACGTGCTCCTGTTCATCGACAACATCTTCCGTTTCACCCAGGCGGGTTCGGAGGTCTCCACGCTGCTGGGCCGCATGCCCTCCGCCGTGGGCTACCAGCCCAACCTGGCCGACGAGATGGGTCAGCTCCAGGAGCGGATCACCTCGACCCGGGGCCACTCGATCACCTCCATGCAGGCGATCTACGTCCCCGCGGACGACTACACCGACCCGGCCCCGGCGACCACGTTCGCCCACCTGGACGCGACGACCGAGCTCTCCCGCCCGATCTCGCAGAAGGGCATCTACCCGGCGGTGGACCCGCTGGCGTCGACCTCCCGCATCCTCGACCCGCAGTACGTGGGCCAGGAGCACTACCAGGTCGCCCAGCGCGTCAAGGAGATCCTGCAGCGCAACAAGGACCTCCAGGACCAGATCGCCATCCTCGGTATGGACGAGCTGTCCGAAGAGGACAAGATCATCGTCAACCGCGCGCGCCGCATCGAGCGCTTCCTGTCGCAGAACATGTTCGTGGCGGAGAAGTTCACCGGTACGCCGGGCGTGTTCGTGCCCCTGGAGGAGACCATCGCCTCCTTCAAGGGCCTGTGCGACGGCGAGTACGACCACCTGCCCGAGCAGGCGTTCCTCGACGTGGGCAACATCGACATGGTCGTCGAGAAGGCCAAGAAGCTCCAGGGCTAGACCCTGTAGCCGCTGGGGCCGCCCGCCACGGCGGGCGGCCCCCGCCCAATCCAACCCTGGCCGAGGAGTTCAGGCAGTGTCGAAGAAGCTTTTCGTCGAGATCGTCTCGCCCGAGCACGAGGTGTGGGCGGGCGAGGGCGACATGGTCATCGCGAAGACCGTCGAGGGTGAGATCGGTATCCAGCCGAACCACATCCCCGTCCTCTCGCTGCTCGCCGAGGACGCGGTCGTCCGCGTGCTGGGCGCGCGGGAGAACGGAGAGGTCCGCGCCGCCGCCCACGGCGGGTTCATCTCGGTGTCGGGCGAGGGCCGGGTCTCGATCCTCGCCGAGACCGCCGAGCTCGCCGAGGACATCGATGTGGAACGCGCCCGCACGGCGCTGAAGAACGCGACCGAGGGTGACGACACCGCCGCCCTGGGACGCGCCCGCAGCCGCCTGCGGGCCGCCGGCGAGGACGCCTCCTAGCCTTCGGAACGGGGCCCATGGAACAGCCGCTGGACCTGCTTCGGTGGGTGTTCCCCGCCCTCCTCCTGTGCGCGGCGGCCCTCGTGGCCGCCGCCGTCCTGCGCCGCCGGGTCCTGCTGCGGCACGGCGGAGCGGTGGAGTGCCACCTGCGCTTCCCGGGCGCGGGCGGACGCCGGGGCTCCTGGCGGATCGGACTGTGCAGGTACGGTTCGCTGGACCTGGGCTGGTTCCCCGCGTTCTCGATCAGACCGCGGCCGACGGCAGAGCTGTCGCGCCGCGGTCTCGTCGTATCCGGGCGCCGTCCCCCCGAGCCCGGCGAGCAGCTGCCCGCCGACACCACCGTCGTGCGCCTGACCTGGCCCGGCGGCGGGGACCGGCCCGCGGTGGAGATCGCCATGAACGACGCCACCCTCACCGGGTTCCTGTCCTGGGTGGAGTCGCTGCCCCCGGGGACCGAATGGGACACGTGACCCCGCCGGGCGCCCGCCGCCCGGTGCGCCGCCGCCCGGTGCGCCGCCCGGGATGGCAGGATGCGTTGCCATGGTGGTATCGCGGTTGCGGGGCCTGACCGCCCTCGCCCTTCTCAGCCCGTTCCTCGTCTCCTGCCAGCCGACCGGCGGCCACGTCGCCGCGGTCGCCACCGGCCACTTCACGGCCGGGCACAAGTTCCCCGTCGTCATGGTCACCTGGTGCGGCGAGGAGCCGCCCCGGCAGATCGACCTGCTCGGCGAGACCCAGCGAAGACACCTGGTGGCCACCCGCGAGTTCGAGGGCCGGTCCCTGGAGGTGGACCTGTCCGCCCCCGGTGAGGACTGGAGCATCATCGGCGGCGACGGCCGCCCCGTCTACCGGATGGGGCCGGACTCCCCGGAGGAGGAGTACGTGCTGGGGGTGGGCACCGCGGAGGCCGAGCCCGGCGAGGCGACCGAGCACGACATCGCGGTGCTGCGCTTCACCACCGGGGCCCTGGCCTCCGAGCAGGGCCTGTACGCGAGCGTGTCCGGCGAGGGGGAGGCGGAGTACGCCGACCCCGAGGAGTTCCCGCCCGCCTGCTAGGGCGTGTTCGGCGGATCGTTCCGGGTCGCGGCCGCGGGGCCGCCTCTCGCCGTGCTGCCCGCGCTCGGACGGCCGGCCCCGGGCCGGCCTGCGCCGGCCGTCCTGCGAGAGATCGCCGTGCGGCCGCTCCCGGCCTTCGGCGCGAGCGCCGGAACGCTCGAAGGCATCCGCCGAACACACCCCGGCCGCCGCCTCCGAGGGTCCGCACGGCCCGCGGTGTGCGGCGGGTCCGCGGCGCCCCCGCCGCCGGGGCCCTCCGGCGCCGGGACCCGGGGGTCAGCGCTCGCCGCCGGGCTTCCACAGGACCTCGTCGCCCTCCCGCGCCATGTACCGGCCCAGGATGAACAGCAGGTCCGAGAGGCGGTTGAGGTACTGCGCGGTGAGCGGGTTGACGGAGTCGCCGTGCTCCTCGACCGCCGCCCACACGCTGCGCTCGGCCCGCCGGGTCACCACCCGGGCGGTGTGCGTCAGCGCGACCGTGGGGGAGCCGCCGGGGAGGATGAAGCTGCGCAGGGTCGGCAGGTCGGCGTTGTAGGCGTCGCAGGCCTCCTCCAGCCGGGTGACGTACTCCGGCAGGACGCGCAGCGGCGGGTACTCGGGGTCCGGGACGATCGGGGTCGACAGGTCGGCCCCCAGGTCGAACAGTTCGTTCTGGACCCGGGAGAGCAGCGCCCGCACGTCGTCGGGGACCTCGCCCAGGGCGAGCAGGGTCCCGATGGCGGCGTTGGCCTCCTCGGTGTCCGCGTAGCCGACGATCCGGGTGTCGTTCTTGCGGGTCCGGCTCATGTCGCCGAGCGCGGTGGTGCCGGTGTCCCCGGTCCGCGTGTAGATCTTGGACAGCACGACCGGCTTGTCCGTGTCCCGTTGAGTCATGCCCCCACCCTAGAGGGGGGACCGCCCGCCGCCGCGGGGCGGAGGGGGCTAGTGTCGGGCGACATGAGCGAGATGGAGAAGACGGTCGGGGACGCCTACGGGGCGGTCGCCCGGGAGTACGCGGTCCTCGCGGACCGGTGGGAGGAGGGCCGGCCGCTGGACCGGGCGCTGTTCCCGGTCTTCGCGGAGCTGGTCCGCGGCCGGGGCCCGGTGCTCGACGCCGGGTGCGGGCCCGGGCGCCTGACGGCGCGGCTGCGGGAGCTGGGGGTGGAGGCGTTCGGGGTGGACCTGTCGCGGGGGATGGTCGACCTGGCCCGCGAGACGTACCCGGGGCTGCGGTTCGAGGTGGGGGACCTGGCCGACCCGGTGGCGGAGGCCGGCTCCCTGGCCGGGGTCCTGGCCCACTACTCGGTGATCCACGACCCGCCCGGGCGGCTGCCCGTGACGCTGGCCGGGTTCCACCGGATGCTCCGGGAGGGCGGGTACCTGCTGCTGGCCTTCCAGGCACTCGACGGTCCCGGGGTGCTCTGCGAGCCCTTCGACCACCGGGTGGCGCCCGCCCACCGCTACTCGCCGGAGGGCGTCTCGGTGCTGGCGGGGGAGGCCGGGCTCGCGGAGGTGGCCCGCCTCGTCATCGCCGGGAGTGAGGACGAGCGCCGCGGATTCCCCCAGGCCCAACTGTTGTTCCGCAAACAGGAGTGACGGAGGATAACTGTTCGGCATCAGGGGGTGAGAAGTGATCTGGCTCACTGATACCTTATGGAGTGAGGGCGCTACTCATCGTAGTCCCGTGGCGGTGTTCACCGCGCCGACCCGAACGGAGTCATGAGGGGGGCCGCTCGGGCGGGCACGGAGGGGGAGACACCGCGAGGGGGCGGTGGGCGTGAAACCGGGGGGTTCACGCCCACCGCCCCCTCCCTGTTCCAGGGGCGTCCCGCGGTCACGGGCGCTCCCGCGGGGAGCCCGCCCGGCTCACAGGACCCAGTCGTGGCCCAGGCGCGGGAACTGCGCGGCCGCACGGGTGCTCAGCACGCCGTTGACCGGCAGCGTGCTCTCGGCGAGGAACTCCACGCCGTGCGCGCCCGCCGCGGCCAGGTCGGCCACCGAGTCCCAGTTGACGTTCTCCAGGGTGTCGTCGGCCGTGTGGTAGTACGGGTCGAACTGCTCGCCCGCGGTACCGCCGTACCACTCCACCTGCTCCTCGGTCTTGACCCCGTCCGCGCCGCTGAACAGGCCGCCCGAGGGGATGCCCGCCGCCATGAACGGGGCGTAGTCGCTGCGGCCGCTCAGCACGCCGGGCTCGCTGACCTGGCCCTGGGAGGCGAAGTAGTCCTCGAACACCTTCGCGATCGCACCCGAGCCCGAGGGCGCGCCCGTCGAGTCCGGCAGCTCCATCCGGCCGTCCAGGACGAACCGGGCGTAGTTGTGCGAGCCGATCATGTCGAAGTTCAGGTACAGGGCGATGTCGTCGACCTCGCCGTCGGTCAGGCTCCCCACGTACTCCGTGGAACCGACCAGGCCCTCCTCCTCGGTGCCCCAGAAGGCGAACCGGACCTTGTTCTTCGGCGCTTCCTGGGAGGCCAGCCGGATCGCCGTCTCCAGCACGAACGCCGTTCCCGAGGCGTTGTCGTTGATGGCCGGCCCGTCCTCGACGCCGTCCAGGTGCGCGCCGACGACCACGACGTTGTCCTCGCGTCCGCCCGGGGTCTCCGCCAGCACGCTGAAGGAGGACTCCTGCACCACGGTCGAGTCGACCTTGACCCGCAGCTCCAGGCCCTCGGCCTCCAGCAGCGCGGCGCCCGCGGCGCCGGAGACGCCCACGGCCGGGATCGCGGACGTCTCGCCGACGGTCCCGGAGAAGACCTCGTCGGCGTTGTTGACCACCAGCGCGGCCGCCGCGCCCGCCGCGGCGGCGTTGGCGACCTTGTCCGAGAACGGGCAGGATCCGCGCACCGTCACCGCGATCGCGCCCTCCGGGAAGCCGGCGAAGTCGTCCGCGGTGCAGCCGCTGTCCGCGCCGCCCGCGTCGACGGCGACCGCGGGGGCGGTCACGTCACCGGAGACCGAGTACGACATGGTCAGGAAGTCGGTGCCGCCCTCGTAGACGACCTCCTGCGGGGCGGTCTGCGCCAGCACCGGGTCGGACTGCTCGCGCCACAGCTCGTAGTCGTACTCGTGGCGGTAGGTCTCGTAGCCCGCCCTCTCGAGCTGGTCCTCGACGTAGAGGGCGGAGACGTCGTAGCCGGGGGAGTTCGTGGCCCGGTGGCCGCCGTTGTACTCGGCGATCGTGTCCAGGTTCTCCATGTGCGCCCTGATGGCGTCGGCGGTCACCAGCTCCGACAGGGGCGGCGCCGCGGGCTCCTGCGGCATGTTGGGGCGGGACGGCTTCTCGGGGCGGACCGGGCGGCGCAGCCACTCCGGCGGCTCGGCCTCCTCACCGCCGCGCGCCTGCGACTCGGGCTCCGCGTGCGCGGGGGAGGCCGCGACGACGCCCGCGGCCATGACGAGGGCGGTGAAACCGGCGACCGCGGCCCGTCGTCTGTGGGGTGTGCTCAACGATGTTCCTCCGGTGTACGGGGGAGTCCACCGCCGTGTCGGGGGATGGACACCCGGGGTGGGCGAGTCGTCGCTGCACACTGTCACTGTTCGCCCGCCCAGGGCAAGCGTCCCCCGGGAGGTTGCCACAATCAGCCACAGGACTTACGTTTCCGTGATCACTGTGGTTGGATTGTCTGCTTTGTGAGGCTCGAACGTCCAACCGGGCGCGGTCCCCGCGCCCGGCCTCACTCCTCGATCTCGTCCTGCCTCTTCTGGTGCTTGCGCTTGCGGTACTCGATGCCCACCCCGCCCATGACGGCCAGGCCGCGGATGTGCACGACCGGCGTTCCGGGGTCCAGCACGCTCGGGGTCCCCTCCTCCACGCCGAAACCGCCCATGATGGGCAGGCCGTGCACGCGGACCTGGATGTCGTCGGGCACGATGATGCCGATCCCGCCCATGACCGCGGTGGTCCAGATGGTGGTCTCCCGTGCCGTGAACCGGGCCTCGCGCAGGTCCAGCTCGATGCCGCCCATCAGCGCGAAGGAGAAGAAGTTCTCCGGGAGGACCCAGTTGCCGGAGCGGTCGGCGCCGCCCATGACGGCGATCGCGCTGTGGCTGGTCGGCGCCTGGTCGACGATCCGGTCCGCGCCGTAGACCGGCCGCGGGGAGCGGAAGCCGCCGGGAGCGGCGGGGGCGGCCGCCGGCCCGGGGACGGCGGGCAGGTCCTCGGTGAGGGGGACGAGCTCGCCGAGGGTCTTGGCGCGGTACACCGCGTCCAGGCGCTCGCTGTGCTCGTCGGGGTCCAGGCGGCCCTCGGCGAAGGCCTCCTGGAGTCGGTGCGCCACCGCGTCGCGGTCGGCGTCGGAGGCGCGCATCCGACCTGGGTCGGGGGGTGTGATCTCGCTCATCGTCTCCACCATATTCCGATTCTTCCGGCGCGACACCCTCCCGCACATCAGGGAGGAACCCCGAGCCGACCCCGGTTCCCGGGGCCTCAGGACCCGGGCAGCAGCCCCTGGCGGATCGCCCGGCTGACGGCCGCCGTACGGTCCCCTACTCCCAGTTTCTCGTACACGCGCATCAGGTGCGTCTTGACCGTGGTCGGGCTGATGTGCAGGGCGCGGCCGATCGCCGCGTTGGTCGCGCCCTCGGCGGCCAGGCGCAGCACCTCGACCTCGCGCGGGGACAGCGCCGGGCCGGCGGGGGCGGAGCGGTTGCGCATCCCGGTGACGAGTTTGCCCGCCAGCCGCCCGGTCAGCACCGTCTCGCCGCGCGCGGCCGCGCGCACCGCCTCCGCCAGCTCCGCGCGCGGGGTGTCCTTGAGCAGGTAGCCGGTGGCCCCGGCCTCCACCGCGCGCAGGATGTCGGTGTCGGTGTCGTAGGTGGTCAGGACCAGGACGTGCGTCCCGGGGTGGTCCGCGGTGATGCGCTCCGTGGCCGCGACCCCGTCCCCGCCCGGCATGCGCAGGTCCATCAGGACCACGTCGGGGGACAGCTCGGCGACCCGGGCCAGGGCCTCCGGGCCGGAGGCGGCGTCGCCGACGATGTCGAGGTCGGCCTCGGCGGAGAGCATGCCCCGGATGCCCTCGCGGACCACCGGGTGGTCGTCGACCAGCAGGACGCGGATCACGGGGTCTCCTCCTCCGGTTCGGGCAGGGTCAGGCGGACGGTGGTGCCCCGGCCGGGCGCGCTGTCGACGTCCAGTGTGCCGCCGACCGCGCGCGCCCGGTGGAGCATGCCCGGCAGGCCGTTGCCAGCGGACGGGGAGGCGGGGTCGAAGCCGCGCCCGTCGTCGGTGACGGTGAGCCGGGTGCCCACGTCGGTGTGGGCCAGGGTGAGCGTCACCCGGTCGGCCGCCGCGTGCTTGCGGACGTTGGCCAGCGCCTCCTGGGCGGTGCGCAGCAGGCACACCTGGAGGTCGCCGGGCAGCTCCCGCCGGGTGCCCTCGACCACCACGGAGACGGGTACGCCCAGCTCGGTGCCCAGCCGCGCCCCGATGCGCTCCAGCGCCGCCTCCAGGGTGTCCTCGCCCAGGGGGACGGGGCGGCGGGCGGAGACCATGGCGCGCGCCTCGGCGAGGTTCTCCGCCGCGGTCTCCCGCATCAGCGCCAGGTGGCGGCGGGCCAGGGCGGGGTCGGTGTCCAGTTCCGACTCCACGGCCTGGGCGAGGGTGACGATGCTGGTGAACCCCTGGGCGAGGGTGTCGTGCACCTCCCGTGCCAGGCGCTCGCGCTCGGCCAGGGCCCCGGTCTCCTCCGACAGCCGGGCGGCCTCGGCCCTGCTCTCCCGCAGCTGGCGGATGAGCAGGGAGCGCTCGTAGCTCTCCTCGATCACCCTCTCGAACCAGCGGCCGAACCACAGGGCGAAGCCCAGGATGACCAGGTTGACACCGACGCCCACCAGGGCCGGGACCGGCTCCGTCCCGTCCAGGTGGAGGCGGACGCCGGTGGGGACGAACATGATGGCCCCGACCGCCGCCGTCCCGAACACCGATCCGCCCGACATGAAGCACACGGGGGCCACGGCGAACAGGCAGAAGGTCGCCGCCGGGGCCAGGGTCACCGCGACGGTCACCATGGCCGCCACCGCCGCCGTGAAGGCGAGGGCCGGGGCGGTGGCGTGCTGGTCGGCGTCGTACAGGCGCCGGCCCACGGCCAGGTACAGCACGGCGGTGGCCGCCAGCAGCGCGGCGGCGGTCCAGGTGGGCGGCCCGGGTTCGGAGACCACCGCCGTCGCCGCGGAGATCGCGAGCGCCACCGTCACGTACGCGTACCAGGCGCCGCTGAGCTCCCAGGCATGGCGCTCGGCGACCACGGGCTCCGCCGCCGCGTCCTGCTCCGGAGCACGAGCCGCCACGGCGCTCACCCGTCCTTCCGCGTCTTCCACCGGAACGTCAGCAGTACCAGCACCAAGCCCACCACACACCAGGCGCCCAGGGCCAGCGCCACCAGGTGCAGGTCCCACGCCCCGGAGGGTTCGAACACGGCCATCGCGTCCGGGTACAGGGCGGCCCGCATGCCCTGCGCCATCCACAGCAGCGGGAACAGCGAGGCGACCGCCAGCACGCCGTCGGGCAGCACCGTCACCGGCACGAACACCCCCGAGGTGAACTGCAGGGCCAGGAACGGCACCACCACGATGGTGGACGCCGCCTGGGCGGTGCGGGCCAGCGAGCTGACCGCGATGCCCAGCAGGGAGCAGGCGACCGTGCCCAGGACGAGCACCCAGGCCACGGTGAACCAGTCGGAGGCGTTGTCGGGCAGGGAGGCGCCGAAGACCAGCGCGGCCACTCCGAGCAGCAGGACGGCCTGGCCCAGGGCGAGGAAGAACACCAGCAGGGTCTTGCCCAGGAAGTAGGCGGCGGGCGGCATCGGGGTGCCGCGCAGCCTCCGCAGCCCGCCCTGGTCGCGTTCGGTGGCGATCCCCGCGCCCAGGGTCTGGAAGCTGACCGACATCAGGCCCATGGCGAACAGGCCGGGCAGGTAGTAGTCGACGGCGGGCATGCCGAGGTCGAACAGCCCGTCGAAGATCAGTGCGAACATCGACAGGATCAGCGCGGGCAGGGCGAACGTGAAGATCACGCTCTCCCACTCCCGGCTGAAGGACCGGATCTCCAGCCACCCCCGGGACACCCCCACGCGGAGCGTGCCGGGCAGCCGGACGTCGTCCATGGTGGTGCCGTTCATGCCAGGGCCTCCGTCCGCTCGCCGCCGTCGCCGGCGTCCTCGGTCTCCACCGTGTCCTCGATCAGCCCCAGGTAGACCTCCTCCAGGGTGGGGCGGTGCACGCGCAGCCCGGGGATCTCCCCGGTGAAGCCCGCGGCCAGGTCGGCGACGACACGGGTGGGCTCGTCGGTGAGGACCTCGCGCCGCACCCCGTCCTGCGACCAGCTCACGGTGGCCTGCGCGGTGGCCCGCCCGCCCAGGGTGTCGGGGGAGCCCAGGGCGCGGACCCGCCCCCGGGCCATGACGCAGACCCGGTCGGCGAGGGCCTCGGCCTCCTCCAGGTAGTGCGTGGTGAGGAGGATGGTGGTGCCCTGCTCGGCCAGATTCCTGATCAGGGCCCAGAAGTCGCGTCGCGCCCGGGGGTCGAAACCGGTGGTGGGCTCGTCGAGGAAGAGGAGCTCGGGCCCGCCGATGATGCCCAGGGCCACGTCCAGGCGGCGCCGCTGGCCGCCGGACAGCGATTCGGGCAGCGCGCGGGCCTTCTCCGCCAGGCCGACCAGCTCCAGGGTCGCGTCGACGCCGTGCGGGGCTGGGTAGTGGCCGGCGAAGTGCCGCAGGACCTCGCGCACCGGGATCTTGGGCAGCAGGGTCTCCTGCTGCCACACGATGCCGATCCGCGCCCGCCAGGCCCTGCCCGCGCTCTGGGGGTCGGCGCCGAGCACCCGGACGGTGCCGCCGTCGCGGCGGCGGAAGCCCTCCAGGATCTCGACGGTGGTGGACTTGCCCGCGCCGTTGGGGCCCAGGACGGAGAAGACCTCGCCGCGGGGGACCGACAGGTCCACCCCCGCGACGGCGGTGTGGTCGCCGTACTTCTTGAGGAGGCCCGAGGCCTCGATCACCGTTGCGCTCATACCACCGAGCCTCGCGCGCGGCGGGCCCCGGCGGTATCGGGCGACCGGGCGGTCCGGTGTCCTCCGGTCGGAGGACACCCGTCAGAACAGGCGCAGGACGTCCGGCTCGATGCCGCGCAGCTCGTCGTAGTCCAGGACCACGCAGGCGATGCCGCGGTCCTCGGCCAGCACCCGCGCCTGCGGCTTGATCTCCTGGGCGGCGAAGACGCCCTTCACCGGGGCCAGCACGGGGTCGCGGTTGAGCAGCTCCAGGTAGCGGGTGAGCTGCTCGACGCCGTCGATGTCGCCGCGCCGCTTCAGCTCCACGGCCACCGTGTGGTTCTCCCCGTCCCGGCACAGGATGTCGACCGGGCCGATCGCGGTCGGGTACTCGCGGCGGATGAGGGTGTAGCCCTCGCCGAGGGTGGTGATGTGCTCGGCCAGCAGCTCCTGGAGGTGGGCCTCCACACCGTCCTTCTGGAGGCCGGGGTCCTTGCCGAGCTCGTGGGAGGAGTCGTGCAGGACCTCCTCCACGGTCAGGACCAGCTTCTCCCCGGACTTGCCGTGGGTGACGGTCCAGACGTCGGGGCCGTCCTCGACGGTCTCCTCGCGCAGCTTGCACGGGGGGTTCATCCAGTTGAGGGGCTTGAAGGCCCGGTCGTCGGCATGGATGGACACGCTCCCGTCGGCCTTGATGAGGACGAGCCGCGGGGCCATGGGCAGGTGGGCGGTGAGCCGGCCGACGTAGTCGACGCTGCACCGGGCGATGACGAGACGCACGAAACGTCACGTTACCGCCTCTGCGGCGTGCCCGGTGCGCGAACGCGGGAACGGGGGACGACCCGCCGGGACAGGTGGGGGCACCGTCCGGGCAAGGACTTTGTGGCCCTCACGCCCCGTGACCGCGGCGGGGTCGGGAGCCTAACCTCTCCAGAGAGCGCGCGGTGCGGGCCGGGGGACGGCCCGCCAGGACGGACCGCGCGGGGCCCCGGCCCGGCCGGGAGGGATGGGAAGGGTCGCCGCCGAGGAGAGGGCGGCGGCCCCGCCGGGCATTTCCCGACATCGCGCCACTCGTGTTACCCGTGGGTACGGACGGGGGGGTCCCGGGGGCCGCCGGGGTCCGCGAGCCGTCTAGGCTTGGCCTCATGGTGCAGGAATTCAAGAAGGTCGGTGTCGTCGGACTCGGCACGATGGGCGCGGGCATCGCCGAGGTGTTCGCCCGGGCCGGTTTCAACGTCATCGGGGTCGAGATCGACCAGGCCGCCCTCGACCGCGGCCGCGGCCACCTGGACAGGTCCCTCGGGCGCGCCGTCGCCAAGGGCAAGCTCACCGAGGAGGAGCGCTCCGCGATCGAGCAGCGGCTGACGTTCACCACGTCCCGCGAGGACCTGGCGGACGCGGACCTGGTCGTGGAGGCCGTCCCCGAGCGGATGGACCTCAAGCGCGACGTCTTCGGCGACCTGGACCGGATCTGCAGGAGCGAGACGATCCTGGCGACCAACACCTCCTCGCTGTCGGTCACGGAGATCGCGGCCCTGACCGGGCGCCCGGAGAAGGTCGTCGGGCTGCACTTCTTCAACCCGGCCCCCGTCATGAAGCTGGCCGAGGTCATCACCACGGTCGCCACCTCCGCCGAGACCGTCGACGTCGTCACCGAGGTCGCCAAGCGCATCGGCAAGACCCCCATCACGGTCGGGGACCGCGCCGGGTTCGTCGCCAACGCGCTGCTGGTGCCCTACATCAACGACGCGGTCCGCCTCTACGAGCGCAAGGTCGCCACCCGCGAGGAGATCGACGAGTCGGTCAAGAAGGCCGCCGGGCTGCCCATGGGCCCGCTGGCCCTGGCCGACCTGGTCGGCATCGACGTCTGCCTGGCCGTCATGGACGTGCTGTGGGACGAGTACCGCGACCCCCGCTACGCCGCCGCCCCGCTGCTGCGCCGCATGGTCGCCGCCGGCCACTACGGCCGCAAGGCCGGCCGGGGCTTCTACGCGGGCCGCGACGAGGCCCCCGAGCCGCTGCCCACCGGCCGCTACGCCGAGATGATCCGCGAGGAGGAGACCCTCGACCTGGGCGAGCTGCTCATCGCCCCGCAGATCGACGACGCCCTGCGGATGATCGGCGACGGCTACGCCACCGCCGAGGACGTCGACACCGCGATGCGCTTCGGCTGCGGCTACCCCAAGGGCCCGACCGAGCTGCTCGCCGAGCGCGGCGCCGAGGCCGTGGTCACCACCCTGGTCGCCATGGGCGAGTACGGGCTGACCACCATCGCCGTGCCCGCGCCGCTGCTCATGGACCAGCTGCCCGACACCCCGGAGGAGGAGGGCCACGGCGGCTGCGCCTGCCACGCCTGACACCCCCGAGGACCCCGGTGGCCGTCGCCGCAGCACCCCTGTGGCGGCGGCCACTGCCCTTCCTCTCCTACCCTGGATGCGTGAGCCCGCGTCGCAACTCCTCCCGCCGTCAGTCCTCGCGCGGCGGCCGCACCCCCGGCGGCCCCCCGGACGAGGACGCCCTCATGCTGCGGATCACCGGCGGCCAGCGCCGGGAGACCGGTCCCGACGGCGAGTGGGTGACGCGCCGCATCCCCGGGTCCGCCGCGGTGAAGGCCTACCGCTGCCCCGGCTGCGCCCAGGAGATCCCCGCCGGCATGCCGCACGTCGTCGCCTGGCGCCCCTACGGCGACGGCGAGGACCGGCGGCACTGGCACTCCTCCTGCTGGGAGCGGCGCTCCCAGCGGGCTCCCCGCGCCCCCCGCTACTGAGCCCCGCCCCGCCGAGAACCCGGACAGAGGAGCCATGGAGATCCGAGCCACCACGGTGCTGCCCGCCGTGCGCCGCCCCATCACCCTGCACACCGCCGACGGCCTGGAGCTGGTCGGCGAGCTGGCCCTGCCCGAGGGCGGCGACCCGGTCGCGACCCTGGTGTGCCTGCACCCGCTGCCCACCGCCGAGGGCATGATGGACAGCCACGTCCTGCGCAAGGCGTCGTTCCGGCTGCCCGCGCTGGCGAACGTCGCGGTGCTGCGCTTCAACACGCGCGGCACCACCTCCCGCCACGGCACCAGCCAGGGCGAGTTCGGGGAGGGCGAGACCGAGCGGCACGACGTGCTGGCCGCCATCGAGTTCACCGAGTTCGAGGGGCTGCCGAACCCGTGGCTGCTGGGCTGGTCGTTCGGCACCGAGCTGGCCCTGAAGTGGGGCGCCGACCCGCAGGTCGCGGGCGCGCTGCTGCTCTCCCCGCCGCTGCACCGGGCCACCGAGGCGGACCTGGAGAACTGGGCCGCCACCGGCAAGCCCGTGGTCGTCCTCGTCCCCGAGCACGACGACTACCTGCGCCCGGAGCAGGCGCAGGAGCGGTTCGGGCCGCTCACCCAGGCCGAGGTGATCGGCGTCGACGGAGCCAAGCACCTGTGGGTGGGCGAACCGTACGTGCGCCGGGTCCTGGACGAGATCGTCCTGCGGGTCAACCCCGCCGCGTACCCGCTGCCCACCGAATGGGACGGCCCCTACGAGAAGGACGTCCAGACACCGCGCTGAGCCCCGCGCGAACGAGGGCCCGCCTCCTGAAAGGAGGCGGGCCCTCGGCCTGTCATCCGCGGTCCCGGGACCGCGTGGCGACTACTCCTGCCACCAGTCCTCGTCGTCGGCGCCCTTGCCGGAACGGGCCGGCTGCTTGGGCTCCTCCGCGGCCGGGGCGGCCTCGGCGATGGCGGGCGCGGGGGCCGGAGCCGCGACGGGCGCGGGCGCCGGGGCCGCGGGGGCGACCGGAGCGGCACCGCCGCCGAGCAGCTGGCGCAGCTGCTGCAGGTGCGACTGGATGCTGTCGCGCTGGCGGTTGAGCTCGTCGACCTCCTTCTTGGCGGCCGTCGTGACGCGGTCGGCCTCGGCCTTGGCGTCGCTGACCATGTGCTCGGCCTTGGACTTGGCCTCCGCCTCGATCTGCGCGGCGTTCTTCTTGGCGTTGCCGACCAGCTGCTTGGCGTGGTTCTCCGCGTCGCGGCGGGTCTGCTCGGCCTGCTGGCTGGCCTGCTTGGCGTGGTGGTCGGCGCTGGCGGCGCGCTCCTCGGCCTCGGCGACCATCTTCTGGGTGGCGGCCTGCGCGGCGGCCAGGCGCTCGGCGTCCTGGCGCTCGGCCTCGGCGCGCCGGTCGGCCAGCTGCAGCTCGAACTGGTCCTCCAGCTCGGTGCGGCGGGCCTCGGACTCGGCGTAGGCGCGCTCGGCGTTCTTGCGCAGCTCCTCGGCCTGGCTCTTGGCGGCCTGGATCGTCTCGTCCCGCTCGCGCTTGGCGGCGGCGCGGGCCTGGGCGCACTCGCGCTCGGTGGTGGTGCGCAGCTTGGCGATCTCGCCCTCGAAGGTCGCCCGCTTCTCGGCGATCTCGTGGTCGACCGCGGCCCGCTTCTTCTGGACCTCGCGCTCGGTGGTGGAGGACAGCTCGTCGGCCCGGCGGCGGGCGCTGGTGGAGATCTCCTCGGCCTCGGCCTCGGCGCTCTGGCGCATCTCGTCGGCCTCGCGCTGGGCGAGGGTGCGCACCTCGGTGGCCTCGGACTCGGCGGCGGCCCGCATCTCGGCGGCCTCGATCTTGGCGGCCGAGCGGATGTCGTTGGCGTCGATCTGGGCGCTCTGGACCAGCTCCCCGGCCTGCTCCTCGGCCAGGCGCAGCAGCTGCTCGATCCGCGAGCCCAGGCCGGCGTAGGTGGGGCGCTCGCGCTCCTGGAGCTGGCGGTTCTTCGAGTTGAGCTCGGCCTTGAACTTCTCGACCTGCTTGTTGGCCGCCTTGACCTCGTTGCGCAGACCGTCCAGGTAGTCCGTCACCTGGGTACGGTCGTAGCCGCGCAACACCACGTCGAACTCGGGCGGGGTGTTGTCCTCGTCGAAGATGTTGTTGAGTTGGGTGTCGATGTTGTTTGACGGCATGTGGCGGAATCCTGAACGGGTGCGAGACGGCTATTTGTGAGCGGCCGGGGACCGCGTTGGCGGGCGGTGGTCGGGGCCCCGGGGACGGGCGTGCTCTCCGGTCCGATCCGCGGACGCGGGTGTGACCGACGCGGCGGGTCGCGACCGGTTCTCGACCATCGCCGACGCCGTCGGTGCGTTCCGTGCGTACCGGCCCGCCGCGGCGCGAGGGTTGCGGTGGCGCGCGGCCGACCCGGTCCACCGGACGCAGGACGTGGACCGGACGAGCCGGAGATTCACGTCCGGTGGCCAACCGACTTTATCAAGCGGGGAACCCCTGGGAAGAGGGTTTCGGGTAACTTCCGGTGGGGTTTGCGGTGGCTTCCGCGACCGACGCACAAGATGTGATGTGTCCGGAACGCCCCTGTGACGTCAGAGGCCCGAGAGGTCCCGGGAACGGCCGTGTCAGTGGGTGCTCTGGACCAGTTCCGTGAGCACGCCCCCGCAGTCCTTCGGGTGCAGGAACACGATCTGCGAACCGGCGGTGCCCCGCCGGGGCGCGGCGTCCAGGACCCGCACGCCCCTCCCGCCGGCCTCCGCCGCGGAGGCGGCCACGTCCCCGGTCCCGAACGCGATGTGGTGCACGCCCTCCCCGTTGCGTTCGAGGAACTTCCCCACGGGGGAGTCGGGACGGGTCGGTTCCAGCAGTTGCAGATACGTGGCGCCGCCGTCGTCCGTGCCGTTGATCCGGAGCATCGCCTCACGCACCCCCTGCTCCTCGTTGACCTCCTCGTGCTCCACCTCGAAACCGTAGGTCGACCGGTAGAACTCGACCGCGGCGTCCAGGTCGCGGCAGGCGATGCCGACGTGGTCCAGACGGGTGAGACCGGAGAAGGGGACGGCGCGATCAGGGGCGTTGCTCATCAGGTTGTCGGGTGCGGAGACCCGGTCCTCCAGGACCGGGTGGGAACACCCTTCTCCTTCCGGTCGGGTATCCACGAACAAGCTGTTAAAAAGTGAAGCATGGCGAGGAGGACCGTGAAGCGGGCGTTCAAGTACCGCTTCTACCCCACCGGTGCGCAGGCGGCGGAGCTGTCGCGCACCTTCGGGTGTGTCCGCCTGGTCTACAACAAGGCCCTCGCAGCCCGCACCCGGGCCTGGTACCAGAACCGGGAACGGATCGGCTATAACGCTACCTCGGCGATGCTCACCGGATGGAAGAAGACCGACGAACTCGCCTTCCTGTCCGAGGTATCCAGCGTTCCGCTCCAGCAGACGCTGCGCCACCTCCAGGGCGCGTTCTCCAACTTCTTCGCCGGACGGGCGAAGTACCCGCGCTTCAAGTCGCGCAAGAAGTCCCGCGCCTCGGCGGAGTACACCTCCAGCGCGTTCCGCTACCGCGACGGCGGGCTCACGTTGGCGAAGATGTCCGAGCCGTTGGGCATCGTCTGGTCGCGTCCGCTCCCGGCGGGCGCGGTGCCGTCCACGGTGACGGTGTCGCGTGATGCGGCGGGCCGCTGGTTCGTGTCGCTGCTGTGCGAGGACACCGTTGAATCCTCCCCGGCGCCGAACGAAGCCGTGGGTATCGACGCGGGGATCACGTCGCTGGTCACCCTGTCCACGGGTGAGAAGGTCACCAACCCCAAGCACGAACGCCGTGACCGAACCCGGCTGGCCAGGGCGCAGCGGGCACTGTCCCGTAAGGCCAAGGGGTCGGTCAACCGGGCCAGGGCCCGCGCCAGGGTGGCGCGGGTGCACGCCCGGATCGCCGACCGCCGGAAGGATTTCCTGCACAAGCTCACCACTCGTCTCGTCCGCGAAAACCAAGTGGTCGTGATCGAGGACCTGACCGTGCGCACCATGGTCAGGAACCGCACCCTGGCCCGCGCCATCTCCGATGCCGCGTGGTCGGAGCTGCGGGCGATGCTGGAGTACAAGGCCGCCTGGTACGGGCGGGAGCTGGTCGTAGTGGACCGGTTCTTCCCCTCCACCCGGCTGTGCTCGGCCCCCGGGTGCGGACATGTGCACGAGCGGCTGCCGCTGGGCGTACGCGTGTGGACCTGTCCCCGGTGCGGGGCGGTGCACGACCGCGATGTGAACGCGGCGAACAACCTCAGGGCCGCCGGGCTGGCGGCATCCGCCTGTGGAGCCGGTGTGAGACCCCGGCGGGAGCCTTCCCGGACGGGGCTGTCGGCGTCGAAGCAGGAAGGCCGCGGGGCGACCCGCGACGGGGCGAACGCCCCGGACCACCGGTAGGTGGTTCCGTGATCCCGGCCGTTCACGACCGGGAAGAAGCCAACGTGTGAACCTCTCGGCTGCGGCCAACGGCTGTGTGGGTATCGTTGCAGACCAGGTGCGTCACCGATCACTTGGAGGCCAGTTACCATGCCCGGTTCCGTCATCGTCGGTGGGGCTCGCACCCCCACCGGACGACTCCTCGGCTCCCTCGCCGGGTTCTCCGCCGTCGACCTGGGCGGCTTCGCGATCAAGGGCGCGCTCGACAGCGCCGGGATCAACGGCGACCAGGTCGAGTACGTGGTCATGGGCCAGGTGCTCCAGGCCGGCGCCGGCCAGATCCCCTCCCGCCAGGCGGCCGTCAAGGCCGGCATCCCCATGAACGTCCCCTCGCTCACCGTCAACAAGGTGTGCCTGTCGGGCCTGGACGCCATCGCCCTGGCCGACCAGCTCATCGCCGCGGGCGAGTTCGACGTCGTGGTCGCGGGCGGCATGGAGTCCATGACCAACGCCCCGCACCTGCTGCCCAAGTCCCGCCACGGGTACAAGTACGGCTCCATCGAGGTCCTGGACGCCACCGCGCACGACGGCCTCACCGACGCCTTCGAGGGCGACTCCATGGGCGCCTCCACCGAGCGGCACAACGGCAAGCTCGGCATCACCCGCGAGGAGCAGGACGAGTTCGCCGCCCGGTCGCACCAGCGCGCCGCCGCGGCCGCCGAGAAGGGCCTCTTCGACGCGGAGATCGTCCCGGTGGAGATCCCGCAGCGCAAGGGCGACCCGGTCGTCTTCTCCCACGACGAGGGCGTCCGCCCCGACACCACCGCCGAGAGCCTGGGCCGGCTGCGCCCGGCCTTCGACCGCGACGGCACCATCACCGCCGGGTCCTCCTCGCAGATCTCCGACGGCGCCGCCGCCGTCGTGGTGATGAGCCGGGCCAAGGCCGAGGAGCTGGGCCTGACGGTCCTCGCTGAGATCGGCGCGCACGGCAACGTCGCCGGTCCCGACAACTCCCTGCACTCCCAGCCCTCCAACGCGATCGCGCACGCGCTGCGCAAGGCGGGCCGGGAGGTCGCCGACCTCGACCTCATCGAGATCAACGAGGCCTTCGCCGCGGTCGGCATCCAGTCCATGAAGGACCTGGGCGTGTCCGCCGACATCGTCAACGTCAACGGCGGAGCCATCGCCCTGGGCCACCCGATCGGCGCCTCCGGCGCCCGGATCGCCCTGCACCTGGTCCACGAGCTGCGCCGCCGCGGCGGCGGGCTGGGCGCGGCCGCGCTGTGCGGCGGCGGCGGCCAGGGCGACGCGCTGCTGTTCTCGGTGCCCGCCGAGTAGGACGCGGTCCGCCGCCGGGACGGCGCCGCACGCCGGGAGAACCCCGTGCCGTGCGCGCGCGTCGGTCCCGGCCTGCGGGGGTTCCTCGCAGAAACTAGTCATTCCCCACCGTGTCCCCGGGGCCGACCGGGCCCCGCACGGAGTCACGACGCACCTGGAGCGGCGGGGCGGCGGTCACGAGCCGCCGCCCCGCCGCCGCGCGGACGGCTGCGTATGGAAGGAGCCGCATGGACACCCCCCGACTGGTCGAGAAGCTGCTGCGGGGCGACCGCCGGGCCCTGGCCCGCGCGATCACCCTGGTGGAGAACGGCTCCCCGGAGCTGCGCGAGATCATGGCGGGGCTGGCCCCGCACACCGGCCGCGCCCGGATCATCGGGTTCACCGGGTCGCCCGGCGTGGGCAAGTCCACGACCACCAACGCGGTGGTGCGCGCCGCCCGCGCCCGCGGCCTGAGCGTGGCCGTGCTGGCGGTGGACCCCTCGTCCCCGTTCACCGGCGGGGCCCTGCTGGGGGACCGGGTCCGCATGCAGGAGCACGCCACCGACCCGGGCGTGTACATCCGGTCCATGGCCAACCGGGGCCACCTGGGCGGCCTGTCCTGGGCCGCCCCGCACGCCCTGCGGGTGCTGGACGCCGCCGGGTTCGACGTGGTGCTGGTGGAGACCGTCGGCGTCGGCCAGGCCGAGGTGGAGATCGCCGGGCAGGCCGACACCACCGTGGTGCTGTGCGCCCCCGGCATGGGGGACTCCGTGCAGGCCGCCAAGGCGGGCGTGCTGGAGGTCGCCGACGTGTTCGCGGTCAACAAGGCCGACCGGGAGGGCGCCAAGTCCACCCTGCGCGAGCTGCGCCAGATGGTCGCGATGAAGGACCGCGCCGACGACGAGTGGAAGCCGCCGATCGTCATGATGGTCGCCGTGCACGACGAGGGCGTGGACGAGCTGTGGGAGCGCCTGGACGCGCACTTCGCGCACCTGGAGTCCGGCGGGGGGCTCGCCGAGCGCCGCCGCCGCCGGGCCCGCGAGGAGGTGCAGGCCATCGTGCTGGACCTGCTGCGCTCCCGGATCGGGGTGGGCGACGGCGGCGCCCTGGAGTCCGCGGCCCGCGACGTCGCCGAGGGGCGCCGCGACCCCTATGCCGCCGCCGACCTGGTCCTCAAGGAGCTGGACGCCTAGGCGAGTGTCCGCAGCAGGACGGCGGCGAAGCCCGCGGGGTCGTCGGCGAACCCGCCGTGGCCGCCGGGGAACATGACCGGGTCCTCGCCCAGGCGCTTCGCCAGCTCCCGGGAGGTCCGGTCGGTGAGCAGGGTCCCGGACTCGGCGCCGAGCCCGACCACGACCCGCACCGGGCCGGTGCGCAGGGCGTCGGTGTCGGGCACGTGGCGGGTGGTGCCCCGCAGTTCGTGGACGAAGAAGCGGCGGGCGTCCGCGACGTCCTGCTCGCCGGGCTCCCGCTCCGGGCCGCCCTGCCCCTCCCCGTCCTCCTCGGGCACCGGGAACCCGGCGTTGGCCATGAACGCCGCGAACGCGGCCCCCATCCCGTCCCGGTGGTAGGTCCCGATGATCGCCTCGGTGGCCTCGCGCTGCGCGGCGGCGTCGGGCAGCAGCTCCAGGAGCGGCGGCTCGTGCGCCACGACGGTGCCGAACCGGCCCGGGTGGTGCTCGGCCGCGGCCAGCACGGTCACCGCCCCGCCGCTGGAGCCCAGGGCGTCGGCCTTCTCCGCGCCCAGCGCGTCCAGCAGGGCCACCAGGTCGTCGGCGCGCAGCCGGGGCGTGGAGTCCTGCCGGGGGTCGTCCAGGGGGCTGCGGCCGATGCCGCGCGGGTCGTGGGTCACCACGGTCCGCTCGGCGGCCAGGAGGTCGGCGACCGGGGCGAACTCGCGCGCCGACATGGGCGCCCCGCTCAGGACGAGCACGGGACCGCTGCCGCGGACCTCGTAGTACAGGGTGCCGTCGGCGGTCTTCACGGTGTGCTGCTCGGGCATCGCGGTTCCTCTCGTTCGGGTCTCACCGGTACCGACCCGGCGGCCCCGCGGAAATCATCGCCCGGGCCGGAACGTTCCCGGGGGCACCGCGCCCGGACGACGGGAACGGCGGCGCCCCCGGCACGGGGCGCCGCCGTCGGGCCCCCGCGGGGGCCGGTGGAGGGGACGTCGGATCAGCCCAGCGTCGCGTCGACCGCGTTCATGAGGCCGGCGTTGGCGTCGTCACCGTCGATGGACCAGATCATCACGCCGCCGAGGCCGCGGTCCACCGCCCACTGCGTCTTCTGGGCGATGGCGATCTCGTCGTCGTAGGTCCAGAACGTGCTCCCGTTGTACAGCCACGCGGTCCCGGAGGCGTCGTCCCGGTAGAGGTCGTACCCGGTCAGGTTCTTGATGACCTTCCAGTCGTCGATCCCCTGCTCGTAGGTGCCGGGGGCGGGCCCGGTGGCCGCCTGGAAGAGGCCGTCGCCGTTCGGGCCGGGGGAGACCCCGGTCCAGCCGCGGCTGTAGAAGGGCACGCCCAGGACCATGTCGCCCGGGGCCACGCCCAGCTCCAGGTAGCGGTCGATGGCCACCTCGCCCGCGAAGATCCGCGGGCCGGGGTCGCCGGGGGTGACCAGCAGGTTGGACTGGTGGTTGGTGCTGTTCTCCCAGGCGCCGTGGTAGTCGTAGCCCTGCACCGTGATGTAGTCGAAGTTCGGCATGAGGGCGTTCATCTCGAAGCCCAGGTCGATCTTGTCCGGGTCGGCGGGCAGGAACGCGGACAGCTCGAACTGCCGGCCGGTCTCGGTCTCCAGGGCGTCGAGCTGGTCGCGGAACTCCTGGACCAAGGCGGTGAAGTTCTCCCGGTCCTCGGGCCGGATCGTGTTGTGCTCGTGGCCCTCGGAGGCGGGCCACTCCCAGTCGAGGTCGATGCCGTCGAACACGCCGTAGGCGGAGCCGACGCCGCCGGCGCCGTCGAAGAGCGGCAGGTTGCCCCGCAGGTACTGGTCGATGCAGGACGACACCATGCGCTCGCGCGACTCGGGGGTCAGGGCCGCGTCGGAGAAGTGCTCCGACCAGGTCCAGCCGCCGAGGGAGATGTTGACCTTCAGGTGCGGGTACTTCGCCTTGAGCTCCAGCAGCTGGTTGAAGTTGCCGCGCAGGTCCTGGCTCCACACGTCGCCGACGCCGTCGACGCTCTGGTCGGCGGTGAAGGAGCGGCCGTAGTCGGCCCAGGCGTCGCCCTGGCCGAGCTGGTTGGCCATGAAGCACTCGCCGTTGGCGTTGATGTTGCCGAACGAGTAGTTGATGTGCGTCAGCTTCTCGGCGGTGCCCGAGGTGTCCAGGTTCCGCACCAGGTAGCCGCGGTCGTAGATGCCCCACTGGGTGAAGTAGGCGACCCGGCGGTTCTGCGGGGCCGGTACGGTGCCCTCCTCGTCGGTGGTGGCCGTCACCGCGGCGCTCTCGGGGCCGCGGTTGTTGGAGGTGTCGTAGGCCCGCACGGTGAAGTCGTACGCGGTCCGGGGCGTCAGCCCGGTCACGGTGGCGCTGGTCCCGGTGACGGCGCGGACGACCGCTCCGCCGGAGAGCACCTCGTAGCCGGCGACCTGCACGTTGTCGGTGGCGGCGGTCCAGCTCAGGTCCACCGTGTTGGGGCCGGTCCCGGTGACGGTGAGCCCGGTGGGGGCGGTGGGGGCCTCGGTGTCGGGCTCGCCGGGCTCACCGGAGCAGGGGGCGCCGTTGACGGTGCAGTTCAGGGGGGTGGTGTCGGCTCCGGCGGTGCTGGTGCCGTTGAACCCGATCGAGTAGGCGCCGCCCGCGGGGACGGGGCCGCCCCACGAGGGCGGGGTCAGGGTGTAGGAGTTCCCGGACCGGCTCATGGTGGCGTTCCACAGGCTGGTGACGGCCGTGCCCGAGGGCAGGTCGAACTCGATCGTCCAGTCGTTCAGCGCCGTGTTCCCGGCGTTGGCGACGGTGATCTGGCCGCCGTAGCCGGTGCCCCAGTTGCCGGTCTCGACGTAGGTGACGGTGACGTCGGAGGCGGCCGCCGCGGCCGGGGCGGGGGAGAGGGACAGGGGGATGAGGAGTACGGCTGCGACCAGTGCCGCGAGCCGGGATCGTCGTGCTCTCACTTCGGTGCTCCTGGTGCGTGAGCGGGAGGTGGGGGAGGTCGCCGTCCGGCGGCCCCGTCGCGGGGCGGGCCGGGGGACGACGGCGGGTGTGCGCCCGAGGAGTCGCGTGTCGTGGAGTCGGTGAGGGGGAGGGGGAGCGCGGGGCATGGCGGGCCTCCGGCGGGGGAGATGGGGGGTGGGGGTGTGCGAGAAGTGGAGAGGCCGGTGCGAACCGTCGCACATCGGTCCGCACCGGCCGTGGCGGCGGTGCTCCCCGGATCAGAGCACCGACGCCGCCTGGTTCCCGGTCGGCGGGGGAGGGGCCGAGGGCTCCGCCGACCGGGAGGTTCTAGGGGCGGCCCGCCCGCAGGGCCGCGTCGATGGAGGCCATGAGGCTGCCGTCGGCGTCGTCGCCGTCGATGGCCCAGACCATGACGCCGGAGTAGCCGCTGCCCAGGGCCCATTCGGTCTTCTGCGAGACCGCGGTCTCGTCGTCGTAGGTCCAGAAGGTCTCGCCGTCGTAGATCCAGGCGGTGCCCGCCTCGTCGTTGCGGAAGAGCTCGAACTCGCCGGAGTCGACCTTCTCGCGGAGGAAGCGCCACTCCTCGGTGCCCGTGGAGTAGGTGCCCTGGGCCGGGCCGGAGGCGGGCTGGAAGAGGCCGTCGCCCTCGGGGCCGGGCTCGACCCCGGTCCAGCCCTGGCCGTAGAACGGGATGCCCAGGACGAGCTTGGCCGGGTCCACGCCGCGGGAGAGGTAGGCGTCGCGGATGAGCTCGGCGGAGATGACGGGCTCGGGGTCGCGGGCGTCGGTCACCAGGTTCGACTGGTGGTTGGTGACCGTCTCCCAGGTGCCGTGGTAGTCGTAGCCCTGCACCGTGATGAAGTCGAAGTTCGGCATGACCTCGTCCAGCTCGTAGCCGGCGTCCAGGCGCCAGCCCCCGGCGGGCATGAAGGCGGTCAGCTCGTAGTGGCGGTCGGTCTCGGCGCCGTACTCGTCCAGCTGGTCGCGGAACTCCTGGACCAGGGCGGTGAAGTTCTCCCGGTCCTCGGGGCGGACCACGTTGTGCGGGTTGCCATCGGTGCCCGGCCACTCCCAGTCGAGGTCGATGCCGTCGAAGACGCCGTAGGCGGCGCCCTCACCGCCCGCGCCGTTGAGCTCGGGCAGGTCGCCGCGCAGGTACAGGTCGATGCAGGACTCGACGAAGCGCTCGCGCGACTCCTCGGTCAGGGCCGCGTCGGAGAAGTACCGGGACCATTCCCAGCCGCCCAGCGAGATGTTGACGGTGAGGTCGGGGTAGAGCTCCTTGAGCTCGCGTAGCTGGTTGAAGTTGCCGCGCAGCGCCTGGTCCGGGTCGTCGGCCACGCCGTCGACGCTCTCGTCGGCCGGGACCGTGCGCCCGTAGTCGGCCAGGGCGTCGCCCTGGCCCTCCTCGTCGCTCATGAAGCACTCGCCGTCGGCGTTGACGTTGCCGAACGCGTACTGGATGTGCGTGAGCTTGTCGGCGCTGCCCGTCTCGACCAGGTCGGCCACGTGGTAGTCGCGCTTCTCGGCGCTCCACTGGGTGTAGTACGCGACGCTGGTGAAGTCGTGCCCGGGGCCGGTGGCGCCGCCGTCGCAGGGCGCCCCGTTGACGGTGCAGGCGAGCGGGTCGGTGGCGCCGTCCCGGTGCAGGCCGTTGAACCCGAAGGTGTAGGTGCCCCCGGCGGGGACGGTGGCGCCCCAGCGCGGCGGGGTGATCGTGTACCCGGACGGGTCGCCCGCCAGGGTGGCGTTCCACAGCTCGTGGATCCGGCTGCCCTCGGGCAGGGCGAACTCGATCTCCCAGTCGCTCACCGGGGCTCCGGAGGCGTTGTGGACGACGATCTCGCCGGTGTACCCGGTGTTCCACCGGGCGGACTCCACGTAGGTGACGGTCAGGCCCGAGGCGGGCGCCTCCTCGGCGGCGGCCGGGAGCGCGGCGGCCATGAGCGGCGCCGCCAGCACGGTCGCGGCGCAGACCGCCGTGATCCGGTTCCTGAAGGGTCGTGCTCTCACGTCGTGGATCTCCTGCTGTCGGGGGGTTGCAGGGCCCGGGGGCCTGACCAGGGAAGATAAATTTTTAGGAAACTTAACTAATAATTACGGGGGCCGTCAACGGTCCGCGTGGAAGTTTCCGGCGCCCGGTGACTCTCCGGGGTCGATCCGGTGCGGGTTTTCCGAGATGGCGGGCCGTACCAGTGGCGGCCGGGGCCGGTTGTCCCCTTGTGGCCACGCGGAGGTATTGACCCGTACGGGCTGTGATGCTAGGCGCACAAACGGTGGGGCGCGGGGCTCCGGCCGGGCCCATAGAGTGGCGGCGTGGGAAACCCTTTGAACCTTCCGTTCGACCCGATCGAACGCGCGCACGACAACTGGACGCGGAGATGGGGGCCCTCGCCCGCCATGGCCGCCGTCACCTCGGTCATGCGCGCGCAGCAGATCCTCATCGGTGAGCTGGACGGCGCCCTCAAGCCGTTCGGCCTCACCTTCGCCCGCTACGAGGCGCTGGTCCTGCTCACCTTCAGCACCTCCGGCTCGCTGCCGCTGGGCAAGATCGGCGAGCGCCTCATGGTCCACCCGACCAGCGTCACCAACACCATCGACCGGCTGGAGGGGCAGGGCTTCGTGCTGCGCAGGCCCAACCCCAGCGACGGCCGCGGCGTGCTGGCCGAGATCACCGACGCCGGACGCGAGGTCACCGAGCGGGCCACCCGGGTCCTGCTCGACCTGGACTTCGGCCTGGGCTGCTACTCCGACGAGGAGCTGTGGGACATGCACCGCATGTTCACCCGGCTGCGCGTCGACTTCGGGGACTTCCCCGAGCCGGCCGCCGAGCCGGTGGCCGGGGCCGCGGACGGGCGCTGAGCACGGGCCGGGATCCGCGCGGGGCCGCGGGTCCCCCTCCTGTACATATTTAGTTGGACGTCCTACTATTCAGGTATGGCGAACACCACGAACGGCACCACCGACGGCGGCGGCGCCGCGGACATCGAGGCCGGACGCGAGCGCTGGCAGCGCCGCTACGACGCCGCGCGCAAGCGCGACGCCGACTTCACCTCCCTGTCCGGACGCACGCTGCAGCCCGTGTACGGGCCGCCCCCCGGCGCGGAGGTCCCCGGGTTCGAGCGCATCGGCTGGCCCGGCGAGTTCCCCTTCACCCGCGGGCTGTACCCCACCGGCTACCGCGGCCGGGCCTGGACCATCCGCCAGTTCGCCGGGTTCGGCAACGCGCGCCAGACCAACGAGCGCTACAAGATGATCCTCGCCTCCGGCGGCGGCGGCCTCTCGGTCGCCTTCGACATGCCCACCCTCATGGGCCACGACTCCGACTCCCCGCACGCGCTGGGCGAGGTCGGCCACTGCGGTGTGGCCGTCGACTCGGTGGCCGACATGGACCTGCTCTTCGACGGCATCCCGCTGGGCGAGACCACCACGTCCATGACCATCAGCGGTCCGGCGGTCCCCGCGTTCTGCATGTACCTGGTGGCCGCCGAGCGCCAGGGCGTGGACATCGGCACCCTCAACGGCACGCTCCAGACCGACATCTTCAAGGAGTACATCGCCCAGAAGGAGTGGCTGTACCCGCCCGAGCCGCAGCTGCGCCTGATCGGCGACCTCATGGAGTACTGCGCCGAGAACATCCCCGCCTACAAGCCGCTGTCGGTGTCGGGCTACCACATCCGCGAGGCCGGGGCCACGGCCGCCCAGGAGCTGGCCTACACCCTCGCCGACGGGTTCGGCTACGTGGAGCTGGGGCTGTCCCGGGGCCTGGACATCGACTCGTTCGCGCCCGGCCTGTCGTTCTTCTTCGACGCCCACATCGACTTCTTCGAGGAGATCGCCAAGTTCCGCGCCGCCCGCCGGATCTGGGCCCGCTGGATGCGCGACGTGTACGGCGCCAAGAGCGAGAAGTCCCAGTGGCTGCGGTTCCACACCCAGACCGCCGGGGTCTCCCTCACCGCCCAGCAGCCCTACAACAACGTGGTGCGCACCGCGGTCGAGGCGCTCGCCGCCGTCCTGGGCGGCACCAACTCGCTGCACACCAACGCCCTGGACGAGACCCTGGCCCTGCCCACCGAGCAGGCCGCCGAGATCGCCCTGCGCACGCAGGCGGTGCTCATGGAGGAGACCGGGGTGGTCAACGTCGCCGACCCGCTGGGCGGCTCCTGGTACCTGGAGGCGCTCACCGACGAGATCGAGGCCGAGGCCGAGCAGATCTTCGCGCACATCCGGCGGATGGGCGGCGGGGAGGGCGCCGAACACGCCATCGGCCCGATGACCTCGGGCATCCTGGCCGGGATCGAGAACGGCTACTTCTCCTCCGAGATCGCCGAGTCCGCCTTCCAGTACCAGCAGGCGCTGGAGAAGGGGGAGAAGCGCATCGTCGGCGTCAACTCCCACACCCCCACGGTCTCCGGGGAGCTGGACATCCTGCGCATCGGCCACGAGGTGGAGCACGAGCAGCGCCGGGTGCTCGCCGAGCGGCGCGCGGCCCGCGACGGCGCCGCGGTGGACCGGGCGCTGGCCGCCCTGCTCGAGGGCGTGAGGTCGGAGGCCAACGTGGTGCCGCTGATCATGGACGCCGCCCGCGCCGAGGCCACGCTCGGCGAGATCTGCGCGACCATGGGCGAGGAGTTCGGGACCTACACCGAGGCCCCCCGCTTCTGACGCGGCACGGGACGGGGCGCGGGCCGGTTCTCGGTCCGCGTCCTTTCCGCGCATACGGCAGGATGGACACATGCAGCCTTCGGACTTTTCCCCGAACAGTGCCGTCGACCTCGGTGCGCGCAAGGCGGCCATGGAACGCGAGGCCAAGCAGCGCGCCGCGGAGTCGGCGGGTCGATCCAATCCCTATGCCGTGAACGTGGACGAGGCCAACTTCCAGGCCCAGGTCCTGGAGCGGTCCATGGCCGCCCCGGTGGTCCTGGCGGTCCTGGCCGGCTGGTCCGAGCAGTCCAAGCAGGTCGAGGACACCCTGGACAAGCTCTCCGCGGCCTCCGGCGGCAACTGGTTCCTCGCCAAGGTCGACGGCGAGGCCAGCCCTCAGCTCGTGCAGGCGCTGCGGGTGCCGACCGCCCCGATGATCATCGTCGTCGTGCAGGGCCAGCTCCTGCCCGGCCCGGCGGGCCCGGTCCCCGAGGACCAGCTCACCGCCTGGCTGACCGAGGCCTTCGCCGCGCTCAAGGAGCAGGGCGCATTGCCGCCCGGGCACCCCGGCACCCTGTTCGGCGAGGGCGGCCCGGAGCAGGCCGAGGCCGGCGTCCCGGAGGCGGACCTGCGCCCCGTCGACGCCGAGGCGCAGCAGGCCCTGGACCGGGAGGACTTCGAGGCGGCCGAGGCGGTCTACGTCAAGGCGGTCGAGGCCGACCCCAAGGACACCGAGTCCAAGAGCAAGCTCGCCCAGGTCCGGCTGGTCCGGCGGCTGCGCGCGGTGGACATGAACGCCGTGCGCAAGGCCGCCGCCGACGACCCGCAGGACGTGCAGGCCCAGCTGGCCGTCGCCGACCTGGACATGTACGGCGGCAAGTTCGAGGACGCCTTCGACCGGCTCATCGCGACGGTCAAGCGGACCTCGGACGAGGACCGCGACGCCGTCCGGGCCCGCCTGCTGGAGCTGTTCGACCTGCTGCCCCCGGGCGACAAGGCGGTGGCCTCCGCGCGGCGGCGGCTCACCTCCGCCCTGTTCTAGGGCGTGTCCGGCCCGTCCCGCACCGCCGCGCGAGGGGGCGGCGGTGCGGGACGCAGGACCGGAATCGGCCGTGGTGGAGATACCACTGTGCGGAAATCAGAATTATTACTCACTGGTAGCCGGACAAAGCGGTAAAACCATCCTTTCTTTCCCGGTTTTCGGTCCCCGGGGATAGGGGCCGCCGACGGCGGGTACAACCGCTGCCACCAGGTCCGCCTCTCACCGGCAGGTGCCCATGAGCCCGCCTACCCCCGACCGTCCCCGACGGACGCCCGAGGCGCGGTCCACGCCCCGTCCCGTCGTCACCATCTCGGCGACCTACGGCGCGGGCGGCGCCGTCGTCGGCCCGGCGGTCGCCGCCGCCCTGGAGGTGGCCTTCCTGGACCGGGCGGTGCCCAGCGCCGTCGCCGGGCGGATCGGCTGCTCCCTCGACGAGGCCCTCCAGCACGACGACCGCTCGCCGAGCGGCCTGGAACGCCTCCTCGCCGGGGCCGCGCGGCTGCCCACCGTCACCCTGGGCAGCGTCGACACCGCCTTCATCGGCACCGTCAACGAGGAGGGGCGGCTGCTCTACGACCACGAGTTCGTCGAGCACACCGAGCAGGTGATCGGCGGGGTCGCGCACACGGGCGGGGTCGTCCTGGGCCGGGCCGGGGCCATCGTCCTGGCCGACCACCCCACCGCCCTGCACGTCCGGCTCGACGGCGACCCCGAGGCGCGGCTGCGCCGGGCGCGCGAGCTGTGGGAGTCCGGGGTCACCGACGGGCGCGGGGTCGCGGAGGGGCCGCCCACCGCCCGGGTCCGCGACGACAACGACCGCGCCCGGGCCGCCTACGTCCGCCGCTTCTACCGGACCGACGCCGCCCGGCCCGGGCACTACCACATGGTGCTCGACGGCGCCGTCCTCTCCCCGCGGGCGTGCACCGACGTCATCGTCCGCGCGGCCCGCGACCGGGCGGCCGGGAAGACCCCCTGAATCCGCGGTGTTGAGGTGGTGCGGCCCCGCGCCGGCACCCCGGCGCTCGTGCGAAATTCATCGGTTTTTCACGGAAGCGATAATTGTCGGCTTGTGCTGACTCAGGTCGCTTGACTCGGGTAGGGTGAGGCGACTCCGTCGCGAGACCCCCGAACGCGAACAGGGGTCCGACGCGATGCCGCCCCAGGGGGCACCGCGCACATCCGATGCCCCGCAGCGCATCAACGCCGCCGCGCCAGGGGACGTCCGCACGTCCGGACACAGAAGCACCGGCACCACCCGAGGAGCATTACGTGGCCACCCTTCCCAGCGTTTCGTATTCCATCACCGTCCGCCTCGAACTGGACGCGGGGAGCACGGCCGTGGGTGGGCTCACCAACGCGGTCGAGCGCGTGGGGGGCATGATCACGGCGCTGGACGTGGCCGCCGCCGGGCACGAGCGCATCCGCATCGACGTCACCTGCGCCGCCCGCGACACCGAGCACGCCCAGGCCATCGTCGACGCCCTGGGCGCCGTCGAGGGCGTCACCGTGCACAAGGTCAGCGACCGGACCTTCCTCATGCACCTGGGCGGCAAGATCGAGATGAAGTCCAAGGTGCCGCTGCGCAACCGCGACGAGCTCTCGATGGCCTACACCCCCGGTGTCGCCCGCGTCTCCCAGGCCATCGCCGCCAACAAGGACGACGCCCGCCGCCTCACCATCAAGCGCAACAGCGTCGCCGTCGTCACCGACGGCTCCGCCGTCCTCGGGCTGGGCAACATCGGCCCCGAGGCCGCCATGCCCGTCATGGAGGGCAAGGCGGCCCTCTTCAAACGCTTCGCCGACATCGACGCCTGGCCCATCGCGCTGGACACCCAGGACGTCGACGAGATCGTCCGCACCGTCCAGCTGATCGCCCCGGGCTTCGGCGGCATCAACCTGGAGGACATCTCCGCCCCCCGCTGCTTCGAGGTCGAGGCCCGCCTGCGCGAGCTGCTGGACATCCCCGTCTTCCACGACGACCAGCACGGCACCGCCATCGTCGTGCTCGCCGCCCTGCGCAACGCCCTGCGCGTCGTCGGCAAGAAGCTCGACGAGGTCCGCATCGCCATGTCCGGCGCGGGCGCGGCCGGGACCGCCATCCTCAAGCTGCTCATGCACGCCGGCGCCCGCGACGTGATCGTCAGCGACATCCACGGCGCCGTGCACACCGGGCGCGGCGAGGACATGGACTCCAACCTGCGCTGGATCGCGGAGAACACCAACCGGGCCGGCTACTCCGGCGACCTCAAGGGCGCCGTGGCCGGGGCCGACGTGTTCATCGGCGTCTCCGCCCCCAACCTGCTGACCGGCGACGACATCGCCGAGATGAACGACGACGCGATCATCTTCGCGCTGGCCAACCCCGACCCCGAGGTCGACCCGGACGTGGCCCGCCTGCACGCCGCCGTCGTCGCCACCGGCCGCAGCGACCACCCCAACCAGATCAACAACGTGCTGGTCTTCCCCGGGTTCTTCCGCGGCCTGCTCGACGCCCAGAGCAACCACGTCACCTCCGACATGATGGTCGCCGCCGCCGAGGCCCTGGCCGACGTGGTCACCGAGGACGAGCTCGGCCCCAACTACATCATCCCGAGCGTGTTCCACTCGGACCTGTCGACGCACGTGGCCACGGCCGTCCGCGAGGTCGCCCAGCGCGGCCACAAGGCCGACCGGGCCTGACGTACCCTTCCGGAACGGGTGCCGGCACGGGTTCCGGCCCCGTTCCGGGGTATGGGGTGTGGCATGGACCAGCCGACGATGACCGGGCGGCTCCTGGTGGCCGCCCCGGTGCTCCAAGAGGACTCCTTCCGCCGCTCGGTGGTGTTCGTCGTGGACGACACCCCCGAGGGCACCCTCGGCGTGATCCTCAACCGGCCGCTCGGGCTGCCCGTGGCCGACGTGGTCGTCGACTGGGGCGAGCTGGCCAGCGAGCCCGCCGTCATGTTCTCCGGAGGTCCCGTCGGCACCGGCTCGGGCATCGCCCTGGGCGTCCGGGGGCCGGACGGGCCGCCGCCCGGCTGGTCCCCTCTGGAAGGATTGGACCCCGCCTCGGGTTTGACGGGTATCGGCGTGGTCGACCTGGACAACCCCGCCCCGGTGCCGGGCACCGCCCTGGGCGGCTTCCGCGTCTTCGCCGGGTACGCCGGGTGGGGCGCCGGGCAGCTGGCCGGGGAGGTCGAGGAGGGCGCGTGGTACGTCCTGGACGCGGTCGCGGCCGACGTGTTCACCACCGACCCGGAGGGGTTGTGGTCGCGGGTGCTGCGCCGCCAGGGCGGCGACCTGGCGCTGCTGTCGACCTACCCGGACGATCCCACCCTGAACTGAGGGCGGCCCGGGACGCGGCACCCTATACCGTGGAACGCAGACTTCGAAAGGTGAGAACGATGTCGATGGACGTCCTCAACAAGGTCCTGCCGGACAGTGAGACCAGGCCGGACACCTCGCACGACGGCGGGGACCGCGAGCGGTTCTCCCACTACGTCCAGAAGGACAAGATCACGGAGAGCGCCGTCACCGGCAACCCCGTGATCGCCCTGTGCGGCAAGGTCTGGGTGCCCAACCGGGACCCGAAGAAGTTCCCGGTCTGCCCCGAGTGCAAGAAGATCTACGAGGAGATGATGGCCTGATCCGGCCCGTCCCCGCGACGCGAAGGGCCCCGGTGCGGTGCACCGGGGCCCTCGTCGTGCGCCACCGGGAGGGTCAGGCCCCGGAGCCGCCGTCCTCGTCGGCGCCGTCCCCGTCGGCACCGGCCGGGCGCCTGCGGGACGCGGCCACGGCCACGCCGCCGGCGCCGACGGCCACCGCGGCGGCCGCGATCAGGCCGGCCAGGGCGACACCGGTGTTCGGCAGGCCGCCGTTGCCGCCGCCGTCACCCCCGCCCGGGTTCCCGCCGCCACCGCCGCCGCCACCGTCGCCGCCGCCGGGGACGTCGACGTCCTCGTCGACGCTGACGGTCAGCGTGATCGGGTCGAGCCGCTCACCCTCGCCGTAGAAGTCCGCGAAGGCGGGCACGCCCTCGGCGGTCAGGGTCGCCGGGATCGGCTCCCAGGCGAGCACGCCGTCGGTCAGGTCGTACTGCACACCGGACAGGTCGAGGTCGGCGAACGCGACGTCGTCGTAGGTGACCAGCTCGGCGTCGTCCAGCGACTTGCTGACGATGTCGGCGTACAGGGTGCCCTCGCCGCCGTCGATGACCACACGCGGGTCCCGGACGGTCATGTGCAGCAGCGGGTCGTCGTCGCCGTAGACGTGGCCCTGGAACAGGACGGTGCCCTCGAACCCGATCTCGGCGGTGGACGCCTCCAGGTCGACCTCGCCCGAGCCGTCGGTGAAGGCGAAGGTGCCGTCCTCGTTGCGGCTCGCGCCGTCGCGGGTCTCGATCGTGCCCTTGGCGATGTTGCCCACGATGTAGGTGCGGAACGACTCCCGCACGCCCCAGTCGGCGCGGCCGTTGTGGACGGTCAGCGGGCCCTCGGGGTCGGTCGGCCCCTCGGTCGGCTCCTCGGTGGGTTCCGTCGGCTCCTCGGTCGGCTCCCCGCCGCCGGCGAAGGAGACCGGCGTCCACACGTCCTGGTCGCGGTTGGCCAGGTCGTTGCGGTCGTTGAAGACGGCGACGTAGCACTGCGTCTCCAGGCAGTCGTACTCGCCGCCGCCCTTGCTGAAGGCGCCCACCACGTCGAGCGGGGTGCTGAAGGAGCCCTGCGCGTCCGGCGCGGTGTCGCCGCGCAGCCACACGCCCGAGCCGTACCAGTGGGCCGGGTAGGAGTCCGCGGCCTGCGGGATCGCGGTGAGCGCCACGTAGACGCCCGCGCCCGGCCGGAAGCCGGTGCCCGCGACGGTGACGACGTCGCCCTCCGGGTCCAGGCCGGAGGCCGGGGTGACGGTGACCGCGGGGTCGTGCACCGGGCCGGGGTTCCCCCCGGCGTCGTCGATGCCCGCCGTGAAGGACAGGGGGTCCATCGGGGTGCCCGCCGGGTAGAAGCCCGCGAACGCCTCGACGGCCTCCTCGCGCAGGGTGCCCGCGGCGGAGGTGAAGACCAGGTCCTCGCCCTCGGCGTCGACCTCGACGCCGGTCAGGTCGGCCACGGGGACCTCGCCGTACCCGGTGAGGTCGCCCGGCGGGTTGTTCGGGTTCGCCCCCAGGAACTCGCGGCTGGTGACGTCGGCGTACACCGTGGCGGTGCCGTCCGCGAACACCACGCGCGGGTCGGAGACCCGGACCTCCAGGACGGGGCCCCGGCCGTAGTCGTGGCCGGTGAAGACCACGGTCCCGGAGAAGCTCACATCGCCGGAGGCGTCCTCCTTGGAGACCGCGCCGCCCGCCGTCGGGAAGTCGATCAGGCCGTCGCCCGTGGCGGTCGCGCCGTCGGAGGCCTCGAAGCCGCCTCCGGCGATGGGGCCGGAGACGTAGTTGCGGAAGGACTCCTTGACCCCCCAGGCGGCGGAGCCGCCGGAGAGCTGGAGCACCTCGTCGGCGGTGGCGGCGGGGGCGCCCGCCACCGCGAGCGCACCGCCCACCGCCGCCACACCCGCGTACGCGGTGAGGGAGCGCAGGGCGCGGCGGAGCCTTCCGCTCGTGCCGCTGCCGGTCGTACTGGTCATGGGGTTCTTCGGTTCCAATCGTGAGGGGGATGGCAGGGGCCCCGGTGACGGCGGGGCCGGTGGGGCGGGGGGCAGGGGGCAGGGGACGGGCGGGCCCGCGCGGAGCGGGAGCCACGGGACCGCCCGTCCCACGGTCGCGGCGCCTAGGAGACATCGGTGGTGAAGGAGATCGGGTCCATCGCGGCGCCCGCGGGGTAGAAGCCCGCGAACGCGTCGACGGCGCCGGCGTGCAGGGTGCCGCCGGTGGAGGTGAACTCGATCGCGGTCCCGGTGACGTCGACGTTCACCCCGGTCAGCTCGGTGACGGGGACCTCGCCGTACGAGACCGGGGCGCCAGGGGGCAGGGCCGGGTTCGCGCCGTGGAACTCGCGGCTGGTGACGTCGGCGTACACCGTGCCGGTGCTCCCGTCGAACTCCACGCGCGGGTCGGAGAGCCGGACCTCCAGGAGGGGGCCCTGGCCGTAGTCGTGGCCGGTGAAGACCACGGTGCCCGTGAACGACACCTCGCCGGAGATGAAGAAGGCGTCGTCGACGTCCCCGCCGGAGGTGGGGAAGTCGATCAGGCCGTCGCCCGGTTCGGTGGCGCCGCCCGAGGCGGTGTAGCCGCCTCCGGCGATGGGGCCGGAGACGTAGTCGCGGAAGGACTCCTTGACGCCCCAGACGGCGGAGCCGCCGGAGACGGGGGCCGCGGAGGCGGCGGGGGCCGCGACCGCGATCAGGGCCGCCGCCAGGGCGGATGCGGCGGAGACGGAGGTGAGGGTGCGGGGGGCGCGGCGGCCCGTGGTCGTGCCGCGGGTGGTGGTCAGGGCCATGGTTCGTCGATTCCCATCGTCGAGTGGAGACGTGACCGGTCCCGGGGGTCCGGGGACGGGGCGGCGGATGTGGTGCCCGCGGGCCCGTGCCGGGGCACGGGACCGCCATGGAGAGCGGGGGTCGGTCAGGCCGCGGCCCCGTCGGGGGCGTCGTCCCCGGCGCCGCGGCGCCGGCGGGTCGCGAAGAGGGCGACGGCACCGGTCGCGGTCGCCACGGCGGCGGCCAGGAGCAGGACGGTCAGGTCGGTGCCGGTGCGCGGCAGGTCGCCGCTCGGGCGCGGACCGCTGCCGCCGCCGGAGCCCCCGGAGCCGGAACCCCCGTCGCCGGAGCCGGAGCCGCCGGACCCGGCCCCGGTGTTCCCGGAGCCGTCGCCCGATCCGCCCGATCCGAACGCCACCGGGACGAACACGTCCTGGCCGCGGTCGCTGGACCGGGTGTGGTCGTTGCGGGTGACCACGGCGCACTCCACGGCCGCGGAGTCGCAGTCGGTGGTGCCGTCGTCCGCCTTCACCGTGATCTGCACGCTGAAGCCGCCGTCGGTGCCCGAGCCGTCGTAGGGGACCGCCAGGCCCTCGCCGTAGGGCGGCGGGTTGCTGGAGACCCAGGCGGAGGCACCGCCGGAGCCGTCCATGTCCACACCGCCGATGCACGGCGTCGGGGCCTGAGTGGAGCTCGCGCCGGAGATGTCGCACAGCGCGACGTAGATGCCCTTGGAGGTGTCGTAGCCGGTGCCGGTGACCGTGACGGTCTCCCCGTCGGGGTCCAGGCCCTCGGTCTTGGACACCGAGATCCTCGGGTTCCCCGGCTCCCGCGGCAGGGGCGCCTGCGGCGCGCCGGCCTGGGTCTGCGGAGAGGTCCGCGGGCGCGCCTCCGGGGCCGGGGCGGCCTCGGGCGCCGCGAACGTGACCGGGACGCGGCCCACGACGGCCGCGGCGGGGGCGGCCGGGGCCACGACGGGGGCGCTCATCCCGGGGCCGGGCGCCTCCACGACCCCCTCGGCCGGGGCGTCGCCGCCCCAGGTGCCGGTGACCGGCCCGGGGTCCTCGGGGGTCTCCACCTCGACCAGGCGGATCTCGAAGGCGTCCGCGGCCGCGTCGAGTCCGGCCTCGGCGGCGAACCCGGCTCCGGTGACGAGGGTCGCGCTGAACGCGCCGCGCCCGCCGACCTCGACCGTCACCGCGTTCGCGGTGTCGGTGACGGCCTCCTCACGGACCTCTCCGGTGTCGGCCGCGCCGTCGGGTCCGGCCGGAACGGCGAGGGTCGCGATCTCGATGACGGATCCGGGGGTGTGGCCGAGCCCGGAGACGGTGACGGTGTCACCCTCGGGGTCCAGCCCCTCGGTCCTGTCGACGGTGGTGATCCGGGGGTGACCGGTCTCCTCCTGCTGGGGAGCCGGCTCTGCGTACGCCGCCGCGGGCAGTGCGGTGGAGATCAGCACCGCGGCCGCGGCGGCGGCCAGGGGAGGGAGGGGCCCGCCCCGGCGCCGCCCGGTGGCCGGGCGGGGGGAAACCGCTGCTTGCATCAGGGGCCTTCGGGGTTCGTGCGGGTCCGGTTCGTGTAGGGGTGACCCGCGTGCTGTGCGGAACTTGCTTAGGTTATGCTTACCTTGGTCAAGTGAGCCTTACCTAACCCGGAGTTCGCGACCGGAACAGTTGAACATCGAACCATCGGGCTTGTCAAGATGGTGACAAGGTGTCATATAAAGGTCGGCGTCGTCCCCCCCCGGCGACCCCGTCCCCCGGTCCGACCCGAAAGCGATCCCCAATGGCCCCAGCCGCCTTCCGGCCCTCCGCACACGCACGCCCCGGACGCGGGGCCCGGGCGCTCGCCGCCGCCTGCGCCCTCGCACTCGCCCTCACCGGCTGCTCGGGCGGTGCCGGAGCCCCCGACGACACCGCCTCCGGCGGCACCGGGGACATCCCCGAGCTGGCCGAGAACCGCCTCCAGCCCCTGGAGGAGGACTTCGTCCAGCAGCTGCCGGTGACCGTCGACTCCGTCGTGCTCGACCCCTACCGGAGCAGCGACGACCCCCTGGAGTACGAGCAGGTCGAGGTCACCGACACCTCGCGGATCCTGCCCCTCACCGGCGGCCTGGCCGAGATCGTCTTCACCCTCGGCCTGGGCGACCGGGTCGTGGGCCGCGACGTGGCCGCCACCTTCGACGAGGCCGCCGACCTGCCCGTCGTCACCAGCGGGCACGAGGTCTCGGCCGAGAGCGTCCTGGCCCTGGAGCCCACCGTGATCCTCGCCGACACCCGGACCGGGCCGCCCGAGGCCATCGAGCAGATCCAGCGCTCGGGCATCCCCGTGGTGATCATCGAGGAGGCCTGGTCCTTCGACGAGATGTACCCGCGCTTCGAACGCGTCGCCCGGGCCCTGGGCGTCCCCGACGCGGGCACCGCCCTGGCCGAGCGCACACGGGCCCAGATGGCCGAGGTCCGCGAGGGCTCCGCGGAGGCCGTCGGCTCCCCCCTCGTCGCCTTCCTCTACCTGCGCGGCACCGCAGGGGTCTACCTCATCGGCGGACCCGGCTCCGGGGCCGACGCCATGCTCGCCGAGGTCGGGGCCCGCGACGCCGGGGTCGAGATGGGCCTGACCGCCCCCTTCACCCCCATCACCGGCGAAGCGCTCATCGCCGCGCAGCCCGAGGTGATCCTGGTCATGACCAAGGGGCTGGAATCGGTCGGCGGCGTCGACGGCCTCGTCGAGATCCCCGGCGTCGCCCAGACCCCCGCCGGACGCGACCGTGCCGTCATCGACTTCGAGGACGGGGTGCTGCTCAACTTCGGGCCCCGCACCCCGCAGGTCATCGCCGCCCTGGCCGAGGAGCTGACCGCGGTCGCGGCGGGGGAGGGCCCGTGACCGCCGTCGGAACCCCGCCGTCCGCGGAGCGGACGGGCCGGGCCGCCCCGGTCGCGGCCGGCCGGGCCCGGCGCCGCCTGCGCGCCGGCCTGCTGCTCGTCGGCCTGGCCGCCGGCCTGGTCGTCGTCTCGGTCGTCGCGGCGGGGATCGGCGCCTACCCGATCCCCGCCGGGCAGGTCACCGCCTCGGTCCTGGACGCCCTCGGCGTCCCGGTCGCGGGCCCCCTGCCCGACCAGGTCGCCCGCACCGTCCTGTGGGACGTGCGGTTCCCCCGCGTGGTGCTCGCCGTCACGGTGGGCGCGGCCCTGGGCGTGGCCGGGGCCATGATGCAGGGCATCTTCGGCAACCCCCTGGCCGAACCCGGTGTCATCGGAGTCTCCTCGGGGGCCGCCGTCGGCGCCATCGCCGTCATCTTCACCGGGATCACCGTCCTGGGCCACTGGACGATCATCGCGTCGTCCTTCGTGTTCGGCCTGGCCACGACCCTGTTCGTGTACGTGTTCGCGCGCTCGCGCGGGCGCACCGAGGTCGTCACCCTGCTGCTCACCGGCATCGCCGTCAACGCCATCGCCGGTGCCGCCATCGGCCTGATGACCAACTTCTCCCAGGACGCCGAGATCCAGACCATCACCTTCTGGCAGCTGGGCAGCGTGGCCACCGCCACCTGGTCCAAGGTCGCGGCGATCGTGCCCTGCCTGGTCGCCGGGATGGTCGTCATCCCGCTCTACGCGCGCTGCCTGGACCTGCTCTCCCTGGGCGAGGGGCCGGCCCGCCACCTGGGCGTGGACGTGGAGCGCATGCGCCTGGTCCTCATCATCGCCCTGGCACTGCTCACCTCGGCCGCCGTGGCCTTCGCCGGGATCGTGGCCTTCATCGGCCTGGTCGTCCCGCACATCGTCCGGATGGTCACCGGGCCCGGGCACCGTGTGCTGCTGCCGGCCAGCGCCCTGGGCGGCGGGCTGCTGCTGCTCGCCGCCGACCTGCTGGCCCGCACCGCCGCCGCCCCCGCCGAGATCCCCCTGGGCGTGGTCACCTCGGCGCTCGGCGGACCGTTCTTCTTCTACCTCCTCTACCGCACCCGCGCCAAGCAGGGAGGCTGGTCGTGATCCCCACCCTCCGACGGCGGACCCGGGCCGCCCTCGCCCCCCTGTCCCGCCCGCCCGCGCGCCCCGGCCCCGTCGCCGTCGGCGACCCCGTGCTGCGCGCCGAGGGCGTCACCGTCCGCCGCGGCGGACGCGCCCTCCTGGACGGGGTGGACCTCACCGTCCGCGCCGGGGAGCTGGTGGCACTGGTCGGGCCCAACGGCGCGGGCAAGTCCACACTGCTGGCCGCCGCGTCCGGCGACCTCGCCGCGGCCGCGGAGCGGGGCGGCGCCGACGGCGGCCGCATCGACCTCTTCGGCCGCGGGCTCGGCGCCTGGACCCCGCCCGAGCTCGCCCTGCGCCGCGCCGTCCTGCCCCAGGAGGCCTCGGTCGGCTTCCCGTTCTCCGTCGCCGAACTGGTCGCCATGGGCCGCGCCCCCTGGGCGGGGCTGGCCGACCCGGCCGAGGACGACGGGATCGTCGCCGCCGCGATGGAGGGCACCGGCGTCTCCCACCTGGCCGACCGCGGCTTCCCGACCCTGTCCGGCGGCGAACGGGCCCGCGTGATGCTCGCTCGGGTCCTGGCCCAGGACACCCCGCTGCTCATGCTCGACGAGCCCACCGCCGCCCTGGACATCCACCACCAGGAACTCGTGCTGGGCATCGCGCGTTCACTCGCCGAACGCGGCGGTGCGGTTATCGTGGTCCTGCACGATTTGGGGCTTGCGGCGGCCTACGCCCATCGTGTGGCGATACTCTCCCAGGGACGGATCGCCGCGCAGGGTCCCCCCGCCGAGGTGTTCACCGCGTCCCTGCTCAGCACCGTCTACCGGCACGAGGTCGAGGTCCTGCCGCACCCGAGGACCGGGATCCCGCTGGTCGTGCCCCTCCGGTAGGTCCACGGAGCACACGCGAGACGTCCACAGGAGTAGGTCGTATTGGTGTCCACAACGGAACGACAGCCACAGGATGACCCCGGATCCGGGGAGGGCCGACGCCGTTCCTCCGGCGGCCGCCGCCGCAAACCCCCGCCCCGCCGCCGGGCCACCCCCGGTGACGTGGTGCGCGGCATCGTCCGCTTCGTCGGCGAGATCCTGCTGACCGCGGGCCTCCTCATGCTGTTCTACGCGGCGTACGAGGTGTACGGCTCCCGGTGGGAGACCGACCGCGAACAGGAGGGGCTGGCCCAGGGGCTGGAGGAGGCGTGGGCGGAGGCCGAGGAGCGCGGTCCCGACTCCGAGCCCCTGCCCGGCAGCGCCGACAGCCGGCTGTACATCCCGTCCCTGGACCTGGACTGGGTCGTCGTCAACGGCACCACGCAGGACGACATCCGCTACAGCCCCGGGCACTACACCGAGTACCCCAGCAGCCCCGGGCAGCCGGGCAACTACGCGATCGCCGCGCACCGCACCCCCGGCCTGTTCTGGGACATCGACCTGCTGGAGAACGGCGACGTCCTGGTGCTGGAGGACGGCGAGAACTTCTACACCTACGAGGTGTTCCGCGAGGAGACGGTCGTGCCCACCGACGTGTGGGTGATCGAACCCGACCCGTTCGACGACGTTGAGGGCGCGGGCGAGGCCGAGCCGGGGCGGTCGATCATCACGCTCACCACCTGCGCCCCCAAGCTGAACAACACGCACCGGCTCATCGTGTGGGGCGAACTCGTCGAGACCACGCCCAAGTCGGAGGGCATGCCCGACTCGATCGCGCACATGGCCCCCGACGCCGCCGAGAGCGAGTGAGGAGACCCGCATGTACGGCCTGATCTGGCGCATCCTGCCCGGACCCTGGATCTCCAAGTTCATCATGGCGCTCGGCCTGCTGGCCGGGGCCGCCGCCCTGCTGTGGTTCTTCGCGTTCCCGGCGATCTCCCCCTACATGCCGTTCAACGACGGCGCCGTCGACATCGAGGGCGCGGGCGGGGCCGGTGGGGGAGCGGGGGCCGAGGAGGCCGACGAGTCGGGTGTGGTGCCGACGGACTCCGGCGCCCCCGCGGAGGAGTCGCCCGCCGAGTGACACGGGGCCGGGCCCGGCGGACGCCCCGCCCGGCCCGGCGCCCGTGCCGGGCGGCCCGGACGGCTCCTGTGCGGAGCCCCGGGCGCGCCCCGCCGCGACACGCGCGCCCCGCGGGTCCGTCCGGAGAACCTCCGGACCCGCGGGGCTCGTGCGTGTTCGCGTCCGTATGTGCCCGTGCGCGGGCGTTCGCGGGCCTTCGCGGCGGCCGATCCGGGCCCGCGGATGTGCGCGGCACCACGGGAAGCCGACCCTGTGCGGTCGGACCGGGCCGCTAATCTCGAGCAGGTGAGTATCGGGGGACGAAACGCATGACGGTGACGCAGACCACGACCGAGGACCGCCTCAGCGGGCTCCGGGCCTGGCAGCGGGAGGCGTTCGAGGAGTACTTCCGCCGACAGCCGCGGGACTTCCTGGCGGTCGCCACGCCCGGCGCGGGCAAGACCACGTTCGCCCTCACCCTGGCGAGCGAGCTCCTCCAGCGGAACATCGTCCGCGCCATCACCATCGTCTGCCCCACCGAGCACCTCAAGAAGCAGTGGGCCGAGGCCGCCGCGCGGTTCAACATCCCCATCGACCCCGACTTCCGCAACGGACAGGGGGCCCTGGGGCGGCAGTACCTCGGCGCCGCCGTCACCTACGCCCAGGTGGCCGCCCACCCGGCGCTGCACCGCAACCGCACCGAGGCCCGCAAGACCCTGGTGATCTTCGACGAGGTCCACCACGCGGGCGACGCCCTGTCCTGGGGCGACGCCGCCCGCGAGGCGTTCGACCCGGCGGCCCGGCGGCTCTCCCTGACCGGGACGCCCTTCCGGTCCGACATCAACCCCATCCCGTTCGTGGACTACGTCCAGGACTCCGCCGGGGTGCGCCGCTGCTCCTGGGACTACAGCTACGGGTACGGCCCGGCGCTGGCCGACGGCGTCGTGCGCCCCGTCATCTTCATGGCGTACTCCGGCGAGATGCGCTGGCGCACCCGCGCCGGGGACGAGCTGGCCGCCCGCCTGGGCGAGCCGCTCACCCAGGACGCGCTCTCCCAGGCGTGGCGGGCCGCGCTGGACCCCAAGGGCGACTGGATCAAGCGCGTGCTCCAGGCCGCGGACCGGCGGCTCACCGAGGTCCGCAAGACCCACGCCGACGCCGGCGGCCTGGTCATCGCCAGCGACCACGAGAACGCCCGCGCCTACTCGCGCATCATCCGCCAGATCACCGGCAAGAGCGCTACCGTGGTGCTCTCCGACGACCCCACCGCCTCCAAGAAGATCACCCGGTTCGCCAAGGGCGACGACCGGTGGATGGTCGCGGTGCGCATGGTGTCCGAGGGCGTGGACGTGCCCCGCCTGATGGTCGGGGTGTACGCCACCTCCACCAGCACCGCCCTGTTCTTCGCCCAGGCCATCGGCCGGTTCGTGCGCGTGCGCAAGCGCGGCGAGGTCGCCTCGGTGTTCCTGCCCTCGGTGCCCACCCTGCTGGAGTTCGCCGGGGACATGGAGCGCGAGCGCGACCACGTCCTGGACCGCACCCCCGCCGAGGACGACGAGTACCCGGAGGAGGACCTCCTCAAGGAGGCCAACAGGAAGCGCGACACCCCCGACGCGGGGGAGGAGCTGCCGTTCGAGACGATGGAGGCGTCGGCCGAGTTCGACCGCGCCCTCTACGACGGCAACGAGTACGGCGGCGTGCCCGGCTCCACCGAGGAGGAGGACTTCCTGGGCCTGCCCGGCCTGCTGGAGCCCCAGCAGGTGGCACAGCTGCTGCGCAAGCGCAAGGACGACATCAAGGCCGGGGAGATCAAGGCCCGCAAGAAGGACGAGCCGGTCCGGGACGAGGGCCCCACCCACGAGGTCCTGGCGAACCTGCGCCGCGAGCTGAGCGGGCTGGTCGGCGCCTGGCACCACCGCACCGGCAAGCCGCACGGGGTGATCCACAACGAGCTGCGCCGCGCCTGCGGCGGGCCGCCGGTCGCCCAGGCCACCCCGGACCAGATCCGCGAGCGCATCGCGAAGCTCCGCGTCTGGGCGGTCGGCGGCAAGTAACAGGGGGTATTCCGGGCCATCCGGGCAAACACTTCGCAAGCTCGCGCCCGGGCTCGCGTGCTATACGTGTTCATTTCACTACAGTCCGTGAAGTGATTGGACGAAACGCACGCGGCGCGACCGCCGCACTCTGGACCGGACTGGCGATGTGCGGACTCGCCCTGAGCGGAATGGTCGCGGGCACCGCGCTGCCCGACCCCGCCGGGGCCGGAACCGAACGGGCGGCGGCGGTCCGCGGGCCCGACTGCCCGCCGGGCACCACCGCCCGCCTCGCCGAACCCGGATCGGACACCGTCACCGACAGCGGGGAGCTCACCCCCGAGCAGGCCGCCCGCTACAACGACCGGCTGCGCGAGGCGCTGCGCTCCCTGCGGTCCCACGAGATCGCCCCGCCGGGCACCGTCCCCGTCGTGGTCCACGTCATCTCCGCCACCGACGGCAGGGGCCACGTGAGCGACGCCCGCATCCGCGACCAGATCGATGTCCTCAACACCGCCTACTCCGGCGGCTACGACGCCGCCGGGGCCGACACCGGCTTCCGGTTCACCCTCTCCGAGGTCACCCGCAGCGAGAACGACGCCTGGTTCTCCGACTTCAACGGCCACCGCGACCGCATCCGCTCCGAGCTGCACCGCGGCGGCGCCGACACGCTCAACATCTACACCGCCGACCTGGGCACCGGGCTGCTCGGCTACTCCAGCTTCCCGCAGGACCACGCCGCCGCGCCCGACCAGGACGGCGTCGTCCTGGCCCACGACACCCTGCCCGGCGGCGGCCGCGAGCGCTTCGGCCTGGGCCACACCGGCACCCACGAGGTCGGCCACTGGCTGGGCCTGTTCCACACCTTCCAGAACGGCTGCACCACCCCGGGCGACTACGTCGGCGACACCCCCTACGAGCGCGAGGCCGCGGCCGGCTGCCCGCAGGGCCGCGACTCCTGCCCGCACCGCGGCGGCCGCGACCCGGTCACCAACTTCATGGACTACAGCGACGACGACTGCATGACCCACTTCACCGAGGGCCAGGCCCGCCGCATGGCCGAACACTGGGCCGCCTTCCGCTCCCCCCACCGCCCCTGACCTCCGGCGCGCCCGGGCGGGTAGGGGGCGCGGGCGCGCCGATAGGCTTGGGGCATGGCAGCGAACACCTACCTGACCGGGATCAAGCCCACCGGTGACTTCCACCTGGGCAACTACGTCGGCGCGATCCAGCCGGCCCTGGCGGCCGCGGACGTCTACGAGACCTACTACTTCGTCGCGGACTACCACGCGCTCAACACCGTCAAGGACGCGGACGAGCTCCGCCACAGCATCCGGTCCGGGGCTGCCACCTGGCTGGCGTGCGGGCTGGACCCGGCCAAGACGGTCATCTACCAGCAGTCCAAGGTCCCCGAGACCTTCGAGCTGACCACCATCCTCAGCGCCCTCACCCCCAAGGGCCTGATGAACCGCGCCCACGCCTACAAGGCCGCCCGCGACCGCAACAACGAGGCCGGGATCACCGACCTGGACGCCGGGGTCAACATGGGGCTGTTCAACTACCCCATCCTCATGGCCGCGGACATCCTCATCATGCAGGCCACCCACGTCCCCGTGGGCCGCGACCAGTCCCAGCACATCGAGTACACCGCCGACATCGCCGGGTACTTCAACAACCGCTACGGCGAGGGCGAGCACGGGTACTCCTTCCCCCTGCCCAAGGGCGTCATCGACGACAGCGAGGCGAGCATCCTCCCCGGCGTCGACGGCCGCAAGATGAGCAAGTCCTACGACAACCACATCCCGCTCTTCCTGCCGGAGAACAAGCTCAAGAAGGCGATCCGCCGCATCCCCACCGACTCCACCCCCGTCGAGGACCCCAAGGACCCCGACACCTCGGTGCCCTTCCAGCTCCTCACCCACTTCGCCGACGCCGACAGGACGGCCGACGTGCGCAAGCGCCTGGAGCAGGGCGGCATGGGCTGGGGCGAGCTCAAGAACGAGCTCTTCGAGGCGGTCAACGCCGAGCTGGGCCCCAAGCGCGAGCGCTACGAGGAGCTCATGGCGAACCCGAAGGAGATCGAGGACATCCTCGAAGCCGGGTCGGCCCGCGCCCGCGAGCGCGCCCGCGACGTCCTGGACCGCGTCCGCGCCGCCATCGGCGTCGCCTGAGCCGCGACACGGCAGGGGGCGGCGGGAACCCTCCCGCCGCCCCCTCGCGTGTCCGGGAAAACCACTGGTCGGAGCGCGCGGGCACCCCCTAGGCTCCCCGGCATGGAACTCGGAGTCGACGCCCCCGAGCGCACCGGCGCGCTCACCCTGCCCGACGGCCGCGCCCTGGCCTGGAGCTCGTGGGGCGACCCCGGCGGCACCCCCGTCCTGCTCTGCCCCGGCGCCGCCACCGGCCGCTCCCTGGGCTTCGGCACCCACCTGCTCGCCGGACTCGGCGTGCACCTGGTCTCGGCGGACCGCCCCGGCCTGGGCGGTTCGGACCCGGCCCCGGGCCGCACCGCCGCGGACTTCGCCGCCGACGCCCGCGCCCTCGCGGACCACCTGGGCCTGGGCCGCCCCGCCGTCGTGGGCAACTCCCAGGGGGCTCCCTTCGCCCTCGCCTGCGCCGCGGCCGGCACGGCGCGCGCCCTGGCCCTGGTCTCGCCCGCCGACGAGATCGCCCACCCCGGCCTGGCCGACCTCCTCGACCCCGGCGCACGGTCCCTGCGCGACGCGGTGGCCGCCGACCCGGACCGCGCCGGGCGCGACCTCGCGCAACTGGGCCCCGACGGCATGTGGGACCTGGTCACCGCCCACGCCCCCGAACGCGACGCGGCCGTGTACCGCGCCCCCGCCTTCGCGGCCGCCTACCGCCGCGCCCTGGCCGAGGGCTTCGCCGGCGACGGCGCCGGGTACGCCCGCGACACCGTCCTGGCCTCCGGCCGCTGGGACCCGGCGCCGGAGCAGGCCGCCGTCCCCACCGACGTCTGGTACGGCGAACTGGACGCCTTCCACTCCCCGGACCGGGCGGCGCTGCTCACCCGCCGCATTCCCGGCGCCCGCCGCCACCTGCTGCCGGGGGAGGGCGGCTCCCTGCTGTGGACGCGCGCGGGCGACGTCCTGCGCACCCTGCTCTCCCACCCCTGACACGGCGGAGGGCGGGACCGCACGGCCCCGCCCCCTCGCCCGTCAGGGTCAGCCGACGCGCGGCTCGCCCTCCAGGGCCACGCCCGCCTCGTCCAGCTGCGCCAGCGCGGCGTCCACGGTCGGCCGCGCCACACCCGCGGTCAGGCCGAGCAGCACCCGCGTGCGCAGCCCCTCCCGCACGGCGTCCAGCGCGGTGGCCCGGACACAGTGGTCGGTGGCGATGCCCACCACGTCCACCTCGTCCACCCCGCGCTCGCGCAGCCACTCCGCCAGCGTCGTCGAGCCGTCCTCGGCGGTCCCCTCGAACCCGCTGTAGGCCGCCGTGTACCGGCCCTTGCTGAAGACCTCCTCGGCCAGCGAGGCGTCGAAGCCCGGGTGGAACTCCACCCCCGGCGTGCCCGCCTCGCAGTGCCGCGGCCAGCTGTCCACGAAGTCGGGCTCGTCCGAGAAGTGCGCCCCCGGATCGATGTGGTAGTCGCGGGTGGCGACCACGTGGTCGTACCCGCCCGAGCGCGCGTGCCCGGTCACGGCCTCTGCGGTGGCGGCGCCCCCGGCCACCGCCAGACTGCCGCCCTCGCAGAAGTCGTTCTGCACGTCCACCACAATGAGCGCTCTGGTCATGCCGGCACCCCTTCCTCTCGCAACCCGGTCCACCGGAACACGGCCGGTCAGTGGAACACCGTCGGCAGGGCGGCCTCGCCCCGCGACATCCGCAGCGCCTGCTCGGGCAGCTCGGCCACCGCGGCGCGGTGGCGCTCGCGCGCGTCGTGCACGCTCTCGCCGCCGACCACCTCGCCGTCCGACACCAGCGGCCGCAGCAGCGGGCGGGTCCCCACCGCCTCCGGCGGCTCGTAGGGGAACACCTCCTCGGCGATCGCGGTGCCCGTGTCGTCGAGCCGGCGCACCGACCACTTGCGGCCGCCCCGGCTCGGCTTGCCCACCGAGCGCTTGGCCACCGGCTCCAGCGGCAGGTCCGCGGACGTCCCGTGCGCCCGTGCCACCAGCTTGTACACCAGCGACACCGTCGGCGCGCCCGATCCGGTCACCAGGGAGGTACCCACCCCGTAGCCGTCCACGGGCGCCACGGCCAGCGCCTGGATGGAGTGCTCGTCCAGGTCGCCGGTCACCACGATCCGGGTCCCGGTGGCGCCGAGCGAGTCCAGCTGCTCGCGCACCCGCCCCGCGGTCTTGCCGAGGTCGCCGGAGTCGATGCGCACCGCGCCCAGTTCCGGCCCGGCCAGCTCGACGGCCGTGCGCACGGCCCGCTCCACGTCGTAGGTGTCCACCAGCAGGGTCGTCTGCGCACCCAGGGAGTCCAGCTGCGCGGAGAAGGCGTGCCGCTCGCTGTCGTGCAGCAGCGTGAACGCGTGCGCGGCGGTGCCGCCGGTGGGCACCCCGTACGAGCGCCCCGCCTCCAGGTTGGAGGAGGTCGCGAACCCGGCCACGTACGCGGCGCGCGCGGAGGCGACGGCCGCCGCCTCGTGGGTGCGGCGCGACCCCATCTCGATCAGCGGCCGTTCGCCGGCCGCCACGACCATCCGGCTGGCCGCCGACGCGATGGCGCTGTCGTGGTTGAACACCGACAGGGCGAGGGTCTCCAGGATCACACCCTCGGCGAAGGTGCCCTCCACGACCAGGATCGGCGACCCCGGGAAGTAGGCCTCGCCCTCGCCGTAGCCCCACACGTTCCCGGAGAACCGGTACTCCGAGAGCCAGCGCAGGGTCGTGTCGTCCACCACACCGTTGTCGGACAGGAAGTCCAGTTCCTCGGTGCGGAACCGGAAGCCCTCCAGCTGCTCCAGGAACCGCCCGGTCCCCGCCACGACGCCGTAGCGGCGCCCCTCGGGCAGGCGCCGGGCGAACATCTCGAACACCGACGGCCGGGCCGCCGCCCCGCTGTGCAGGGCCGCCTGGATCATCGTCAGCTCGTAGTGGTCGGTCAGCAGCGCGCTGCTGCCATGGTCGTTCATGGGCATGAGCCTAATCCGTGGAGTTGTGCGACCTCACGCCGACCTGCCCTGATCCGCCCGGATCGCGCACGGGGTGACCTCGGCCGACGCTAACAATACCCATTCGGTTGGTAGGGAAATTTGTTCCGATACCCTGGGAGGCATGCTGAGGATTGATCGCTCGATCTACGACCAGATCGTCGCCCACGCCCGTCGCGACCACCCGGACGAGGCCTGCGGCATCGTGGCCGGCCCCGCGGGGACCGACCGTCCCGAACGGTTCATCGAGATGGTCAACGCCGAGCGGTCCCCGACCTTCTACCGGTTCGACTCCCTCGAGCAGCTGAAGGTCTGGCGGGAGATGGACGACCGCGACGAGGAACCCGTCGTGATCTACCACTCCCACACGGCCACCGAGGCCTACCCCTCGCGCACCGACATCTCCTACGCGTCCGAGCCCAACGCGCACTACGTGCTCGTGTCCACCAGGGACCCCGAGACCGCGGAACTGCGCTCCTACCGGATCCTGGACGGCGAGGTCACCGAGGAGCCGGTGGAGATCACCGGGTAGCACCCCGCCCCGCCCGACGGGGCCCGCGGAATGGCCGCGGGAGGCGCCTCGTTGGGACTGTACGCACACCAACCACGTTCACGGGAAGACACACCTATGGCCATCGAGGTCCGCATCCCCACCATCCTGCGCAACCTGACCGGCGACGCCAAGGCCGTCGAGGGCAGCGGCGACACCCTGGGCGAGCTGTTCGACGACCTGGACAGCCGCTACCCGGGCATCGGCGCGCGCCTGGTGGACGACGGCAAGCTGCGCCGCTTCATCAACGTGTACCTCAACGACGAGGACGTGCGCTTCGTCGGCGGCCTGGAGGCGAAGCTCTCCGACGGCGACAACGTCACGATCCTGCCCGCCGTGGCCGGCGGAAGCCGCTAGGCGCGCCCATGCGCTACGAATCCCTGCTCGACTCCCTCGGCGGCACGCCGCTCGTCGGCCTGCCCCGGCTCTCGCCCTCCCCGGACGTCCGGCTGTGGGCGAAACTGGAGGACCGCAACCCGACCGGGTCCATCAAGGACCGCGCCGCGTTCTTCATGATCGAACAGGCGGAGAAGGACGGGCTGCTCTCCCCCGGCTGCACCATCTTGGAGCCGACGTCGGGGAACACCGGCATCTCCCTGGCGATGGTCGCCAAACTCCGCGGCTACCGCATGGTCTGCGTCATGCCGGAGAACACCTCCCAGGAGCGCAGGCAGCTCCTCGCCATGTGGGGCGCCGAGGTCCACTTCTCCGACGCGGCCGGCGGTTCCAACGAGGCGGTCCGCGTCGCCAAGGAGATGGCCGCCGCACACCCCGACTGGGTGATGCTCTACCAGTACGGCAACTCGGCCAACGCCCGCGCCCACTACGAGACGACCGGCCCCGAGCTCCTCGCGGACCTGCCGGAGATCACCCACTTCGTGGCGGGCCTGGGCACCACCGGAACGCTCATGGGCGTGGGCCGCTACCTGCGCGAGCACCGGCCGGACGTGCGGATCGTCGCCGCCGAGCCGCGCTACGGCGAGCTCGTGTACGGCCTGCGCAACCTCGACGAGGGGTTCGTCCCGGAGCTGTACGACGAGTCGGTGCTCACCACGCGGTTCTCCGTGCCCGCCGACGCCGCCCTCAGGCGGACCCGGGAACTCCTGGACAAGGAGGGCATCTTCGCCGGGATCTCCACCGGCGGGGCGCTGCACGCCGCGCTGGGCATGGCCCGCAAGGCGGAGCGGGCGGGGGAGCGCGCCGACATCGCGTTCGTCATCGCCGACGCCGGGTGGAAGTACCTGTCGACGGGGGCCTACGAGGGGACGCTGGAAGAGGCGGAGGAGCGCCTCGACGGCCAGCTCTGGGCCTGACCCGCACGCACCCCCAGGGGGCGGCATCCCGGACCCGGGGTGCCGCCCCCGCCGTGTTCCCACGGCCGGTGTCCGGATGCGGACGCGGCACTCCCGCGCACGTCGGCGGGCCGGAAGCGGACCGTAATACGGCGGGAACGAATCACCCGGAACGTGTCATATGGTGTGAAAAATTCACACGTGATCGAGGTCGCGTGAGATGCAGGACACATTTTGTACCACCCGGGCGGCCATTGGGGTAGACCCGTAACAACGGGACAACCGCTGAACCAGCCGCCATCCGTACTCCGCGCACACGGTCGGGGGTGCCACGGAGCCGCGCGGCCCTTCGAGAAGGCGACGACGACGTGCGACTCACGATTATCGGGTCCTCCGGGAGCTTCCCGGGGCCGGACAGCCCCGCCTCCTGTTACCTGGTCGAGGCCGACGGCTTCCGCCTGCTCCTCGACATGGGCAACGGCGCACTCGGCGCGCTCCAGCGGCACGTCGACATCTACTCCGTCGACGCCGTCTACCTCAGCCACCTGCACGCCGACCACTGCTTCGACCTGTGCTCGTACTGGGTCGCCCGGATGTTCCACCCCGACGGCGCCAAACCCCGGATCCCCGTCTACGGCCCCAGCGGGGTCTCCGAGCGCGTCGCCGAGGCCTACGGCCTGGACCCCGACCCCGGCATGACCGAGGTCTTCGACTTCCACGAGCTCACCCCCGGGACCCTCGGCATCGGCCCCTTCACCGTCCGCGTGGACCGCGTCAACCACCCGGTGGAGGCCTTCGGCATCCGCCTGGAGCACAACGGCGCCAGCATGGCCTACTCCGGGGACACCGGCGCCTGCGACTCCCTCGTCGACCTGGCCTCCGACACGGACCTGTTCCTGTGCGAGGCCGCCTTCCAGGACCACGTCGAGCACCCCAAGGACATGCACCTCACCGGCAGCGAGGCCGGCGAGCACGCCAGCCGCGCCCGGACCCGCAGCCTGCTGCTCACCCACCTGGTGCCGTGGAACGACGACGACGTCACCCTGGCGGAGGCCCGCTCCACCTACGACGGGCCCATCGACCTGGCCCGCAGCGGACGGACGCACACCATCGGCGGCTGAGCGTGGCGTGGGTCCCACTCCGCGCACGCCTTCGCGACACCCGCCCCCTGGGCGAGCGCGCACGTATACGCTCTTGACCATGGCCCGACCTGACGGACGAGTTCCGACCCAACTCCGCCCCGTGACGATCACCCGCAACTGGCTGCGCCAGGCGGAAGGCTCCGCGCTCATCGAGTTCGGGGACACCCGAGTGCTGTGCGCCGCCACCGTCGAGGACGGTGTCCCGCGCTGGCGCCGCGGCACCGGTGAGGGGTGGGTCACCGCCGAGTACGCGATGCTGCCCCGCGCCACCGACACCCGCGGCGCCCGCGAGTCCGTACGCGGCAAGATCGGCGGCCGCACCCACGAGATCTCCCGCCTCATCGGCCGCTCCCTGCGCGCGGTCGTCGACTTCAAGGCGATGGGGGAGCACACCATCACCCTGGACTGCGACGTCCTCCAGGCCGACGGCGGCACCCGCACCGCCGCCATCACCGGCGCGTACGTGGCCCTCGCCGACGCCGTGAAGTGGCTGCGCAAGCGCCGCAACCTCAAGAACAACCCGCTCACCGGCTCCCTGGCCGCGGTCAGCGTCGGCGTCGTCCAGGGCCAGCCCCGGCTGGACCTCAACTACCTCGAGGACTCCGTCGCCGACATCGACATGAACGTCGTCCTCACCGGCGACGGGAAGTTCATCGAGGTGCAGGGCACCGCCGAGGGCGCGGCGTTCGACCGCGAACTGCTCGACAAGCTGCTCGACCTGGCCGTCGGCGGCTGCGAGGAACTGACCGGCCTCCAGAAGAAGGCCCTGGCGGAGTGACCGTACTCAACGGCACCCGGATCGGCGGCGTCGCCGGAGAAGGGGGAATCGTGAAGATCGTGCTGGCCACCCGCAACGCCAAGAAGGTGCCCGAGCTGCGCGCCATCCTCGCGGACGCCGGTGTGAGCGCCGAGGTGCTGTCCCTCGACGCGTTCCCGGACGCACCGGAGGTCCCCGAGACCGAGCCGTCGTTCGTCGGCAACGCCCTGCTCAAGGCGCGCGCGATCGCCGCCCACACGGGGCTGCCCGCGGTGGCCGACGACTCGGGGCTCAGCGTCGAGGAGCTGCGGGGCATGCCGGGCGTGCTGTCGGCCCGCTGGGCCGGCCGCTTCGGCGCGGACGACCAGGACCGGGCCAACCTGGAGCTGGTCCTGGACCAGCTGGCGGACACCCCGCCGGAACGCCGCGCCGGCGCGTTCGTGTGCGCCGCGGCCCTGGTCCTGCCCGACGGCACCGAGGTCGTGACGGAGGGCGAGATGCGCGGCCGGGTGATCCGCGAGCCCCGGGGGGAGAACGGGTTCGGCTACGACCCGGTCTTCGTCCCGGAGGGCGAGAGCCGCACCACGGCCGAGCTGTCCCCCCAGGAGAAGAACGCCATCAGCCACCGGGGGATCGCCTTCCGCAAGCTGGCGGCGGAGATCGCGGCGATGGTCTGACGCGGTCCCGCGCGCGTTGAGGGGCGGCCCGGACGGGCCGCCCCTCAAGCTTTCGACCTGGGATGACGGGAAAAGTTCCCCGAGACCGGTTTGAGGCCGGGGCCGCAGGGGCAGGACCACCTTCGTCCGACGAAACGGCCGCGGCCGCACACGATCCCCGGTGTGGGGGGTCCACAACCCGCGGAGATCGCCTGAGGGCAGGGGTTCCCGCCTCGCCGACCAGGCGATTTGACGTCGCATCAGCTGTTACCTACACTCGAACGAGTCGCTGCGGGACGGCGAGCGCCCAAAGGGCGTGTTCGGCCCCGGACCGCGTCGAAGCGGCACCTCCTCTTCACTCCGACCAGAGCGTCACGGGCATGCGCCCGCAGGCGGTAGGCTTCGG